>JBCBZB010000044.1:0-40459 GCA_039815565.1 Planctomycetota bacterium
CATCGAGCACCGCATCAAGGATCTGTTGAGCGTCGTCGCGGTCCGCGTGCAGGACCAATGATCGAATCGGGACGGCCCGATCGACCGGATCGCCAAGCGCACACTTCCCTGGCGCGGGGCGACTGCTAGCCTGCACGGCCGGGCGCCTCGAATCCGCGCCCTACGCCCGCGAGAGTGGCGGAATTGGTAGACGCGCTGGGTTTAGGTCCCAGTGGGAGCAATCCTGTAAGGGTTCGAGTCCCTTCTCTCGCATCCACCTTCCCGGGCCTTCGGAGTCCGAGCGCCGGAACGTATTTCCGTCGCGCTCTGGCCTCGAACGCCACAACGTCCCAAACTGCGGGCAGCGGGCGCATCGTGCGTCCCGCCCGGTTCCTTTCTCCCTTCCTCTACTCCGGAGACCAAGCCCGCGATGACCCACGTGATCGCTCAGCCGTGTATCGACGTCAAGGACAAGGCATGTGTCGATGTCTGCCCCGTTGACTGCATCCACGGTGGTGACGACGACAAGATGCTCTTCATCAACCCGGCCGACTGCATCGACTGCACGCTGTGCGTCGACGCGTGCCCGGTGACGGCGATCTTCGCTGAAGAAGACCTGCCGGCCGAGTGGACCGAGTTCGTGAAGCTGAACGCGGACTACTTCGCCAAGGGCTGAGCCCGAGGGGCGACAACGACTCGGGACCACGCAGGCGGTCATGAAACCGGATCGGGGTCCGAGCCGGACTTCGAGCGACACTCTCGCCAGGTCCGGTTTCAACCATTCGGAGCAGAGGCACAGGACCGCCTCGCCCACTCCACGGCGCTGATCGTCGGAATCGGCGCCCTCGGCACCCACTCCGCGGACACCCTCGTCCGCGCAGGCATCGGACGGCTGATCTTGGTCGACCGCGACGTCGTCGATTGGTCGAACCTTCAACGACAGTCCCTGTTCGACGCCGACGACGCACGGACCGGCCGACCGAAGGTGGATGCCGCGCGACGCGCGCTCGATCGACTCGAGAGCGCAACCGAACTCCGCACCGAGCTCGCGGACTTCGACGAGTCGACCTGGAACCGGCTGATGACTGACCCGGACTGGTCCCCGGATCTGGTGCTCGACGGCACGGACAACTTCCACACCCGCCTCCTCCTCAACGATCTCGCGCTGCGCCAGGGCATTCCGTTCGTGCACGCTGCCGCCGTCGGCGCGGAGGCCCGCGCGATGGTCATCCGTCCGGGTTCTGGCCCCTGTTTCCGCTGCCTGCTCGAGGACGTTCCGACCAACGACCAGGACACCTGCGAGACTGTCGGCGTGCTCGAACCTGCGATCGCGCTCGCCACGGCGTTCCAGACCACTCAGGCGCTGAAGCTGCTGGGCGGACGCGACGCCGCCGTCACCAGCGGCCTGTTCGTGGCGGACCTGTGGGAAGGACGCTTCGACCTGCTGATGGCGGACGCGACGGCTCGACCAAGCTGCCGCTCCTGCGGCACGGCGGAGTATCCGAGTCTCGGCCATGCACGCCCCCCGCTTACGACCCTCTGCGGCCGGAACGCGGTGCAAGTCCGACCGGAAACCGAACGCGAACTCGACCTGGCTGCGGTCGCTGGCCGGTTGGCGAAGGCCGGCCTCGAGGTGGAAGCCCAGCCGAACTTCCTTCGGTTCCGCCCGGAGAACGCGTCGGCAACCCGCGTCTCGCTCTTCGCCGACGGGCGAGCCCTGATCGTCGGAACGAACGACCCCCTGCGCGCAAAGAGCCTCTACGATCGCTACGTCGGCTCCTGACGCCGCAAGCACCCCGATGCATCCGGACGACTACCTCGACCACGCTGCGACGAGTTGGCCGAAGCCACAGCCGGTCCTCGACGCCCTGACCCGCTGGTTCACCGAACTCGGCGTGTCGGCCGACCGGGGCGAGTCAGACCTATCCGCGCAGGTCCGAAGTGAAGTTCACGGTGTCCGTCAGCAACTCGCCGGGCGTCTCGGAACGACGGCCGAGCGGGTGGCGTTCACCTCGGGAGCGACCGAGTCTCTCCACCTCTTGTTCGAAGCCCTGCTTCGCAGCGGACACCACGTCGTCACGACCCAGATCGAACACTCCTCGGTCGCTCGACCGCTCCTGGCTTCGGGCCGAGAACTCACCGTCACGGCCTGCGACGCGACTGGACGCGTCGACCCAGCCGACCTGGTGCGCAACCTCGAATCGCGGCCGAGTCGACTGCTGGTCGTGAACCACGCCAGCAACGTCACCGGCGCGGTCCAAGAACTCACTCCGGCCTTCGAACGTGCACGTGCGTTGGGCGTCGTATCGATTCTCGACGCGTCGCAGACACTCGGACAGATCGACGTCCCGCGCCTGGACTCGCCCGATGGCCCCGACTTCCTGGTCGCCTCCGCACACAAATCGCTGCTCGGCCCACCGGGTCTCGGGCTGATCGCATCTCGCTCGGACTTCTCCGAAGAACTCTCTCCTCCCAAACCCGGAGGCAGCGGATCCTCGGTCGCGCTCGAGACCCACCCGGCTCAGTGGCCGGCTCTGTTCGAATCGGGTACGCCAAACACACCCGCGATCCTGGCGCTGGGCGCCGCCCTCGATTGGTCCCGAACCCACGAGCGACGGACCAATGCCGAGATCATCGCGGATCTCGACCAATTCGGTCGCGATCTACGCGATCATTGCTCGAACGCTCGGGTGATCACACCGACCGGGCGACGCATTCCCGTGCTCAGCTTCAGCTTGCCCTCCCTCGACCCGATGGAGGCGAGCATGTTGGCCACCGGCATCGGTCTACACCTGCGGACCGGCTTCCACTGCGCTCCGTGGATCCACCGTGCGCTCGACACGGACGACGCCGGAACCATCCGCATCAGCCTCGGCCCACTCCAATCCGCTCGCAGACTCAGCGAATTGGCGAGCGCTCTGGCTCACTGAGAGCCGGGTAGAGAGCGACCGTGACCCGAAACGCCGGGTCCTCGATCGAAAGGCCGCTCGGCGGAGCGATGCGCTCGTCGAACTCGAGGTCGAAGACGTCTCCGAACTCCGACCCGGCGAGCAACGCGTCGCGGACCAGAAGCGACTCGGCGTTCCAGCGGGTACGCTTCATCGCCGCTCCTCGCTGCCACAACTCGTCGGCGAGGACGCGCCGGAGTGCGGCTTCGGTCAACCCACCGCGCGCAGCAACCCGGGCTGCCGGACGCAGCGAGCTAGGCAACGACTCGAGATCGATCGGCCCCAGCGGCTCCGAGCCGAGCGCAGCGCGCGCCAGAAACCTCTCGGGTCGAGATGGCAGCGCCCGGACGAGTTCAACTCCTCCCTGTCCGTCGAGAACCCGCTGCGCGACCACCAGACACAACAGACTGCCGATCTCGGGGTCGGCGGTCCGGACACGCTCCCGAAGCTCCTCGGGATTCGCAACGGCCGCAAAGGCGGCATTCGATCGCGTCCGTTGATCGGCGGTCAGCAGGGCGCTGTCCTCGAAGGCCCCACGATCGAAGAGTTCGCGCCGGAATTCTTCGCCGCAGGCGAGCGCAACCGAGAGATCGAACTCTCGGACCAATCGTTCGAACACTTCGTCCGGAAGCACGTCGATCCAACGGACGGCATCCTCACTGCGCGCGAGATGCAGCGCTGCGGCCTCCCGCAGCCGCTGATCTCGCCGCTGGCCGACCGCGTAGACGATGCGCTCGAGGTCATCTGCGCTGTCCGCGCGCGGCGCGTAGTCGGAGAGGAAGAACCCCCGGAGAACGAGGGCAGTGAAGCGATCGTCGACGCCGGACTGGGTCCATTCGCGCACGCGCCGATTCGCGGCACCACCCAGGAGTCGGAAGGCCAAGGCCGCCAACCCGGGCTCCTCCGCCGCGACGCGGAACATCGGATCGTCCACCGACAGCTCCTGCGCCACTCGCGGCTCCTCGAACCGCGCCAGGGCCGCACAGGCCGCGGCACGCTCCAGCGGCTCGACGTCCGGCCCCCTCACCCGCCCACGGGCAAAATCGAGCAGCCGATCCTCGGCCGGGCCGTGCAGCTCGCGGAGAAGTGCGAGCGAAGTGAAGGCCACGAAACGTGCCCGCAACGCATCCTTGTCCTCGTAACGTGACTCGAAGTTGAGCCACTGCCTCGGCTCGACGACCGCCGAAGCCAGGACTCGAGCCGCATCGAGGTGCAGGTAGACCTGTGCATCCCCGCGATCGCGGACGATCCGCTCGAGAAAGGGCGCGGCGACCGGCCCGAGCCGCCGCACGAACTCGAATCCGACCGGCCATTTCTGAGGCCGGTCGAGCTCCAGGTCCGCCCGGAGCCGCTCGTAGACATCGGCGTCCTCTCCTCTCGGGTCGAGACCAATCAGTCGGACTTCGGGCTCGATCTGCGCTCCGAGTGAAGCCGTGGCACCGACCGGGCCGATAGATGCCATACAGACCACACCGGCTCGGAAGGACCCACGCAGGCGACTCCACGGGGAGAGCCCGACGCGTGAAGGTGTCGACCGAGTTCGGGAGCGGTCCATTTGGGAGATAGCCTCAAGATGAGCCGACGGGACCATCCGCCAGAACTGACCAGCGACGACGGACGCGACCCGTCCGATCACGCGCAAGACTCGGCTCCGGCCGAAGTCACGATGCGCGGGGATCTGGACAAGATCAACCTCGCCGACATCTTCCAGACTCTGGCGATGTCGAAGATGGAGGGCCTACTCTACCTCTCCACGACGTTGGAGCGCCGCGAGGTCTACTTCCGCGATGGCCTGGTCCGCTGCGTGCTGCCACCTCGCGTCGAGTCCATGCGCCTCGGTCAGCGCCTCGTCCGCGCCGGACTGGTCACGGTCGACGACCTGCGCCACGCGCTGCTGGAGCAGAAGCAGACCCGCCAGCCCCTGGGCGAACTCCTGATCGCCCGCGGAGCGGTCGCCGAGAGCCACATCGACGACGTCGTCAGCAACCAGCTGCAGGAAGACCTGTTCTCCCTGTTCACCTGGCGCCAAGGCACCTTCGAGTTCTACCGCGGCGAGGTCGCCGATCCGGTGCTCCGAGAGCGCGTCGAAGCAGCCCCGGAGTTCGAGGTCAATGGCATCCTGCTGGAAGTCGCTCGCCGCAGTGACGAGTGGGAACGCGTCTTCGAAACGGTCGGAAGCCTCGACGAAGTCGTCGTTCTGACCAACGAGAACGATCTCGAGGACGAGACCCTCGATGCGGACGACTCCCGCGTCCTCTCGGCAGCGAACGGGCGCCGCAGTGTCCGCGACATCGCGGACACGACGCTCATCGAGCTGTTCGAGTGCTGCGTCCGAGTCCGCGAGCTCCTCGAGTGCGACCGCCTCGCGTTCGCACACAGCGAGGACGTGCTCGAGTTCGCTGAGGAACTGATCCGCAACAGCGAGCCCAAGCGCGCTGCAGCGATCCTCGACGCCCTCCTGACTCGGACTCCGCCGATGGAGATCGGCCTCCGAATCGACGCCGCGGAACTACTCAACCACTGCGGTCGAAGCCGCATCGCCAGCCAGATCCTGATCGATGCGTCCCAGGAATCCGGTGACCCGGAACAGGCGACCGCTCTCGCCCGCGAAGCCCGTAACTCCGATCCGCGTTCGATCGACGCACTGCGTCACCTCGTCGACACGCTCGACCGCTACGGAGACCGCACCGAGCTCGTCGACATGCGGTTCGAGCTGGCCGACGCGCTGTTCAACAGCGGCGAACTGAACGAAGCCCTCGACGAGCTGGGCGGCATCGAGGAAGACCACGGGCGACGGGATCAGACCCGACCTCGTATGGCCCGCATCCTGCAGAAGCAGGAGCAGCCGGACGAAGCCATCGAAGCGCTTCTCGAGCTGACCGAGGAGCTCTCGCCGGAGAAGGACAAGCAGAAGATCCTCGGTCTCTACGACCAGATCCTGCGCATCGACTACCGCCGAAAAGACATCCAGAAGCTCCGACAGAAGCTTCAGAAAGGACAGACCTCCCAGCGGATCCGACTCGGCATCGCGGCCGCCGTCGTGCTCGGCGTCGGCGCAGCCGGCTTCGTGATGCTCTCATCTGGAGGCGCCGGTGGGAGCAACCCGGGGCTGATCGATGAAGTGGTCACTCTCGCCGGCCAGAACAAAGTCGACGAAGCGACGGCGGTCCTCCGGATCGCGGAGCGCAGCCTCGACCCCGACTCGCCCGAGCTCGCTCGTGCGCGAGGCGCACTCGCACAGGCCACGAAACGACAGCGGACGCAGATGCGGGCGCAGGCCGAGGCCCGCGCCGACAAGATCCGCGAGAAAGCCGATGCCGCGTTTGCGCGCGGCGAGCTGCAATCCGCGCTGGACCTGTTCCACTCGCAGTCGGCGGAAGGTGTCGACGTCGCACGAATCGACGCTCAGATCACGCGCACGGTGAGCGAGTTCACCGAACGTGCTGAGACAGTCGTCGACGAACTGCGAGATCAAGTCCCGCCAGCTCCACACGCTCAACAAGACGACGACGAGCAGCTCGCGATCCTCGCTGCGCTCGAGGAGTCCTTCCGGCCGCCGGAAGCGGTCACCGTCGCGACTCTCGCGAGCATCGCCGATGACGAGCGACTGGCCTCGGCCCTCGGCAACGACTACGAGTCCAAGGCGGCGAAGTGGCGACGGATGGCTCTCTTCTTCGAAGAGATCGAACGACTCACGGCCGACTACCGGAGCTCGGCTCAGAGCCTCAAGCTGACCGAGCAGCTGACCCCCCTCTACCGTCGCGCAATCGAGCACGAGGAGTCCTACGAGTTCGCAGCCGCCCGCGAGGCCTTCGACGAGCTCGCACGACGTCATCCGGAGGACGACGACCTGAAGGCCGAGTTCCGCGCCACGGTCGCCCGTCTGGACGGCATCCTCGCCCGACTGCGGACCATCGAGGAGGCGACGGTCGCAGGAAGCCAGACCACGGCCAGCGCTCGGCTCGACGAGCTGCAAGCGCTGCACCCGCACATCCCGTTCGAGGAGTTCGTCGAGCTTCCGCTGACGATCCGTTCGACGCCGATCGGTGCGTCGGTGTTCTCCGGCCAGAATGAGCTAGGCGTGACCCCACTGGTCATCCGCTACCGCCGAGGCCAACCGTTCTCGGTCCGCCTCGAACTCGAGCGTTTCGAAGGTCGCTCGATCCGCATCGATGAGGTCCGCTCGTCGTCGGTCGAGATGACTCTCGCCCGGGCCCCGGACTGGACCTTCGAAACGAACGGCACGATCGACCGACCGATGATCGTGCTCGGTGACCGCGTGCTGTTCTCCGACCGAAGCGGGTCGGTCACGGTGCTTCGCACCAACGACGGCTCCCGCGTCTGGTCACGTCAGTTCGACGACATCTCCGGACTCCTCACCACCCCGCTCCTGACGACCGACCGCCGGGTCATCGTCGGCTCAGTGGACGGCAAGCTCCGGTGCCTCAGTCTCGAGTCGGGCGATTCGATCTGGGAAGTCGGCAAACTGCCGACCGAGAGTGCCGTGGTCCAGGTCGGGTCGCTTCTCGTGCTTGCGACCGTAGACGCCGAAATCATCGGTATCGACCGCAGCAACGGGCAGGTCAGCTGGCGAGAGAATCTGCCGTCGAGCGTCCGAGCCGACCTGCTGGTGATCGACTCGAACGTACTCGCGGTCACCGAAGACGGTGAGGCCATCGCGTTCGTCGCCCGAAACGGCCGTGAGGCCTGGCGATCGACCGTCGGTCGCGGCGTCGTGGCTCGACCGATCCTTCACGGATCGGACGCGGCCATCGCGGCGGAAGACGGGACCGTCGCTCTCGTCGACATCGGCGATGGAACGGTCCGCTGGCGGAGCGTTCAGCACGGCAATCTGACCGTCGCTCCGGACTTCTCCCGGTCGAAGCTCTACCTCCCAGACGATCGCACCCTGCAGATCCTCTCGACGGACGATGGCCGCCTCGACCAACAGATCCAATGCGACTCCGGTTTCCCGGGAGCGGTTCACGTGTCGAATGGTCACGTCTTCGCTCCCTTGGGCGACGGACGCGTCCTGGTCATGACCGAGGAGCCGCTGGAAACCATCTTCGAGCTCCGTGGGGACCGCCCGGCCATCGCTCCAGCGACGGTCCTCGGCGACGGAACCGTCCTGGTCGCCTACGGCGACCGGCGACTTCGTGCCTATCGAGACCTACTTCGTCGATAGGAAAAACCGACCCAAGTGTCGGTGTCCCGGGGGAACGGAGAGCAACGAAGTTCTCCACAGTTCTCGAACAGACCCCGGTCGATTTTTGGACTTGTCGAAACTCCCGTTGGCATGGCTCGGATCGAGACAACCGCGACGATCTCGTTCGTGATTGCCTCCGGAAAAGCCCGCAGAGGTTACTCTTCTCCGACCGGGAGGTAGAAGCCCGCGCAGTCCCTCTGTGCAAGCCTTCAGGACCCCCCTGGTCGTTCGAGGCAACTTCGCCGACCAACCGACCTCAACTGAACGACATGCTCCGTCCCACTCTCTTCACCCTGCTCGTGCTTGGCCTCACTGCCTGCACAGATAACGCGACCTTCGAACTTCCGTCGTCGAGTGAAGGACCTCAGTCCCCGATCAACCCGGGTGATGGAGGCGTCTTCGAACCAGGCGATCCAGGAGCCGGTGACCCAACCGGTGGCGGCGATCCGCTGGGCGGTGGTGGAACAACTGGCGGCCTCCCGGGCGGCGGTGGCAGCGGGAACACCGGTGGCGCAGCTGGCGCCGGCGGCGCGGGCTCCGGCACCAACGGTGGTGGCGGAGGCGGCGGTGGTGGAACCCCGCCAGGCGCGCCGGTCCCCGAGCCGGCCACGATGCTGCTCTTCGGCTCCGGCGCGGTTGGCCTCGGCTACTACCGTCGCAAGAAGGCCGCTGCGCAGGTCGAAGAAGCTCCAGCCGAGTGATCCGAGGAAGCGCCTCGGGACCGCACTCCCGGAAGGCGCCCTGACTGCTTGAGCCAATCGACCGGCCGACGGCGCGGCTGGTCGACAACGCTCCCCCGAGGTCTTGCTAGACTGGCGGCGTGCCTCGCCGCCTCGCGACCTCTGTCGGGCTTGCCTCGACTCTCGCCCTGACCTTCGTCACCGCGGATTCTCTCGAGCCAGGTCAGACCGCCAACGAAGCGACGCCCAGAGCACGCGAGGCATCGGAGGCTCCCGAGCTTCGCGCGAGTGGCTGGGTGACCGACCAGAGCGCGGCGATCGCTCTCGCTCTTGCCAAGCCTGCGGACTGGCCTGAACACATCCAGAGAGTTCGCGAGTCCGGAGATTCTGCGGTGACCGAACTGATCGACGCACTGCATCGACTCCCCGGCACGGACGGCTCACAGGCGATCGTCGCGACCCTGGGCGCGCTAGGCGGCGAGGAGGCGCGCAGGGAACTGCGCTCCAGACTGTCCGATCCAGACGTTCGAATCGCGACCGAAGCCGGGCTCGCGCTCGCACACTGCGGCGAAGAGTCCGACCGTCCTCTCCTGGTCGACACTGCGCTGGACCCATCGCGACCGGTCAGAGCCCGGACCGCGGCACTTGTCGGCGCCATCCTCATTCGCCCGACCGCGGAGCTCGCCGACCTGGCCGAGGGCATATGGCTCGCCGGCACCGACCGACGGATCGATCTTCGTGAGCGCTACCAGCTTCCCGACCAATCTCGCTGGGCCTTCGAACGAACAATGCTGATCGAACTCGCTCGATCGCTCGAGCCGGAGACCGATTGGGACCTGGACCCCGACGCGAGTTGGTCCCAGCTCGAAGCCCAGTTCAAGCCCTTCCGAATGCTCCTGGAACGCCGATGACTGCACACCACAAGTGCGCCTTCGAGCCCGCGTGGACCCTGCTGCTGGCGGCACTCCTGTCTGCTGACGTGCCGGGCCAGGACGAGCCGCCATCCCTCGAGGAACGATGGCTGACACTGCGCGAGAAGCTGGACGCCGAGCCGCGCAGCGGGCAACGCTACCGGCTTCTCTCCGAGTTCCTCCGCAGTGACGAGGCCTCGCAGAAGCCCTCCCACCGGATCGTTCTGAAGGCCCGCTTCACTCTCGGTGCCGAGGCGCTTCGCACCCGCCGAGTCGACGATGCGGCTGCGGAGTTCGAAGAGATCCGACGACGGAGCGATCGGGACGCACCTTGGGGATTGGACCTCTTCGGTTTCGCTACAGTCGGCCTCGCGCAAGCCGCCGAGTCGGCAGGACGCACCCTCGATGCCCGCCAGCTCTATCGGGAGGTCAAGGTCCGCTGCCCCGCCACGCGCTATGCCGACTGGGCCGAGCTGGGACTCGCACGGCTCCAGACCAAGGCTCCGGCGGTCGGAGAACAACTCCCGGAGCTCCCCCTCCTACGCGATCGCTCGGATCAGACGCACCGCGTGCGAGATCTCCGCGGCGAGCCCGCCATCCTGCTGTTCCTCGCCGGGCCTCAGGAGGACTCGCGTCGACGGACGATTCTGTCGGCGCTGCGCGCCGAAGACATCGCGACGAATCGACTCTGGACCTTCACCGAGCGCGCGCTGCCGATCTCGCCAGAAGGCCCCCCAGCCGGCGACCGGGTGTTCCCATCCCAGAACGGACTGCTGTCGGACATCGCGCTCAGCTGTCGAATCCAAGCGACGCCGACCTGGCTCGTTCTCGGCCCAGACGGACGGCTCGTCGCGCGGAACCCCTCGCCGCAACGTCTTCGCCAGATCCTTCGGACCTTGAAGCGCGAACGAAATCGCTAGCGGCCGACCGAAGTCAGCCACGCCGCTCTCGTCACGGATAGATGCGGTAGAGCATTCGCGGGAACGGGATGCACTCACGTAAGTGCTCGACCCCGCAGATCCACGCCAGTGTCCGCTCGAGTCCGAGGCCGAATCCCGAGTGCGGGACCGATCCGTAGCGGCGGAGGTCGGTGAACCACTTGAACGCATCCTCCGGCAGCTTGTCCTCCCGGATCCGCTCCTGCAGGAGGTCGAGATCGTCCTCACGCTGCGATCCACCAATGATCTCGCCGTAGCCCTCGCTACAGATCATGTCGACGCCCAGCACGAGGCTCGGATCCTGCGGATCACGCTTCATGTAGAACGACTTGATCGCGGCCGGCCAGCGGTGAACCATCACCGGACGGTCGAAGTGTCCGCCGAGCATCGTCTCGTGAGGTGCGCCGAAGTCATCACCGCGCGGGAAGTCTTCATGACCGTTCGCGTGCAGCAGATCGACGGCCTCATCGTAGGTCAGGCGCGGGTAGGGCGTCTTCGTGGCGGGCTCGAGCTTGGAAACATCCCGCTCGAGGTCCTTGAGCTCCGACTGTCGGTTCTCGAGCACGCGGGACACGAGGAACGCGACGAAGTCCTCGGCCAAGCGCATGTTGTCGTCGAGGTCGAAGAACGCCGCCTCGGGCTCGATCATCCAGAACTCGGTCAGGTGACGACGAGTCTTGGACTTCTCGGCCCGGAACACCGGACCGAAGGTGAACACCTTGCCCAGGGCCATCGCGGAGGCCTCGGCGTAGAGCTGGCCGGACTGCGTCAGATAGGCCTTCTCATGCTCGAAGTAGTCGAGCTCGAACAGCTCCGTGGTGCCCTCGCACGCGTTCGGTGTGAACATCGGCGAGTCGACGCAGGCGAAGTCACGCTCGTGGAAGAAATCCCGAACCGCGCGGATGACCTCGTCGCGAATCCGCATGATCGCCGACTGTTTACGGCTGCGAAGCCAGAGGTGACGTTGCGAGAGCAGGAAGTCCGGACCGTGCTCTTTCGGCTGGATCGGATACTCCTCCGCGATCTGGAGCGGCGCCACGCGTTCGACCTTCAACTCGACGCCGCCTTCGGCACGATCGTCGGCTGCAACGGTTCCGACGATACGGACCGAGGACTCCTGCGTCAGAGACGATGCGGCTTCGAAGTCCGCCTCACTGACGTTCGCCTTCGAGACCACCGCCTGCACGATGCCCGAGCCGTCGCGAATCTGCAGGAACTGCAGCTTGCCCTTGCGGCGCGCATTGTAGAGCCAGCCCTGAACGAGCACGGTCTGGTCGACGTGCTCGTTGAGGCGGCGGATCGTGACGGCTTGATGCCCTTCGAAACTCTGTTCGGTCATGGACCTGCTCTTGGCGAGAGGGCGCGGACGATACGCGGGCGGCCCCCACGGCCGCAATGCCGGGCGTCGCTCAGGCCTCGACGACGTCGAGTTCGGCCGGATTCTCCACCGACTCGGAGCTCCGGCTCGAAGCGAATCCAGGCGCTCCCAACAGCAGCAGCGCAGGCAAGACGGTCAGGGCGGAGGCGAAGGCCACCGCGAGCGCCAACACCGAGGCGAGACCGAAGTCCGCGATCGGAGGGAAACTCGCCCCGAGGAACATGCCCATCCCGGCGATCAGCACCGCGGTCGTGCAGGCCATCGGAAGGAACTTGTGGGCCAGGACCGTCCGCAGAACCTCGACACGGGACGCTCCGTTGCGTTCCTGCTCCCGCCACATCGCCAGGAAGTGGATCGAATCGTCCACGGCGATGCCCAGCAGGATCGCGGCGACCATCACCGTGACGGAGTTCAGAGGAACCCCGCCGTAACCGAGAAGAGCGAGAATGGCTCCGAGCGCGGGCACGCTCGAGAGAACGGCCGCCGTCGCGAGTCGCACCGAACGCAAGAGCGCGAACAGGGTCACCCAGACGGCGAGAGACGCCAGGAACAGACTCCGGACCTGGCTGTCGACGATCCGTCGATCCGACTCGAGCACCGTGTGGAGCCCCTGCCCGAGGCTCAGGGTCATGCCTTCCGGAACTTCGGCCGTCGCCCGCGCCTCGAGCTCCTTGACCGCCGCGAGATACTCCGTCGACGGCATGTCTTCCGTGCGCGCGTAGATCGTCGTGAACTGCTTGGTCGGGTCGTAGAGGACGTCATCGAAGGTCGAAGACTGGCGGGACAACACGGTCTCGATGACCGACCGCACCATGCCATTTTCGGGCACCCGCTCCGAATCGGGGTCGTCCTTGTTCCACACCCGGTTCGCCTGCGCGAACACCTGCGCGTAGGTGTAGATGTTCGAGATCGCCGGAATGTCGTCGGCAACCTTCTCGATCCGTTCCAGGGCGGAGAGAGCCTCGTACGAGCTGACCGCGCCGGGCTCCCCTGCGTCGAGGCTCAGCTCGAAGACGTTCATGCCTCCCATCCGACGATCGACGAACTCCAGCCCCTGACGGGAAGGGCTCGACTCGTCGAGGAACTCGATCGCGCGCAGGTCGGTTCGCACCAACGAACTCGCCGGCAGACACGCGAGGACGACCAGGAACGCTCCCGCCACGATCCATCTCGCTCGGCCCGAGACGAAGCCACAGAGTCTCTCGACCATCGAGCCCGATCGAAGCCCCGTCGCCGGAACCCCCTCGAACGCTCCCGAGCCTTGTGCTGGCACCAGTTCCCGCTCCGGCCGTCGACGCAGTAACAGGATCAGCACCGCCGGCGGGAGGAACGTGACGACGAACACCAGGGTCACCGCGATGCCACCGAGTCGACCGACCTCGGAAACCAATCCAACATCACAGGTAAGCAGGGCGCTCAACCCCAGCACCGTCGTGATCAGCGCGACGGTCGACGGCGCAAGGACGTGGCGATACGAGGCGGGCAGTGCAGTCCGGAACGCCTCCCCCGCCGTGATTCGCCGCTTCAGCGTGCTCAGGAGATGGGTCAGGAACGTGAGTTGGAGGCCAGCCACCAACGGGAACAGCATCGCTGTGTAGAGGTTGATCGGCGAACCATCGCACACGAACAAGATCGGCAGGACGCCGACCCCGGCCGCCTCGAACGCAACCACGATCGCGAGGAGCGACAGGGATCGAAAGGCGATGAGAAGGATCGCGGCCAGGAGAGCTGGCAGCACGTACACGAAGCGCTCGACATCGGCCTCGAGCCCCTCTTGAACCTCGGCCTCGATGAACGGGAACGCCCCCACGTGGATGTCGGTCAACCGCGCGCGAAACGGCTCGATCTTCGCCTCGATCTCGTCTCGGAGGGCGACCCGATCAGCGTGCGTCGCAAGGGAGCGACTGACGTCGATGATCGACATCGCGTGCTGGCCGTCGCGGGAAACGAGCAGATCGCGCGCCCAGGGAACCGCGGTGACCGAGACCTGCTGGGCGTCCCACTCCTCGTCGGTCAGCCCCCGCCTCGGCAGGAACGACTCGAACTGGATCCACTCGCTGGGATCGAAACCCAGATTCTCGGCTCGCACGAACCTCTGCGCGCGAACCAGGTCTAGCACCCGATCGATGCCCTCGATCTCCTCGATGCTGCGTCCGACCTCGTCGACCACCCGCGCCCCCTCGTCCGAGAAGAGGTCCGGAACGGTCAGGACGACCATCACCGTGTGCTCGTCGTCCATCACCACGCCGAGCTTGTCGATACTGTCCTTCGATCGGGGATCTCCCGACAGGAACACGTCCATCGACGAGTCGAAGCGCAGCTCGCTCATCGCCGACCAGATCCACGGCGAGAGTGCCGCAAGGGTCGCGATCGCGCAGAGGAGAAGCGGGTTGAAGGAACGATTCACGCGGAGAGGAGCGAGGTCGGCTGCAGAGTAGCCGAACCAGGGCGCCGACTGTCATCGTGTCCCGACAGGCCCAGCTGATCCACCAGCTCGTCAGCGGAGCAGAAGGTCCGCAACGAGCCCCGCCATCACGCGATAGCCTGCCGACGTGCAGTGCGCGTCGGCGACGAAGAAATCGCGATGGTCGCGCCCTTCGGCAGCGAGCTGCATCGGCCCCAGGGTCTCGACGACCGGGACGTTCAACTCGGTTCCTCGTCGCTGAATCGCCCGCGTCGGAAAAGTCAGCGTCTTGGCCCAACGCGGAAACGCCTCCTGGACCGGCTCCAGCGTCTCCGGGTCGAGGAGCTCGAATTGGTGCGGATAGGTCAGGAACACCACCTCGATCTCCCGCTCACGACACAGCGTCACGAGTTGCTCCAGATGATCTCGCCAGACCTGAAGGACCGACAACAAAGCGTCGTAGCTCTCGTCCAGCTCCGGCGTGACCACCGCGACCCAGCTCGAGCCATCGAGACTCCGCCAGTGAAACCCGCGACGCTCGTAGCCGAGTTCCGCGGCAACCAGGTCAGCCGCCCGCTCACGACGATCTCCGGACGCCTGCCGATCCTGGCCGAACACTTCGTGGAGCCGCTCGACCGCGATCCGATCCGCCAGTCGTCGGATCTCCTCGAGCAGTTGCGGCTCGTCGCCGTCTTGTTCGAAGACTTCGATCGCCTTCGAGAGTTCGACGATCGCCTGGTCCTTCTCGGCCGCCCCGACCTTCGGCTCGGGTGAAGCCCAGTCGAAGATCATCTGAACGAGACGCGGCGTCCTCAGCTTCCATTCGAAGCCGCGTCCCCGACCAGATGGAGCCGCCTCGCTCGACACCTCGGCGAGGTCGAGCCGCTCCGGTCGTGACCAGCGATCGTTGACTCCGCAAAGCAGAACGACGGTGTCCGGCTTCACCTCGTCCAGATCGGACGCCAGGTAGCGCAGGATCTTACGACTGTTGAGACCGGGCCACCCTCGGTTGACCACCTGGTAACGACCCGGCGCACGTTCCTCGAGAATCTGCTGAAGGTGAGCCGGGTAGGACCCGGTCTTTTCGTCCTCCGCTCCGATCCCATAGGTGAACGAGTCTCCGAGACAGAGCACACGATGCCGGTCCTGGTCGAGCACGAACTCGTCCGGCGCGACGATCAGCGACACGACGAGGGCGCCGAGCTGGAGCAACAACTCGACCGAGATCAGCACCGTCGCGACGACCAGCGCTGCACGTGCAAATCCGAGACTCATCAGCGAGGCAGACCCGGAGTCACGGGAATGACCTCGCAACCGACCGCAGATCGACATCGACGATCGCACCGTTGCGGATCGAGACCGTGCCCTTGTGCGGCATCTCGCCCTTCAAGCACTCGACTTTGAGCTCACCGAACTCGGCGAGAGTCATGTCCTCGATGTCGTCGAGCAGGCGCAGATCACGGAAACCAAGGGCCAGGAGCCGGGCGTCGACAGCCGCGCGTAGACGCTCGCCGGAGGTTGGTTCGCGCCCCTGAGGAATCGTGACCGGCTCCGTGACGAGGCGCGGAGCGGGCTCGGGGGCTTCCTGAGCCTTGACCTCGAACTCTTCGAGGGCGACCCGGGACTTCTGCGCCTCTTCGACCAGCGTGTGGAGGAGCTCCTCGACCCGATCCAGCCGGGTCCGCTCGACTTGGTCCCCGACCCGCTGCACGCGTCGATCGAGTTGCTCGAGCAGGCGCAGGCGATCCATCGCCTTCTCGAACCGGATCAACCGCAAGTGAACCAGGCCATAGGCCAGGATCAGAGCGGCGAAGAACAGACTGAACTGGAGGGTGGTCACGAACGCGAGGAACTCGGAAGCCGAGAGTGTAGCCTCGACGAAGATGTCCGGAAGCGTTCGTCCGCTGCTCGCGCTGGCCTTCGCGGCCTTGCTCTTCGTCGTGCCGACCGGCCCGACCCTCGATCCGGCGATCGCAACGCTGGAGACGCGCTCCTGGTTGCTCGACAGCGACGATGGGCCGCTGCGGACGCTCGGCGTCGAATGGGTCGAATCCGAGCGCGGGCAGGACGTCCCGCCCGAATTTGAGATCGCACCGGAGGAGCTTCCGCCGAACGCGATGAGCGTCGAATTCCTCGTGTCCGGATCGACCGAAGACTTCAGCGACCGCGAGGCCGAGCTCGGGCGGGCGCTCCGGGAGTTTGCCCGGGCGAACGACCTAGCACTGGACGGCCGCTCGCTGCCCCTGCGGCTCGAGGTGAGGGTCGGTCAGACCGGCTTCCGAGCGACGGTCACCGACAACCGCGGCGAGGTTCTGACCGACTCGGAGGGCGCCGGAGTAGGCCTGTTCGAGCTGCTCAAGGAGAAGCGCGAAGGCACCACGATCTCTGCCTACTACCCCGACCGGTGGAGCCTCATCCCGGCCGTGCTGGCGATCGTCCTCGCGATCCTGACCGGGAAGGTCATCGTCTCGTTGTTCGCGGGCTGCCTTGCGGGGTCGTTCGTCTACGCGGGTTTCGTCGATGGATCCTCGACGATCGCGCACTTCGGAGGCGACGTCGTCTGGGGCGAAGTCCTCAACAGCCGCTTCCAACTCGAGATCATCGGCTTCGTCATCTTCCTGTTCATGGCGATCGGCGTCATGAGCCGCTCGGGCGGCGTGCTCGGAATGGTCGCCTGGGTGACGAAGTTCGCGAAAGGCCCGGTCTCGACACAGTTGTCGACCTGGGTGATCGGCCTACTGATCTTCTTCGACGACTACTCCAACTGCATCGTCACCGGAACGACCATGCGACCGGTGGCCGACCGCAACCGCATCGCGCGGGAGAAGCTCGCTTACATCGTCGACTCGACCGCGGCTCCGATCGCGGGCATTTCGATCTTCTCGACCTGGGTCGCCTACGAGATCTCACAGTTCGCGCCCCAGCTTCCGGAAGTCACCAAGAGCGACGGTTCGCCGTTCTCGGAAGGCGACGGCTTCACCGTCTTCGTCCAGACTCTGCCCTTCCGGTTCTACTGCATCTTCACGATCGTGATGGTCCTGCTGACGATCGTCACCCGTCGTGAATTCGGTCCGATGCTCGGCGCAGCGCGCCGAGCCTTCCACGAGGGCAAGCCGAGCGCTGACGACGCGCAGCCGATGGTCTCCGAAGGGCTGACAAGCCTCGAGCCACCGAAGGAAGCACCACATCGCGGCTGGAATGCCTTCGGTCCGATCCTGTTCCTCGTCGTCACGACCGTGGGCCTGATCTTCTGGTTCGGAACCAGTGGCATGTCTGCGGAAGACGCTAGGAAGCCGTTCTTCGAGCGCATGGCGGCGATCCTGAGCAACGGTGAGAGCCAGCGGGCTCTGTGCTGGGCCTCCGCCGGAGCCGCCGTTCTCGCGATTCTGCTGGCGGTCTCTCAACGCATCTTGTCGGTCGGCCAGGCCTCGTCTGCGGCTCTCCGCTCCGCGAAGTCCCTACTCTTCGCCATCATCATCCTGATCCTGGCCTGGAGTATCGGAGCGATCTGCATCGATCTCGGCACAGCGAAGTTCCTGACCGCCGCGTTCGGCGACTCGTTCAGCCCCTGGCTCCTGCCCGCCGTGATGTTCGCGTTGAGCTCGCTCGTCGCGTTCTCAACCGGGACGAGCTACGGCACGATGGCGATTCTCCTGCCGAACGTCGTCGTGCTCAGTCACTCGATGGGTGCGGCCGACGAAACCGTTGGTGCTGTCGGATTGATGCTCCTCACGATCGGCGCGGTGCTCGAGGGCTCGATCTTCGGCGACCACTGCTCACCGATCAGCGACACGACTGTGCTGAGCTCGGTGGCGACCGGTAGCGACCACCTGCACCACGTGCGGACGCAGGCTCCCTACGCCCTGACCGTCATGGGGGTCGCGATGGTCGGTGGCTACATTCCCGTCGCGCTGTTCGGCCTCGACGCGTGGCCGATCTCTTGGCTCGGCTGCGGCCTCGGCCTCTTCCTGATCCTTCGGGTCTTCGGGCGTCGCCCCGAGGATCCCGTTGCGCAGTCGAACGCCGACTGAGTGGCTCACCAGGTCGCGAAAACCGAACGCAGGATCTCGAGATCGGGTCGGAGTCGCTCGACTTCTGCCTGCTGATCGCGGCCCAGGAAGCAAACCTGGGCGAGGAGCACCGCGGCATACAGGGCACGCCCTTGTCGCCCACAGCGGATGCCGTGGTAGACGCTCATCGACAGGGTGGGCTCAACCGGCAGAACATCGACACAGTCCGCACTCCCGAAGCGAAGGCCGCTCGCCCCCGGCCTCTCGTAGGTCACGGTCTCTCCGAACGGCACCAAGAACCGCGCCTCGACGAGTCCGATGTCTGGCGACCAGACCGGCAGGCGCTTCGGCCAATCGACCAGTCCGAGATCTCCCCCGCGGCGATCGTCGCGATCAACCAACCGCGGAAGCCGGAGACCTCGTTCGATGAGCTTCCTCTCGAGTCTCTGGCTTCCAGCCGTCTTCGGAATCCCGATCAAGGCCGAGAACTCCGCATGGAGAGCCCTCGGGTCTCGTTGATCCAGCCTCGTGAGCGTGGCCTCGATCTGCTCCGGCCAGGCCTCTTCGGCCGAACTCCAAAATTCTTCCAGCGCCTCGGTTACCAGAGGATTCGGATCCTCTTCGAAGTCGAGTGCAAGTCGCTGAGCGTCCGCCTCGAGATCGGCGAGCTGCCGCGGACTCTCGATATCCGGGACGAAGGACTGCATCGAAGCGAGCAGGTCCAAGGCCGCGAAGATCTTCCGCTCGCGCTCGACTTCTTCCTCGGTCGGGTCGCTGCGTTCCGCAGGGGACGCATCCTCTCCCGCCTCGGGCCCACCGCGACGCGACGCCCCCGGGTCTACGATCCCCGAATCCGGCGTCGTCTGCTGTGCCGCCTGACCGTTCCCGACACCACCTCCACCCGAGGGGGAATCCTCGTCTCCCCCGAGCAACGACAAAAGCCACGCGACCAGCGTCGCCACGACAATTACTGCGAGAACCAACACGCGCCTGCGCGCTCTTCGACCGATCATCTGGCTCCTCCGAGATCGAACAGACTTCCTTGCGAGGGACCGCGTTCCACCTCGACTCGAGGGCGCCCGAGTCCATCCAGTGCTTCCGGTTCGGAGTCCGCAGCCAGACCGAGCCGACGACAGTGCATGCGAAACAGCTTTTCGACCATGTCGAAACGCGGCCCCTCCCCGCGCATTCGGTGACCGAAACGCGTGTCTTGGAGTCTTCCACCCCGTGCACCTCGGAGGAGCGACAGAATCTTGTCGGCCCGTTCCGGAACGATCGCCCGCATCCTCTGCTCGAACACCTCGAGCACCACACCGGGCAGCCGCAACAGCACCATGAACGCGCGAGAGGCTCCCGCCATCCGAGCCCTCTCCAGCAGCTCTGGAATCTCGTGATCGGTCCAACCCGGAATCACCGGAGATACGGCGACGCCGACATCGACACCCGCCTCGGCCAGCCGCTCGATCGTCTTGAAGCGACGGCTGCTCGGCGGCGCCCCGGTCTCGACTCGACGAGAGTCGTCGTCGCGGGCGAACGGTATCGAGACGAACACGCGTAGGTCGGCGCGGTCACGCAGTCTCGTCAGAACCTCGAGATCCCGCTCGATCAACACGCCCTTCGTGATGATTCCGACCGGCCAACGAAAGTCAGCCAGTGCCTCGAGGCAACCGCGAGTCAGCGCGTAGGTCGCTTCGATCGGCTGGTAGCAGTCGGTGATCCCGGACAGACCAACGACCTCGGGCTTGCGGCGACCACTCGAGAGTTCGCGCCGAAGCGTCTCGACCAGATCGACCTTGACCACCAACTGCGAGTCGAAGTCCGTCCCGGCTCCGAAGTCGAGATACTCGTGCGTCGGCCGCGCGTAGCAGTAGGCGCAAGCGTGTTGGCAACCGCGGTAGGGGTTCAGCCCCAGCCGGAACGGGACGTCCGGCGAGTCGTTCGCCTGGAGGGCCGAAGACGCGTTCTGCTCGAACACCCGCAGCTCGGTCGCGGGAATCGACTCGAGCCACTCGACGGCATCGCTCCGCCAGGGATTCGGGGGATTCGAGACCAACCGCACCGCGACATCATCGCCCCTCCGCACGGGGTCCGGAAGGGCGAGACCTGGACCGCTCGCCTCAGAGCGCTGCGAGTTCGCGGTCGTAGAGCCGCTGAATACGGGTTGCGGTCGACTCCGATGCGAACGCCGCACGAGCGTGGCGCGAGGCAACAGCCCCCATCTCCTCGCGCAGGTCGGGGTCGCGAAGCAACTCGATCACCGCCTCGCCCGCGGCCCGCAGGTCGCCGCGCGGGATGAGGTAACCGGTCTGTCCATGCACGCAGAGTGAACGCAACTGCGGGGATTCGAACCCGACGACAGGAACACCGCAGGCCTGGGCCTCGACGACGCAATCATCGAGCTGCGAGCCCTCGTCGAGAACCAACAGGCAGGCGAGACGGCGGTAGACCTCATGCCGGCGATCGGTCGGTGGGTGCCACTCCACGAGGCCCGGGAGTTCGCCGGCCGCCCGCTTGCGCGGTGAGGCCAAGGAACTCATTCCTTCAGCCCCAGGCAGAGCGCAGACCAGGAGGCGGGCCTCCGGGCATCGATCGACGATTCGAGGGAAGGTCGCGAGCACGTTGTCGATGCCGGCGTCCTGACGCACCTTGCCAACCCAACCGACGGTGAACTCGGAGGAATCCTCGTCGTCGCCTCGGGGCGTGAAATCCGTCAGATCACAACCGGCTGGGATCACCTCCAGCTTGGCGCGGGACGGCAACCACTTCTTCGCGTCCTCACTCTCGGCAACGACGACGTCACTGGAGCGAAGAACCTCGTTGAATACGCACTGCTCGCTCGGCTTCTGCAGTCGGTCGACTTCCAGAACGTGCCAGACGACCAGCGTCTGATGGCGATCCGCGTAACGTCGCGCCGCCAACGTATCCTGGATCCCGAGCAAACCGTCGAGGTGCACGACGTCCGGTCGCAGCGACTCCATCAGCACGCCGAGCTGACGGGTGCGCCAAGGGGCGCGACCGACCCACTCAGACTGCCAGTTCAGCTCGTCGCTGTTTCTCGATCGGTTGAGCGGCACTTCGTGTACCGGCACGCCCAGCTCCCGCATCTTCTCGACGAGTTCGCCGCCTCGAGGTACGGCGATGTGCGGCTCGATCTGCGAACGATCGAGACAACGGATCAGGGAATGAAGGGCCCGGCCGGGTCGATCCATTTCCCCGGACGTCCTGGCAAACAGTACTCGCTTCACGACTCGCTCTCCTTTCTTCCGATGTCCTCGAACGGTCTCAGCCTGATCGTTCGCAGGGATTCACCCGAACCACCATGACTCCGCCCTCCATCACCGCGACGAAGGCGACGACTCCGACCGACGACCCGCGACCAGGCCGTCGACAACTTGGATTCCTGCTCTCCTGGTCTGGCCGCGTCCAGGGACGACGGACCAGGCTCGCGCGCTCCCCCGACCGGGATCGACGGCACATCGATGCGCTGAACCCCACGCTTCAAGCTCTGACTCCCCCGCTGAGTCTGAACCACCGCACCGATGCTGCCGTCGCATTCGATCCGAAGCTGATCGTCCTCGACTTCCGCTTCGATCCGGACGCGGCCACGCTCGGCCCAGTACTGACGAAGCTCGGTCAATCGAGCCACCCACACCGGCATCGACCAGAGGGATTCGAAGGCCAGAATCTGGTCCTGGATTGCCTGGAACAGACCGACCGGAATCGAGGCATCCGAACGCGCATCGAGGCGCAGCACGAGCGGCTCGGACCTGAGGAACGAATCCCGGATCACCGACACGAAGTGCTCGATGATCTCTGAGTCCGAGGCGCCGGTCCCTGCGAGCTGTGTAGTCGTCACAGCGTGCGACGGAATCGGAAGCGGTGGAAGCTCGTGGTAACGGGCTCGTGAGACTCGGTCGTCCTGCTTGCCCGCCGATCGAAACCCCGGACGCGGAATCAGATCGAAGTCCGCCGTGCCGACCCCGTTTGGCCCGTCGTGGACCCAAGACTCGCGAACGCCCGTGTCCCGAAGACACTCGTGACCTCGGCGATGGAGCTCGGCGGAGAGCTCTTCGATCGACGTCCCGTCGGTCCGGAAGCGAAAGCTCGCGACAAGGCCAGCCGTCTCGAGACGTCGTGCAACAGCTCGGATTGTTGCGGCATCGCTGTCCTCGACGTCGACCTCGAGGGCCAACACGCCGGCACTCTCATGCGGCAAGCGCGAACTGGTGACGAGCGGGTGACCGCGGTGCGAAGCGGCATCAACCATCACCGCCCGAATCAGCTCCGACAGTCCGGCGAGGTCACAGGCGGGAACGGAGCCGTAGACCGAGCCGGTCGACAGAGTCGCAACTCGCCGCTTGATCGTCCGGTTCGGATCCAACTTGTCGATCGACGGCAGCGCGAGCGAGTACAGCGGCGCCGGCCGCTGGGCCAACAGCGAAACCGCCTCGGGAGCGTCCTCGCTCCTCAGCGCCTCAATTGGTCCCTCGACAGCGACCGAACCAAGCCCCCGGAAGGCGAACCCCGCTCCCACCAGACGGTCGGCTCGGTAGCGAAGAAGCTCCCGTCCGGCGAGAACCGCAGCGCTTCGGGCATCCGCGACGATCGGAACCCCGCGGTTCCAGCGGTCGCGAACCCGCGCCTCGAGGTTCGGGGACTTCGCGAGATCGACTCCGAGCAGAAGGATCAGACTCGCGTCAAAGGACTCCCGCCCTTCCAAGGGCACGGTGGGGATTCCGAGGTGCCGGATCACAGCCTGCCAGGCCCTCGGCGTCTGCGGCGGCACCACGACCGCGAGGCGGGTCGCCGTGGACTGGACGGAGAGATCGACGGTCTCGGGGGCTCGAAGGGACATGATGGACGGGCGACCCTCGGGTCACCGACCTGAAGGGGGTTCAGGTCCGGCTCGAGGAGGCCTGTTCCTCGCATCGACCCCCACGTGGCCCGCCTTGAGCCGATTCCGCCCATGACACTGCGGAAATCCCCAGACCATCCCGAGCCGCGCGTGAGTTCGTGACGAACGAGCCCCGGGGCTACACTCGGAACAACCGGGACTCGGCGACCGCCTCGGCCAATCCCACGGCTGACCGACCCGGCCCCACCATGGCGTCCGAACCCCCAGGCCTCGAAGACCACTTCGCTGTACTGAATCGAATTCGACGGGCTCAGACCGCCGAAGAGATCCCAGTTGCGGAACTCCGAGAGATCCTGGAAGCAGCATTCCTCGGCTTCTTCCATGGACCGACTGGCGCGCCGATCGCTCTCTGCACCTCATCGGAAGAGGAGTCGTTGCAGCGATATCAGCCCTCGCCGCTGGTCTGGTCGACACTCGAAGGGCACCCTCCCGAACGATCCGTCACGGCTTGGATCGACGCTCCCGAGAGCCTCCAGGTGCTTGGCTTCTCGAGGCTGTGCGTGCACCGGAATCCGGCCAGCTCGTCCCCGACAATCGGAGCCCTCGCGATCTTCCGCCACGAAGTGGCGTGCGAAGACGTCGTTCACGATCTGTTGGATGTCACCACGGCGTTGGTTCCGCAGACGGTTCGACACGATGCCCTCGATCCGGAGGGCTACCGCGAACTCGAGCGGCGCGCGGTTGGTGAACGCACGACCGAGAGCGTGTTCATCCATGAGACTCCGACCGAGATCCTCTACGTCAACGACAACGCCTGCACGGATCTCGGCTACTCGCGAGAGGAGCTGATCGGCCGGTCGATCGAGGACTTCGCGATTCGCTACCCGCGCGCAGTTCTGGAGGACATGGTCAAGGTGCTTCGCCCCGGGCAGCCACTGATCCTGGAGAGCGAGCACAAGCGGAAGGACGGCACGACGTTTCCAACCGAGGTCACGGTGCAGCAGTTCGAACACCGTGGTCGACAATTGAACGTTGCCTCGGTCCGCAACATCAGCCACCGGAAGTACGTCGAACAGAAGCTGCGCGACCACCGCAACGTATGGCGCCAGCTCAACCGGATCGAGAAGGTCGTCTCGTGGGGATACGACCTGGAGACCGAGTGCTTCACACACGTTGCGGGAGGTCATCGCGAACTTCTCGGCTACGAGTCCGAGGAATGGACCCAACCGGGGTTTTGGAGTGAGCACATCCACCCCGAGGATCGGGAGTGGGTCACAACGGGATGCGCGACCGCGACGGAGCGTCTCCAGGATCACCGGTTCCAGTATCGAATGACCCACCGCGACGGCTCGACGGTCTGGGTCGATGACATCGTCGAAGTCGAGCACCGCGACGGTGGGGTCCTCGGACTGACCGGCCTATTCCTCGACATCACCGACCAGCGGGTTGCGGACCTTCGAGCGCGCAACCGGGCTCGCTCCGAGTCTTCCGGCCGGCTTGCCGGTGGGGTTGCGCACGAGATCAACAACGCGATGACCGTCGTGCAAGCCTACACCGAGCTGATCGACGCAGAGCACGGCGCGAACGATGATTCGCTCCACGAATGCCTCTCG
The DNA here is from genome assembly GCA_039815565.1 of Planctomycetota bacterium. Taxonomy (GTDB): domain Bacteria; phylum Planctomycetota; class UBA1135; order UBA1135; family UBA2386; genus JBCBZB01. The sequence continues at coordinate 24,923 of JBCBZB010000044.1, forward strand.
GAGATCCGCGAAGCGTCCCAACGCGTCTCTGGGCTCACCAGCAACCTCCTGCTGATGAGCCGTCACCTCACGTCCAACCCGGAGCCGCTCGACATCCATGAGCGACTCGGACTCCTGGAGAACGAGTTCCGAAGCAGTCTGCCCGAAACGGTTGCGTTGAAGGTCCAACTCGGCGCCGAGTTCGCGGAGTGCCGGATCGTTGAGGAGCACTTCGATCATGTGATCCGACAGCTAGTCGAGCACGCGTGTACCGCGGTTCAGGATGTCGGCACCATCGAGATCCGAACGAAAGTCGCATCGTGTGCCGACGACCGTCTCCGGGAGAACGGACTTCCTCGCGAGTACCTACAGATCGCGATCCACGACGACGGCCCCGGCATCGACGCGCCGGCGCGCGAGTCACTGTTCGAACCCTTCGCCTCGATCCACCGACGCACCCCGAATAGCGGTCTCGGCCTGGCCGTGAGCCGTGGGATCGCCCACCGACATGGCGGCGACCTGGTGATCCACGACGACTCCCGTGGTGGTACGAGCTTCGTGTTCGAACTCCCACTGATCGCAGCGCACATGATCGCCAACGAATTATCACCGGAGCAGGCGACGAGACGCCGTCCGGTCGGGCGACGGATCCTCCTGGTCGAAGACGATCGGGCGATCCGCGAGGCTCTGACGAAGGGGCTGACCGAGGACCAGTTCGAAGTCCAGTCCGTCGCTACCGGTCGGGCAGCCGTTCAGATCGTTCGCGACGGTGCGCGACCGGACATCTTGGTCACGGACGTTTCGCTCTCGGATATGGACGGCCGCCGCGTCCTGCACGAGATCAGCAGCATCATGCCCGGTCTATGCGCGCTGCTCATGACCGGCTACGCCAACCCCGAGGCCGCAAGGACTCCGCCCCATGATCCGGTCCGATTCCTGATGAAACCGTTCTCGGTCTCCCAACTCACTCAAGCCATCGAGGAACTCCGGAGCAGCGCGCACAACCGCGGGCCAATTCCGGTCTTCTTCACGGGACCGAGTGAGCGGTGACGAACCCGAGGACGCCCGGTGCATCCCATCCACAGGCGTCGAGCTCTCACTCCAGCATTGCGCTCTGGCCGACCGCTTTGCTCACAACGTTCCTGGGTGCCGGGATCTTCGCAGCGACAGTCGATGGATCCTGCCTTGGAGCACTCGCGTGGCTCTTATCCCTGCCAATCGCAGCTGGAATCTTGTTCCTGACAGTCCTCCCGCCCGTGCGATGGCGAGAGATCGCTCGCACGGCGCTCTGGTTTCTGCTGCCGACACTTGGACGGCTTGCCGGTGAGGCTGTCCTTGATCAACAGATCGCGGAGTCCATCCAACGTGGAAACAGCATCGCCGAGGCCCTGGAGAGGTACCGGTCGCAAGAAGGTCGATTCCCGGAGCGGCTCGACGCTCTGGCACCGAAGTTCCTGCTCGAAGTCCCGAAGACAGCGATGTCCGGATTGCTCGGGACCAGCGGGCCTGACTTCGGCTATTCGAAAGCAGACGACGACTACGAGCTCTGGTTCAGGAATCGGCTGAGATCCAGCAGGCGACGGAGTTCGGGGACAACGTGGCGGACTCGCGATTAGCCCCGACTTCTACCGTTCGGCGAACTGCCCGAGATGAACTCCTCCATCGAACTCGTTGGAGACGATGTCCGGATGTCCCCCGCGCACTAACCGAAACCGGAGCCGCGTCTTGACTGGACCGTCGTAGCGATGCGCGGCGAACCGCCAGAATCGCCCCGGCCCGAGTAGGACCCGATGGTGGCTACGCCCGCAGATCGCAGGACGAACTCGCTCGATATCGCACCAGTCACCCCCCGGATGGAGCGCCTGCTGTAGGATCGCCACCGAAGAGTCGATCGCGTCCAACCACACGCCCTCTCTAGTTCCGTTGACGAGCCAGACTCTCATCCCGGACCCTGATCCGCCAGGCACGCGAATCGATCGGTCGGCATGGAGATAGAGGCTCGGCGACACTCGGAGCGCCGGATCGATTCTCTGGGATTCGTTCGCCGAAACCGAAAAACCTGACGCAGCCTCTGGGTCCTGACGATCGCTCCCGGCGAAACACTGCGAGTCGACTGGCTGTCGGACCTCTACGACCTCTCGCCACGCGATCTCCGACGGCTGGACTCGCTCAGGCGCGGACGAGTCAACCGGAACCGGCGGGCGTTCCTCCGAGCTTCCGGCCCTGGTTCTCGGAGGTGCATCGGAGTCACACGCAGCAGCCAGACTCAACGGAAGGGACGCCGATACGCAGAGAGCGACGTGGGATCTGAGTGAGGTTGGCATTTTCGGAACCGACCGTGGATTCGACCGGGATCTGCTTCTTCCTGTCAGACGACAACGACAGGTCTTCCTTCCGGGTTCGAACCCTCGCTAGCCTTCTCGACATGACCGGCTCGATGCAGCGCACGGTCGGCCTCGGCGGCGCGATCCTCCTCGGCCTCGGCTCGATCCTCGGAACCGGCGTCTTCGTCAGCGTCGGGATCGTCTCGGACGTCGCCGGGTCCTGGACCGTTTTGACGATCGCGCTCGCGGCGATCGTCGCGACCTTCAACGGACTCTCGAGTGCGCAGCTCGCTGCGGCCCACCCGGTCAGTGGCGGGACTTACGAGTACGGCCATCGCTACTTGAGCCCCGGGTGGGGCTTCTCGGCGGGATGGATGTTTCTGTGTGCGAAGTCCGCATCCGCAGCGACCGCCGCACTCGGCGTATCCGGCTACGTGTTGGGCCAGGACGCACACCCCGCCGCGTCCGTCTTGGTCGTCGCACTCGTCACGCTGGCGGTTCTTGGAGGGCTTCACCGCTCCAACCTTGTGAACGCGATCCTCGTTGCGTTGACGATCGGAACGCTCACCGTGTTCTGCGTGACCGGCCTTCCCACAGTCGGCGAACGGAGCTTTGGGTCGGACGAAGCCCCCAGCCTGCTCGAGGGCACGGCCCTGATGTTCGTCGCGTTCACCGGCTACGGGCGTATCGCGACGCTCGGCGAAGAGGTCGTCGAACCGCGACGAACGATTCCTCGAGCCGTGATCCTGACCCTGATCGCGAGCGCCCTCCTCTACCTGGCCGTCGCCTACGTCGGCGGTTCATCGCTGGCTGCCGGACCCGCACCGCTCGTCGAGACCGCCAGTGGATTCGGCGTCGGCCCGATCGTCGCGTTCGGCGCGTGCACCGCGATGCTCGGAGTGCTGCTGAATCTGATCCTCGGCCTGTCTCGCGTCGCGTTGGCGATGGGCCGTCGTGGAGATCTCCCTGCCTCGCTCGGCACGGTCTCGTCGAGCGGATCCCCGACCATCGCCGTGCTGATCGTGTCGATCCTGATCGCAGGGCTCTCCGCACTCGGTGACGTGAAGACGACCTGGAGCTTCAGCGCCTTCACGGTGCTCGTCTACTACGCGATCACCAACCTCGCGGCTCTGCGTCTCCCCTCAGAGGATCGACGATTCCCGAGGGCGATCTCCTGGCTCGGGCTCGCATCCTGCGCCTCATTGGCCTTCTTCGTCGAATCCGAAGTCTGGCTGGGCGGACTGGGAGTCCTGCTTGGCGGCGTCGTGCTGCGAGCCTTCACCCGCGGCCTAGCCGGCAAGTGACAGATACTGACCCCACCTGAGAAAGGGGCTACCCAGACGAGGCCCCCCAGCAGAGGACTCACCAGCAGAAGTCATCACCGAGGAACTCACCCAGGAAGCGGGAGACATCTCGAGAAGATCTCGGGAAGAATGGTCGGGGCGAGAGGATTTGAACCTCCGACCTCTGCGTCCCGAACGCAGCGCTCTACCAGGCTGAGCCACGCCCCGACTAGCCGCCGTGAGCCCCAGGGGCCCCTCGGCGGGCGGAGAAGCCTACCACGCGAAGCAGAGTCGTCAACGCCAGATCTTCGCTTTCCCGCAACAGCTCCTTGCGTGGGACCGGAACCCGGGTCGACTAGGGGCCCTCCGATGCGTAACTCCCTCCTGGCACCCGAGCTCCGCGAGCTCCTCGGGGATGGTCGGCACGACGATCTGCGTCAGATCCTCGGCGACCTCCACCCGAACGACGCAGCGCACGAGCTGCGTGGGCTCGAAGACCAGGAGATTGTCCAGGCGCTCGAACTCGTCCCCCTCTCGCTGGCTCGGGACATGTTCGAGTACTTCGAGCCCGAACTGCAGGAGGAGATCGTCCTTGGCGCCGGTCGCGGTCGGGTGAAGGCCCTCCTCGAAGCTCTCCCCTCCGACGATCGCTACGAGTTCGTCGAAAGCCTCGATGAGCGAGTTCGGGAGCAGCTCGTGCCTCTCCTCGAGAAGGCCGCCCGCGTCGACCTCCTCCGCCGCGACGAGTTTGAAGCCGACCAGGTCGGCTCGTTCCTCAGCACCGAGTACTGCGCCCTCCGCGAAGGCATGACCGCCGACGAGGCGATCGCGGCGATCCGCCGGCAGGAGCCGAGCAGGGAGACGATCTACTACGCGTACGTTCTCGACGACGAGAAGCGACTTCTCGGCTTCGTCTCGCTACGGAAACTCATCACAGCTCGCCACCGCCAGACGGTTTCCGAGCTGATGAAGTCCCACGTCGTCACGGTGGGCGCGACCGAGGATCAGGAGGAGGCCGCGCGCCTCATCCGAGAGTACGACCTGCTCGCGTTGCCGGTGATCGACGACTTCGGGCGCCTGCTCGGCCTGGTCACCTACGACGACGCGGCGGACATTCAGGAAGAGGAATCGACCGAGGACATCGAGCGCATGGCCGGTGTCACCGGCGACGCCCCGGACGAGGGCGGCTACCTAGCCGAAACGGTGAGCTCACAGATTCGCCGTCGCGTGCCGCTGATCGCGTTCCTAGCGATCTTCAACCTCTCCACTGCGGCGGTCATCTCGAGCTACGAGCACGGACTGGCGTTTTCGTTCCTGACCGGAATGCTCCCGATCGTCATGGCGACCGGGGGCATGGTCGGCACCCAGGCGAGCTCGCTGATCATCCGAAACCTGACTCTCGGAGCCTTCGAACCCCGCCAGTTCATGGCCGTGCTGTGGAAGGAAGTCCGGGTGACCATCGGAATGGCTGCGATCCTCAGTGTGATCGTGTTCGCGGAGGGCATGGTCCTCGGGCTCGGTGACGAAGAGGTCGGCGACCGCGCCCTGACCGCCTCGATCGCGATGGCCCTCGCGATGGCCGGCCACGTGCTCGGCTCCGGCACGCTCGGTGTTGCCGTCCCGATCGCGGCCCGCGCGCTCAAGATCGACCCAGCCCTCGTCTCGACCCCCGCCGTGACCGCGATCGCCGACCTGTTCGGCGCCTGCGTCTTCCTCGCGATCGTCCTGGCGATGGTCTGAGGCCTCCCGATGGGAGAGTCTCAGAAGAGCGGGTCTTCGATCGTCGCCTTGCCGAGCTGGCGGTAGAACTCCGCCTGATCCCAATAGGCCGTCAGGCGGTCGATTCGCCCGTCCCAGCTCGCGTGCAGGATGTAGAGCTGTTCCAGCCAGACGTCACGACCGCGGTTCTCGACCCCGAACGCATCCTTGGCCTGACGCCCGCCGGTGAACACCTCACAGTAAGCGTTTCCGAGCTGATCGAGACGGATCCAGCGAACGTCGACGGTGAAGGCGTCGAACGACTCGATCGTCTCGCGCCAGAGCGCGATGCCGTCGTTGAAGACGAATCCGTTCGCTCGCTTGCCAAGGGGTACGTATCGGAGGGTCGCGTCACGGGTACAGACCTCGGCCATTCGATCGACATCGAGGGCGGCATAAGCCTGGAAGAACGCAGAGGAAGGATGAAGGTGCGTGAGCGTGGTCAAGTGGATATGAGTGTGAGAGGGCGCTGCAACGCCTCAGGAGGACCACCTAAGACAAGCCCTAGCGGCCGATCGACAGTGGCCATCTTCCGCGCAATTCCGGCCACCGGGTCCGGACGCTCCGACAACACCGATGGGTTGGAACCGCAACATCTGGATCTTCGTCACTCCCTGGTCCGAGCTGATGGATGCACTCGGCCCCTTCGACGTGTTCCGGTTCGCAGGCGCTATCGGTGAGCACGGGCACTACGACGTCCAGGTGGTCGCAGCCAAGGAACGCACGGTCTGGTCCCATTGCGGCCTCGGACTCACCGCCCACGCGACCCTGGACGAGATCTCGGCGCGCTGCGAACCCCACACGGTCATCGTGGGCGGTGGCCACCCGAAGATTCCGGAGGGCGGCGCCGAAGAGACGTTCGTCCGGTTCTTGCGAGAACGCAGAGACTCGATCGAGCGGATCGCCTCGGTCTGCTCCGGAGCGTTCCTCCTCGGTGAAGCCGGTCTCCTCGACGGCCGCCGAGCGACCACGCACTGGTCGCTCTTGCAGATGCTGCAGAAGCGCGTCCCGGAAGCCGAAGTGCTCGACGACCGCCTGTTCGTCCACGACGAGGCGGTCTGGACCTCGGCCGGTATGTCGTCAGGCATCGACCTCGCACTGCAGATGGTCGAGGAGGATCTCGGCCACCAGATCGCCGCCGCAGTGGCCCGCCTGATGGTGCTCCAGCTCCGTCGATCCGGATCACAACGGCAGTACTCGATGCCCCTGATGGGCCAAAACGTCGAGCGCGAGGAGCTGCGTTCTCTGCAGTGCTACGTGCTGGAGAATCTGCGCGAGAATCTTTCGATCGAGCGGCTCGCCGGCCACGCGAACATGAGCGTTCGCAGTCTGACGCGGACCTTCAAGAAGGAGCTTGGCATGAGCCCGGCGAACTTCGTCCGCCGCCTGCGGATCGAAGAAGCCTGCCGCCTCCTCGAGGACAGTCGACTCAGCATGGGCGAGATCGCCAAGGCCACGGGACTCGGCGGTGAGAGCACACTACGCCGCAGCTTCTCGAGTTCGCTCGGAGTCTCCCCGTCGGTGTACCGCGACCGGTTCGGATGCCGGGTCGCGACCGCGCTGCAATCGACTCCCGAAGCGCTCGAACGCCGCAAGGCACTCATGGCCCGCGTGCCGTTCATGGATCTGCCGAACACTCCGGGGCCGGAACGGGACGTGGGCGTCGATCCGAGCTGATCAGCCGGCAGAACGCTCGGGATCCTCGACTTCCGTGTCGCCGGATTCGAGTCGGCTTCGAAGCGCGAGACGGAACTCGCCGCGATCCTCAGGCTCCGACGCAGTCCAACGCCCTTCGGAGCGACGGATCTGCACCGTGCGGGCGTTCATGACGAAACTGGTTACGTGCTTCGCTTCCGGCGTGAACACATGCAGACGATTCTTCGGACCGAGGAGGACGATCGTGCCGGCCTCGTCGTCCCGCAGAATCGCCTCATCGGCCGCCTTCGTCGCGTCGTCGAAGGCCTTGGTTGTGGGCCTTTGGCCCTCGTCGCTGCGCTGGACAGCGTGTTCCGTACGCCGTGAACCCCGCTTGGCCCGCCCCCGCAGTCGCTTGGCCAGATCCTGCAGCAACGGCCGCACGAACTCCTCGTCATCGGGCGTCTCGCCATTCGCGAGCAAACCTGCGAAGCGCAGTGACTCCCGATCGAGTGTCTGCTGGAAGCGCTTCAAGATCTGCGCCAGAGAGGGATCCGCCACATCGTGGATCTCAGCAGCCGAGACCCAATGCAGCCGGAAGCACGGCTCTCCGTCGAGCGTGCGACCCCGCAGCAACTGGAAGCTGAATGCAGCCCGATCGCCGCTCTGCAACAGCGGATAGAGCCCGGCATCCACCTGCCCCAGCACGCGGTAGACCGGCGACTTCTTGCCGAACGCCGCGAGCTGCTCCGTGCGGAGCACCCGCCCCATCTGAACCATCGCGACGACTCCATCGGTCTTGCCGTCGAGGATCTTCTCGACATCGGGATCCTGACGTTCGACGGCCATCGTCACGAAGTCCGTGAACACCGGTCGACCGGTCGACCCGTAGGCCTCGAACACGTGCCGCACGTCTACCGGACGCGACGAATCCGCGCTCGCGCTCTCACTGAAGTAGCAGTAGACCGACCCCGGGTTCAGAGCGGACTCGTGTTCACGAACCTCCTGCACACGAGTCAGCAACTGACTCATGACCTGCGCCGCGGACTTCGACCGATCGGCATCCGGATCGAGCGGCACACGCAACTCCAGCTTCATCGCCTTCGGACGCGCGACGAACGGGACACCCTCCGCGTCGAGCAGACCACGCGCCATCTCGGCTAGAGCCCGCAGCGCCGTGTCGACCTGACTGCGCTCGCCCCCTCCGCGCTTGCGACCAGGCTTGCGGGACGGGGCCGTCTTCTTGCCACGTGAACCGGAGTTCGACTTCTTGCGCACGGCCCCCTTCTTCCGGCCCCCGTTCTTCACAGACTTGCGCGCATCCCTCGCCGGCCCATCGGCCTTCTCCGGCGCAGGCTGTTGAGACGGGTTCTCGGCCGACTGGGAGGTCGACTCGTGATCCTTCGACTGCGGCTGCTTCTTGCGGCGCCGACGGCGACGCTTCGGCTTCGCGGATCCCCCGTCCGAAGCCGGTGCAGGGGCGCTCGCGGTCGGATCCGGGGCCGTTCCGGACTCGGCAGGGCCTTCGGTCGAACCGTCGTGCATCGCGGAGACGATAGGGGGCCGCCTGCCGTGCTCAACCACGAGAGCCGCAGACCGGCTAGGTTCCCGGGCCGGACCTGTGTTCGTCGCTCGCAAACTGCTTCAATCCACGGGTCTCAAGCCATGACGCAGATTCACGATTCGATCCTCAGCACGGTCGGCAACACGCCCGTCGTGCACCTTTCACGCATCGCCCGCCACCTCCCGGTGGAGATCTACGCCAAGTGCGAGTTCATGAACCCGGGCGGCTCGGTCAAGGACCGAATCGGCGTGCGCATGCTCCTCGACGCGGAGGCCCAGGGCCGGATCAAGCCTGGCGATACGTTGATCGAACCGACCTCTGGGAACACCGGGATCGGACTCGCGATGGCGGCCGCTGTTCGTGGCTACCGGATGATCATCACGATGCCGCAGAAGATGAGCCGCGAGAAGCAAGTCGTTCTCGAGGCCCTCGGTGCCGAGATCATTCGCACCCCCACTGAAGCCGCCTGGGACTCGCCCGAGTCGCACATCGGCGTCGCCAACAAGCTGCGCCAAACGATTCCGAACTCTCACATCCTCGACCAGTACGGCAATCGATCGAACCCGCTCGCGCACGAAGAAGGCACCGCGGTCGAGATTCTCGAGCAGTGCGGCAAGGACCTCGATGCAGTCGTCCTCACCGCGGGCACCGGCGGCACGCTGTCGGGCATCGCCCGCAAACTGAAGCAGGAGATCCCGAACCTGTTGGTCGTGGGCGTCGATCCCGAAGGATCGATCCTCGCCGGCCCGAGTGAGATCAAGGGCTACAACGTCGAAGGCATCGGCTACGACTTCATCCCGGATGTCCTCGACCGATCGCTCGTCGACCGCTGGATCAAGAGCAACGACCGGGACTCCTTCCGCATCGCGCGCCAACTGATGCGCCAGGAAGGCCTCCTCTGCGGTGGCTCCTGCGGTGCGGCAGCCTGGGCCGCGATGGAAGTCGCGAAAGACCTGAAGCCGGGATCGAAGATCCTGACGCTGCTGCCGGACTCAATCCGCAACTACCTGAGCAAGTTCGTCGACGATCGCTGGATGCGTGAGCACGGATTCGACGATCGCGCCTGGGCCGTCGGCTCGGTCGCAGACATTCTGCGAGGCATGCCGCCGCGCACGGTCCACACCCTCGAGGGCAAGGCCGTCCTCTCGGAGGCCGTGGAGATGTTCAAGGACAAGGGCATCAGCCAGATCCCGGTCACCGAGGACAGCAACCTCGCCGGTATCCTGACCGAGTCCGACGTCCTCCGCCTGATGCTCGAGGGCCACGCAACCGCCGACACGACCCTCGCCGAGGTCATGCACCGTCAGGTCTCGACCGTCGGCGAACACGAGTCGGCAGGCGTCCTTCCGGAGATCTTCGAGCGCGGCGAAGTCGCCCTCGTCGTCGACCAGGGCAAGCAGATCAAAGGCATCCTGACGCGCCTCGACCTGATCGACTACATGGCGACCCGCGGACGGCCGACGCCGGCCTGAGACGGCGATGTCGTCCTGAGGCACCTCTCGGGGTGCGACCTCAGTCGGTCGCGCTGCCCGCAGCCGACTCGCGGCGCTCGGCAGCGCTCTGGAGCTGCTGCTCGATCTGCGCCTCCGCGCGATCCAGTAGTTCCTCGACCGCGTCGAGCCGCTCTTCGGTGCAGTCGCTGCCTTCGAGCAACTCAGCGAAGACGTCGACATCGACTTCCTGCGACCCGTAGTCACTCCGCAGCCGCTCCATCAGGATGCGCGCGATGTAGACACGACATGCATCACGGAGCTGCTCGACCGTCTGGATCTCCGGACGCAATCGCGCCGGCTTCGCCCAGTGGAAGTCCGTCTCACCCTCCGCACCTGCAGCTGCGCAGAAGAAGGCCCCGGACTTGAACATCTGAAACACGATCGCCTGGACCTTCTTGTCCGCGCTGTCGATCCCGAGCTCGTTGGCGCGGTTGACGACTTCGTCACACAGATCCTTTTGCACCAACACCGGGCGCTCCACGGCACCCGAGCCACTGGCACAGGCGAAGAAGATCTCGGACAGTCGCTGCCAGTCCTCTCGTGCCGTCAGATGCACCCGTGGGTTTCGAGCGCGTAAGAGTCGGCGATACTCGTAGACGTCGTGACTGGGACGCCCTTCCTTCTGCACACCGAGCAGCTGCACGGTCTCGCTCTCGGGGTCCAACTGCACTCCCAGCTCCTCCCCCCGCTGGGCGACCAGCGCCTCCAAGGACTCGACGCCAAGCCGCGCCGCCGGAACCGGACGGTTCAGAGAGCGCAGTGACTGGTCGATCACTTCGTCGAGCGACGTCGGACCACGGCGACCGAGCACCTCGCGGACCGCGGCACCGAACGCATCGAGTAGATCGACCGGATCCTCGTCGAGCCGCGCGTTGGTCGCACCCGGCACGAGATCATCGAGTGTGATCGTCGTGATCCCGAGTGCGTCGAGCGGCGATGGCACTCGGCCATCGAGAGCGACGAACGTGCACCCGACACCACGCGCGCGCAGTCGCAGAAACAACGCGACGTAGTCCGACGTCGAGGTCGCCGCGATCGCAAGGTGACGCACACCGGCCTGAGCCGCCTCCAAGGCATCGAGCGCGATCTGCTGCATCGCGCAGGTCGGAGTCGCGGTCAGCGCCTGTATCGGCTCGACCCCCACCTGCAGGAACTCGGCCGCGGTCGGACGCCCCGGCTTGGAGAGATCCAGGTAGACCCGCACCGCGATCTGCGGAAGACCAGCGGACGTCGCCAACAGACGGTGTCGACTGAGACCGCGACCGAGAGCCGAATAATCGGCTGCGGCCTCGCGGGAACCCGACGCGCGCGTCGCGTCGATCAAGAGAAGTACTCGGTCCATAGAAAGATAGATCGCCCGCAGTGTGGCACCCCTGCGCGACCAGCGCGAGCGAGTCGAGCCGGGTTTCGCATGATTGGCTCAGCCGTGGACCGGAAGCCTACGGCAGTCCCGGGAACTGACCCGGAGACGTCCACATTCCTGTCGGGAGGCTCCAACCGGGAACCCGATCGAAGGAGGAGGCTCAGCCGTCGAAGGGCCGCTCGGAGGCAGCCGATCCGATCCAACGGACCAGCACCTCGGCCTCACCTCTCGGAAGGTTTGGCAAAGTAGTCGGGTTACCGCCCGCGACATACACGGTCACCCGGGCCAGTCCCGCAACTCGCTCGAACGGCCCAGCCCTCAGGGAGGCGCACTGCACCTTCTTCAGCGGCAAGATCGCGTGCGTTCGACCCAGGATGCCCCAACGAAAATAGACGTAGCTTCGGTCGCGGGCGTAGCCGGCGTTCTTCAGGATGAGCAACCCAGCCGCGAGTCCGAGCAGTGGCAGAATCCCGAAGACCACCACGCCGGATCCGATCTCGACCCAGAAGGCCGCGGCGAGCACGAGGGCCAGGATCAACCCTCGCATCCCGGTCCTGAGGATCACCTTCGGGGAGACGCGCCCGAACCTCCGACCGAGAAGAGAAGCTCCTTGCAACAGCCAGGGGACGAGCCGCTCGATGTTCTCTCGCGACGAGAGCGGGACCAAGACGTCTCGACCCGGAGCGGAGTCTTCCTGCTCGGAACTGCCCGCCGAGTCCGCGCGCATCGACTGAAGTCCGAACAACCGACGAAGCGGTGGCGCCTCGAGAAGCAACCGTTGGATCTTCTTCCGAGGCAGCGACCGAGCGCGTCGAGTGAGCAGTCCGAATCGACGAGACAGCACATCGTTCCGGTCCTCGAGCTCGAAGTCGTGGTACAGCGCGACGGCGCCCGCCACCGAGAGCGTCCACCCGGCCAGAACCAGGAGAAACCCGAGGCCGACGATGAGACCGACGGCCAGGATCGAGTCGAGGCCAGCGAGTCCACGCGCCACTCCACCAAAGGTCAGAAGGAGCTCTGTTCCGAGTCCGAGTTGATCCCCAAACTCCAGGAGTCCGAGACCGAAGAGAAGGATCGCACCGAGTCGATTGTCGGAGAGGCCGAGCAGGATCAACTCACCGGCTGAGGCCCGATACAGCGGACGTCCGCCGCGCCCCTGCTCGGCCAGTCGCGTCTCCGGACGCAACCGATGGAGTGCTTCTCGCAAGCGAAGGGCATCCCGTCGCGTGATCGAATCGAGGGTCGCCTCAGAACCCTGCCCTGAGGCCGTCTCGACGGTCACGACGACGAGTGACAGAAGGCGTCGCAACGGCGAGGACTCGAACTGCAGGTCCTGGATCCGATCCACCGGGATTCGTCGTTCCTGCCGCCGGAACACCCCTTCGCGCGTGACCAACTCCTCGGCGGTGAGCTGGTAGGAGAACGTCGCGAAGCGCAGCGTCGCGAGCCCCATGCCGAGCACGAAGAAGACCAGGGCGACGACGATCAACGTCGGTTGGTCGATCAACAGCGCGACGATCACGGGCACCACGGACTGGCGAAGCCCGTCGAGGAACCGCAGAAACAGCATCCCCGGATGCAGGTGCCCACCGCACAGCACGCGCGCACCTCGTCCTGGCAGTTCCGCCGACGAGTCGCCCGGCTCGCTGTCCGAGAGTTCGCTCACAGCACGTCGGCCCCGCGTGCGGACACAATCCGGTCACGCAGCACCTCGGCGTGCTCGGGGAGCAAACCCGGGACCCGGAACGTCGCAGCCTCGGAACCCGCCGTGAACACGATCAGGGTCGCGAGACCGAACATCCGCTCGAGTGGTCCCCGGACGAGATCGATGTGCTGCAACCGCGACATCGGGATGGCTTTCTCTTCGTGGACCAACACTCCCCAGCGCACCTGCAGCAGCCGGTCGTCGAGCCGGAACCGCCAACGCCGATAGTTCAGCGGCGGATGGACGAACTGCCAGACCAGGAGGAGGCCGAACACGACGATCACACCGACCACCCACCGCTCCAGGCCACCGGGTAACTGCTCTCGGAACGCGTAGAGCGCACCAGCTGCGATGGCGCCGAGGAACAGGATCGAGATCAATCCGGACAGGATCCAGTAGGTCACGACTCGCGGATCGAGCCGCTCGTCGTCCGGCCCGAGCGGAGCCACGATCCGACCAGCGCTGGTCGAAACTGTCTCGCCGACGCGCATCGGTGTTGGCGGCGTCGTGGGGAGCGGCGGCGACGGCAAGTCCTCCGGCCGGATCTCAGAAGAGCCGTCTGGGAGGGACTCGTCGGCCGGGCCGTTGGGGAACTCGGAACTCATGGGTGCTCCGTCGACCCGAGGGCCTCTGTCGTCCGATCGGTGATCGACACCCGGAGCGGCTGTCGGGAAGTGAAGGGTGAGTGACCGGAATCGAACCGGCGACCTCCAGAGCCACAATCTGGCGCTCTAACCAACTGAGCTACACCCACCACGACCTCGACAACACGTCTCCGGGTCGCCGATCGGGCCGCGCAGTTTGGCGTCTCGATCGCCATCGGTCAACGGCGACCCCGACTGCTTTCGCTCTCCCGCACCGCCTTTGGTCCGAGGCCCCGGATTCCGGGCCTCCAAGGGGCTCAGGCCGTCCTGGCCCACTCAGCTCTCCAGGAACTCCCAGCCCCCATACACGAGCCGGTGCGCGGTCTGAGCCTCGGTGAACTCGCGGGCCGCCTTGAACATCGCCTTGAAGTTGCTGGGAGCGACGCGCTTGCGGATGTCGACGATGAACCAGGTCCCGTCGTCGTCCTCGACGACCTCAGTCGGCCGAGCCAGGAATCCGGCCTTCGTCAGCTCGGCGACCGCCTCGTCGACTGCCGCTCGATCTTGCCCGTAGAAGCGCCACTCGGCGAAGATCTTGTCGTCGACTCCGAGTCCCACCCGAAGGCGGCGAGAAACTTCCGAGAGGAGCTCCGCCTTCCGTAGTTCGACGCGCTGCGACAGGAGCGCCTCGGTGACGTCGTCGGCCGAGACGCGAACCGAATCCCTCTTGCCGAGCCTGGTCAGCTTCTTCGCCAAGACTCGGTTCACCGAGGCGATCAGCTCGAAGTGATCGGTGCCCGGCACCTCGATGAACTGGATGCTCGCGTTCGCCGTCGCATCCCGCATCGCCCGCAAGGACGGCGCGTTGCCGTTCTCTCCCTCGATCACGATCGTCGGGACCTGAATACGCTCGAGGTGCCGGATCGGAGCCCGCAGTGATCGCTCGCCCTCGCGCCCCAGCTTGTGCAGCACAGTGTCCTCGCCGTAGTCGAACGGATCGGCCACCGGCCCGAGCGAGATCACGCCACGCAACTCGTTCGTACTCGCGGCGGCGAGAAGAGCCATCGTGCCACCGGTCGAGTGACCACCGACAAAAACCTGCTTGGGGTCGACGTAGGACACCGTCTTCACGTAGTCGATCGCTGCGAGCAGATCGTCCACCTCCCCGAGGAAGCCTTCCTGATAGCCGTCGTTCCCGAAGGAACCGCGGAAGCTCGGGTACATCATCACCATCCCCGACTCCCGGTAGATCTTGGCGGACTGATCGTTGTCCTGATCAGAGGGCAACCAGGCGCTGGACCCCGCACCACCAGCCGGGAATCCTCCCGTGACCCAGAGCATTACCGGGTGCTTGCTCGCCGGATCCGCCCCTTCTGGCGCCCCGCTCAGCCAGGCCGACAGGCGCCCCGCCGGACCGCGATAGTCGACCTTCGAGAACAGCTCGGAATCAGGATCCCCCCAGCCATCGTCGTCCCGCACTTTCTGACTGAGCTCGGTGTCGAAACCACGTCGGAGCTCGACCAGCGAAGGTTCCTGAGCGGCTGAAGTTCCGGCCAGAAGCAGAGGAAGCACGAGCGGGAGCGGGCGGATTCGATTCATCGGAGAGCGCGGAGATCAGGGTGGCTCGAGCGGAAGTGGAGATGGGCGGTCGAACCTGGGGGGAACCCCCAGAGTAGCGACCGCCCTCAAAAACTGACCCCCTCGCGCGTTGGGACAAGGGCCCCGCCTTCCCGGATCGCGAGGTTCTGAGGTCACCGGGGCGGGTTTCTGTGCACCGGGAGTGCGAGAGGCCCTCGGAGCGCCGAAGGCTCCCCCGCATCCCGATGTTCCGACCCAGCCACTGCCCCTA
>JBCBZB010000125.1:0-7038 GCA_039815565.1 Planctomycetota bacterium
CGGGTCCACGACAGCTACGAATCGTCCAGCGCTGGGCGCAGGACGTACCGACACAGCCGCTCCAGTGCGTCTTCCCGACCTCCCGCCACTCGCATAGCGGAATGCAGTGAGAACCCGCGGTAGCGAGCCTGCAGAGTGGGATCGGGGGCACAGCCAACGTCTTCGCACACACACTTGACCGCGGTCCGATCGTCCACTCGCGCGAAGAAGGTGCCCAGGTGCCGCTGAAGCACCTGGTACAGAACTCCCCCCTCTGATCGTCGGGGCTTCCGATGGGGCCTGAAGGACGGCGCCACGCCGTGCCCCCTTGTGGCCCAACGCACTGCACACCGTGTTGCACACACTGCGTAGCGAACCCAGCCGACGCCTGCCGTCGCACCAGAATCGCCTCGGCCAAGTTTTCGGGCAGCATGCGGCTCGGGCGCACCGTGCAGGCTCGGATCCGATGGCGTGCTGGGAACAGTCTCGACGGCCCCTAAAGCGACGTTCGTTCTCCCGATCCCAAACCGCGTCCGACTCCTCGGCGCCACCCTGAATGCTCAGGGAGCAGCCCTCGACCCGCGCGAGGACAACCCGCTGTCCGTCCTGCTCACGAATACGATCGACTTCACGATCGCAGACGTCTGAGAAGGGCCCCGGAGAATTCAGCCAGCGCGAGGCGAGTGCGAACTCGGCTCGGAGTCACCCGGCGAATCGATGACCGGCTCGTCATTCGGATTCACCAGCACGCGATCGCCGACGTCATCGCCGTAGAGGTCGAGGCCGAGGAATCCGACGAACAGGTCGAGTAGCTCCCCTGGATTGAAGCCGACACGGACGCCACGAACGACACCGACACTGGCTTCGATCTGCGTGTAGTAGGGCCACGCCGGACCGCCTGGACCCCGAGCCTCCCAGAACACGAGGAGGTTCTCGAGGTAGTTCTCGGCGGACCGGTCCTTGCCACGCAGTCGCGCGATCTCGTGCGCGGACTCGAACGCGTCGAGCCCGAACAGGCCGACCGTCACGTCCCTTCGGCTCGAGAAGTCACTCGCGCCGGTCGGAGTCTGCTCACCCCAAACCCCGCCTCGAAGGCCCGTGCTGTTCGTGCTCGCGAACAGACCGAACGACAGCGGGCCGACCTGAGCCTTGGCGCCGCTCCCGTCCTCCGCAGTGAGCGTGAAGACGTCGGCCGCGTCATTCGCCCGATCTGTCCAGTAGGCCGAGCACCCGAAAGACACGCACGCGAGCACCCCGAGAATCAACCTCGGAGCGAGCGGGCCGGTTGGCCGGCATGCAAGCCGAGAGCGGCAGCGGCCGAAAGTCTCCGTGGAGGACACGGACCGGCTGTGCACGGTCGCACGCCGAATCTGTCGAGACCGATGGACGAGAATCCTCCGAGCCTCAGCGCCGCCACTGATCCCAGGGACAGAAGCGTCGGTCCAGAACCTCCATCGAGTCGCGATCGAGAATCACCTGGAAGACGCCCTCTCCGCGCGGGCGCTCGACCTCGAGGACTCCTGGCAGGGCCGAGCCCGTCGGACCGAACGCCGCTCGAATGAGCTCCCGCGACGGCCGACCTCGGTTGGTGGTCGCGAATCCCTCGGGCACGACGAACAGGTCGAACTTGCCGGACTTCACTCTCACCGGGATCAGAAGCGTTCCGTCCGAGTCGAAGAACTCGATGACCAGCTGGTCTTCGACCTTCGCGTAGTAGTCGTCGCCGTAGAGGTCGAGCCCGAAGAACCCGACCAACAGATCGAGGAACTCACCCGGGTTGACTCCGGCTCTCATCCCGTAACCGAGACCGGCACTCACTTCGAGGTCGGTGTAGTAGGCGCCGGAACGACCGGCGCCGCCCTCGACCTCGAAACCCTGCGTCAGTGCGTCGGCAACGACATCGTCAACGTCGTCGAACTCCTGCTCTTCGTCGAAGAGCTCCGCCGTCGCCACATAGGTCTTTCGGCGCAAGGCCGCCCAACCACTCTCCGGCCAGAATCCCTCGACACCGAGCCGAGGAAGTTGGCGCTCCCGGTTCCAGGCTGAAAGGTCCCCTCCAGCGGAGTCTGACTTCCAAACACACCGCCTCGCAGTCCGTAACCGGCCCCACCGACGTAGACGCCGGCTCCCAAGCTGGAAACCCGAGCTTCGACTCCGATGCCCGGTTCCACCGAGAGCGTGAACACGTCCGCGAGATCGTTGTTCCGATCTCGCCAATAGCCGACGCAGCCGTTGAGAGTGACACAGCCGAGGGTCGCAACGAGTGCGACGACTCTCTCCATCCGAAGCATGCCCTCAGCTTAGTCGACGCCCGCGGTCATCACTCGAACGGCTTGCCGGTGATGTGCAGCCCCTGCCTGTGGATCGACAACAGGAACGCCGCCACCGAGCTCGCGTTCATACGCGAGTCGTCGCCATACCCCGCGTTGTCGCGGTTCGGCTGGTAGTAGTAGGTGCCGTCGTGGCACTGCGCGAGCGCGAACCACCAACGGTTCGCGTCCATCAGCTTGCGGAAGCTCGCGGGATCGAACGAAGTCGCGGCGGCGGCCCAGCCCATCCCGAGCACCGGCGAACCGTGCGTGTCCGGGAAGCTCTGCGGATGCTCGCCCATGACCCGCGCGTGGCGGAGAGCGTTCTCCCGATGCTCATTGCTCTGTCCGGGATAGAGGAAGTTCGCGAGCCCGGCCGCGCCGGTCCGCCCCGGGTCGGCCCAGTTCTCGTCACTCGCCTTCTCGTCCGCATACCAGACGTAGCCGTTGTCGCCGGTGCCGCGCACGAGGAAGTCGTAGGCCATCTGGTGCCGTTCCTCGTCGACATCGATCCCGCAGCGCCGCATCAGAGCGAGCGTCAGCGCGCCTTCCCCAGTCAGCATGCAGATCGGGCCGTAGCCCTCGAAGCCGGGGTTGTGGCCCCAACCACCGATCGCCCGCTCAGGTGTCCGCGGTAGATCCTCGGGCCGATCCTCCTTGGTCTTCGCAGCGATCTGATCCGGGTCGGTGTATTGGCTCGACATGATGAAGTCCCGCACCTCGCGCAACTCGTCGAGCACCCACTTCTCACGCGTGGCTAGGTAGTACTCACTCATGACGATCCCCGCCGCCATGTAGCGCCAGTTGATCAGCCAGGAGCCATCGTTGTCCTGGGTCGTCCGGGCATGGAACTCGACGTTCTTGCGCACGGCGCGGAGGTACTTCTTCTCACCACTCGCGAGCAACGCCAAGGGCGCGAAGGTGTTGTGCACCGGATTGCCGAACGATCCGTCGTCTCCTTGCTGGTCAACGAGCCACTTGCAGAGCTCGCGGTAGATGCGCTCGGACTTCTCACACGCGGCCGGAAACTCAGCGCCGAACGCGCCGTAGAGGCGCCCGACCGGCAGGGTGACGTCCGTGCGATCGGTGCCCTCTGGGCCGCGACGTAGCGAGACTTCGAGGCGTCCCTTTCCGTCCTTCGTTTGCGCCTCTTCGAGCGCGACCGCGAACTCACCGATCGGACCGCGCGCACCGAACACGTCCATGCCGTAGCCATTCTGGTGTTCATCCTGGAACGGACGCCCATCGACGCCAATCAGCACATCGCCTTCGCGGATCCGACCCTGGGCCGGAGAACCCTCGAAGACATAGCGCACGAGCAGGTGCCTCGGCTCGTCGGGCATCAACTCGACGCGCAAGCCGGTGATCCCGAGGTTGTAGAACCAGCCGGGGACGTCGGAGTCGGGACCGCGCCGAGCCTGGTTGTTCCAGGGGCGGCCGTCGTCGTGATAGTGGACCTGGGCTGCCAGCGGCATCGAGAGCAGGCCGATCGAGAGAACCACCGAGCGAGCGATCGGGCGAGATGCGGGCATCGGGCCGATGTTACCAACTGCCATGGAAGATCCATCCGACGGCCTCCGGTGTCCGCCGACCCGGCAGAAACGGCCGCCGCCCCCAAGGGTGCCTCCCGATCCGACACCCCTGTCGGAAAACGGAACACCCGCTCCCACCGCACGATCCGTTCCGTCCAAGCACAAGACAGCAATCCCCCTCATGTAGAGAACTCAAGCGCCGATGAACAGCGCAACGGACTCGTCATGACGTTGAGGTGACGTGATTGCGGGACCGCGGACCTCTGGGGGGAGGAACGAACCATGCAGAACAAACATGAAGCGAAGCGAGCCCTGCCGGTGCGGAAGCTCGTCGTCGCCGCTCTTCTGCTGCTCGTCTGCACTGTGCTGCCGACCGCTTGCGGTCCAGCCGGTGGCCTAGGCGATCTCGACAGCAATTCGGCGAATGCCGCTGGTGGCCGGTGCATGCTGTGCCACAACGGTTCCAACCAAGGCGACTACGCCGGACCGGGGATCGAGGACCCTCACCCGTTCCCCGGGGCGTCCAACATGGACTGCGCGGTCTGCCACGGCGGCAATCCGGACGGCCGCACGAAGGAAGAGGCTCACGTTCCGCCCCCGCCGACGATCGGCGACCGAGAGAACTGGGAGGACGATCGCCACGCCTACTTCAACCGCCTGACCCTGACCGGCCTCGACCAGCTCGAGGACTACGAAGGCCCGGACGGGACGACCTACACCGCCCTCGACTATCTGCAGTGGGTGAACCCGGGCGATCTGCGCGTCGTCACGGAAGGCCGCTCCTGTGGCGAATGCCACCAGGGCCACGCAGAGTGCTCCGAGAAGTCGTTGCTCGCGACGGGAGCCGGCATCCTCTCGGGAGCCGCCTTCGCGATCGGAGTCGACCACCGCATTCCGGGCACCGAGGGCCTCTACGAGGAGACTGGTTCGGACCAGGGCTTCCGCGCCGTGGACCACCCCGGCTTCAGCCACGACCCAGACGTCGTTGGGCCGGTTCAGGAGCTGATGGAGTACCCGGTGTTCAGTGTTCGCGGTCAATCGGGTGACGGCCTGCTGTTCCGCAACGACGACGAGTTCGCCGCGGCGGGCCTGGCCGACGACTTCGATGCCGAAGGCCGGGTGATTACCGACTCTCCGCTCGCGAAACTCTTCCACGAGCAGGTCGCTTTCACCTGTGGTGATTGCCACCTCGGCTCCGCGGGCGCGAACAACCGATCGGGCGACTACCGCGGCTCCGGCTGCACCAGCTGCCACATGCCGTATGCGCTCGATGGACGAGGTCGTCACAGCGATCCGAACCTGAACCGCGAGGAACCGCTCGACCCGGACGACATCGACGAAGGCGAGCTACCGCACCTGCGGGCGCACCGCATCTTGAGCGTCGCCAAGACGATGTCGAATGGCGTGCAACAACAAGGCATCGACGACTACGCCTGCGCCGGCTGCCACCAGGGTAGCAACCGTACAGTCATGCAGTACTGGGGCATCCGCCTCGACCAGAACCAGGACCTGCGCCGGCGCGTGCAGTACCCGGCGAACCCGGTCGACTGGGAAGGCACCCGCAACGACCAGCGCTTGTTCCCGGACGAATACGAGAACCGCGAGTTCAACGGTCGGAACCACAACCAGTACATCCTCTTCGAGGACTACGACGGTGACGAGCGCGACGACACTCCGGCCGACGTCCACCACGAAGCGGGCATGGGCTGTATCGACTGCCACGGCAGCTTCGATCTACACGGAGGCGATGTCCGGTCCCCGGGCACGCAACCGATCATGAGCCGGATGGAGCAAGCGGTGTCGGTTCGCTGCGAATCGTGCCACGGATCGGTTTCGGACTACGCTCAGACCACTCCGGGCGTCGACTACCAGGGTCAGACCAGGGACCTGGTCACCGACATCAATGGCAACGTGCTCCGTCACGTCGAGCGCAACGCCGAGGGCGAGGTCTGGCTCACGAGCCGCCTCACCGGCGAGCGCCACTACGTGATCCAGACCAAGGACACGGTCGTCGACTCGGGCCAAATCGACCCGCGCGATGGCGAGCCGCTCTACAGCCCGAAGGCCAGCTACGCGATGGGCCGAGACGACGGCGACGCGGCGACGGGCACCGGCCCGACTCAAGGGGACGGAAGCGTCCACTCGGGCTTCAGCCACGCCGATGACATGAGCTGTGCCTCGTGCCACGCGGCCTGGACTAACTCGTGTATCGGCTGCCACTTGTGGGGCGAGTACGACGAGAACAACAACTTCAGCAACATCACCGGAGAGCGCATCGTCTTCGAAGAGGACGAAGCGGACTTCGTCTACCAGTCTCCGGTGATGTTCCAGCTGGGTGTCGGCCCGAACGGGACGATCGAACAGGTCAGCCCGAACACGAAGACCTTCTTCCGCTGGGAAGACCGTCAGAACAACATCTCGGAGATCTTCAGCTTCTCGGACCGCCAGGGCCGAGGAGCGGACACCGCGACCGGCGCCCCGTCGCTCGGTTGCAACGCGATGCTCGCTCACTCGATTCGCGGCAAGGTCGATGACCAGAACGAGGGGCCGCGCTACTGCGTCGCTTGTCACCTGACCGAGGAGGGCCTCGAGGACTACGGAGCGATCTACGACACCTTCCGCACGCGGATGGCGACCGACGACTTCGCGAACCTGGACTTCGAGATGCTGCAGACGCACATCGGCCTGAACCCGGGCAACACGATGAACTCACCGATGTGGGTCCACATGGTCGCGGGTCTCGGCTCGGGTCTGTTCCTGTTCGACGACCAGGGCTTCCCGGTCAACCCACTCGACAACGACCGCAACCGCAAGGGCCGCGAGGACAACATGTCGCCAGCGGACATCTACGATCCGAACCGAGCGTTCCACAACCTCGACCGCATCGTGTTGCCCGACGGACGCGCGACCTCGAGCAGCAACCACATGTTGCTCCACGGACCGCCGCTGCCGGGTCAGTCGCTGCGCGATGGCGCGGAGAACGAGACGATGGCCGGCCCGCTCGGCTCGCGCCTGCTCCGACGCCTGACCGATCCGGTCACCGGCATCGTGCTCGACGGCTGGATCGACGCCGACGGCAACCTGGTGCGGACGGCGACCACCAACGTGCGCTGAGGCGCACTGGCACCTCGTTCCTCGCGGGCGCGCCGGCACGGCCCGCGCGCCGCCCAGCGCAGGGGGCGATGACCGAGTCGGTGTCCAAAGTCTCCCGCGGCCCC
>JBCBZB010000061.1:0-29188 GCA_039815565.1 Planctomycetota bacterium
CTCGGCTTCGGGAGTCCCCGGACCATTCGCGATGAAGCTCATGCCCGAACCGGTGTCGGACAAGACGATCCGGTTGGCCGCGCCTTCGAGACCGGCGAAGCCACCACCGACGACGACCTGAACCGCATTCGCCGGGAACGAGGTCTCCGCCACGATCACCGGGTTGTTCGCCATCGCGTTGCCATCGTTCACACCGGTGCCAGCCGGAGCGGCCCCGCTGCCGATTCCGTTCTCCTCGTCGAAGGTGAAGAACACCACCCCGCTGCCTCCGGCGACCGGATCCGCACCGATGACCTGGTCCTCGGTCAGCTCGATCCGCACGACCTGAACACCGCGCGGAGCGATCTGCCCACGAACCTCAGCTCCCGACGGGTCGATTGCTTCGACGAAGTAGACGCCGTTCTGCAGGCCACCGAGTCCGGCGATCGACTGCAACTCGGCCTCCGGAGTGCCGGGGCCGTTCGCGACGAAGTTCATACCCGAACCGGTGTCCGACAGGACGATCCGGTTGGCCGCTCCTTCGAGACCAGCGAAGCCACCACCAACGACGACCTGGACCGCGGCGGCTGGGAAGGACGTTTCCGCGACGACGACCGGGTTGTTCGCCATCGCATTACCGTCATTCGCACCGGTGCCCGCTGGAGTCGCGCCACTGCCGAGACTGTTCGATTCGTCGAAGGTGAAGAACACGACCCCGCTGCCTCCGTCGACCGGGTCGGCGCCGATCACCTGGTCCTCGGTGAGCGCGATCCGGACGACCTGGATGTCACGCGGAGTGATCTGACCACGGACTTCGGCACCCGACACGTCGATCGCCTCGACGAAGTAGACGCCGTTCAGCAGTCCACCGAGACCGGCGATCGACTGCAGCTCGGCCTCGGGAGTTCCGGAGCCGTTCGCGACGAAGTTCATGCCGGAACCGGTGTCCGACAGGATGATTCGATTCGCGGCTCCTTCCAGTCCCGCGAAGCCACCGCCGACGACGACCTGAAGGGTCTCCGCCGAGAACGAGGTCTCAGCGACGACCACCGGGTTGTTCGCCATCGCGTTGCCGTCATTCCCGCCGGTCCCGCTCGGGGTCGCTCCGCTCCCGAGACCGTTGGTCTCGTCGAAGGTGAAGAACACGACGCCACCGCCACCAGCGACCGGGTCGGCTCCGACGACTTGATCCTCGGTCAGCTCGACCCGGACCACCTGCGTGCCGTCCGGAACGATCTGGCCGCGGGCCGCTCCGAGCGGGAAGTCCATCGACGAGATGTTCAGGAAGAGCTCACCGGCCTGGAAAGCACTCGGATCGACGAGCACGCCACCCGGCAGGTCGAAGGTCTGTGGCTCCAATGGGCGCTGGACCAACGAGCTGAGCGAAGTGCCTCCGAGACCCGCGAAGCCAATCTCGAGCGCGACGTCCGTGACGACGTCGCTGGCGCTCAAGCCCGCAACAGTGACCGACCCGGTGAGGCCGCCCGTGATCGCATCGAGGTTGAGGGTCGCGGTGCCCATGACGTTCGAGTTTGCAGCCGACCCGCCGGGGACCTGCTCGGCCTCGAGCGTGAGCTCGACGGCATCGATCGGACCCGAAGACGGGAGGACTCGGGACGGGACCGCCTGCGAAGGGATCGCGGCAGAGGGAATGGCTCCGGATGGCAGCTGCGCATCCAGGAGTCCACGGACGATGACGTCACCATCACTTCCGCTGCCGCCGGAACACGACGACAGCGCCGCGCTCGCGAGGATCGGAAGAAGGGTGACACGCCTCAGACTTGACATGACTCGTTCGCTCGTTCGGTTGTGGCCCCGCCTACAACCCGATTGTGCGAGGGGTTGAGAGGGACCTGGGGTCTCTGGAACGACAGGACCGCACTCGGTCCGTCGGAGCCCATCCTTCGAGCGTTTGCCGTCCGGGTTTCGATCAACCGCGGAGGAGCGGAATCACAAAAAGTGATGTCACACCGGCGAGTGTCACGACTATCGCGCGCGACTCGAGCGACCGCTCAACGATCGATCCGCGGAGCCGCGTCGACCAACACCGTCGAGTCGAGCACGGTGTTCGTCCCCGGCATACACGGAACCTCCGCATAGAACGCGCGGACCGCGCGCCGATAGGCCTTCGGGTCCGGCCGCTCGGCCCGCAACGCGTCGACGTAGAGGCCGATCTGAGCGAATGGAATCCGCGGGAGATCCGCTCGGTTCTGCACGAATCGGAAGTCGAGGGTGTCCGCGTCCACGAAGGCATCGATCTCGACCGCGACTTCATTCTCGATCACGGACTTCGCACGAGCCTCGGGGGCGACCCGCGACCAGATCGCGGCATCACCCTGCTGGTTGCCGCAGTAGACGTTGCCTCGAACCTGACAGCGAATCGGCCATAGGCGCCCGAATTCGCCCTCGTCGTTCATGACCTGGGCAAAGTTCGGGAACCTCGTGAGCCAAGGCTCGTGATTCCACCCTCCCGGACCGACGACACGCTCGGCGTTGCCGACGTAGTCCTCCTTCTTGCCCCGATAGTCGTGCTCCGGGTCTCCAAGGATCGCCATCTGACGCTCGTGGGTGCGACGCGCCCCGGCCCCGACGTTGTAGACACCACGGAACCCTTCGATGAACACGTTGTCGACGATCCGATGCCCAGCGCCGTTGTTCATGAAGATCCCCTTCCCGGCGGACTTGAAGAACACGTTGCCCTGACAAGTCGCACCCGCCTGCAGGTCATCGAGATGGATCCCCGAGCGCTCGACCTTGCCCGGGCGGTGCATCAGGTGGTGAATGAAGTTGTGTCGGTAGGTGATCCCGTAACCAGTCAGGTCCCCGCCCGAGTAGATCGCGCCGCCATCCCCCTCGTCGTAGCCGACGTTGAAGATCTCGTTTCGTTCGACCAGGTGATCGTTCCCCCGGACGGTGATCGGCTGCCCCAACGAGTCGTGAACCAGGTTGTTCCGGAACACGTTGCCGACGCCCGAGATCCCAATGACGATGCGCTGGTCGCGGAACCGTCGCTGGAAGATGTGACAGTTCTCGACCACGTTCCCGCCCGAGAGCAACTCGCCCGGGCCTCGCCGACCTCCGGCGAGCCGAACGTGCCCGTGCAGATCGAACAGATCGGACGAGCGAACCTGTTGGAAGCGGCCCGAGAGTTGCACACCGAGAGCCGAGCTCCGACAGACTTCGACTCCGAGCAGAGAGTTGTGTGAGCCACCCTCCAGGTCGAACACGGTCCCCGACGCGACGTTCTCGACCGTGATTCCCTCGACGGTGACGTGGTGACAATCCTTCAGTCGAAGGAATCCGTCCGCCACGGGGAGGGACATCCGAGAGTCCTTCCCGATCGGAGTCGGAGGCCAGAAGAAGAGCCGCCGGGTCTCGACGTCGAAGTGCCACTCTCCGGGTGAGTCGAGTTCGCAGAGAAGGCCGTGAACGAAGAACGGCTTTCCGTTCTGCCTCCAGGACCAACCGTAGGCCAGCGCCTGAGATAGGTGGAACGCCTCACGAGTCGAGTCCGCTGCCACCAACGGCTGCGAACGACGGAGCCAATTGGCGTCGAGAAACCCCGTCAGCTGGTTGCGACGATTGTTCCGTTCGAGCTCGGCCTGCCATTGCGCCCAACTCCCTGCTCGCTCCTCGGTTCGAGTCCCGATCCGCACCCAAGCACCGCGCGGCTCCGCGAGTGACCCGAGCCAACCGGCCGGTCGGCCTTCTTCTAGGAACGGCGCATGACCAGCCCGAACTCCGTAGCCCTCTCGCCCCGAGGGCACGGCCGGTGGACTGACCTCGGCTTCGACGACCTCCGAAGCCAAGGTCGCATAGCCCTCGTTCGGAAAGCGCGACGGTAGAAACGACTGCCCGTCGTAGGCCAAGGCCGTGACCAGCTTTCGTCCCAGCGCCCTCGCGAGGCGCTCGTCTTCGATCGTCTGGGCGACGACTCGACCGGCGGCGGTCTCAGCCAGTCGGTCGAGCTCGGAGGCCTCGCTCACAGGCTCGAAGCGCGAGACATCGATCTCGACGCTACCGTCGAAGACAACTGCTGCACCCGGTCGAACCGGAGCGATGCGGAGATCCCCCGAGGAATCGGACGACCCCACACCCTCGAGATCGAAGCCCTCACGGAACCGATAGCGACCTTCCGCAAGGACGACCCGGACCGAATTGCTCGACGAGAGTGCCTGCTCCGCGAGCCGCAGGGCCCCGCGCAAGCCGATGGGGTCCGACACGGTTCCCGCACCTGCCGCGCCCTCGACCGGAGCGACGTGAATCGTCAACGGCTCCGGCGCTTGAGCTCGAATACTTCCCGGTCGCAGCGCCAAGCAGCAACCGAACACGAGGAGAACGACGATCCAACAGCGACGCACACCCGAACGGTACCGCCGGGCGGCGGCGAGAGCACGACCGCCGCTGTCAGTCGATCAGGTAGTAGCCGCGGGTGATCGATCCCGTCGCGTCGATTCGCGGGTCGGCATTCGCCGGAATCGTCGCACGAACGAACTGTCGCTGATCGACTCCGTTCTCGCGCACGCAGACGAGCTCGATCTCGCGCGACTTGTCACGGCCGCGCCAGAGCTGGCGGAAGTGCTTGCCATCCCAGACCGGCACGCCATCGACCGAGTAGATGATCAATCCCCGCTCGAGCTGGAGTTCGCGAAGCCCAGGTCCCGAGAGGGTGGCCCAGCTCGACGTGTGCTCCGGCTCCATGTCCATTACGTACTCGACCCAGCCGGCCTCGAGATCCCTGAGTGGCGTGCGGCAAACCTCATCCCAAACCTCGTCCAGAGTCTTGATTCCGGCTCCGTTCGACTCGCGGAGGAACCGACCGAAGGTTGCCCGGTAGCGCCCGTCTTCGCGGTGCACGAGGAAGTGGATGAAGGACCAGGCGAGGGCGTATTCCCGCGCCGAGAATCGGCCCCGCGGCACATCCATGAAGAGGAAACGAGCCAGCGACTTGCCGGAGCTCAGCTCACGGACGATCCAGTTGCCGTCCTCGTCCTTGCCTTCGACGAACTGCTGAAGGCTGCGCTTGGCGAAGGTCAAACGTTCGGCGGACGCGACGCCAACCTGCACCTGACGGCTCGAACGTGAGTACTTGCAGCCCTCGTAGAAGGTCGCGAGTCCCTCATCCAGCCAGATCGGAAAGTCGACGCCCGGGAGGAGGCCCTTCACGAACTGGTGTGCCCCCTCGTGGAAGAACGACCCATAGAACTGATCGGGGTCCGTCTCGTCGTAGTAGCAGAAGAGCGTCTGGCCACCGACGATGAACGCCGGGTTGGACCGCGGCCGGTTGTTGTTGAAGCGCGAGTACTCGTCGAAGTTCCGGTAGAGCTTCAGCCCCTTGTTCTTCACCGCTGCCCCGCGAAGCCCGAAGGTCCTCCGGAACGTGTCCACATAGGTGTCGAAGCAGGCGAGGAGGAACGGCCGGATGTCGAGCTCGAAAATGTGCCGCGGCAGGTCCGTCTCGACGCGGTAGGCGCCGACCTTCTCTTCGTAGGCGTCGGCCCAGCCGTTGACTCGCTCGTCGAACCTCGCCCAGCCCTTGGCCTTCTTCTCGAAGGTCTTCGGCAGCCAGCGATCGACGTACCAGAACATCTCACACTCGGTGGCCTCGTTGCGATCGATCCACTCACGCTTCTTCACGTCCCAGATCAGCCCCCGATAGAGCTCGCTCAAGCCGGCATCGGTCGTCGTTTCCAGCTCAGCCTCCGCACCGCCACGCGACCGCTGGGCGGTCGACGGGACGGCGACAACGAGGAACAGAAGCGCGGAGGCAACGAGGGAGCCGATCCGAGGATGCGAGCATCGGCGAACGGCGACGAGGACGGTTTGCATGGCGACCGGGAGTGAAGTGGGGGGCCGATTCACGCTCCGAAGGTCTTCCCCGGAACAATCGACGAGTACGTGCGAGAGCCTCGCCGGCGATCGGTGCTCGGGTCGTGGTGCGAGCACGGCCCGACAACGCCGAAAGTTAGGCATCGTTCCCGGAACCTGCCAGATCCCCCGAGAAACTGATGGCGCCTCGCATCACGGGACAACGAGAGCCTCGCGTGTGGACCCCGGAGCCGACTTCGGATAGTGCGAAGGAGGCAAACAGCCCGTCCCGATCTCCTCTCTCCCATGACGACCTCCCCGCTCGGCCAGCTCGGACTGGCCCTCGCACTCTCGTGTGCAGGCATTGCTCAGGTGCCAACACCCAACCCGCAACCTCGAACGGCACCTCGAGCGGAGTGGGTCGCGACTCCTGGCGTCACCGGAACCGTGCCGCCGAATCGCCACTGGAGCCAACCGGCCAACAGCCCCACGCAGATGTTCGTCTTCGCGGGCCGTAACGGCAGCGGAGCGGGCCCGTTGCGCAACGACCTCTGGGCCTTCGACGGAGTGAGCCTGAGCTGGACGGAGCTGACGACGGATGGTGATCCCAGTGCTCCGCCGGCGAGGTTCCGCAACGGCTGCACCTACGACCCGCTGAACGATCGACTGGTCGTGTTCGGCGGAGAGGATCCTTCCGGCACGCTACTCAACGACACCTGGCAGTACAGCTTCATCACCAACACCTGGACCAGCCTCGGCACCGGTGGTCCGTCCGCGCGTCGATTCACCCGCCTTGCCTACGACCCGAGTTCATTGGGCGTGGTGCTCTTCGGCGGGCAGGACGCGGCCGGCAACCCGCTCGGCGACACCTGGATCCTCGCCGGTGGAGCCTGGGCCGCGATCACTCCCGGCGCGAGTGCTCCGGCACGTGGCCTACACCACCTGGTCACCCGCCCCGACACCGGCGACGTCTTTCTCTGCGGGGGCCAGGATTTCGCTCCGACGAACCGGATCCACTTCACGGACGTGTGGGTGTGGGACATCAACTCTCCGAACGGCTGGAGTCCGATCGCCGCGACGACGACAGCGATCCCCCACGGCGTCTTCGGCAACAACGCGGTCTATGACCAGGCCCGACGTCGCGTCATCCTCCAGGGCGGCCAAGGTATCAGCACGGCGTTCAACGAGACCGGTGGCGCGTATGGCACGGCCTACGGCGGCAGCCCTTCGAACTGGACCAGCGAATGGGACTGCGTGACCAACGAGTGGTTGCTCTATGGGGCGGCCGGCTTCAACACCGGCGATCCGGTGATCGGCCGCTCGTCGCGCTACTACACAGCGTTCCTCGAGACCGAGGACAAGATCTACAAGTGGGGTGGTCAGAACCCTTCGGGAGTCGGCGTGCCGTTGACGACGCTGAAGGAATACCAGGCGAACCCGATCGCCGATTCGACGCCTCTGGGCGTGGGTTGTTCCGGTCTGGCCGGTGGCCCAATCACCATGACCGCCCAAGACCGCGCTTGGATCGGCCGCTCGTTGACCATGGATGTCGATGGTCTCGCGCCGGTTTCGCTCGTGTTCACGGTCCTCGGATTCACACCGGGTTCGACACCACTGTCGGCGCTGCTCCCCGGCGCCGGTCTGGCCGGCTGCACTCTCGAAACCGACATCATCGACTCGATCACCCTCACCAACACCGGTGGAAGTGCTCAGCTGATTTTCGGTCTCCCTGTCCGGCCCTCACTGGTCGGAGTGCAGGTGAACTTCCAGACGCTTCAGGTCGAGTCTCCCGGTCTCTCGATCACTGGCTTCAGCTCGTCCAACGGACTTCGTTTGACGCTCGGAGTCCTGTGAGCAACGCCGGTCTCTGACCGGTCAGGGGCGGCGTTGGTAGTAGGCGACGATTTGAACCCGCCCGCCGTTGTCGTCTCGCAAGTCGAAGCCGTTCGATTCCGGCATGACGACGAACGGCACTTGGAGGACGGCACCATTGCCAAGCCGCGCAGGAGCACTACCACGCGCTAGCAAAAGGGACGAGTCGTTGACTCCGCAGATTCGCCGCAACAAGTCATGCCGAGGCTCGACCAGACCTTCCGAAGAAACTTCGAACTCGACCGGCAATTGCGAGAGGAACGCCGGGTCCGGAAGACCCGTCGTCGTCATCGCGTCATCGAGAACCCAGTTCCCGGCGAAGCGACCGACGTCTTGACCGCCCCAGATCAGCCAGACGACGAGTCCGGCACAGGGCACGAGGAGAGCGAGAGCTTTGAGCATTTAGGGGTATCCCCTGAGGAGAGCCCCCGAACGATCGTTCGCCGCGTCCGAACGGTCACCCCCCTCGACGCGGGATCGCGCCCTCCCCACACAGCCCTGGCCTGATACTCGCCATGGCATCGGGCCGACCGCGAAGCCCAGGACCGAGAAGGGCGGTCTTCTCCGCGCAGAACCACGCCCTTGATGGCGCTGGAAGCTGCTCGCTGGAGTCGCAGACGATCGTTCGCGGTTCGACCAGCGTGGTGCCCTACGCTGCGGCGGTCGAAGTCCGTCATCGACCTCCACCGAAGTCATGCTCCGAACCCGAAACGGTCTCAGCGCCCTCCTCCTGATCGCTCCCTTCCTCTTCCAAGGTCGGGTGATCGCCCAGGAAGACCATCTCCACACGAATCGAGAGGATGCGCGCGTCCTTCCACTTCCGACGGGTGACGATGTCTTCCACTTCGTCGTCTACGGCGATCGGACTGGCGGTCCCGCGGAGGGGATCGAGGTCCTGAAGCAAGCCGTGCAGGACACGAACCTCCTGGACCCCGATCTCGTCATGACCGTGGGCGACCTGATCCAGGGCTACAACACCGAGTCCCCCTGGCTCGCGCAGATGAACGAATACCAGCGCGTCATGGGCGACCTCGACATGCCGTGGTTCCCGGTCGCGGGGAACCACGACGTCTACTGGCGAGGTCCGGAGTCACCGCTGCATCAGCACGAAGTGAACTACGAGAAGCACTTCGGTCCGCTCTGGTATTGGTTCGAGCACAAGGGCTGTGGGTTCTTTGTCCTCTACAGCGACGAGGGTGATCGGGAGACCGGTCGCAAGGGTTGGGGCAATGCAGGCGTAAACCAGTTCTCCTCCGAACAGCTGGAGTGGCTCCAGGGCGAGCTGCAGAAGACCTCGGAGTTGCAGCACGTGTTCGTATTCCTCCACCATCCGAAGTGGCGGACGAACTACTACTCCGGCACGAACTGGGAGGAGTCCGTGCACCCGCTCCTCGTCGAGGCAGGCAACGTGCGAGGTGTCTTCGCCGGTCACATCCACCAGATGACCTACCGCGGACCACGCGACGGCATCGAGTACTACACCTTGGCGACGGTCGGAGGTCACTTACGCGCCGACATCCCGAGCCTGGGACTGATGCACCACCTGAACGTGGTGACCGTTCGGGACGAGGGTTTCGAAGTCGCGACGATCCCGGTCGGCGGAGTCGTCGATCCGCAGACCTTCACCGACGACTTCCTCGAGGACTCGAACCTTGCGGCGAACTTCGAGGTCGACCTGAAGTCCGACCCGCTGACCTTTCAGGACGACGGGTCAGCGAGCAACCAACTCCTGCTCGATATCACGAACCCGAGTTCGCAGTCGATCGAGGCAACCGTGTCCCTCGAGGCCCCCGGCGCTGGGTTCTGGTTCTTCACGCCGGATCACCTCCACCGGCGGGTGCCGCCGGGCCAGACGACTCGCTTCCGGCTCAGAATGCTCCGAGCAGCTCAGAGCTTCGACGCTCTGATCGTCCCGAAGGTCGAGATCCAGGTCGACTACCTGCGCGACGGACTTCGCTTGGAACTCCCCTCGCGATCGATCGAGATCCCCGTCGACCTGACGTCACTGCCAACTGGTGACGGCGAAGCCGAGGACCAGGCTCTGTCTTTCGATGGCCAGAGCTATGTCCATATCGACCCGAAGATGCTCAGCGACCTGCCCGACGGGCCGCTCACCCTGGAAGCCTGGATGCGCGGAGAGCACTTCAATGGACGGATCGGCTTGGTCGCCAAAACCGAGAGCAGCGAGTTCGGGATTTTCGTCAGCGACAAGATCGCACAGTTCTCCATGCATGCGGGCGGCGCCTACGGCACGGCCCGTGACCCGGACGCACGTCTTCGGGAGGACCGCTGGCACCACGTCGCGGGAGTCTTCGACGGTGAGGAAGTTCGTGTCTACGTCGACGGCCGACTCGCCGGGGGCGAAGCCCGGAGCGGCCGGAGACGTCGGAACGATCTGCCGCTCATCCTTGGCGGGGACGTCAATCGGAACGGTGGAACGAGTCTCTTCACCGGCCACCTCGACGAGATCCGGCTCTCAACGGTCGCTCGCTACCGAGGAGAGGTGTTCGTGCCTGAGCGCCGATTCGCCGCCGACGAACACACCTGGCTCCTGCTCCACTGCGACCGGCAGGTCGGGCCGTTCCAACCCGACGCATCGGGACACGGCCGCCACGGCCGTGCGGTCGGCAACGTCGAGCTCGAGTCGATCGAATAGCCACTCGAGCGAAGCATCCCGGCCGTGACACCCATGTCTCCCAGCGACCTCCCGGGTGTCCCAGCCTCAAGACGCGCGAAGCCTCGGCGCGCGGTCCGTCTCGTGACGCGGTCGACACGACCGGCGCCCTAGCGGCCGTTCTCGGCATCCAAGGCGAGATCGCGATTCGGAAACGACGTTCGGCACGTCGGTTGAGTAGGAGCCGGGAAACCGCTCCGACCAGCGATCCGAACGTCACCGATGCGAACCTCGATTCTTTGTGTCGCGCTTCTCGGCCTCACGGCCTGCGCGACGTCTACTCACGACAGGAAGATGGAGGGTGTCGCTCTCCTCGAGCAGGGCAAGGCGAACGAAGCCCAGGCCTACCTCGACGCCAACGGCGACACCGACGACCCAGCGACGCAGCTGGTTCGGGCGCAGGCGGCCCAGGAGGCCGGTGACTACGAGACCGCGATCACGGTCTACCGCAACGAACTGAAGCGCGCCTTGCGCCCGGGAGTCGAGCAGTTCGCACTGGTCAACCTGGCCGCCGCACTTCGCGCCGTCGGTCAGACCGACGAGGCCTACTCGACGATGCAGCGACTCGAGCGGCTCCGCCCGAACAGCGAAGAGGTTCAACGCGTCATGGGCGCACTGGCCATGGAACAGGGCCAGATCGAACTCGCCCGCCTGCACTTCGGGCGACTCGGTCCAGAGGGGCGTGAGAGCGTCATGAACGAAGTCGGCGGCGACTTCTTCGCCGTCGACTCTCAATGATCTTCTTTCGAACGGAATCGAACCATGAAACGCCCGATCCGCACTCTGCTGCCTATCGCCCTCGCGGCATGCAGCCTCATGACACCGTCGACCGCGCAGGGCCCAGTGCCTCGCGGCGGTCAGATCATCAATCTTCCGAGCCTCGAACTCGATGAGTCGATCCAGCGCTTGACGCCGATCGGCCGAGAGGTGGAGCAGGCCGCTCGACGTATCGAGCCCTTCATCGAGCGGTACGAGCGGAACCCGACCGAGGAGAACCGTCGCACACTCGAGACCGAGATCGCCGGCCTGATGGGCCGATTGAGCTCTGGACTGCTGGAAGCATCGAGTGAGCGTGAGAAGGTCCAGTTCGCACTCGAGGACCTCGGGCGATACTCGTCACGTAGCGAGCGCCGACTCGGCCGCCTGACCGAACGCATGACCGGAATCGTCGCCGACTCTGCAGTCCAGCGGGATGCGGCGCTGAAGAACGCGCAGGAAGCAGCTCGCGCCTGGCGCGCGGCCCCACCCGAAGAGAAGCGCGAGGCCCGACGCCGACTCGACGCAGCCGCTCGCGAGCTGCGCCACCTGACCCAGCTCGCGGAGATGCACGGCCGGTTCGCGACCGACATCGAGAGCATGACGGACGGCATCGGCATCCTGCTGCAGCAGTTCGACCAACTGGGCGCCGAGATCGACGGCTTGTTCGACGAGCTCGAACTCGGGTCAGATCTCCTGCGCAACGTCGCCGAGCAGCGAGAGATCACGTCCGAGCTGCTCAACATCTACGAGTCCTTCATCGGTGAAGGGCGGGAACTGAAGACGGCAATCGACGAGCTGAACACGCTCCGTGGCAAGCTCGGCCTCGTCCGCGGAGTCGTCACGAGACTCAGCGACGTCGGCGAGTTCACGGCTCAGGTGTCCCAGATCCGCGAGCTGAACGCCCGCGTCTCATCCGGCGCTCAGGGCGTGGACGCGATCGAGGACCTCGTCCTCAAGCTGGAGTCCGGCCAGAACCCGTTCGCCCCATCGACGGTCGAGGAACCGATGCCCCTGGTCGAGTTCAACGAAGAGCCTCCGATCGAACGAGTCGTCGAACCGCCGCCGCTCCCGGTCGACCAGCCGATCGTCGAGGACCCGGTCGTGATCGATCCCCCGTCTGATCTTCCGTCCGATCGACCGATCGACGTCGATCCAGAACCGGCCATCGAGCGAGTGCCTCCCGCACCGCTCCCCCGCCCAACGCCGCCGAGCAGTGGTGAGAACGCCGAGTCCTCCGGGGGGACCGAGCGGCGCTTCGTGCCGCCGGTCATCGAGGTGACGCCGACCCCCGGCACACCCCAACCGAGCGACGGACGCCCGGTGCGCTCCCGCACGACGCCACCTCTCGAGCGCATCGTTCGCTGAGGCGCCATCGACATCATTCACCGACCGACGAAACCGAGGAACCTGACGATGAAACCCTTCCGCATGCTGCTGATCACGGTCGCAACCGCGCTCCCGCTGACAGCCCAACAAGGAGGCGACGGCTCGAACACCTCGAGCTACGAGAGCGCCGCTGAGACCTACCGAGAGATTCGATCGAGTTACCAGAACCGACGTGCCGCTCTGGATCGCCGCCTCAGTGACACCGACGAACGGATCAGTTCGCTCGAACAGGAACGCGCGTTCTTTCTCGATCGCAACAACTCGATCGACCGCGACGAAGCACTCCAAGTCCAGGACGCACAGCGACGCCTGCGCGGTGACGAACTGGCGAAGGCCATTCAGGAGGCCAACAAGGCCGCCGCTCGAGACCGGACCTCGGTCCAAGCCGAACTCGAAGCGATCGACCGTGTCTTCGCCTCGGCGAAGACCAAGCGTGAAGCGATCCTCGCTCAGATCGAGGCGCTCCCCGAGCCCCCGATCGAACTTCGCCCACGCGGGGCGAACGACGTGATCGAGTCCGCGCGCCGAACCACGGAGGACTACTTCCGCACCCGTGCGCGCTCGATCGCACCGATCACGTTCCGCGCGATCCCGAAGGCCTGGCTGCACGAGCACGCCAAGCTGACTCGCTGATCCGACTCGACCCGCCGTCTCCGTCCGAAGATGCGACTCTCCCACCTCGTCAGCTTCGCCCTCGCGATCGCCCTCCACGTGTTCCTCTGGGATCGTGGGCGGGAGATCTTCGAGCGGGAACCGGTCGAGCAGACGAAGACGGCGCTGATCCTGCCCCTGGAGTTCCGGCAAGATCCACCACCGGACGTCCCGCCGATCCAGGAACCCGATCCGGAGCCAGACTCTCAACCGGATCCTGAGCCTGACCCGGATCCGTCGCCGACCGAACCGACCGCCCGCGACACTGATCCGAACGCCGAACTGGAGAACCGCATCTACGCGACGGAGGAGGCTGGAGGCGGTCCGACCGATCCCGAGCCCCAAGCTCCGGAACCGTTGACTCGACAGCTCCGCGAGCCGGCGCCGATCGAATCCCCGACACCTGAAGTCCCCCTCGAGCGTCCATCGAGGCCTGAACCTGCGCCGCGCCTCGAACGCCAGCCGCTCCCAGACGTCGATCGCCCACGCCGCGAGCCTTCTCGCTCGCAGCCAGCCGCCCCGACTCTGTCCCGACCAGAGCCGGTTCAAGAGCCAGCGCAAGAGCGCGCGTCACGGACCGAGCCGTCGACAGCTCCTGGTGAGGGGGAAGGCATCGCGAACTTCCCCCTGCCGCCATCCTTGATGCAGGGTCCTCCTCGGGCGGAGCTGCGGTTCGACCGCTATGCCGCGGACTTCGAGCAGAACCTCCGTTCGCTCGGCGGCCGGATCCTCGTGCTGCCCCGCGAACAGCCCCGCTACTACCTCGAGCTCCGTGATGGCGTCGCGTCCCGGGCCGTTCGCCACACCGTGGCCGACGGCTCCTACGCCCCGCGCGCCGTCGCGCTCGAGGACATCCCACGCTTCCGGCGCCTGCGCGACACCGTCGCTGCAAATCTCGGACTCAGCTCGAGCAAGCTGACGATCGGGTTCGAGCTTCCGAGCGATCTCGACACTGCGATGCAGCGGTCGAAGTCCCGTGCGATGCGTGCTCACGGTCTCGACCCCTCAAGGACCCGCGCGGTCGTCGCCGACCCGACGAAGGACCCACGGAACCCGCTCGATGTGCGGTTCTTCCTCCTCGAGGACGGTCGCCGCATGCGGGCGCACCCCAACTTCTGAACCAAGGACCCTGCGATGCCCGACCTCGCCGAAGCCCTCGATCAACTCCGAGCGATGAGCCTGCCCGAGCTCTTCGAGATGGCCAGCTACGCAGGCCTCGTGATGACCTCGGTCTGTCTCTGCGCGGCGACCCTCGAACGCCTGTGGACCCTGGCCCTGCTCCGCCCCAACAAGGTTCGACGCCGCACGGCGAAGGGGCTGTTCGGCCTGTTTGCCTGGGTCGCAGCGACGGCGCCACTGTTCGGGATTCTCGGCACGACGGCTGGCATCCAACAGTCGTTCCAAGGCGGTGACGTCGAACCGTCTCAGGTGTTCGCCGGCATCTCGACCGCACTCTGGACGACTGCTCTCGGCCTGCTCGCGGCGATCTTCGCGTTGAGCCTTCGCCAGTTCTTCCACGGACCGACCGCCCGACTCTGGCGACGGGTGCAGGAGGCATGAGCGACCTCTCGAACGACTTCGACGACTCACTCGACTCGCTCGACGGAGACTCGTCGATGGTCCCGCTGATCGATGTCCTGTTCGCGGTGCTCGCCAGCCTGATGTTCGCACTCACGGCGGCGAACTTCGAAGGCGCACTCGATCTCGAACTGCCGCGCGTCGAAACCGAGCCGTCGAATCCGACCGAGAACTGGACGGTCGAGCTCGCGTCCGACGGGCGCGTCCTCCTCCACGGCGAAGAGGTCGCACTCGAGGATCTCACCGCCCGCCTCGACCGACTCCTCGCTCAGGAGCGCCGATCAGTGAACCTGCGGGCGGACCGATCGGCGAACTTCGAAGACGGCGCCCGGATCCTCGCTGCGATCCGCGCGTCCCGCGCCGGGGGCGCGAGCATCACGACGGACGGCTGAGTCTCTGACGCAGCCGGCCGGACCAAGCTGCTGGCTGCCGAGCTCCGGTCATCGCGAGCCGCGACGGCGCGAGGCCTTCCTCCGGCCAGCTCCATCCCGCTGGTCGGGCACCTCGATCTTCCGGAGCTTCGCGACGAAGAAGCCCTCGTGAAGCTCGTCGGGCAGAATCCGCTTGGTCTTCGTCACCGCGTCGGGCCAACGCTTCTTGCCGAACTCGCTCACGCCCGAGACGCACCGCACGCCGTCTCCGAGATCGAAGTCCAGGACCTCCGCCGCCCCACGCTTGCCGCCCTCCGACTCCGCAAGGTGTGCTGCGACGATCGCCTCGTCTTCCTCGGGCGCAAAGGTGCAGGTCGAATAGACCGCCACCCCCCCGGGCTTCAGAGACCAGAGCGCCGCTCCGAGCAGACCCCATTGCTTGCGCGCGAGGTCACGCACTTTCGAGAGCCCCCAGCGTCGATAGGTCTCCGGATCCTCGGGCTCGATTCGGACATCGGCCGAACACGGAGCGTCGAGGAGCACGCGGTCGAAGGCCGAGCGGAACGAAGACGGCAGCTTGCGCCCGTCGGACCGGACCGTCTCGACCCACTCGTTCCCGGTTCGATCCAGGTTCGCTCGCAATCGGTAGAAGCGGTCGCGGATCGGCTCGACCGCGACCAACCGGCCTTGCGCCTGCATCGCTCCAGCGAGCACGAGCGTCTTGCCCCCGGGTGCGGCGGCCAGATCCAGAACGTGCTCACCCGGCTGGGCTCCGAGCAGCTCGGCGGCTCGCTGACTCGCTGCTCCGTGGACGTAGACCCTGCCGGACTCGACCAACGGATCGGCGAGCAGCGCGTCTCGCTGATCGGATGGAACCGCGAACGCGGCGTCGAGCCCAGGCACCTCCGAAAGGTCGAGACCTCGCGTTCGGAGCCCCTCTCGCGCCGCGTCGAATCCCGAAGGATCGACCAGGAGGCGACCGACCGGTTTGGGACGTCGGCCCAAGGGCGTGACCAGGTCGACACCGAGACGCTCGCCGAGATCCTCGAGTCGAGAGATCAGGAGCGCCGGAATCGGGTCGGGATCGTCAGTCACCGATCAACCAACCCTAGAGTTCAGGCTGTGGCGCTCACCGCGACGGGGAGCTGCCAGGAGCAGAAATCGAGGAGGAGCCCGGCGGGCTCAGCTCTGCGCCGAAGCGTCCGGCTTCTGCGCCTTCGTGAACTCGCGGTTGCGACCGCGGAGCGCACGGACCAGCGGGAATGAGCGGGTCTTGCCGTCCTTCTCGAGCGTGACGACACCGGTCTTGATCGCGCGGGTCGACAGCTTCATCCGCATCACCGTGCCTTCCGGCGTCAGGACGCGGACCGTCTGGATGTTCGGCTTGAACTTCCGCTTGCTGCGACCGGTCACACGACGGCCCACGCCGCCGACCTTCTTGGCCAGACCGCGGCGGGCGACTTTGTTGCCGACGCGGGTGCGGCGGCCGGTGACCTCACAGACTCGGGCCATAGTGGAATCCTGATTGCAGACGTGCGGGTTGGAAGGGTCCGAGCCGGCATCCGCCGGTTCGGAAGGGCCGAGTAAGCTAGCGACTGGCCACCCCGATGCAAGCCCGGCCTCGGACTCCCGGTTCGGGGCCGCCCCCGAGGGCCTCCGAAAGCCGGCTCAGGCGTCGCTGCGGTAGCGCAGAGCCGCCCCTCGGGCGTTCCCGACGAGTTCGCGGTCCCGGGCGACGATCTCTCCCCTCAGGACCGTGGCGATCGGCCATCCGGCGAGTTCCACCCCTTCGTAGGGGCTGAATCCCGCCCGGGACTTCAGCCATTCGAGCGGCAGAGGCTCCCGGATCTCGGGATCGATGAGGACTACATCGCCGTCCGCCCCAGGCTGAAGGGCGCCTTTGCCCTCCATCCCGTAGACGCCGATCGGCCCCGTCACACAAAGCTCGATCAGGCGCTGCCAGGAGAGCCAGCCGTCCCGAACCGCGGTCAGGAGCAGAGGCAGGGTCGTCTGCACTCCGGGAATCCCGCTCGGCGTGCTCGGCCAGACGCGCCCCTTCTCCTCGAGCGTGTGCGGCGCGTGGTCGGAGCCGACGCAGGCGAAGAAGCCGTCCACGACCGCCTGCCGGAGCGCGTCACGGTGCCGCTGATCCCGGACCGGCGGGTTCATCTGCGCCTTGGAGCCAAAACGCTCGTAGCAATCCGGCGCGGTCAAGAAGAGGTGGTTCGGAGTGACCTCGCAGGTCACGAGATCGCCGAGATCGCGCTCCTTCACCAACTCAACCTCCTCGGCCGTGCTGACGTGGAGGAGATGGATTCGTCGGCCGGTCTTCTCGGCCAGGTTGAGCAGGCGCGTCGTCGAGCGGACGGCCGACTCGACGTCACGCCACTCCGGGTGCATCGAGACGTTGGCCTGCCCTTCAGCCGCCTTCTTCTGGAAGATCTCGAGGCGTTCGCGCAAGCGGTGCTCGTCCTCCGAATGGACCGCGACGCGCCGCTTGCCGCTCCGCAGAACGCGCTCGAGCGTCTCATCGTCCGGCACCAGCAGGTTGCCGGTGGACGAGCCCATGAAGATCTTGATGCCGGCACAGCCCGGCAGCCGCTCCCAATCGGCGAGCTGCTCGGCGTTCTCGGCACTCGCACCGAGAAAGAACGCGTAGTCGGCGCGGCAGCGGTTCGCCGCCCGCTCGAGCTTCTCACGGAACGCCGCGACGTTGGTCGTCGACGGGTTGGTGTTCGGCATCTCGCAGAACGCCGTGACCCCGCCGCACACCGCCGCAGTCGACCCACTCGCGAGGTCTTCCTTGTGCTCGAGCCCCGGCTCGCGGAAGTGCACCTGCGAGTCGATGACACCCGGCAGAACGATCTTCCCCACCGCGTTCAGAAGCTCGCAATCGCCGTTCGGAGCCTTCAGACCCCGCCCGACCTGCTGCACACGTCCGCCCAGGATCAGAACGTCGGTGTCCGGCGAAACATCGCCGTCTTGAACCACGCGCCCGCCCTGGATCAGCAGATTCCCGTCACTCATGCACTCGTCTCCTGCGCCGCAGCAGACGCACCGTCGTCGCCGCCCATCGGACCATCACCATCGACGCCGCGCCCGCCGAGGGCGAATCGCAGCGTGAACATCAACAAGCCAGCGAGGACCATCGATCCGGACAGAACCTGCCCCATCGAGAACCCGAGAAGCACGGTCCCAAGCTCGTCTCCCTCGTCACGGAACTGCGCGTCAGGCTGGCGGAAGTACTCGATCCCGAACCGGATCAGCCCGTAGCCGGCGAGGAACAATCCGGCGAAGCAGAAGCTCGGCAGCTGATTCCGACGACGGAGCAGATAGACGGTCCAGAGCACCAGTCCGAGGAACAAGCCCTCGCCGACGCCCTCGTAGATCTGCGACGGGTGGCGCAGCGGTGCGAACTGCTGCACCTCTTCCCAACGCACGTCGCGGAACTGGTCGATCTGCGTCGCATACTTCTCCAGCACCTCGGTTCGCTCGTCCTCCGGAATCTGAGCGAGCACCGCTTCGTAGTCGACCTTGCCGTAGGCGTGCTGGATCTGGAGCTCGGCCGCCCGATTGCCCCCGACATAGCGGAAGAACCTCGTGCCGAGGACGTCCTCGACCGCCTCGTCGGTCGGGAAGCGCATCGCGAACGAACTGCCCTCGGTCGCGACACGGCCGTAGAGCTCGCCGTTGACGAAGTTCGCCATCCGGACACAGAAGATGCCCGGGGTGACGCACATGGCCGAGGCATCGAGGACGCGGCCGATCGGCACCTTGTGCTTGCGGGCGAACAGGATCAGCGCGGTGGTCACACCGAGCATGCCGCCGTGGAAGGCCAACCCGCCCTCGTTGATCGCGATCAGGTCGGTGAACGACCCGAAGAGCTCGGGCTTGTAGAACGCCGCGTAACCGAGGCGCCCGCCGAGGATCGTGCCGAGGATCGACCAAAAGACGAGGTCGAAGACCGCGTCCGGCTCCATGGGGAGAAACTTCGCCCGCGCCAGGCGCTTGAGTCCGAACTGAGCGATCCCAAAGGCGACGAGGTAGGACAAGCCATACCAACGCAGATCGAAGGGCCCCGGCAAGTCGAGGAAGACCGGGTCCCAGGCGGGGAACGAGACGGACGTCATCGACCCTGAGGGTATCGACGCATCGGTCGGGTTCACGCACCAGATCCGTTTCCCTCGCGCTACGCTCCTGGAAGATGCATCTGCTGGCTGAACGTCTGAACGAGACGCTCCCCGAGGACGCGAAGAACTCGTTCGAATCGCTGTTGACCGAGCTGCGCGAGAAGCCCGAGCGCCTGCCGGTTCTCCTGCCCCGCCTCCCGCGCCTGATCGGCAAGGACTGGTTGGGGGGCGGCCGGGCCACGTTCGACGGGGTCGAACTGGACCTCGACGCGTTCCGGGCCTGCGACGCGGCCGCCTTCGTCCTGTTCGACACCCTCGCCACCTCGAGTGCGCAAGTCTCGATGGAGCAGTGGGATGACCTCGTCCGTCACGGCGACCAAGAGGAGCGGACGATGCTGCTCCGCGCGATGAGCGCCTCCCCACTCGGCCCGTGGACCGCGGCCCTCCTCCGGGAAGCCCAACAGACCAACCACGTCGGCCACCTCGTCGCCGCCGCGATGGACTCGAACGTGCTGAGCCGAGCCGTCGCCGATCAGGCGGACTCCGGTTTCGGCCAGGAAGACTGCGACCGGATGCTGCTGAAGGTCGCCTTCTTCGACCTACCGCTGGATCGCGTGCTGGGCTGGGAGTCCTGCGTGAGCTCGGAGACCAGCCGCATGCTGCTCGGCCTCGCCACTGAACGCGAGGCGGCCGGACGCAAGGTCTGGTTCGACACCAACCGCGTGCTCGGCACAGCACCGTGCCCGGGAGCCGTCGGCCGATTGCTGGGCGGCATCGAACACGGGGTCGACGAGCACCGGTATGCCTCGATCCGTGGACTCGCCTCACTCGGTCGCAGCGAGTTCCGCGACTATCTGGCCGAGCGGCTGCCGCGCGAAGACCGGCCCCAGGTCCGCGCAGAGATCGAAACCACGATCGCGCAACTCGGCAACTGACCGACTCACCCGAGCCGACACCGAAGAGCCTTCGAGAACCGCATGACGAACCGCCGGACGCCGAGCCTCGCCTCCAAGCTGAGGGGACTGCGTGCTGCGATTCGCGGCCGACCCGCTGCCATCCACCGAACGATGCAAGACGACGCCTCGACCAAGACTCCGATGAAGAGCCTGGATCACATGGACGACCTCCTCGCCCACCTGGCGATCCGAGGTCTGCGTCCGACGACGATCCTCGATATCGGCGCAGCCAAGGGCTACTGGTCCGCAAACGCGAAGCAGTTCTTCCCCGAGAGCAACTTCGTCCTGTTCGAGCCGCTCTCGCTGCACTTCAAGGAACTCGAGCGGACGGTCTCGACGCACCCGACCTTCAGTTACCACCCCTTCGCCCTGGGTGAGGCCGAAGCTGACTCTCCGATCAACATCAACGAGCAACCCGAGGGCAGCTCGCTTCTCGAGTATTACGACGAGGAGGGGCAGGAGCGCACGATCGTCAAAGTGCGGCGGCTCGACGACCTGATCGCGCGCGGCGAGGTCCCGAAGCCCGACATGATGAAGATCGACGTGCAGGGCTTCGAGTTGCAGACCCTGCGCGGTGCCGAGGAAGCGCTGAAGTCGACCGAGCTCCTGATCATCGAGGTCAACATGTTCCGGTTCATGCCGGAGTGCCCACTCGCTCACGAGATCATCGCCCACCTCGCGGAGCGCGGGTTCGTGCTCTACGACCTGGCCGCGACCCTGCGCCGCCCGACCGGCAACGACCTGGGGCAGATGGACCTCGTGTTCGCGCGAGCCGACAGCCAGCTCACGTCGAACAACGCCTGGTGATCCGGCCGCTCACTCTGCGTTGAGCGCACGGACCGCGCCGCCGTTCTCGGCCGCGAACGCGACCATCAACGCGTGCAGTCGCGCAACGACCTCGGGCTCCGACTCGGCCCGGTTCCACCGCTCGTTCGGGTCGAGCTCCAGATCGAACAGAGTCGGTTCACCATCTTGGGCCAGCCGGAGCTTGAACCGCCCATCGCGAACACACTCGAGTCGGGACTGGAAGTAGTAGAAGAAGCGGCGCTCGCCGAGTTCCACACTGCCCCGTAGGGCCGGCGCGAGATCTACGCCATCGAGCACGCGATCCGGCGATGGGGCGGCACCCGCCGCGGCGACGATGGTCGGAAAGAGATCCATCGTCGACGCGACCTGACGTTCGACGCTGGGGGTCACGCCGCCACCTGGCCAACGCAGAATCGCCGGGACACGGAATCCGCCTTCCCAACTCGTCCCCTTCGTCCCGCGAAGCGCACCGGCACTGCCAGCATGCCAGGGCTCGACACCGCCGCTGAGCATCCGCGCGGGCATGTTGAGCCAAGGTCCGTTGTCGCTCGTGAAGACGATCATCGTGTCGTCGGCGACTCCACGCTCCTCGAGCGCACGAAGAACCTCGCCAACGCTCCAGTCGATCTCTTCGATCACATCGCCGTAGAGCCCGGCCCGCGATCGACCGCGGAACTGCCCCGACGCACCGATCGGCAAATGCGGCATCGAGTGCGCGAGGTAGAGGAAGAACGGCTCGTCGTCGGCCCGCTCGATGAACTCGACGGCCTCCTCGGTGTAGAGCCTCGTCAGGTCGTCCTGATCGTGATCGATCACCCGAACGCGTTCCGTGCCGCGCACAAGATCGATGTGATCGTCCTCCGAGAGCCAAGGACACCACGGCAACATCATGTCGTTGCTGTAGAGCAGGCCGGTGAACTCATCGAATCCGCGGGACGTCGGCAGGTAGTCGTCCGTCGCGTGACCGAGGTGCCACTTCCCGATCGCCTTCGTGCGGTAGCCAGACCCTTTCAGCACATCGGCGATGGTCACCTCGTCGAGCGGCATTCCATCCTTCGAGTGCGGACTGATGTTGTGAGGGATCGAGCGGATCGGGTAGCGACCGGTGAGCAACGACGCACGCGAGGGCGTGCACACCGCGGCGCCGACGTAGAAGTTCGTGAAACGAACCCCCTCCGCGGCCACCTGATCGAGGTTGGGCGTCTCGATGTCCGGGTGGCCGTAGCAAGCCAGATCGCCGTAGCCGAGATCGTCACAGAAGATCACGACGACGTTCGGACGCGCATTCGACACAGGGACCGCCCGGCACGAAGCCAGAGCGAGAAGGGCTGCGGACGTAGGAACCGAGAGGGAGAGGAG
Organism: Planctomycetota bacterium; assembly: GCA_039815565.1. Taxonomy (GTDB): domain Bacteria; phylum Planctomycetota; class UBA1135; order UBA1135; family UBA2386; genus JBCBZB01. The sequence continues at coordinate 22,331 of JBCBZB010000061.1, forward strand.
CGAACGCATGCGACGACGAGGGTAGCGCCGCCCGAAACCCCATTCCGGCGTCTCGGAAGCCTCGATCGCATGGACTCAACTGTGGGATACCCCCTAGCCGATGAACCTAGGGATTCCCCGTAGCAACTCCCCCTGAATGCTCTTCAACACCTGGACCTTCGCCGCCTTCTTCAGCATCTGCCTGATCGGTGCTCTTGGCGTCGCCAAGAAGGTTCGCGGCCAGAACCTCTGGCTGCTCGGGCTGAGCTACCTGTTCTACGGGGCCTGGGATCCGCGCTTCCTCGCCTTGATCTGGCTGTCGACGCTCGTCGACTTCGGCCTCGGACTCCGAATGGCCAGCCGCGAGGGCGCGGCTCGCAAGCAGCTCGCCTGGATCAGCGTCGTCGTCAACCTCGGAATCCTCGGCATCTTCAAGTACTGCGGTTTCTTCGTCGAGTCTGCAGCCTCGCTGCTGCGCTCGGTCGGACTCGATCCGCACCTCCCGGTGCTCGAGATCGTCCTGCCGGTCGGCATCAGCTTCTACACGTTCCAGACTCTCGCCTACGCGATCGACGTCGCGCGAGGCCGAATCGAGGCCTGCCGCGATCTCTCACAGTTCGCGCTCTACGTCTGCTACTTCCCGCAACTGGTCGCCGGACCGATCGAACGCGCGGAGCGGCTGCTGCCCCAACTCGCCGTCGCTCGCCGGTTCGATCTCGACCGCGCGATCTCCGGAGGTCAGCTCATCCTGATCGGCCTGTGTCGCAAGGTCCTGATCGCCGACGTCGCGGCCCGCTCGGTCGATCGTGCGTTCGAAGACCCGGGTGAGTACGACGCCCTGTGGCTCAGCCGAGCCGCGCTCTTGTTCTCGCTGCAGATCTACGGGGACTTCGCGGGCTACTCGGACATGGCGCGCGGCACGTCGCGAGTCCTCGGCATCGAACTGATGCAGAACTTCCGCCGCCCGTACTTCGCGACGAGCATCACGGACTTCTGGCGCCGCTGGCACATCTCGTTGAGCCAGTGGCTGCGCGACTACCTCTACATCCCGCTCGGCGGCAACCGTGGCACGAAGTGGTTTTGCGCCCGCAACCTGCTGCTGACGATGTTGATCGGCGGGCTGTGGCACGGCGCTGCCTGGACCTTCGTCGCCTGGGGCGCGATCCACGGCCTCGCGCTTTCAGTCGACAAGTTCGTCCTCGGACGACAACAGACGAACAACCCGACCGATCGCTCGCGCCGCCACGTACTCGCGACGAACGCAGTCGGCTGGGCCACGACGATGTTGGTCGTGGGGATCGCGTGGGTGTTCTTCCGCGCGCCGGACTTCGCGACCGCTTTCGCGGTCCTGGAAGGCATCGCCTCACTCGAGTTCACGCCGGATCCCGGTGCTCTCAAGCTGCCGGCGATGCTGCTCGGAGTACTGCTGCTGATCGACCTTCCGCAGGCGCTCGCCCGCCGAGACGACGCCGTCCTGACCTGGCCTTGGCCGATGCAGAGTCTCGCGCATGCGTGTGCGATCCTCGCCCTAGTGATCTTTGGAGGAACCGATGGACCGGAGTTCTTGTACTTCCAGTTCTGATCGCCTGACAGCTCGTCGGGAGCAGCTCCTCGGAATCGCCGGCGCACTCGCGATCCTGCTGTCGTTCGAGCTGCTGATCTCCCGAGCGGAAGGTCTCTGGACGAGAGACCCACGCAGCAAGACCGGACTGCACGACGTTCTGGTCCACGAGGTCGTTCCCGACCACCGCGACGCGCGCATCGTGTTCCTCGGGGACTCGTGCATGCGCGATGCCTTCGACCCGATCCAGGTCGAGAACGAACTGGGGCTCGAACGCGGCCAGGTTCTGAATCTCGGCGTGACGGGCGGAACGCCATTCGACTGCGAACTGCTGTGGCGCGAAGCACGCCCACAACTCGAGGGCCCCGACGTGGTCGTGGTGGGACTCGAGGACCACCACTTTGGCCCCCGCACTCCGACCGACATCGAACAGCACCACGCCTCGCTCGCGGAACGGCTTCACGACTTCGGCGGCGAGACCCGCATGCAACTGTTGGCCGCATCGGCCTGGGAGACCTTCGCAGCGCGCGATCTCCTCGAGAAGCAGGTCCAGACCGCGGTCCGCGGCACCGACCGCAGCCTCCCGATCGGGACTGACGGTCGGGTCGAATGGCGCAAGCCGGAAGAAGTGCGCGAGTCCGGCCCCGCAGACCACGATCCGGAGCCGAGACTGACCGAGCTGTTCGGCCCGATGCGGGAGCTCCGCGAGTCTGAAGGCTCCCCGCTCAGTGACAGAGCTCTCCAGCCGATCGATCGACTCATCGAGTCGATTCTCCGCGACGAGCGCCCGCTCCGACTGGTCGTGCTTCGACTTCCTCGCCGTCCGAGCTTCGAGACCGCGTCTCGCGAGAACTTCTACCAAGAGTTCGCGGCCGTCCGCCACGCACTCGACCAGCTGCAGGGCGCCTACCCCCGAGCACTCGTGATCGACGGCGCGCGGCACCCAGACGCGCTGGGGAGCCTCGACGAAACCGACTTCTACGACTGGGGTCATGCGACTGGATCCGGGTCACGGAAGCTAGGAGCACAGATCGTGAAATTCGTGCGGCGCCTCACTCCGAGCCTGCCTTGGATGAGGATCCCTTTGCACGGCGACCCGTCCATCCCGCAGCCATCGCCGCCCAAGTAGCGGGTCGCGCCGAGAGACCTCGATCGGCATTCTTGCATCCGTCGGGATCCGTCCGACGGAGCGTCGATCGAAGCTCACCATGCGACCCAACCTACGACTTCTTCTTCTTGCCCCTCTCGCGGGCAGTCTGATCTTCGCGTCCGCCTGCGGTGACGACGCGGGCAACGGCGACCAGGACAACGGCTCCGGAAACGGCGGTTCGGCCGGTCAACAACAAGCCCCCGAGCTCGCCTGGAACGAAGTTCCGCTCGGCCTCGAAGCGATGGACGCGGCGTTCGACTCGAACGTCCCCGAGGACAACGAGATGACCGAGGCGAACGTCGCGCTCGGCAAGCAGCTGTTCTTCGACAAGCGCCTGTCGGCCGATGGCTCGACTTCGTGCCAGACCTGCCACCAGCACCGTTACGGCTGGACCAACGGCGAGCGCTTCTCGACCAAGGTCGGCGGCGCGCAGAACACCCGCAACTCGCCGACGATGTACAACGTCGGCTACCACGGTGACCTCTACTGGGACGGCCGAGCACCGAGCCTCGAGGTCAACATCGCCGCGGCGTGGAAGGGCCACATGAACAAGGGTGAGGACACCCAGGCCCGCGCAGACGAGATCGGAGCGATCGAGGGCTACGCCTCGCAGTTCCAGGACGTCTTCGGTGAAGCCCCGACGACCGAGAACGTGACCAAGGCCCTCGCCTCGTTCACGCGCTCGCTGCGGGCCGGCAACTCGGCCTGGGATCAGTACGAGGCGACCAAGGACGCAAGCCTCGTCTCGCCGGAAGCGATCGCTGGCCAGAAGCTGTTCACGATCAAGGGTGGCTGCATCGCCTGCCACCTTCCGCCGCTCTACCGCAGCGACCAATACCACGCAGTCGGTGTTGGCGAGACCAAGGACATCGGTCGCGGCAAGATCGAAGAGAACAACCCACTCGCCCAGGGCGCGTTCCGCGTGCCAACCCTTCGCAACATCACGAAGACGGCTCCCTACTTCCACGACGGCAGCGTGTCGGAGCTGCGCGAGGCGGTCTACATCATGGCCAGTGGCGGAGCGCAGTCGGAGTTCTTTCCGACCAACTCGCCGGTCCTACAGAACCGCAACCTGAGCGACGGCGAAATCGACCTGATCGTCGAGTTTCTGAAGACGCTCGAGAGCACCGAGGGCTTCACGCCTCCGACGCTGCCCGAGTGATTCGACCTAGGCGAAACGGACGACCGTGAACGGGTTCCTGAACTTCCTCGGTCGTCCGAAGCGCGACGGGCTTTGGATCGCTCTCGCGCTTCTCTGCGTCTACGAGATCCTGCGTCAGCCGCTGCTCTACGGCGACGCCTACCACATGGTGCCGGAGGCCTACGGCAACAAGTGGGAGCACGGCCAACACCTGCTCTACCTGCCCCTCGTGCAGGTCCTGCGGTCGAGCGTCGGGGAGTGGTTCTCGCTCTCGACCTTCGAGGTGATGAGCCACCTCAGCTGCCTGACGACGGCACTCGGCGTGTGGTTCGCCCACAAGGGCTTCCGAGCGCTCGGGATCTCGCGCGTGCGGGCGGCACTCGGCACAGCCTTGAGCGGAGCCGCACCCGGCGTTCTGTTCTTCGCGACGCTCGTCGAGATCCACGCACCGTTCTTCGCGACCGCAGCTCTGGCGTTCTGGGCGATGGCCTGTCTCGGCAAGCGCCCGGGCTTCGGTCGTGCACTGGTGCTCGGGCTCACGACCGGCCTCTCGGCTCTGATGCACTTGAGCGGTGGTCTGATGCCTCTGCCGTTCCTGCTCGGTGCCTGGGCCGCGGGACGCACCGGGATTCGCGACACTCAGGAGGGCGGAGATCGATTCGACCGACTCCCGACCTTCGTCCCTTCGCTGATCGGGGCGAGCCTCGGGCACGCCTTCGTGATCGGGCTGCCATTCCTGCTCCGCGAACTGGGCGTCGACCGCATCGCCCTGACCTTCAACAGCGCGGAGACCTACATCCGGCAGTACGCCGAGGCCCCGTCGCAGCATCTCTGGTCGGACCTGACCGAGACCTTTCTCAACGAATGGGCCCTCGCGTTCGCGCCGCTCGCCGTGGCCTTCCTCTGCGGGCTCGAGTCACGAGCGACCCGGCGCCTGACCGTCGTCACCCTGCTGTCGACGATCCCGTACTTCATCGCGACCTTCGCGATGTTGCGCGGGCACCCCGAGCACGGCGCCTACTTCTTCGCCTTCCCGTTCCTGCTCGCCTGGCTGACGGTCGCAAGCCTGCCGCGAATCGCGTCCGCGCTGCTGCTGCTGGTCGCGCTCGGGCTCGGCTTGCGCGACGTGCAGGACTACGGCGATCCGCAGAGACACCAAGCGCCCGCGGATCAGGTCGAGGCCCTCTACCCCGACCGGGACTGCGCCTTCCTGATCGGAGGCCTGATCGACACCGAGCTCTGGGCCGTCGACCGTCCGGACGACAAGGCGCTCTATCTGCCGCTCTACATCTTCGCTGGAGAGGCAGCGTTCGCAGGCCTTCTCCCGAACCTCGATGCCATTCTGACGGAGTGGTTCGACGAGGGTCGCACCGTGCTGCTCAGCCCAGAACTGATCGAGCTCTCGCAGCCGGGCCGACTCGGCCTCGGCGGCTCGGACGTGCTTCGCAACGTGCTGCTTCCCTACCTGCGCGCGACCTACGACATCGTAGATCTGCCCTCGGACGGCTACGCAGGCTGGGAGATCCGGCGCAAGCCTTGAGGCGGCTCAGCCTCGTCAGCCTCGGTTGAAGCCGAGCGTCTCCCGCAGGTCCTCATCCTTGCTGACCTTCCAGATGCGTGCATCGAGGTCGTAGTGCAGGAAGGCGAAGCCCCAGATGAAGGCTCGGAACAACGGGTACCACTCTTCGCCCTGATACTGCAAGACCGCGGGGTACCGCTCCGTGCCGACGGTCGTCACCGTGTAGATCGTCCCGATCGCGAAATAGACCAGCAGGTTTCTGTTCACCAAGTGAGCCAAGCCGTATCGCTTCTCGCCTGCGGCTGCCGACTTCACGTACTTCTGCCGGCAATAGAACCACACCAGAGCGTGGTACTGGATGTTGTGGAAGATCGTGACCGCCGGAACGAAGACCAGAACCACGAGCGGCAACTCAGTGGGAGCCAACGCTGTGAGTTGGGTGAAGACGACGTAGTGCAGGGCGATCGGGCAGGCGACCACCACGAAGGCCTGTAAGTTGAGCCGACGCCCATTCACCAACTGCCACAGGTGAACTCCTAGGTAGGCAGCTTGGAGGGTCCAAAACGCGACCCAAATCCCCTGAACGACTCTTGAGAGAATAGAGTCGACCTGCGTCCGATTCTCGAGGTAGAACGCCGCGCTCTCGACCGACGTCAAGTTCACCCAGAGCTCTGGATGAGCTACGAACAGTGCGCCGAGCGGTAACCACAGCGACAGCATCAGGTACCACTTCTCGAGCGGGAACCACGTCGGATGGTACTGCTTCGCCTTCGCACGGTAGAGCGCGAGGAACCCGAAGTGCTGCTTGACGACGTGGTGATACGCCCACACCGGAGCGAGCGCGAAAAACGCGAACGAGATCCAGTCCTGGCCGGAGACGATGGCGATCCCGATGAGAACAGGACCGATGACCAGCCACCCCAGCAAGCCGACGAGCATGCCGGCTTTCTCTCGCCACATCGACGAGTCGGCATAGGTTCGCCCGAGCTGCCCCCAGAAGTGCGACCCCTGGAATCCGAAGATCCAAATCAGCATCAGGGAATCGAACGCGAGAAGCCCCTGCTCCCATGCGAAGAAGAACAGCAGGCTGACCACGGCTCCGCCGAACAGGAAGGTGCTGTCCGCCCAGGGCGACAGGAGCCAGTTGTTGCGCAGGAAACGAGGACGCTCTTCGAGCTGATCGGGCGTGGTCGCGCCGGTGGTCATGCGGATTCGGGGGAGGAGCTCGCGCGCCGGACTGAGCCGTCGGCACGCCGCGGAGAAGAGTAGCAGACGATTCCGCTGGTTCTCGGCCCACCGCAGCACGAATGGAGCTCACCCGTTCTGGATCGGGACGACGTCATCAAGGGTCCTTCCCATCGCCGAATGAGAGGGATTCAGCCGAGTCCCGTAGAGGAACGATCCGCGCGCCCGTCCGTTTGCGAACCAGCCACCGACCGGGGCCGTTTGCCCGTGGGAGGATCGAACTGCCCCCTCGGTTATCCTCCGCGCCCCCCCCCCCACACCCC
>JBCBZB010000084.1:0-21301 GCA_039815565.1 Planctomycetota bacterium
GTTCGGTCAGGTAGGAACCGTCCTGACCGGTGATGCCCGTGATCAGGGCGCGACGTGGTTCAGCCATGCTTTTGTCTCTCTCTCCAGGGACGGTCATCGGCCCCCTGACATGGCCGTATTGAGCAGAACCCGACGAAAACGTCGTCTCTCATCTGCCCACATACAGCCGTGATTCAAACCCTCTCAGTTACGGGATTACCGGAGGGCCTACTTCTCGACCAGGTCGTCACCAAGGACATCCACTTCGTTGCTCGCCTCGCTCTGCAACACCGAAGTGAAGCTCAGCGGTGAAGCGATCCTCAGCTGACTGAAGATGTAGGCAACCTCCGCCGCTCGTCTGGCAAAGGTCACGAGGTCGGTGGCCTGGTGGCCCAACGAACGCTCGATCGGCTCCTTCGGAACGACGACCACGTCACCGGGGAACAGCTGAGCCGTCCCAGCGAGTTCGTAGTGGCCTTGGCGGACGAACTGCACCGTGCCGTCCGCCCGAATGACGTAGACGCGATCTTCGTCGCCGTACTCGTGGATGCCGCCCGCCCGCGCGACGAGGTCTTGTACCGTCAGGCCTTCCTCTGCCACGTGAGCACCGGAGTTGAACACGAACCCGAGCACCGCGACCGTCTCCTGACGAGCCGGAATGACGAGCTTGTCTCCGTCCTCGAGCGTCAGGTTGTGCCGGCTCTCCGGATAGTCGCCGCGGGTGAAGTCGACCACGACGCGTCCCACCGATTGGATCTGCCCCATCCGCGCCATCTGCTCACGCATGTTGCGTAGCGAGAGACGACCAGCGATGCCCTCCTGAGGAGCTCCGTGGTACGCGAGGTTCTCGAACGCCTGCTCGAAGACCACCAGGGACTCGTCCCGAATGATGTCGAAACGGCTGCGCTGAAGCTCTTCGACGCTGGGTCGTGTGAAGATTGCAGCGCGGAGGTCCGCGTTATCGCGCGCTCCGCCCGCCGCAGCGATCAGGTCGGTGATCCGCGCTCCGGCCGGGAACACATAAGGCCCTGGAAACGGCACCTCTCCCTCGATCATCACGCGGATCCGCTTGGAGGACAGCCGCCGCACGATCAGCTGGTCGTGATTCGCGAGGATCGGATCGTGCTCGGTTTTGGGGTGGCGAAGCGCTTTGCCCAGATCGAAGCGGTAGCGCTCGACGCCCAGTTCCCTCTCCTCGGGCAGGTAGACACGCCGGATCAGCTCCGCCTCGTCGTAGTACACCTCGGGGACGACGTTGCCGGCGAGCGCGACGAGTTCCGAGACGGTGAGCCCCGACGTCAGCTCGTAGGTTCCGGGTCTTCGGACAGCCCCGAGGACTTCGACCTCCGGCTGCGCGGCGGCATCGTTTCGGCTCTGAACAGTCAGCAGATCGAGAGGCTGCAGAGGCAAGTCGTGCCCCTCCGTGCCGGCGAGCGCCTGTTCTAGATCGATCACCAGCGTCCGCTTCGACGATCCCACCGCTTCGCGATTCGGCACGATCGTGATCGAGCCCGCGTCGCCGATCTGACGCGAGATGACCGCCTTCGGCAGATAGGCCTCGACGAGCAGACCACCTGCCAACTCGATCAGGTCCTGCACGGTCATCCCCTCCTGGAACTCGTAGCGTCCAGGCCTCGGCACCTCCCCGCGGATCTCGACGATGTAGGGCCCGGAACTCGCTCCGATTCCGCCGATGGAGAGCAACTCACCGCCCTCGATCGCTTCCGCGAGCCCTTCCTCGTTCAAGGCGAGGTCGAAGGTCTGGCGCACCCGCCCTTCCACGGTGCGCTCGAGACGAGCGTGCGGGGTGAAGGTGAACTCCATCGTCCCACCCGCGAGTGCCAGAGCTCCAGCGACGTCCGTCGCATCGAGTAGCTCATAGATGCCGGGACGCTGCACGGCGCCTGCGACACCGACCGTATGCCCGATCGGCGGGACACGCACGACGTCGCCGGGCTTCAGCATCGACAACCCCTCGAGGTTGCCGTCGATCAGCACGCGATAGAGGTCCACGACGTGAACAACACCACCGTCCCGCAGGATCTCGATCGTTCGAAGCGAGCCCGACTTCCGCGGCCCGCCCGCTGCGAGCAAAGCGTGAAGCACTGTCGCCCGTCCCGGAACCTCGTGAACCGTCGGGTTCTCAACCTCCCCGACCACCGTGACCGAGATGGGCTGCAGCCGCCCGAATGCAACTTGCACCCGAACCCGGCGGCGATCGCCATCGGTCTCGATCAACTCGGCGATTCGTGCCTCGGCCTGCTCGAGGGTCAGGCCCGCGACCGGAACCGATCCAGCCTCGGCGATCGGCACCGCCCCGTCACGAGCGACGTTCTCGGTGTGCTGCCCCACCTGGTTGCCGGCGAGCGGCCCCTGAAGATTGATGACCAGCTCGTCACCAAACTGGATCAGGCGCCCCTGATCGACGGGTCCATAGAGGTCTTCGTCGGTCGGCTCGCGTTCCGAGAAGAACGAGTAGCCGAATTGAACCAGCTCCCGATCAGGCTCGAGCTCGAGTCGACCGGCGTAGGCGCGCTCCAACGGCGACGGATCCGGGTCTGTATCGACGACCGGCTCGGACTCCTGGTCCCCGACGTAGATTTCCACCGATTGCGAAACGTCGCCGTCCCGGCCTCGGCTCGTCGAGCCACCGCCCGCGCCACCGGTCTTCCCTCGGTTCGAGTTCGCGGAAGCTGTGCCGACCGCCCCCTCGAGCGATCCCTCTCGAATCCTATTCGAGAAGTCCTGCGGCGTACCGCCGGCAGGGAAGGTCCCCCCGGGACTCGTCGGAGCATCGAGGCGCCAACCAGGAGGAGTCTGTTCCGGCGGAACGGTCTCGACCTGCTCGTGCAGTTCGTCAACCCAGTTCGGACGTCGTGTCGGAATCGCCTCCGGCTCGTAGTCGGTCTCCCCCTCGAGATCGCTCGAGAAGCAGCCGGCCCCCGAGAGGGACAGCAACAGCACCGCGAGCATACGGATAAACCCCAACGGGTTCGTCGGTGTTCCCCCAAACGCTTTCGCGCCTTGTCGTTTAGTTGCCTTCACCACACCGGGATTTCGCGACATCGATCTCGATCTCGCTCCATCCCTCGACTCCGTCTCTCAACTCGGGTCGGACTTCTCCACTCTCATCGGACGGACAGGTAGGCGGAGTTGACCGAGGATCCGAGAGGAGACTGCGATTCGGCGAACTACGGCCTCTCCCGGAGCCGGAGAAAGCAGCCATCGATGAGAACGACTCAACCGAGGTCGGGTCCGCATTCGATGAGAGACGCGGAGAGAGAGACTGCCAATGACCCGTGTCCTACGTGCACTGATCGTCGATGACGATCCCTTCGCTGCTGACATGCTGTCGACGCGCCTGCGTCAGCAACTTCCGACCCTCGACATCGAGACGGTAGACCGGCCTGAGCCACGCTCGGGTCACGACGTCTATCTGATCGACAACGACTTCGGCGGCATCAAGCTCGGTACGCGACTCGCAAAGTCGCTTCGAGCGACGAACCCTGAGTCTTTGATCGTCGCGTTCTCGGGGACGCTCGATGCAACAACGTTGAAGGAGCTCCTCAACGCTGGCTGCAACGGAGCGTGCGAGAAGGGACAAGAGCGCGACCTCTCGGTGTTGATCGAGTTGGTCAAACGCTTCTCGGAGACGCAACAAAAGGCGCAAGAGGATCGCGGGATCGGCTCGGTCTTGCGATCGCTCGGTGACCTGCTGAAGCAGTGGAACAAGCGTCTCGATCGCCTCGAGACCAAGTGATCGGCGAACGGACCGTGGACCTCGTGGGTCGAGGCCACCGGTCCCTCTCCGCCGAAGACTCCGACTGAATCGCACGATGACCGACGTCACCCCGCAGTCCAGCACGACCGCGACGGACGAGTTTGAAGCTCCTCTGTTCCGACCGAAACTGTCGCCCCTGTGGTGGCGTCTGACCCAGCGCGGCATGGCGTTGTTCGCCTGCCTGTGCGTCGCGCCGCTGTTCTTCGTCGTCTACATCCTGGTCAAGACGACCTCTCCGGGGCCCTTCCTGTTCCGACAGCGCCGCCGCGGCCTGGGAGGCAAGGTCTTCTCGATCCTGAAGATCCGCACCCTCCGAGTCGACGCGGAGAAGCAAACCGCCCTCGGTGTCGATCGCCGCAGCTCGACGATCACGCCGGTCGGCTGGTTCCTCCGCCAACTCAAGATCGACGAACTGCCGCAGCTCTGGAACATCGTCCGCGGCGAGATGGAGTTCGTCGGCCCGAGGCCGATCCCGATCGCCCTCGAGGACACCCTGCGAGACAACATCCTATCGTTCCACGAGCGGAACGCCGTGCGTCCTGGACTGACCGCGTTCTCGCAGATCATCGTCGTCGACAACGGCACCGGCGACCAATTGCTCGACGACTGGACCGAGCGGTTTCAGGCGGAGCTTCACTACATCCGCAACAAGAGCGTCCTCTATGACATCGTCGTTATCGCCTTCTCGGCGCTGTATCTGACCAGATCATTCATCCGGGTCGCCAAGTCGAGGAGCTCGAAGACCGCGCCGAAGAAGCGCACGGTCAACGCCACGACGTCGACCCGCATTCTCACGACTCCGATCTCGGACCTCGACTACGAGGGCGTCATCGAACGAGTTGCCGACTTCATTGACCGTGGCGCTCCGCGCTACGTCGGCGTCGCCCCAGTCCACTCGGTCGTGGAGAGCCTCTGGAACCGTCGCCACCGCGCGGTGATGCAGGCCGCCGCGATCAACACCGCCGACGGCCAACCGGTCGCCTGGGCCCAACGCCTGCTCGGCTTCAAGGACGCCTCACGGGTCTACGGCCCGACGCTGACGATGATGCTCTGCGAGCGCGCCGCGAAAGAGGGATGGAAGGTCGCGTTCTACGGTGGCCACCCCGAACGCCTCGAGCAGCTCGTTCAGATCCTCAGGGAGAAGTTCCAAGGCATCGATATCGTCGAGGCCTACAGCCCGCCGTTCCGCAAGCTGTCAGCCGAAGAAGACGAAGAGATCTGCGATCGCTTCCGCGAGAAGAACCCGGATCTCGTCTTCGTGGGTCTTGGATGCCCGAAGCAGGAGCGCTGGATGAACGAGCACTCCGGCAGGATCCCAGGAGTCATGCTCGGAGTCGGCGCAGCATTCGACTTTCATGCCGGAGCGCTTCGGCAGTCGCCGAAGATCCTGCAGAAGATCGGCATGGAGTGGGCGTTCCGCCTCTACTGCGAGCCAAAACGGCTGTTCAAGCGCTACGCGACCACGAATCCGGCCTTCGTGTTCCACTTCGGACTGCAGTTCGTTCAGAAGACGCTGTTCGGAAAGTCCATGCGTCAGCCGATGCTGGAGCCTGCAGGCTTCCGTTCGGAGGCGGTCGAAGCCGACCCGACGAGTGCTCGCCTGGCGATCTGCATGGGCACAATGCGTCGCCCGGAGCTGCTCGCCGACACGCTCGAGGGGCTGAGGCGTCTCGAACTCCCGGAGAACGTGCGAGACAGCGTCGAGCTCCGCATCGTCGACAACGATGTCGAAGGATCGGCCGAGGCTGTCGTCGAGGCGTTCCGCTCGCGACTGCCGCAGTTCACGATTCGCTATGAGATCGAACCCGATCGCAACATCGCCCGCGTGCGCAACCGCGCGGTCGACATGGGCTTTGCCGATTACGTCGCCTTCCTCGATGACGATGAGCGCCCAGATCTGCTCTGGGTGGCGCGCCTCCTCGAAACGGCCGAGCAGTCCAAGGCCGACGGTGTGTTCGGCTCGGTCTTCTCGCGGATGCCGGACGGCGCACCGGCCTGGGCCGAGCGCTCCGGGTTCTTCGACAAGATCCCCCATCCGGTCGGCGCAGAGATCCCGATCCAGCACGCTCGTACCTCGAATGCGCTGATCCGGGGCAAGTGGTTCTACGAGACCGGCCTGCGTTTCGAACCGGAGTTCGGACGCAGCGGCGCCGAAGATCTCGAACTCTTCCTCGCGATGCGTCACTTGGGAGCGGCCTATCGCGCGGCGCCTGACGCGATCGTTCGCGAAGCGATCCAGAGCGAGCAAGCGAGCTCCAAGTGGCTCAGCAGGCGCGCGTTCCGCTACGGAGTGAACCGCCAACGAATCGCCCGTCGACACGGCGGTCTACGCAATCCTGCGCTGCGCTGCGGGATGCCGCTGTTGACGATCGTCCCACGAGTCCCGTTCGCTCTGCTGGGAGCGGTCTGTGGCATGCGTACGCCCTGGACCCGCGTGCGAATCGACTTCGCCACCGCGGTCGGAGGACTCTCTGAGCTCCTCGCACCGGGCAAGTTCCTGCCGAAGGGACCGTACGGCAACTTCCTTCCCGGACAGAAGGCCGAGGAGAATGACTCGCCTTCGACTCCGCAGCAGACTTCCGGGGTCTCCGTGTGCGAGTCGGTCGAGACCGGAGGCAAGCGGTGAAGGTCGCCTTCCTGACCAACATCATCAGCCCCTACCGGTCCCCGGTGTTCCAGTCCTTGGCGAAGACCGAGGGTTGGGATCTGCGTGTCTACGTGAACTCGCAGACCGAGTTCGACCGCAACTGGAGCGGCGACTGCGAGGGCGTTGACGTCGTCGCGTCCAAGTCCTGGGCACGGAAGATCACTCACGTTGTCGAAGAGACGGACGCCCAAGGAAAGCCCTGCCGTATCGAACAGGTCACTACGCGCTACGTTCCGGTCGGCCTGCTCGGTGACCTGTGCCGGTTCCGTCCCGACGTCGTGATCACCCACGAAATCGGACCGCGCAGCTTCCTGGCGAGCCTCTGGGCGCGGATGTTCCGGCGACCCCTGGTGCTGTGGAGCTACCAGGCTCGCACCAGCGCCGACCGACGCGACGGATTCGTCCGTCGGAAGGTCCGCTCGTTCGTTTTCCGGAAGGCTGGTGCGGTCTTGGGCATGGGAGTGCAAGCCCGGGACGTTCTCCGCAAGACCGGCTGCCCCGAGGACAAGATCCTCGACGCGCCGAATGCGACCGACGAGCGAATGATCCTGAGTCGAGCGGCCGCTGCTCGCCAGAACGGCACCGTCGCTCGTATTCGTTCCGAGGTCGGCGAAGGCAAGAAGACCGCACTCGTCGTCGGACGCCTCCTCCAGCTCAAGGGAGTCGGCGAAGTTCTCGACGCGTGGAGCGCCCTGCCCGACACGGTCCGGGACGAGTGGCGATTGGTGTTCCTCGGCGATGGCCCGATGCGTGACCGGGTGGAATCACTGTCCGATCGTGGGATCGTCCACGTTCCCGAGGTCCCGATGGACGAGGTGGCCAACTACATGGCGGCCGCTGACGCGCACCTCTTCTTCTCGTTCGTCGACGTCTGGGGCCTGACGGTCAATGAGGCGATGCTCTGCGGGCTACCGACCATGTGCTCGATCCTCGCCGGATGCGCCGAGGACACCGTGCAGGACGGCGTCAACGGCCTGCTGTTCGATCCACGAGATCGTGACGAGACCCGGGCCAAACTGCTCGACTTCCTCACGCGCGAGGACCTGGATCAGCTCGGCGAACGTGCGTTCGCCGACGGTCAGCAATTCACCTGCGAACGCCTCGCCGACGGCTTTCGTCGGGCGGTCGACCTCGCCCGAAGGAACAAGCAGCCGCGGTTGGCACCGCAAGGCGGCTGAGGAGAATTCGAGTGATCCGAGGACGTCGCGGCCGACATCGCCTGCAGGACAACTACCGGATCCCGCATCCGCCGGCACCGATCCAGCCCGAGATCCGTGTCGACTCTCAGCCGCCGTCGGCAGAACTCCTTCCTCCAGCGGGCTGGCAAGCGCCACTCGTCGACCTCGTCGCGACAATCGCACGCCGCTGGTGGATCCTGCTCTTGCTGCTCCTTCTCGGAGCCTTCGGTGGCTACCAGCAGTACGAGAGCACGCCGCCCTACTTCCGCGCAGCCGTCGACGCGATCCTCCTACCGCGCGAGAAGCCACTGCTGGACACGACGGTCAGCTCGGGCTCGGTCGCGACGACAGACGGATCCGCAAGTCGTGAAGCGACCGGCTCGTTGATGCTGCCCGCCAGCACCGAGCTCTACACCGCGATTCTCAAGTCTCGCGCAGTCTTGCTGACGCTTGCCGAACGGTTCCACGACCAACTCGAGATCAGCGACTCCGACCGCTCGGACGAAATCCTCGACCTGATCAAGGGCATGGCCAAGGTCAGCGGGACCGAGGAAGGCATGATCAACGTCGAAGTCACCGCCAACGACGCGTTGTTCGCTGCCGAGTTGGCGAACGCCATGATCGAGGAGATGCAGACCGCCTCGAAGGAGATCGAGCGCCAGCTGTTGATCCAACAGGCGGGGTACCTCGGAGACACGGTCAAGCAGATGGAGAGCGACCTCACTGACCGTGAGGAGGAGCTCGCCACCTTCAAGGTGAAGCACGGCATCGTCGAAGTCGAAGGCCAGCTCGCGAACCACTCACGTGAGATCCGTCAGCTCAACGAGCGACTCGATCGCCTCGAGCAGGATCGTGCCGAGCTGCTCGAGACCCGGACCGAGGACAGCGCCGAGGTCGAGGCGACGGATAACGCCATCACGCAAACGACCGAGCAGATCCGTGTCCTCGAACGCTCTTGGTTCGGCCAGTATCGCGGCAACGATCTCGCCTTGGTCCTGATCGAATACGACCGCCTGAACGATCGAGTTCGACAGCTGCGAGACATCATCGCCACTCTCGATACGCAGCGGACGATCTTCGAAATCCGGAAGGAACAGCCGGCCGGCTCGCTCGCGATCATCCGCCCCGCGGTTCCGGACTGGGTGAAGGCGGGACCGAGCAAGTCGAAGACCTTCGGCGTGGCGATCATCCTCGCCCTGATTCTCGGTGTCGTCGCCGTACTCCTGCTGGAACAGTGGAACGGCGCGGTGGCGGACCCCTACATCAGCCAGCGCATGACCGAGATCCGTCGTAGCCTGTTCTCGGTCGTGGGCTTCGCTGTCCGCCCGGTTCGGCGCGCGATTCGCCGATCGAAGTCCCGACTTCATTCTGACTGATGCTCGGGTTCGCCAAATCGGCCCGCGGCTACGGCCTCCGACTGACCCCCGGGAACTCGCTCCTTCCGGTCGGCTGCAACCGGATGCAGCGGAATGGCAGCGACCGGATCCTATTCGCCATCGCAGTCGCTTGGATTTGGTTCGTAATGACCGGCCTGCGGATGCCATGGCAACCGATCGTCCGTGGCGAGGAGGGAGGCTCCGGCGGAGGTGCGATCCGGCAGGTGTTCTTCCTCGGATGCTCCGGCTGGGCGATCTACCGGATGATGGCGATGGGCGCCTACAACCAGATCGTCGGTCACTTCATCCCAGCGGCATTCATCGCCGTGACCCTCGTCGCAAGCGTTCTGTGGTCGAACGACACGACGCTGACGATCAAGCGTTCGATCATTCACGTCCTCGGCTTCCACGTGCTGATCGCCATGATCGCGAACTCACGTTGGCCGCTGAACGTGATGATGAAGACGACCGTCTACACGGTCGGGATCAGTGCGTTCATCTCGTTCGGAGCAATGATCGCGCTCCCGGCGAACTGCACATCGAATCCGATCCGCCCCGGCCTCGCCGGTGTGACGATCCACCCGAACAACTACGGACCCTGCCTCTACATGGCGATCCTGATGTCGTTCGGGGTCATCACTTTCAGCCCTCGCGAGAAGACGTTTCTGCGAGCGTGCCGAGTGATGATGCTGATCTGCATGATGCTGACGAACTCGATGACCGCGACAGTCGCGATGTTCGCAGCGATCGGCTTCTACGTCATGCTGACGGTCTCGAGCTACCGCGCGGGACTGCTCCAGGTCGGAGCGGTCGCGGGGATGCTCCTGATCCAGCTGATCGGGGTCGACAACCTGAAGAAGGCATTCTTCGAGGCCTCCGGCCGTGACGAGAACCTCAGCGGGCGCGATGTCCTGTGGTCCTCGGTCTACAACGAGGGCCTGAAGAAGCCGATCTTCGGATCCGGGTACGGATCCTTCTGGTACGAGGGGCGCGGTCTCGAGATCACCGGAACCTGGAACCCTCGTCAGTCACACAACGCCTACCTCGACATCTTCGTCGACCTCGGCATCGTCGGCCTGCTGTTCTGGATGTGGTTCACCCACAGCCGTATGGGCCTGGCCTGGCTTCACTGGGCAGGAGAGCGGGGCACTCGGCGCCGCAACGCGATCTCCGCGAACCTGGCGATGGCGCTGACGCTGTGTTGGGTCGGCGCCTTCGGCGAGAGCTTCTTCCTGAAGTTCGACAAGTTCCAGTTCTTCGTCTTCTACTGGATGGTTCTGATCTTCCACAACCGCGACGCGAACTCGCTGTTCAACGAGTTCGACGAGATCGATCGCGTGCACCCACCGGACGACGACAAGCGACGACCGATGAGGACGAACCTAGGATCACTGTCGGTCGGGCGCTGACGGCTCAGAGCCGCCCCTGCTTCACCGGCCGTCGCGCGTGAGCGCCGACCAACACGCGAACCAGCTCGCGCATCAGCTGGTCGACGGTCTGGTCGCGTTCTTCGTCCGGGAACGCATCGTCGATCGCGAACTGGCACATCGCGCCGGCCCCAGACAATTCCTCAAACCCGTAGAGACGGGCCGAGCCTTTGATTCGGTGTGCGACTCCACGGATCTTCACCAACCGATCCTCTCCCCTCGCCTCTTCGAGCTCGTTGAGGAAGCCCGGTACCGCGTCGATGTAGCAACCGATCATCGAACCGTACTCCGGATCGTCCATCAGGCTCGAGACGGCCGGTTGCAGGTTGTCCGAGAGAGACTGCGGGCTCGGCGCCTGGCCGCGACTGACCGCAGACAGGGCCTCCGCACCAAGCGCCTCACCGCCGGTTCCCGCTCCCAGGAATCGACCGCCCGCCTCCAGGAGCCGGTCGCGCGCATTGTCGGAAAGTTCACCGAGAACGAGGATTGGACGGGTACGACCCGAGAACGACTTCAACGCATCCTTCAGCGCATCTTCGTTCGGGGAACACCAGATCCAGAGATCCGACTCCCGCGTGACCAGGGACTCGAGGTCCAAGGACTGACCGACGCCTTCCAAGCGATCGACCTCGGCTCCGAACTCGGCAAGCAGACGGCACCGCTCCGCGTCGAGGCCCAGCGCGAGCACCCTTCGGCTCGAGAGGAACCCTCCGGCGAACTCCGCACCGGATCGACGACCGAGATCGATCGGCTGAATGCGACCAGGCCGGATCAAGGCGTCCGACTTGGGCACAGGCATACACCGAAACGACAGCATCAACTCGGTTCGAACCGGCTGGTGGCGGACCTCGAGACTCGCAGAGGCATCCCGGGCCAGTTGCTCGACACGCCTCGACCCGAACCCACCGCCGGTGGACTCCCCTTCGGCCTTCGACCAGTCTGGCCGCGGACCAGCGATCGCAATCTCGATCCGATCGTCGGATCCGCGCAGGATCAACTCGTCCCAGTCGAGGCCTTGATCCTCGTGGGCGAGCTCATCGACCAACCGACGCAAGGCTGGGCCCCGCCCGAGAACGAACCGCGGCAGATCATCGACGAAATGGAGGCTTCGGACCGGCCGCTGCCCATCCTCGCCGGGACCATCGGAGACCAGGAGCGGCGAGGCGAGCAGCAAAGCGTCGGTCGTCAGCTCGAACAGCGAGACGGCCTCCGGCTCGGCACCCTCGCGACAGAAGTCGTCCTCAACCCGCCGCAGGCCCGCGTTCAGCCGGATTCCCAACAGCTTGCGCGTCGATTCCGCGAGCCCCGGCTCCGCCATCAGCGAGCCGATTCGCCGCAGCTCCTCGATCGCCCCAACGACCCGCCCGGCCTTTTGAGACCACCACTTCACTCCCCGCTCTCCCGGGTCTGAACCACTCAAGATCGTTGTCCCTCCACTCTTTCTCTATCGGCCGTCACGAGGAGCCGCGTTGAGGGCTCGGAGGAAGCGCCGTGATCAGGCAAACTCTCCGGATCCGGATGACCCGCGACGTCTCCCAATGCCCATTGCGCACGATTGCGAAACCAACCATCTCAAGGGAGCTTCCCTCCCTTCGCCTGTCCTCGACCACGGACGCCTCGGCGCTCTGCTGCTGGTCTTCCTCCTCGGACTCGGTGACCTCGTGAGCGCTCAGAACTCCAACGCCGAGTCGCCCACCCCACCCAGGCGCCCATTCGCGATCGACGACATCGTCAATCAGGAGAGCGTTCGGTCACTCGAACTCTCTCCGGACGGAAGTCGCCTGCTCTGGATCCGGATGCGTCCGGACAAGGAGAAGGACCGGATGGCTCCGACTCTGATGCTGACGGAGCTGCCCACGGAGAACGACGCCGAGCCGGAGCACCGAGAGCTGACCGTCGGTCGTTGGGACATCTCCTCGCCGGAGTGGTCACCCGACAGCCAGCGAATCGCCTTCCTCAGCCGTCACGATTTCCCCGACGGTGTCGAGAACCTGCCGAAGGACGATCGCGGGGCGCAGATCTGGACCCTCGACCTTCGCGGCGGCGTCGCTCGTCCGTTGACCAAGGTTCCTCACGGCGTTCGGTCCTTCGCCTGGCGGAGCGACGACGAGTTCCTCTTGACCGCGCGGATCCCAAAGACGCAGGAAGAGAAGCGCGAGGCCGAGCGGAAGGACAAGACCGAGGACGTCGAAGACATCGAGCGGTTCCGGGACACGCGCAGCCTGCTCTGGTCGTTCACGATCAAGGGCTCGAGGCTCCGCCGACTGGTCGACGGGAAAGACACGTCGATCGGACGGTTCTCGATGGCCCCCTCGGGCCGCCACGTCGTGTGCTGGCACGAAGTCGATCCGAGACATGGCGCGCAGAACGACCGCCCACCTCGCGTCCTCGTCCACGACCTTCTCAACCGGTCGTCGCAGGAACTCTGGGCTGGCCGGCGCAACAAGCCGAGCTCGGTCACCTGGAAGTCCGACACCTACGCCTTCGTGACCGCGCCGAAGAGCACGGTCGACGGCGAGGATCTCGCGGCGGTCACAGATCTCTACGAGCTCCTGATCGAAGACCGGACCGCGATCTTGTCGACGTTCGATCTGCGCTGGGAACGCGGACTGACGAGCCTCCCGGTCATCAGCGGCGACCGGGTCTTCCTACACCTCGCCAACGGACACAAGCCGGTCTGGGCCGCACTCGAGTCAGAGTCCATCGGCCTCCCGGACTGGAAGATCGTGCAGGCCTCCGGACTGCCGCGAATCCAGGGCGTCCTCGGTCGCCGCGAGACTTCGGTCCGGCTCGCGATCGCCGGCAACGCATCGACCCCGGATGCGATTCATCGCATCCGCTTCGAGCCGAACGCCGACGCGAGCAAGTTCGTCGATGAGGGCACCGTCTACCGACCGAACGATGGGTTCGACCAGCTCGAGATCGCCCGAGCCGAGCTGATCTCGTGGAAGGGCGCTCTCGAGGAGGAGATCGAGGGAATCCTCTACTACCCCGCGGACTACGAGGAAGGGCGAAGCTACCCACTCGTCCTCGTGACGCACGGTGGCCCCCACGCCGCGGACTCCGATCGCTTCACCGAGCGCTGGGCCAACACACCCAACCTCTACGCCGGCCGCGGTGCGTTCGTCCTGAAGACCAACTACCACGGAAGCTCGGACTACGGGCTCGAATTCGGAGAGTCGATCAAGGGCCGCTACTACGAGCTCGAGCTGATCGACATGGCGAGAGGCATCCAGAAGCTGATCGACGACGGCAAGGCGGACCCCGACCAACTCGGACTCGTCGGCTGGTCGAACGGCGCGATCTTGTCGATCGCGATGCTGACGCACCTGGACGACTACCTCCCGGGCCATGGACTGAAGTTCAAGGCCTGCGCTCCCGGTGCCGGTGACGTCAACTGGACCAGCGACTTCGGCAACTGCGCGTTCGGCGCCTCGTTCGACCGCTTCTACGTCGGCGGCGCGCCCTGGAACCAACCCGAGGCATACTTCCAGAAGTCGCCGCTCTTCCGCATGGAGGAAGTGGAAACACCGACGATCGTCTTCTTCGGCAGCGAGGACAAAGCCGTCCCGACCGAACAGGGCTGGCAGCACTTTCGCGCGATGCAGTCGATCGGCAAGGCGGACGTGAAGTTCCTGCTCTTCCCGGGCGAGGGGCACGGTCTCGCGAAGCTCAGCCACCAACGCCGTAAGCTGGTCGAAGAACTCGCATGGTTCGATCAGTTCCTGTTCGAAACCGAGAGATCGACTTGGCCGGAGAAGCTCAGCCGACTCGACGAACTTCAGCGAGTCCCGGCGCTCAGGGATCGCAATCAGCCGTTCGGAGTGCAAGAGAACGGCATCCTCGTTCCGGAGATGATCCCGGTCCGGCTCCCCTACGACTCCGAAGGAGGCAGCAAGCGCTGGGTCCGTGTCTCGCGATTCGAGATCACACATGCTCAGTGGACGGCCTTCGCCCCACAGAACGGACGGAACCGAGGCTCCAATATGCCGGCCGTCGGAATGACGCAGACTCAGGCGATCGAGTACATCGATTGGCTGAACACCACCACCGGACGGCGCTTCCGGCTCCCCGAGCGAGCGGAGCTCGAGGCACTCAAGGGTTCGCGAGAAGAGAACACGATCGCCCGCTGGGCCGGCTTCGAACCCAACCTCGACGAGGCTCGGAAACTCGAGCAGGTCCTCGACTCGATGGATCCTGATGCCGTCCTCTGGCCGGTCGGCACCGGCCGTGCCACCGTCGTCGGAGAGGGAGACAACCGGCAGCTTCTGTTCGACCTCGGAGGCAACGCCGCCGAACTCGCTGCGGACGGCGATCAGTTCAGCGCTTTCGGCCCCTGTGTGGCCCGCCGGACGGACGACTCAGCCGACGCCCAGGAGTTCCCCCAAGCCTTCACTGGCTTGCGACTGATCGAAGAGATCGAATCGGAGAAGCGATGAACTGCCGAACTCTACTGCCCCTCCTCGTCCTCGCGGGCTGCGCCGGCCAGGCCACGGACGACGCCTCGGCGAACGTCGAGGTCTACCGAGTCTCGCTCGCGATCCCCGATTCGGATCTACAGATCCCGTTCCATCTCGAGGTCACTGACGGCGTGCGCGCTGCGGTCGTCAACGGGCAGGAGCGCATCGACGTGCCCGACTTCGCAGTCGAGTCCGATGGCGCGACCTGGCGTCTTCGATTCGACCTCGACTCCGTCCTCGTTCTACGCCGCGAGGCTCCAACGAATCCGGAACCGCGTGCGATCCAGACCGGCGAGGAAACGACTCACCGGGGGCTCTGGACCTTGAACCGTGGCGCGAGAGGCCAGACCCGAATGGTCGCCAAGGCCGAACGCGTTCGCCTCGACGTCGCGAATCCGACCCAGATCAAACGCTTCACTCCGATCCAGACGATCGGCTCCCCCCGCTCCAACTTGCAGCCACGCTACGCCGTGGACTTCTCCAGCAGTCAGGATCCGGCGGTCGCGACCTTCGACGCACCGCCCGGCGGCCTGGTGAACGGAACCTTCCGCACGACGCTCGGCGACTACCGCTACCTCGCGGGAGATCTCGCCGGCGACTTCTTGCGACTGAGCTGCTTCGACGGACACCACGCGTTCCTCTTCCACGCGACAATTCAGGACGACGGAGGAATGAACGGGCACTTTTGGTCCCGCGATACCTGGCACGAGACCTGGACCGCGACACCGGACGTGAACGCCGACCTTCCCGACACCTTCGGCGCCACGACTTGGTCCCAAACCGCCGACCCCGAAGCGATCCTCTGCACCGCCCTCGATGGCTCACCAACCGACCTCGGTCACGTGCTCGACGGAGGCCGCCCCACGGTGTTGATCGTCTTTGGCTCCTGGTGCCCGAACTGCCACGACGCGACACGCCTCTGGGCGAACCTGCATCGCCGCTACCAGGACGAAGGACTGCGCGTGATCGGACTCGCGTTCGAGTTGACCGACGACACGGACAAGGAGCTCAAGAAGCTCCGGGAATTCCGCGAACGACAAGGCGTCGACTACGACCTCTTCCTCTGTGGACTGGCGGACAAGGACGCCGCTTCCGAAGCCCTCCCGGTCCTCGACCGCGTCCGGGCGTATCCGACCACAATCTTCCTGAGCGAAGAGGGCGAGGCGATCGCAGTCCACACCGGTTTCGATGGCCCCGCGACTGGTGAACCCCACCAGCGACTCCGAGCCCGCTTCGACCAACTGATCTCGGATTTGCTCGACAGCTGAGTGAACGTCTTGACCATCCAGCCCGACCGTTCAGGAAGGCGCGATGCCCTCTTATCTCTGAAGTCGGCGGCGCTGCTGCTCGTTCTAGCGCTCGGTTGCACAAGCCCCAGTCCGGCACCGGATACGACGGTTCTCCGGACGACGAAGCCTCATCTGCAACGGTTCCGAGTGTCCTTGGACCTCCCGGAATCACTGCTCCCGCGGGACTCACTCAGGTTCTGGTTCAGGATCCCCTTCCTGTTGGAGATCGAGGATCGAACCCGAGCCTTCGTTGTCAACGGAGACGAGAGAATCGCCGTCCCCGATTTCTGGGAGAGCCATTCCACGGGCGACTGGCTGCTCAAGTTCGGGCCCGATTCGACGCTTCTGCTCCGAGTCGTCCACCCGGTCGAGAGCGGCCCGAGCGAGAATGCCTTCGTTCCGGCCCCCTCTGACGCACCGCGAGAATTCGATGTCCGGAATGCGACGTGGACTCTCCGACACGGGGACCGCGTCGTGACCCAAATGCGCGGTCGGGCGACCTCGCTGAGGTCTTCATCTGGTGACCTGCTGGATGTCTCCCGCTTCCCCCGCTCTTGGGGGAGCCAAACCGAAGAATCCCAACATCTGTTCAACGGGCGGTTCGAGCTTGAGTTCCTCGAAGCAAACACGCCTGGCATTGCCACCTTCACGACTCTCCCCGACGGCCGAGTCATCGGAAACATCCGGACGAATACGTGTGACTACGGGTTGCTGGTCGGCATTCGAGAGAGAGGACACCTCCACTTGAGTCGCTTCGATGGACTCCGGGCGATCCTGCTGGACGTGACGATCGACGATGAAAACAGGCTTCACGGCGACTTCTGGTCCGGAGTCTCGAGCCGCAAGACCTGGTCAGCCACTCGTTCGCACGGAGACACGAAACTCGACGACCCGTTCGAAGCGACTCGCTGGAATGACGGTGACGCCCTGGAGGCAACCGAAGTCCTTAGCCTGACCGGACGCCGCAAGAACCTGCGGGGTCTTCTCAACTCAAGAAAGCCAACGATCCTGTTTCTATTCGGAACCTGGTCGCCCGAGAGCCTCGACGCGTTGAGACTCTGGTCTTCGCTCGCCGCAAGATTCCCCGGTGAGTTTCAGCTTCTCGGCCTAGCTTTCGAGCCCACGAAGAACATCCAACTGGAACTCGAGCGACTTCGAGAGTTTCAGATGAGAGCGGAGTTGAAGATTCCGGTCTATCTTGCCGGCGCCGCAGATCTCGAGCAGGCCTCCGCGTCGACGCCCTTTCTGAACGGCATTCGAACGTTCCCGACGACGATCTTTCTCGATCGCGACTCGAACCCCGCGGCGATCCATACCGGCTTCGCCGGACCAGCAACGGGCTCCGCTCACCAGGAACTTCGAGCCCGCTATGTTCAGTTGATCAACGAGCTTAGGCTGCCCAGGTTCGTGCACTGACGAAGCCTCGCCGGATGAAACTGATCCCAATCGCTGTCTTCCCGCTCCTCCTGCTCGTCGAAGCCACCGCCCAGCAAGTCCAGACCTTCGACGTCGAGTTCGAGCAGCGATCGGCAGAGGACGGCCCCACCAGTGTTGCGGGCACGGTTCTCGGAGCAGGCATCGTGCCGGATGCCGCGCGTGAAAATGTCTACACAGGCTCCGACTTTGGCTGCCGCTACGAGGCCGTGGTCACCGACTCGTCGGCGACATTCCGCTGTGCCCGCGGTGAGGGTCCGCTGTCGGACTCCATCGACGGCGAGAGGAATCGAGGCACCTGGGTCTTCGAGAAGGCTCTCCCACTCGGCGACAACCAGGGCGACGTCTATCTCCGGCCGACCGAAGAGGGACTGAAGATGTCGGTTGGCTGCCGGAGTCTGAACTACCTCCACGCGACGATTGGCTGGGATGGCCGCGAGCACCATGTGATCGTCGCCGACATGGACTGGAGCGGCGGCTACGAACCCGAGTCCGACTACTGGACCTTCGTCTCCGACGACGAGCTGCAGGCGCGCGAGAAGGGCTACAGCTCGAACAGCCTGCTCGAACTGGTCGAGAGCCACTACCAGCCAAGGTCACTCGTCGAAGTTCGCTGCCTCGACGTCGGCGATCGCATGGCGACGATCGTGATTGGACCGAGCGGCGGCTCGCGCTCGCGGGAAGACTCGTTCCGCCGCCGCCATCATCGATTGATGGAACGATTCGTCGAGCGCAGCGGAGACTCTCTCGCCCAGCGAATCGAAGAGGGACGCGACCGAACCGAAGAAGCGATCGAATGGCGCTATGTCTTCAACGCCGAAGAGCTCGATGCGCTGGTCGCCGAGAGTGACAAGCCGCTACTCGTCGACGGCGAAACCGACTGGTGTCACTGGTGCCACGTCATGGACGCGACGACGATGAAGGATCGCGAGGTCTACGACCGTGTTCGTGCGAACTTCCTACCCGTGAAGGCCAACTTCGACTTCGCGACGAAGGACCTCGAGAGACGACTCGGAGTCCGCGCCTACCCGACCTACCTGGTGGTCACGGCGGATGGGGTTGCGCACCGCGGCGCGGGGTTCCAACCGCCCGAGGCCTTCCTCGCCTTCCTCAGCGAAGGCGCAGAGCGAGCCTCGAAGGACTGAGCAGGGCCATCAGCGGCCCCGACGACCCTGAGATCCTCGGCGTCCGCGCCCCCCCGATCGCCCCGAACGACTCGAGTTCGAAGACTTCGAACGCCCGCCGCGCCGCCCTCCGGGCTGCAGGTCTGGACGCTTCTCGGACGGCCGCACGAGCGGCTCCGAGGACTGGAACGGATGCTCGCCGAAGCGCGGAATCTGCAACCGGATCGACTTCTCGATGTCGAGAAGAAGTGGACGCTCTTCGACGTCGCAGAACGACAAGGCGACCCCTTCTCGGCCGGCACGCGCTGTGCGCCCGATCCGGTGGACGTAGGTCTCGGGAACGTTCGGCAGGTCGAAGTTCACGACATGGGTGATGCCATCGACATCGATACCCCGCGCTGCGATGTCCGTAGCGACCAGGGTCGTGATCCGGCCCTCACGGAAACCGGAGAGCGCGCGCTCGCGAGCACCCTGCGACTTGTTGCCATGGATCGCTTCGGCTGTGTGACCGTCACGCCGTAGGTGCTTCACGACACGATCCGCCCCGTGCTTGGTGCGCGTGAAGACCAACACCCGCTCGATGGCGTCGTCGTTGAGCAGATGCGAAAGCAGGGCTCGCTTGTCGGCCTTCTCGACCAGGAGCAGCTTCTGATCGATCTTCTCGACCGTCGTCGATGGCGGCGTGACCTCGACTCGCACCGGATCCTTCAGGATCGATTTCGACAACTCGACGATGTCCTTCGGCATGGTCGCCGAGAACAACACCGACTGACGCTCCTCCGAGAGCATCTGCAGCACCCGCCGCACGGCCGGTAGGAAACCCATGTCGAGCATCCGGTCTGCCTCGTCGAGCACGAACACCTCGACCTCGGAGAGGTCCACGTGTCCTTGGTCGCAGAGATCGAGCAGGCGACCAGGAGTCGCGATCAGGATGTCTACGCCGTTGCGGACCGCACGAACCTGAGGCTCCTGTCCGACTCCGCCGAAGATCACCGTCGACCGGAGCTTCAGGTGCTGGCCGTAGGTCTTCACGCTGTCGCCGATCTGCGCGGCGAGTTCGCGGGTCGGAGTCAACACCAGCGCGCTGACACAACGCTTCGACGGCGGCTGCGGGTCGCCAGCCAGAAAGTCGAGCATCGGCAACGTGAACGCTGCGGTCTTGCCGGTGCCGGTCTGCGCGATCCCCACGAGATCCTTGCCCTCGAGGAGCGGGGGAATCGCTCGGGACTGGATCGGGGTCGGCTTCTCGTAGCCGGTCTCGTCGAGAGCACGGAGGATCGGCTCCAACAGATCCAGGTCTCGGAACAATCGCTCGGTCTTCGCTACGTCGGACATCGTTCAGTCGGGCGTCGTTCGATGAGTCACTCCGCTCCTTCTGCACAGGCCTGGGTCACCGAATCCGCCCGGTGGTCCACCCTCCGAATCGCTGAGGCGATTCACCGCAGTTGTGCAGGAATCCGACGCTTCGCGGAGACCCTAGCCGGTGGTTCGGGCATCCGGTCCCAAGATCTCCGATTCGTCGCTCGATGAGCCGCGCGTGAACTCAAGACCGAGACCGCAAGGGGCCGATCGCTCCAAGAGAGAGACGGGCGGTGGGATCGCAGGAGACCACCAATCCGTCGCCCAAACCTTCGACGACGGACCTTCAGAGGGGCCGAACGGACGACGGCCCCCCTCGGTGCGCGAAGGACGCCCGGGCGCCGCCCCCGCTCGGCTCCTCGAAGCCCCCTGCTCGAAGCCCCGCTTCGGCGGCCGGCGTTCCGGCTCGTCGACCCGGAGAGCCGCATGGTCTTCAACTCCTACAGCTTCCTGGTCTTCTTCCTGGCTGTGCTGGGCCTCTACTACGGCCCGTTGCGCAGTCATTGGCGAGCGCAGAAGCAGATGCTTCTCGTCGCCAGCTACGCGTTCTACGCCGCCTGGAACCCTCCATTCGTCGTGCTGCTCTGGCTCTCGACGGTCGTGGACTGGTTCTTGGCGAAGGGGATCCACCGATCGGAGAACCAGCGACATCGAAAGGCACTGCTGACGATCAGCCTGTGCCTGAACCTCGGCCTCCTGGCGTTCTTCAAGTACGCGAACTTCGCGCTCGAGAACTTCCAGGTGCTCGCGGAGTCGTTCGGAATCGCCTACGAGCCGCCGGAAGTCGACATCTTCCTGCCGATCGGCATCTCCTTCTACACGTTCCAAACGCTCAGCTACACGCTCGACATCTATCGCCGGAAGGCCGAGCCCTGGGGCAGCTTCCTCGACTACGCGCTCTACGTGACGTTCTTCCCGCAGCTCGTCGCGGGACCAATCGTTCGAGCGGTCGACTTCAAAGATCAGTGCACGGCACCCCGCCGGGCGACGGCGGACCAGTTCACCTGGGGTGTCGTCCTGATGGTGCTCGGCCTGTTCAACAAGCTGATCATCGCCGACGCGATCCTCGCGCCGTTGGCCGACAAGTCGTTCAACCATCCGGACGCGATGGGCTTCGGCGACGCCTGGATCGGCACGCTGGCCTTCGCCGGCCAGATCTACGGTGACTTCGCCGGGTATTCGATCTGCGCGATCGGAGTCGCACTCTGTCTCGGGTTCTCGCTCCCGGACAACTTTCGACATCCGTA
>JBCBZB010000021.1:0-66694 GCA_039815565.1 Planctomycetota bacterium
GATCAGCACTGATTAATTCCCCACTGCTCCCTAGGCTCAATTCAATTGTTTGTATCAGACTCAACGGCCTATGCTTCTTCTAGAATTGCGACACCGGGCCATTATAGACGGATATGTTTGGTTCAAGGTGCCTGGCTACGTAAGCGAGGTGGTCTCGGTCCCGGCGGGAGCGACCACGGTCGATGCCGGCCTTCTCCGCTGTGGAGATGCCAACGGTGACAACGTGATCAACGTCGCGGACGTCATGGCGATCCTCCGCGACCGCGGCGAAGGTGGCCTGCGTGACATCGAAGTGCCGTCGACCGACGTCAACCGTGACGGCGTGGTCGATGGCCACGACCTCCGGACGGCATCGCTGTCGAGTGGTGAGGTCGGGACGGCGCTCCCCAACTTGTGAACGCGGCTGCGAGCAGCCGAGCGAGTCGATGGAAGACCGCCGGATCCCCGGGGGCTCATCGGCTCGTGATGCTGTCGAATCTCCCCCGTTGGCGCCCCCAGCGTCGGTTGCGAAGGGGCGCGCGGAGGACAACACTTGGCCGATGCAAACCAAGGGTCGGCCGAACCATCTCGGCCTCGCCTCCAGCTTCGGTGCGGTCCTCGCGGTTCTCGGCGGGTGCGGGGCGACCTCTGCTCGGTTCGTGGACCCAGGCCTCCGGGACGACGGTGTCCGTCATGCTGGCCGGTATGACGTGCGTTGGAGCGAGCACGGCGAGGGTTGTCACGACTCGATGCCCGTCGGCAACGGCGATGTCGGGTTGAACGTCTGGACCGAGGGCGACGACTCCCTGCATTTCTACATCGGCAAGACCGACGCGTGGGGAGACAACGCGCGCCTGCTCAAGGTCGGTGAGGTCGTTGTGCGCTTTCCCGCTGCGTCGTTCACGGGCCGCTTCGAGCAACGACTAGACCTGGCTGGTGGTCGGGTGCTGATCGACTGTGGGGTAGGCAGTGACGCTGTGCATGTCGAAGTCTGGGTCGACGCCCATCGGCCGGTTGTTCACGTGCTCAGCGACTCGGTGAGTGAGATCCCAATCGACGTGTCCTACCGCCTTTGGCGCGAAGAACCCGAAGCGCTCGATACCTTCGAGGTTGGTGACGTCTTCGCTCGCCATCCCTCGGTCGGCCAGTTCGTGGTCCAGCCCGATGTCGAACTCGATGGGCTGCCGAGCGACCAGATCGGCTGGTACCACCACAACGCGGATTCTCATGGAGTTCGTGAGTCCATGGCTCATCAGGGCATCGCAGGCGACCCCGGGTTCGTCGACCTCGTGAAAGACCGGGTGTTCGGCGCCGTCGTGCGCGCTGACGGAGCCGAACGGAGTTCTCCACGGGACCTGGCGATCCCTGCCCGTGAGCGGCACTCCATCGAGATCTTTGTCCAAACCTCGTTCCCGTCCGATCCGGATCGTTGGCGAGGCGACCTCGAAGCTTCGATGCGGGCGGCATCCGATCTGCCTCTGAAGGATCGTCGCGAGCGGCACCTCGAGTGGTGGGCGGACTTCTGGGAGAGGAGCTTCATCGTCGCGGATGGTCCAGAGCGGCTTCTCCCGCCGAGCGGCCACGCGTTGCGGTTCGGTCTCGACCAGCACGGCGGCAACCGCTTTACGGGCGAGGTGGATCCGATCTCTCCCGTGCCCTCGGACTTTGAGAAAGGGCTCCTGATCCGTGCAGAGGTCGTTCCGGACCGTGACGAGCCGACGGGCAGGGTGTTCGATCGGATCACACCCGGAGGATCGGATGGGTTCCTGCTCGACTTCGTACGACCCGGTGTGCTGCGGCTGATCGTCGGTGACCGTACGAAAGAGGTCGGGCTTGCTCTCCACGCTGGGCGCCGCTCGCGGATCGAGCTCGCAGCCTCGACCGAGGCGGGGTGGCGGGCGCTGGTCGATGGCGTCGAAGTTTTCCGATCCGGG
Source organism: Planctomycetota bacterium (assembly GCA_039815565.1). Classification (GTDB taxonomy): domain Bacteria; phylum Planctomycetota; class UBA1135; order UBA1135; family UBA2386; genus JBCBZB01. The sequence continues at coordinate 1,914 of JBCBZB010000021.1, forward strand.
CCTGCAGATCCCGTCGACCGAGACGATGCCCACGTCGTCTCGCGGGGTTACACGTTGCAGCGTTTCGTGAACGCATGCGGGGCGCGTGGGAGTTTCCCGGTCAAGTTCAACGGATCGATCTTCAACGTCGCTTGGGATGGCCGGCCAGGTGATGCGGACTACCGGCGTTGGGGCTCAGGCTATTGGTGGCAGAACACCCGTCTGCCCTACGTCGGTATGCCGCTCGCCGGCGATGCGGAGATGATGCACTCTCTGTTCGAACTCTACGCCGGGCGCATGTTCGAGGCGGGGCTGTATCGCACGCGCATCCACCACGGCTTCGAAGGCGCCCTCTACTACAACGAGTGCATCCACCCCTGGGGCGCCTGCATGGGCGAGACTTACGGCTGGAACGTGCCGTTCGCCGAGCGCGATGACCCACTGCAGGCCAGCGGGTGGCACAAGTGGGAGTGGGTCGCGGGGCCGGAGCTTTGCTCGATGATGTTCGACTACGTCGACTTCACGGGTGACGAAGTCTTCCTGGTCGAGAAGGTGCTGCCGGTCTCTGAGGCGGTGATGCGCTGGTTCGAGCTCTACTACGAGACCGATGAGAGTGGTCGGCTGGTCATGTATCCGTCGATGGCCTGCGAGACATGGTGGGATTGCACGAACCCGCAGCCCGAGATCGCGGGGCTGCACGCACTCGTTCTCCGCATGGAGCGGGTGCCCGAGGGGTTGCTCGGTTCGGAGCGACGGGTGTGGCTCGACGAGTTCGCTCAGAAGCTGCTGCCGCTACCGATCCGCGAGACGCCCGACGGTCCGGCATTCGCACCGGCCGAGCGATTCGATGTTCACAACAACGTCGAGAACCCGGAGCTCTACCCGGTGTTCCCGTTCCGGTTGGTTGGCGCCAAGCGAGGGGATCGATCGCTCGCTGTGAACGCCCTCGAACATCGCTGGCACCGAGGCCACTCCGGGTGGCGGCAGGACGACTTGTTCATGGCCTTGCTCGGCCTAACGGATCAGGCGCGCGGCGGAGTCGTTGGACGAGCGCGGGCTCACGACCGATCACAGCGCTTTCCGGCGTTCTGGGGCCCCAACTACGACTGGACACCTGACCAGACCCATGGAGGGGTCTTGATGGCCACGTATCAGGCGATGCTGCTGCAGTGTGATCCGTACAGCGACTCGCTCCATCTGATGCCGGCATGGCCACGCGATTGGAACGTGGAGTTCCGTCTGCATGCGCCGCGCGGGACCCTGGTCGAGGGGGCTTACCGTGACGGGAAGCTGTGCGAGTTGGCCGTCACCCCCGCGTCGCGACGCGAGGACCTGGTGCTGCCGGGCTGGTTGGAGTCGCTGTAGCTCCGTGGCCTCATCCCGTGATCTTGGACAGTCCTATTTCGATCGCCGACACCAGCGAGTCGATCTCGGCCTCGCCCATCGCGGTCGAGACTGTCCCGGAGCAGGTGTTGATCATCAGGAAGCCGCTGTCGAACAGGTGGTCGAGGAGTGTGCTGAGTCGGGCGCTCTCGCCTGCGTCAAGGAATGCCGCGCGGTAGTCGGACGGCGGGGCCGACTTCATGTGCACGCGGAACATCGATCCGCCGCCGGTCACGCAGGCGGTGGCGCCGGTCCGCTCGATTGCCGCTTCGATGCCCTGCATCGCGCGCTTGGTCAGCGAGTTGACCCGTTGCACAGCGTCGCGGTCGAACAGTCGCATCGACACGAGGCCCGCGGTCACGGTGACCGGGTTGGCCGAGAACGTGCCCGAGTGGGGGAAGAGGACCTTGGCAGCGAGCGGATTCATTACGTCGACGACGTCGGCGCGGCCGACGATCGCGCCGACCGGGAACCCGCCACCGATGGCCTTCCCGAGCGCGGTGAGGTCTGGAGCCGAGTTCGGGTACCAGTCCTGAGCACCGCCGAACTCCGAGCGGAAGGTGATGACCTCGTCGAAGACGAGCAGTGCGCCGTTGTCGGTCGTCCACTGGCGCATCGCGTCGACGAATGGCTCCTCCGCCGGACGCAGGCCGACGCGGTGCGACATCGGGTCGATCAGCACGCAGGCGATCTCGTCCTTGTGTTCGTCGAGGATCTCGCGGGCGAGGTCGGGGTTGTTGTAGGGGACGATGATGACGTCGCCGAGTGCGGAGGCCGGTGTGCCGTGCGCGAGCGGCACGCTCGTTGGACGACTGGCGTCCCCCCAGGTCTCAGGTTTCGGAGCCTGGCTGACCTCGGCGTAGTCGTAAGCGCCGTGGTAGGCGCCCTCGACCTTGGCGATCTTCGGTCGGCCGGTGAACGCCCGGGAGGCCTTCAGACATCCCATGACCGCCTCGGTGCCGGAGTTCACGAAGCGGAGCTTCTCGAAGGCGTTGTTCCGGCCGCAGAGGAGCTCGGCGTATTCGACCTCGACCTCGGTGGCCAAGGTGAACGCCGTTCCGCGTTGCAGCTGCTTGGTCACCGCTTCGATGACCTCGGGGTGCGCGTGACCGTGGATCAGCGACGCCATGTTGTTGGCAAAGTCGATCCGTTCGACACCCTCGATATCGACGACGCGGCAGCCCTTGCCGTAGTCGACGTAGGCAGGGTGCGGCTTCCGCAGCACGGTGTTGCGGCTCACTCCGCCGGGCAGGACATGGCAGGCGCGCTCGTAGAGCTCGGCGCTCTTGTTCGTAGTGGGGACGCTCACTGTTGTGCCTTCGCTGCTTGGTTGATGGGCAACACCTTGGCGCCCGTTCGTTCCTGCACGTAGTCGAAGTCCACGCCTTCGCTGAGTTCGACCAGTTGAAAGCCGTCGTTCGTCACGTCGACGACGCACAGCTCCGTGTAGATCCGCGTTACGACGCCGACGCCGGTCAGTGGATACGTGCAGGCATCGACGAGCTTCGAGTCGCCATGCTTGGTGCAGTGCTGCGTGATGACCCAGATGTTCGGCACGCCTGCGACGAGGTCCATTGCGCCGCCGACGGCGGGGATCGCTCCTGGAGCCCCGGTCGACCAGTTGGCCAGGTCGCCATTTTGTGCGACCTGCAGTGCACCCAACACGCAGAGGTCGATATGGCCGCCCCGGATCATCGTGAAGCTGTCCGCGTGGTGGAAGTACGCCGCGCCGGGAATGGCGGTGACGCGCTTCTTGCCGGCGTTGATCAGCTCGGGGTCACCTTCGCCTTCGTCCGGAGAGGGGCCCATGCCGATTAGGCCGTTCTCGGTGTGGTAGATGAACTCGCGGCCTTCGGGGACGTAGCGGGCGATCAGCTCGGGGATGCCGATGCCCAGGTTCACGTAGGAGCCGTTCGGGATGTCGAGTGCGACGCGCTGCGCCATCTGCTCGCGGGACAGGCCCGGTCGTTCCGAGTCGGTCATGGGTAGCTGACTCCTGCGGCGATCAGTTCGGATTCGTGTTGCGGGGTCGGCTCGTGGACGAGGCGGTTCACGAACACGCCGGGGGTCACGATGACTTCCGGATCGAGGTTGCCCGCCGGGACGATGTCCGCGACCTGAGCGATCGTTACCTTGGCCGCCGTCGCCATGATCGGCGCGAAGTTGCGCGCGGTCTTGTTGAACACCAGGTTGCCGTAGCGGTCCGAGGCTTTGCCCTTGATCAACGCAAAGTCGGCGGTGAGTCCGTGTTCGAGGACGTAGTCGCGTTCGCCGAAGTGGCGGACTTCCTTGCCGTCACCGAGCGGAGTGCCAACCGAGGTTGCGGTGTAGAACGCCGGGATGCCGGCGCCGCCGGCGCGGATGCGCTCGGCGAGTGTTCCCTGCGGGACGAGTTCGAGTTCGATCTTCCCGGCCGTGTAGAGCTCCGGGAAGACCTTCGAGTTCATCGAGCGCGGGTAAGAGCAGATCATCTTGCGGACCCGCTCAGCCTTGATCAGTGCGGCGAGGCCGACCTCGCCGCTGCCGGTGTTGTTGTTGACGACCGTGAGGTCTCTCGCGCCCTGATCGATCAGGGCGTGGATCAACTCGATCGGGCTACCGGCTTCGCCGAAGCCGCCGATCATCACCGTCGCGCCGTCGAAGACGTCTGCTATGGCTTCGACGGCATTCGCGACCTGCTTGTCGATCATGAGATGTGGTCGTTGGCGCGGGTGTAGTCGAACAGACCGGCCTCGTCGTAGACCACGCGGTCCTCGTAGTCGTCGAACCAGATCGCGTCGGGGTTGCGCTTCACGATGCAGATCTTGCCACGGTGCGGTGCATCCGCAGCGCTGCGCAGCAGCTTGAAGATCAACACGCCGTTCTCGGTGCCGGGGACGCCCGGCAGCGGGCCATCGGTCACGGCGACGACTTCGGTCTTGCCCTTGTAGTGGGTGATCGAGAGGCGTGCGTGCGCCTCGACGCCGGACAAGCCCTTCTGTGAGTCGTTGAGGATGTGCCAGGCTTCTTCGATCGGGACGTTGAACGCTTTGTGCGCGACGATGTCGCGGCCGCAGAAGAAGTAGTGGTTGTTCGCGCCGACGCGCTTCAGAGCGCGCTGCATGATGCGGAGCGCGTCCGGGTCGTCGTTGACGTCCTTGATGATCGGCGACTGGTTCTCGACCGCGATCCAACCGCGCTCGAGGACTCGTGACATCGCTTGCCAGGTGCTCGGGTGCCACTCCAGGGTGCCGCCGGGCCCTTCGACGTAGTTTCCATCCGAGTCCTTGAGGAGGAACTCATCTGGGTGGTTGAAGTGCACCATGAGACGCATGCCGACGTGCGGGTAGGTCTCGTGGAACTTGTCCAGCATCTCGAAGAACGTCGTGTCGAAGCGATCCGGGTAGAACGCCATCTCCTTCGTGCCGATGCGGATCGACTCGACGCCAGCCTCGGCGAGTGCGCCGAACCACGCCGCGAGCTTCGCGTTGTTGAGCACCATCGCGTCGCCGCCGGAGAGGAGGATCTCGCGGAGCTTCTCGCGGCCGGACTTCGGGTGTCGACCGTTGTTCGCGGCGACTGCCTCGTTGTGGCTGCGGACGTAGGCTGTGATCTCGTCGATCTGCGCCATGCCCTTCTTGGCGCGGGTGCCGTCGAGGCGCGTGACTTCCTTACGGCCGATGAGCTCCTCGCGGTAGCAGAAGCGGCAGTGCGCCGAGCACGTCGGGATGACGTACATCAGGCCCATCTCGTACTTGTGGAGCAAGCCCTCGACCGGGCTGTAGTCCATCTGGTTGCCTGGGTCCTCGGAGCCTTCGAGGTTCTCGGTCTCCTCGGGGCTCGCCTTCACCAGCCGCTGGATGGGGAGGCTCTGCTTCGCGAGCTCGAAGTAGTGCCGCGTCAGCTTGACCGGCATCCGCTTCTCGACGTCCCGCTCGGTGCCCTTGAGCGCCTTCAGCGCTTCGAGTTCCTCCGGTGAGTAGAACGCCATCACGTCCTCGGGCGCCTTCTTGTCGAAGAACGGCTTGAGGCCATTGATAGCTCCCCGCTCGTAGTTCGGGCTCTCGACGGAGTCGAGGAAGGCTTGTTCGCGGGTGCTCGGGACGTGGGGTTCGATGGCGGTCATGGTGACTTGTCAGCGAGGGGGGATGTAACCAGATGGATATCCGGGGCGAGAGAATGTAACATCGTGAACAAGGCGCGCAAACCATGTTCCTGTCCGACTTAATCGCCACCGCGGGCGACCGGCTGACCCCGACGGAACGGGTCCTTGCCGAGGCCGTCTTGGGCGATCCAACCCTGATCGTGTTCGGCACGGTTTCGGACCTCGCCGGGCGCGTCGGTACTAGCCGGCCGTCGGTCGTGCGGTTCGCGAACAAGCTCGGGTTTGACGGCTACAGCGACCTTCAGCGCTGCGTTCGGCAGGACCTGAGCAACCAGCTCGGACGCCCGAGCCAGCGGATCCGGCAGCTCGACGAGTCCATGGCGCCGGTTCGGGGTGCGGTGGAGAGGGCGATGGCGAAGGTGTTCGCGTCGCTGGACGAGGGGCGTCTCGCCAAGCTCGCCGAGCCGATCGTCCACGCCGAGAACGTCTGGGTGATGACCGGCGAGACTTCGCAGGCGGGTGCGCGGGCGTTCTACAGCGGCATGACCATGGTGCGCCCCGGCGTTCGCTTGATCGTCGAGCACTCGAGTGCGCGAGATCTGGCCGGCGCGGCCCAGTGTGACGTCGCGGTCGTCTTCGACTTCGCGCGTTACCGCCGACACTCGGTGGCGGCTTCGCGGATGCTCGCTGAACGGGGAATCGACATCGTTGCGATCACCGACGGTCCCTTGTCACCACTCGCAGCGTTGACCGAGCACTGGTGCGGATTGGACGTGCCCGGCATTGGGCCGTTCGACAGCTCCGTTCCTGCTGTGATGGTTGCCGAGCTCCTGGTCGCACAGGTCGCGGGACAATTGCGCGACCAGGCTCGTGAACGGATCGACCGGACCGAGGCCCTCTGGGAGTCCGTCGGGACGTTCCACCAGGAGTGATCCGCCCTCGCGAGTGAGTAGACTCGCGGGATGACCAAGGCCGAAGTTCTCGCGTGGCTCAAGGAGAACCAGGATCCCCGTGGTGTGGCCCACTGGAAGGCGCACAAGGACGAATCCGGTGGCCTCTCGAGCTATGGCCTCGGGCTGGTGAAGCTTCGCAAGTATGCGAAGGCGCTCGGTCGCGATCGGAAGTTGGCGAAGACGCTTTGGCGATCGAAGGTCTATGAGATGAAGGTCATCTCATTGCTGATCGACGATCCGAAGCAGATCACCAGGGAGCAGGCCGAGGAGCAGGTCGAGCAGCTCCAGGGCGGCTACCTCGCCCACGTGTTCTCGTCGTGCGATGCGACCTTGGCCAAGACCGACTTCGCGTTCGAGCTGGCGGAGAGGTGGATAGAGAGCAAGGACGACGCACGGAAGCGATGTGGCTACGGGCTGCTCTACGAGGTCTCGAAGTCGAAGAAGAAGTCCGCACCCGGCGATGAGGCGTTCCTCGGGCACATCGCGCGCATCGAGAAGAGCTTCCCCAAACAGTCGATCCAGGTCCTGATGTCGATGGGTGGCGCACTGCTCGGGATCGGGTCGAGGAATAGAAAGCTCCACACGGCCGCTCTGAAGGTGGCGAAGAGGATCGGGCCAATCGAGTTCGACCCGACCGGCAAGTGCGCGCCGATGGACGTTGCGAAGAACTTGTCCCACAAGTTGATTCGGGAGCGCGTCGGGAAGTGACCCGATCCCGAGTCGTCGGTCGGCAACGGTTCGTCCGTGCGGCGCAGTCGACTCAATTCGCAAGACTGACTGAGACCATCGTGCGGTAGAGCTTGACCTGCGGTGCGTTTCTGGACGCGACAGCACTTGCACGACCGTCAAGAGCCGAGCTCATCGGTCGGTGATTGGACCGATCAGTCCGACGATCTTTCGTGATCGCGGAGAGAAGGAGCTTCTACCGCCGATTTCGTGCAAAACCGGGGCGGCATCGTCGCCGATCGCAGAGACGCCAAAGGCTTTCTCATGCGATACACAATCCCTCGAACACCGCTCTCAAGAACGGTCGTTCTGCTTTCCATTCTCGGGTCCCTCGGCCATTTGCAGGCCCAGGAGATCCATTCCACTGGTGGTGGCGGTAATTGGTCCGCTACATCGTCGTGGGTCCGAATCTCGGGTCCGGGCGGAGGCACGCCGACTTCGGGTGACCACGTCATCGTGACGGCGGGCAACCCGGTCACGCTCGACGTTCCGTCGGTCGTCCTCTCGCGACTGGAGATCCACGACCAGTTCAGTGCACTCGACACGCAGGCCTACCGGCTGTTGGCCTCGCGGATCGATGTCGGGGGGCCGTCGAGCAATCTTCCTGGTCAGCCGCGTGTGCCTGGGCAGTTCACGCTGGGCTCTGCCGCGACTCCGTTCCTGAATCAGTTCAAGGTGCGGTTGACCGGCGACTACCTGTCTTCTGCCTACGCAATGGGTGCGGAGACCAACGAGAATAAGAGTCTCATCGTCCACGGAGGATCGACGTTCGCGCTCTTCGGGCGCTCGACCGACGCTTTCGGGCAGCCGAGGCAGTCCTGGCTGCGGTTGCAGCAGAACAGCAACGCATCCGCGGGCATGACCTCGATCGCTCTTGAGACGCGTCCGGGTTGGATGGCCGGCGATGTCCTCGTCGTCGCGCCGACCGACTTCCTGCCGGAAGAGGTGGAGGTGGTTCGTTGTGCGAGCGTTTCGAGCAACGTCGCGCAGCTGACCTCGGCGCTCACGCACTACCACCACACCGGTATCGAACGCGGGCTCGTAGATGAGCGGGCGGAGGTCGGGCTTCTGACCCACAACATCTGCATCGAGTCGGAGGTCGAGCGGACGTCCGGCGGACCGAACACCTGTCCTCCGGCGTTCGGTATCGATATCCAGGGTGCTCGCGAGGACGTCCGCGGTGGTCACGTGATGTTCCACAACCGGGCCGGAATGGATCCGGCCCCGATCGTCCAGGTCGATCATGTCGAGTTTACGAACCTCGGCTGGAAGGGGGCTCTCGGCCGTTACCCGGTGCACTTCCATCTCTTGGGCAACACGACCGGCAACTTCGTGCGTGACTGCAGTATCCACCACTGCTTCAACCGGTCGATCTCCGTTCACGGGACCAACGGTGTCACGATCGAGGGAAACGTCGCTCACGATACCTACGGGCACGCGTTCTACTTCGAGGACAAGTCCGAGGTCGACAACCGGCTGCTGCGCAACCTCGGCACGATGACTCGTGTTCCGACCCCGCCGGTCGATCCCGGCGTCTGCTTCTTCGGCCAGACCTGGTCCGTGACCGGCAAGCCGTTCTTCTGCCTGCACGATCGAGAGGTCTCGACCTACTGGCTGACGAATACTGACAACGAGGTCTCCGACAACGTTGCCGCAGGCTCCGAGCGGCACGGCTTCTGGCTCGACACGTCCCCGATCGAGTTCCCGGACATCATCTTCCTGGCCGCTTCGTTGGGCGTCACGTTGTCGTGTGACGCGGGTTTCGGTCTTCACGCGTCGCTGCCGGGGATCTTCGACCGAAACGTCGCTCACTCGAATCGTGTCCACGGATTCTGGAACGACGCGACCCGACTCGCGGGCTACGACCCGAGTCTGCCCCAACCGCTTGCAGCCGAGCACGTCTTCAACGACTTCACTGCCTACAAGAACGCGAACTCCGGCATCTGGACCCGTGGATACGGCACTCACCGGTGGGTGGGCGCGCGAATCGCGGACAACCGCTTGGGCGTCTACCTGGCCTCCGAAGGCTTCCAGCTCGACGGCATGGCGTTCGCCCCAACGGCGCCGGCACCTTTCGTCACCACGGCGTTCGACAACCCCGTGATCGGCGTGCCGTCGTTCAGCGTTCACACCCTCGAGGGATCGGTGATCATCGGCGAGAGCTCGAATGCACCGACCACTCTGCCTGACCCGAACCGGCCGTACCTCGCCCGCAAGGGCATCGTCATCTACGACGGCCAGATCTCGATCCTCGGGACGGACTTCTACGACTTCGTCACCGTTCCGATCACGAACTTCGTCAACCCGGCACCGCCGGCTCCGGCCGCGACACCGACGCTGACGCACCGAGTTGCGATGGGTGTCACGTCCTACACTCAGCACGCCTATCAGCCGGGAGGTCATCCGTGGAGCGTCGATCCACGCAACCTGATCGCCGTGTCGACGTTCACGAACTGTTCGCACCCAGTGCTGTTCCCGATCCCGCACGGGCCTTCGGTCATCACAGGGTCCGTTGATGCTCCGCCTGGAACGGCCACGAGTTCGCCGAACGGAATCATCGCGACCTCGCTGTTCGACGTGGACGGTTCGGTGCCTGGATCGGCTCCGAACACCTACCTTGCGATCAATACGCCGCTGATGCGACCGGCTGGAATCGCTGCGCCGACGGCTCTGCCGTTCGGGCCGTATGCGCAGCCGATGTCCTTCGGTGGACCTGGGTCGGCCGACAACGACGCGATCGCTCAGATTCTCGTCTCGCTTCCGGTTCCGCATCCGGCGGGCCTCTACTCGCTGACCTTCGATGCGATCAACCGTGGAAACACCCTCGAGGTGTTTGACGCACTCAGTGCCTCGCCGGCGGGTGCCCTCAAGCGATTCCCGACCAACATCCTGATGACCAGGCCGGGAGCTGCCGAAGAAGTCTACGAGCTCTCGTACCCGTCCACGGCAGCCGGCTTGCCGACCGTTCTCGATGTGCGGCTGCAGTTCGCGCCGATGGACCGGACGGCTGTGTTGCGGATTCCGTATCCGTCACTGCCCAACTCGATCGTTGCGACCAACGTGTTGCTGCCGGGCTCGGCTCCGGCCTGGCCGCAGGCCTTGACTCAGGCAGACTTCAACGCCGGGCTCGGCTGGTGGTTCTTCGACTCGATGACGAACATGCTGCACCTTCGGATCGGAATGTTCGACGGTGCCATAGCGGGCTTCGGCTTGTCGCCGATCCTGCCGATGTTCTCGGGTCGCGAGATCACTCTGAAGATCTCGTGACCCCGCGGAGTGGTTCCGCGCCGCCAATCCGGGCGGCAGCGGAATCACCTTCCGGCTCGCCATGCCGAACGCATGGCGAGTCGGAGAGGAGTGGGAGCGTCTCGCCTCACGGCAAGTAGAGGAACGCTTCCCCGAGGAACGGCGCGATGCGGGCCGTGATCGAGCCCGAGTATTGGCCGCCTCGCATGGCCGTGAGCAGCTGCTGGGTCGTCGCTGAGGTGGGGAGGCCCCACTGGCGCTTCAGCAGGTCCGCGAACTCGAGGCGCTTCGCCGGAGTCATGCCGCGGAGCGCGACCAGGGCACCGAGGCTCGAGTTCTGGAGCTCTTGCCCCCAGCCGGAAGGCGTCGGGCCGGATCCACCGTTCGGCGTGTTGCTGTAGACCCACCGCGTCACGTCGTTGCGCAGGTCGGCCTCGGTCGCAACCGGGTTCTGCTGTGCGAACGGGTTGCTCGGAAGTCCGAGGAGGCCGCGGCTTGCCGGCGGGCAATACGGGATGCCGATACGGCCGGTGCCCGGCTGCGCGTTGACCTGATTCTGGATCAGCTGCCAGAAGATGCGTTCGCGCGCCGGCTGGAACAGCGGCTCGAGAGCCGACGGGAAGTGCTTCGCGACCGCATCGACTGCGAGCGTGAAGTAGACGTCCTGGAACGCGAGGGTCGCGGTCCAGTGCTCGATGTCCGATCCACCGGCCGGAAGGCCGCCGGTGCGGGTCGCGATGTTCGTCTGACCACCGTTGCCCGGAATGTCATCGAAACAGCGGTTCGTGCCGATGTTGCTACCCGACTGAGAGGTCACGCCGACCGGTGTCTGTACGCGCAGTAGGAATCCCGCGAGTAGTCTCGCCGGGTTGTTGCCGCCTGTCGGGATGTTGATCGTCGCGTTGCGGTAAGAGTTGTCGCCGATCGAAGCGCCGCTGAACTGCCAGATCATCGACCAGGCGAGAACGCGGCCGGTGTGGTAGCCGAGGCCTCGCTGGCCCCAGTTCGAGCTTCCACTCGGAGCGTTGATTGGACCCAGGTCGCCGTTGAAGTTGCGCGAACGGGCGTTGACCCGTCCGGCACCCGGGGCCATTCCAGCAACGTCGCGAGCGCCGAGCGCGTGGAGGTTCCGGACCGCGCGCGAGAAGCGCCAATCCTGCTGGGTGGCGTCGACATCGAAGGCGAGGTGGTGGCAGCCAGCGAACGCCGCGTAGTTCAACGCGAGGTCGTAGCCGAGCATCGAGAGACCGAAGAGGTAGGCCTCACGTGCGACGAAGAACCGTGGTGAGTGGCCGAGGTTGTGCGAGTAGCCGACGAAGGTCGCGACGTCCTCTTCTGGGTAGGCGAGGGTCTCGCCCGCCTGGAGCGAGTTCCAAGTGCGGGAGTTCGGACCGTTCGTGCCCTGCTGGTTGGCGGCAGGGTTGGTTGCGTTGCCGTTGCCCCGGAACCCGATCACCGTGCCGGTCGGGCTGATGCAGGAGAATTGCGTCGAAGGCATGGACCGCGAAGTCGAGGCGCCGACATCGCCGGTGTGCAGCAGGGAGACATTGATCGGGCCCTGTTCTCCCGGCGTCGGGTCGTTGTAGGTGGCGACCGCGTCTGCCGGCAACAGCGGGCGCGAGCCGTTCCAGAGGTAGAACGAGTGGTTCGCGCGGCGGGTGGCCATCATCGAGCCGAGCCGCAGGAAGCCGAAGTACTCCGGAACCGGGTGCTCGAGGCCGTGGCCGGAGATCCCGGAGCCACCGGTCGTGTTCGGGTTCAGCTCGCCGAAGCCTTGGTAGACGCCGGATCGCGGGTGAGTCATACCGCCAGACGCCGTGCCGTTCTGGATTGCTGACTTGAGGTTTGCCACCTGGGCGAGCGCGCGGGCGCGCATCTGCGTGACCGAGTCGTTGGGCCACAGATCTGGGTCGTCGTGGCGGAATTCGTTCGGGCCGAACCCGTAGTCCGAGCCCGGGTGGAAGCCGTAGCCGCTGATCGCGAGGCCGCCATCCTTGCCTTCCATCATCCCGACCACGCGCTCACTCGGGACGCTCGGATCGACGACTGCGAACATCCACCCCGGGGCGGTGCCCGGCGACGAGAGGTGTCGCGCGTTGCCGCCCGCGGGGGACGCGAGGAAGTTGCCGGCGACGCCACCCGCCTGCGAGTAGGTGTCCGCGTGGATCACGCTCATCCCGGTCGAGCCGGTGTCCAGCGCGAGGCTGTCGTAGATGATGTGCCCGGGGTTCTCCGGCCGGTCGCCGTCATAGTTCGTAACCGGTCCTTCCAGACTCGAGTTCACAAACAGGCACTCGACGATGTAGCCGGCGAGATCGAATCGGCTGGTGACGTAGACGACCATGGCGCCGCAAGTGCGTTCGGGGCCGTTCGGAATCGCTGAGTTGACGAAAGGGCAGAAGTATCGCGTCACCCGCAGGTAGTCCGCTCCCTTGTGTCCCTTCGGGTTGCCCGGCCCGACGAGTGTTCGCGTGTTCGTCGCGCCGGCGACGGACGCTGTGTAGGTGCCCGAGGCGTTGACCAGGTCGAAGCTCAGGGCCGAGGGATTCGACGAGACCGGGTAGACACCGGGCGTGGGCGGGGTCGAGGGCGGGGAGCCGTCGAAGAACGGAATGACGCCGCTCGAGATTGTGCCGCGAAGCGGCGCGAAGGCGCGGAAGACGCGCGGACTTCCGTCTGGCTTGCGCTCGAGCACATCGATCTGAGCGAGCGTGCGGCCGAGGTAGAGTGCGTCCGGGTCGCCGCCACCCGAGAACTGGACCAGATAGGTCGCCGCCTGGGACGCAGGGAGTCGGCCGTCGACCAATCGGACGTTGGTCTGGACCTGTGCGGACGTTATTGGAGCAATGACGCTCGCAATTACTGTCAAGAGTGCGCCGAGTTTCAGGCGCCGAAGGTATGGACGTCTCATCGCTTTGTTTGATCTATTTGTCATGTGACAATGCCTCGGATGAGGCTGTGCAATGAATGACGGCGATTGACGAAGAGCCGGACGCGGTGATTGCGCTAATCCCTGACATTGCCGATCAGAGGGGGTTGATGGATTCGCGGCGCGACCTCCCGAGGTCGGCTGTCTCACAAAAAGGTTCCGGAATGAGTGTCCGGTTACGGGAAGTCCCTCGTCCTCTAGGATGTCGTCATGACCTCGACCGGTTTCGTCTCCAACCTGCGCGCTGCACGTTCGGGTGACCGGTCTGCCCAGGACGCCCTCTGCAGCGAGTACTACACCGCCGTGCAGCGAATGGCCCACAGTGCCCTGCGAGCCAGAGGACACACGAACCTGCGGCCGCTGGCGGCACTGTTCAGCACCGGGGACGTCGTGCAGGACGTGTTTCGGGGGGTCGTGCGGAACCTCGGTGGCTTTCACGGCGACAGCGAAGCCGAGTTCGTGGCCTATCTCTCACGCGCGGTTCAATCGCGACTGATCGACCTTATTCGTTTTCACGCAGCCAGACGTCGGGATTATCGAAGAAGCGCTCGGTTCGACTCGTCGGTGGGGGAGCCGCGCGACGCGACTCGCGACGTCGGTGCGGAAGGAGAGGTTCGAGACAATCTCGCTCGGGCGCTCGAGTCGATGCCGGTGCGGAGCCGTGTCGTCCTGGTCCGCCGTCTCGAGGGTGGGGCGTCGTTCTCCGACCTCGCGATAGAGCTCGAACTTCCGTCGGCGGAGGCCGCTCGGAAAGTCTTCACCCGCGCCAAGGCCAAGCTCGCATTGGAGCTGAACAAGCGCGGCATTGGGCCGGTGGAGGGCGAAGCTTGAGTCGAGCGGACGAGACCGAAGATCCGGTCCTCGAAGAAGCACTGGCCTATGCGCTCGAGTCTCGGCTGCTCGGCGAGTCCGTGGACCTGGAAGCCCTGTCCGGAGGCTCGTCTGAGCGGCGAGCTGCGCTCGAACAAGCGCTCCGGACCGCGGAGATGGCCGGCTCGTTACTCAGTTCGAAGCCGAGTGCGGATCCCTTGATCGGCTCTGCGGTCGTGGGTCGCTACGTCATCTCTCGGTGCATCGGAGCCGGCGCTTCTGGAGCGGTCTACGAGGCCGAAGACTCTCGCCTCGGGCGGTCGGTCGCCATCAAGGTTCTCCACGGCTGGGCTTCGGGAAGCGAGAACAGGTTCCAACGATTCCTCCGAGAGGGCGAAGCGCTGGCGACGGTGAAGCACGTCGGCGTCGTTGAGATCTACGATCGGGGGGAGCTCTCGGACGGTCGCCCGTTCCTCGTCATGGAGCTGCTCGAGGGCGAGCCGTTCGATGTCGTGTTCGAGCAGAAACTCCCGACTTCCGAAGTCGTCCGGTTCGTCCGCGACATTGCGGAGGCCCTCCACGCGACGCACGAAGTTGGGATCGTCCATCGCGATGTGAAGCCGTCGAATCTCCTGAAGGCCGAGCGAGGTCCGGTGGTCTTGGACTTTGGTCTCGCGCGGACGGATGACAGCAACATCAGCCTCACCAAGGATGCGATCCTCGGAACCCCGGCCTACATGGCGCCGGAGCAGCTCCGCGGAGGCTCCGCGGCGACCGTCCAATCCGACGTGTTCGGGTTGGCAGCAACGCTCTACCACGGGCTGACGGGCGAGGCGCCGTTTCCCGCGGCGGATGCCAGTTCGATCCTAGCCCAGCGCCTCGCGGGTCGGATGGATCCCAAGCGGCTCCCTCGATCGATGCCGCGCGACGTCGTCGCGGTCGTGGAACGAGGAATGGCCCGACGCTTGTCGGATCGTTACGAGTCGATGATCGAGTTCTCAGAGGAGCTGACTTCGATTCTCGAGCTCGAGCCCGTCAAGGCACGCTACGTCCCGAGTTGGCAGCGCACCGGCCTGCGCGTCTATCGCGACCGATCGGTCCGGGTAGGAGCGGCGGTGGCGGCCCTCCTGTTCTCTGCGCTGTTCGCGTTCCAGTGGATCGCCGATCTACGCGCTGAGGAGGACCGTCTCCGGGGCGAACGATTCGATCAGGCCTGGAGACGCATCGAGCCGGCTCTCGGTCTCTGGACGCCCGCGTGCCGTGATGTCGAAGACGAATCGCACCGCGCACAGATCGAGCGCACTCTCGACGAATCGCTGGCGAACCGTCCGGACTACCTTCCGGCCCGATTGCTGCGAGCGGCCTTCCTGTTAGACATCGGAAGAGGAGCTCAGTCCCTGGAGGACGTTCGTGCGATTCTGCCGCAGCTCAGTTCGGACCTCGGCGAAGAGCTGTTGACGTCCTACGAACAGGCGATGAAGGGGGATGGACCCGAGACCGGAACGGCCCCTCTCGGAGTCGAGCCGGCCTCGACCGAAGACTTCTTCACCGTCGCGTTCCAGGACCTTCGCGCTCGGGACTTCCGGCGAGCACGGACCCTTCTGGGCGGCGAGGAGCTCATCGGCTACGGCGCGGCAGACGAACTTCGGCTGCTTCTGGCCGTTGAGTCGCTTCCGCGTGAGCAGAAGAGCCGGGTCGTCGCGGCGCGTGAGATCCAGAACGAAGTGCTTCGATTGGAAGGGCGGCAGGGTCGCCGGTCGGCGGCGACGGCCAACGTGCTGGGAGCGGCTCTGTTGGCGCAGCAGAGGACGGCCGAGGGAGTGCGGGTCCTCCGGGATGGCCTGGAGCTCGCTCCGTTGTCGGCGAACTTGATGATCAACCTCGGCGTCGGGCTGCGGCAGGCAGGCGACTACAAGGGTTCGGTCGAGATTCTCGATCGCGCGCGTTCGGTCCGCCCAGAGTCTCCGACGCCGGTTCAGAACCTGTTCGCGACCTATCAGCGTCTCGCGTGGATCGGAGAGTCTGGCGCCGCGCGAACGGCAGCTGCTCTGACCAAAGAGCCGTGTCTTGGTGAGACTCTGCAGGCGTTCCTGCGTGCGGAGTTCGACTTCGACGGCGCGCTTCGAGCGATCTCACTCGACGAACCGAAGGAAGCTCGTCGCCGTGCGCAGGCCGCACTCGACGGCTGGGGCGCGATCGGATTCCGAGACGAATTCAAGGACGGGATCTGCCGCGCGTTGATCGGCGGCGGAGACCTGTTCTTGGCGATTACCCGCTACGCGTCGCTCGCTCCACAGGAGTGGTGGCGCGTTCTCTCAGTTGCCGAAGCAATGCCGCTCATTGTTCAGGGAGAGTCCCGCGTCGCACTTCGATCGCTGTTCCGCGCGATCTTGGAAGAGCGAGTCGATGAGGCCGATCTGAACCTGTTCTTTTCACAGACCGAATCACAAGGCAAATGAAACACTTGATGAGTGTCTCCCTCGCAGTCGGGGGAATCTTGGTGCTACACAGTCAGCTCGTTGCTCAGGGAGGAGTGCGTGATCCGTTCGCGACCCTCGAGCAGGGGTTCATCTTGGAAGGCCAATCGGCAGTCCTCTACAAGCCGCCAGGAGACAAGGTCGTGGCGCCGGGAGAGTTTGGCTCGGTCTACACGAACCCGGAGACGCCGGTGTTTCAGGCCGGTTTGGTCTTCGGGTCTGATCACTTGGACTTCATTCGCATGGACGCGATGTCGACAGGCAACGACTTCGTTCCGCTCGTGGAGAGGGGGGTGATCAACGGGGAGATCTTCTACGCCATCGAGCCCGGGGTTCCGTCGTCCGGAGCGAGCTGGGCATCGATCATCATGTCGGTCGACGAGCAGGCGGGTGAGGACGCGGCGGCGGCTTCGACTCTCGGTCTCCGACATTCCCAGTATTCCGAAGGCAGCGGCGCCGAACTGTTCAACTACTGGTTTGCTGGCAACACCACTTTGCCGGCGGAGCTCGATGATCGTGCCTACTTCGTCGCCGGTTCCGAGCATCTCGGCTACGACTCCGCGCAGAACATCACCGCGCTCGACACCTTCATGCCACTCGTCGTCAGCGCGAACGAGAAGCAGAGTGTCGGCGCGCTCGTGCCTGGAGCGCTCGGAGAGGTGGTGTGGTATTTCTCCATCGATCAAGCATCGGCGGACTACATCCATGGGGAGTGGAGCGACGCTCCAGGGAGCCCGAAGCATCAGTTCGAGCCAGGGTTCGAGCTGTCCAAAGTCACTGCCGCGACTATCTTCAGCACGACCTGGGATCGTCAGAACAGGATCTGGGAGCCGATCACTGTGTTCCGGACTCCCGATCAGTTGGGGGTCATGGATGGTGCCGAGGTCGACGGCCTTGGCGTGAGCCTCCGCAACCTGGACGACCTGGTGTTGTTCTCGTTGTTGCCGGAGCAGAGCCAAGAGCCCAACCCAGGTCCGGGGATGCCTGCGTTCACGAACTCTCAGATCTTCGTCGGGGGCAACGACTCCTACTCGACGCTCCTCATCGATGGGCCTGACAGCCAGCGTCCTCAGGACCGCATAGGTCTTCGGAACACGAGCAACATCGACGCGCTCTGCGGTCTCGACCCGGAGGGGGTCTTGAGTCCTTGGGTCGCGACGCCGAGCACCACCAGCATGCCGTTGGGGCGATTCGGCCTGAGCGCGCAGCGCTACGTCCATGCGTCCGGCGACATCTACATTCAAATGCATGCGACCGGCTTGCCGACCGCTACGTCAGGCACGCTGACGTTCTTCGCGCAAGCAATCATCAACGACGTGCCGGCCGGGCTTCGGGTCCTTCGTCGCGTTCGACTGAGCGGCCAGTCCGAGATCGAGCGGCGGCTTCCGTTGAACATCGTCGGCAATGGAGGTGAAGGACGGATCTATGCTGTGTTCAAGCCCTCAGGGGGGGGCGCTGGCCTGGGGCTCGGCGCGGCAAGCTGGGAGCTGGCATTCGACTTGTGATCTTCGGCGGCTAGCGCGGGCTGGGATGCCACATCTGGATGCGGCGCTGCCGCCTCGCGTCTCGTGGCGCGCCCCAGTCATCCCAGATCAGAAGGGCGCGCTCGATCAGATAACCGCCGTCGACGACCCGCTCGAAGAGTCGAAGCACTCGCGAGGTCTTCCCGTCCGTCGGGTCGAGATCTCGTGGGGTCTCCTCATACGAGTAGAAGCCTCGTCTGGCGTGCACGTGGCTAATGCGACAGGGGCCAACCGGGACCTCGCGGAAGTCTTGGTCGCAAGTCACCGACCAGCTCTCGCGGTTGTCGATGTAGACGAAAGCTCCGGGCTGGACTTCGACGATCGCCGGCATGACGAGCACGCTCTCGTCGGTGAACTCGAAAGTCTTCCGTTCCCAGCGGGACTCTGAGACCTGGTAGCGCAGGCTGCCAGTCTCCGGCTCCAAGGTGATCAGGTATGGACCTCGGATCGTGATCTCATCCGGCTTCGGCTGTCGAGTTCTCGGGTCGATCGGACGCCGGGTGCCGAGGTGGTGCGTCGTTCGAAAAGAGATCGTCCATTGCTCGACAGGCTCTCTCTCGGCTGGCGACACGTCGGGTTCCACTCGACGGAACGTCACAGCGGTCGAGTAACCCTCGCCGAGAATCGTGCGCGGGGCGGCGTAGGCCCAGGTGCCCTCGCGAAGCCTGGTGTGGATCGAAGACTGCTCTGGCGTCTCGACGGGTGCGAGGAGCGGAGCGAGAACGGCGGCGTGCCAGATGGCGAGGAGCAGGATGATGTTCATCGGGGATCTCCGGAAGTGCGGACGGATCAGAACGGAGAACGGTTTCACTCGCTTGTCACGCTCCGGTAACCCCCAAGGATGAAGAGTCGGGAGTTGACCGGTCGGTGGCTCCAGATGACCGTCGATGAATGCGCAGCGCTGCTTCAGGCCTCCGGCTCCTGTGTCTGCTGATCGGGATTGCTTCGCCTGCGCTTCGAGCTCAGGAACCGGAGTCCACGCCGCGGAGTCGTGAGGATCAACTCCGCGATCTCCTCGGCATCGAGGACCCGGAGGAACGCACCGACGCGATCCGCTCGGCTGCGCGTGATTCCGAGGTCGCGGATTGGATCTCGGTGATCCGACAGTTCCGACCGTCACCGCCCCAGCAAGCGGGCACATCACGCCACTCGATCGAATTGTGGAACGGCGAGGAACTCGAGCAGACGGAGCTCTTCGTCCATGTTCCTCGGGCGATAGTCGATGAGCCGGGGAGGCAAGTGCCCTTGATCCTTTACGGCCATGGGACAGGTGGTAGTGGCGCCTCCGGCCCGCGACTCTGGTCGCAGGTGGCCGAGGCCGTTCCGGCGATTGTCGTCGCGCCATCGGAGTCCGGCCCGAACGTCGGCTACCGCTATTCGCAGCGTGAGACCCATGTCACCCTGTCGGCTCTACGATGGGCGCTCCGCACCCTACCGGTGGACGCACATCAGGTGGTGATGACGGGGGTGAGCCGTGGAGGGCATCAGAGTTGGGATCTCGGAGCGCGTTTCCCAGATCGCTTCGCCGGGATCGCTCCGATGATCGGTGGGCCACGCGTCAATCCTGCCGAAGGCCAGAACAACTTCCGCTACCTGGAGAACTTGAATGCGCTTCCGATCCGTGACTTGCAGGGGCTGCAGGACGATGCACGCCTGATCCGCAACCTCGAGATCGCGTTCGAGATCCTGGAGGGGTTCGGAGCGGACGATGCGCAGTTTCTGACGTTCGCAGATCGGGGTCATTCGTTTGACTTCGGCGCAGTCGATTGGGCTGAATGGATCGTTGGTCTTCGACGGGATCCGCTCCCCCGTGAGGTGGTGCGGCTCGCCGCGCGACCGGGCGAGGGGCGCACCGCCTGGCTCGAGATCGCCAAGACCTCGCGCAAGGTCGAGGACGATGTTCGACTTCGGGTGCAGGCGAGCGAGTGGGAGAAGCTCGATGAGCTCGGGCAGACGCGCTACTTGATCGACTTCGTGACTGAGCGGACAGCGCGTGCGAGCGGTCGCTTGGTCAAGCGCGGCGTACTGGAGATCGAGACGGAGCAGGTCGACCGGATCGCTGTCTGGCTGTCCTCCGAGATGATCGGTCAGGACGGTCGAGTCCAAGTGACGATCAACGGCAAGGACCGCCGCAAGAAAGTCGTCACCAGCGCGCGGGTGCTTCTCGAAGACTTCTGTCAGCGACTCGATCGACGGTTCCTTCCGGTCGCGCGACTGGAGTGGAAGCCACGATGACCATCGCCGGCTGAGGGATCATTTGGATTTCTGGTTCGGACCCGATACCGCCTATCGCTCTTGACGACGGCGAGCACGCGACGGGTATGTCGAATCGAAAGGCCGATCAGACGCGCGTCTGATCGGTCGCCCACCATTGCGGGCCGGTTGTTCGAAGTGCGTCGCTGGATACGACGAGATCGGGAATGAACTGGAAGCAAGTTATCGGGTTGCAGAGCGCCGAGGGTCAATCCGGCCCGCTCGGTCTGGCACTGCTCATCTTTTCCTGCGGCGGCCTCGCGGTGTATGGGGCCTCCGATGCCTTCGACTTTGCCCTCGTCCCGACCCTGACAGCGGTGCTGACCGGCCTCGTCGTGTTCGTCGTGTCGATCCGGCATCTCCGAGCTTGCTGTGTGCGTTTGCCGTCGAGCGGCATCGATGCCTATCGCGCCTACAACCTCGGACTGTCGATCGTCTGCGTCGCGTTCTCGATCATCGCCGTGACGATCTTGGTGATTCTGATAGCCAACGGAGACTTGTCGTTTGGCAAAGCTTCCATGGCCCTCGGATCGAGAGAGATTGCTCGGGTCCTGTGGGTTTCCGCCATGGTCGCGGCACTCGGAGCCAGCTTTTACTGCTTACGCAAGATGGGCTCGCGCTTCGGAGCGGAGTCAGCGACCACAACCATGACCGTCGCCGAAGACGAGGGCGAGGGATGGCCCCAAGCAGCCGACGGTGTTACGGCCGTCGTCGACGAGGAAGGTGCAGCTGAGGGTGTGGCCGAGGTTGTAGGGGAACCGGACTCCCCCGAGCCCGAGCACTTCGTCGTCGCCCACTTCTGGTCCGGCTTGTGGTACCGGGTTGCCCAGGCGGAGGTCTACACGATCGTCTTGTTCCTCGCGATCTGGGGAGGTGCCGCGGGAGCGGTGGGAGAAGAGAACCGGATCAAGGCCCAATCCGGCTTGCTGGCCTTGCCGCTCCTCGCGCTGTTTGTCGGCTTGTTTATCCGCGCTGCGGAGGAACTCATCGCGGGTTTGGCCGAGCGGCTCTTCGCGATGGTGCGTGCCCTGCTGCCGCGATCAGAGGCCGGTGGCGACGCGGGGCGCTGAGCGCCGGCCTTACAACCGCGTCTTGACGCAGTTGGTCAGGATGCCTCGACCGTCCGGCGCGAGCTGGAAGGCCTGCCAGTGCAGGGTCAGCCCGGCCAGTCCGCTGGGCAAGTCCAGTTCGAACGACGTCTCGGTGAGGCGTGCGCCGTCGGGTAGTGAGGCTGCGTCGATGGTCGTCACGAGGTCGAGAGGGCCGAGGCACAAGGTGCCGAAGCCGGGGATCTCGGCTTGTCGGAACTGCGTGCCGAGGAACAGAAGAACCGAATCGCCGCCTCGCCCAAAGGTATCGAGGATGACGGCGCCTGATCTCGAGGAGTCCGGACGTACAGCGAGCCCCACCAGGGCACTGAGACCGAGCTCGTTGTAGAGGAACCCAAGCGTCTGTATGTGGACCTCATCGAAATACTGCGGCCAGGCCGAGTGAGGGCCGTCCTTGATCTGCAGCAGCTCGGAGTAGATACCGGCGACGGTCGACACGAAGGCGAGGTTCAAGGCGAACTGGAACGGCACGACTTGATCGTCGGTGCCGTGGATGATCGCCAGGGAGGGCTCGCCGAAGTCGAACTCCGAATTGTCGAATGCAGCCCAGAGTTCGACGACGGCCCGGGCGTCGGAGCGGAATCCTGGATTGCCGCTGTCCCCCTCACCGAGATCGTCGTCGTACTGCCCGGTCAGACTCATGATGCCGCCGGCGGATGCGCCCATGCATGCGATGCGCTCCGCGTCGACGCGCAGAGATACCGCCTGAGAGCGAAGCCATCGGATGGCCGCGAGCATGTCGTGGCTGGCGTCTGCGACGATTCGCGGTGTGACCGGTGCCTTGCCCAGCCGGTAGTTGATCGAGATCGCGACGTAGCCGCGGCTGGCGAGGTCCTCTGCCAATCGGACGATCTCTTCCTGCGTCTTGTCGCCCGCGAGGAACCCTCCTTCGTGGGCGAGCACGACAGCCGGACGAACGAGCTCTTCATCACCGACCGGCATGTAGAGGTCGAGTAGCAACGTCTCCTCGGCGAGCGCGCTGGCGTTGAACGCGGCGCCGTAGGGGATGTCAAGTTGCACCTCGACTTGCGAGAACACGCGATCGCGATACCGACCTGGCTGGGCTGTGAGCGAGGCGGCTAGTGCGAGGGCGACAACGAAGCTCCGAGTGACTGAGTTCCTTCTCATGGCGTCCGAGAGGTTTGCTTCTGTTTCCCGTGGCTGCTCGTTCGCAGAGCAAATCCGTAGCGAGCGAGGTGAACGGAGGTCACACGGACAGGATCCGCTCGATGACATCCGCGCGTCAACCCCTGTGTGAGGTAGTGATCGGCATCGGCCACGTGGTCATGAACTCAGCCTCGTTCGGGGCTACGTCCGGAGACCTCGTCGCGGCCGCCTTTTCTTAGTCTTGACCGGTTGACCAGTCACTTCGAACGACCGGCGTTGCTTCACGCGCTAGTTCACCGGTCTCCAGCGTTCACGACGAGCGAGGCGCATCGAGACGTCTTGGCCAGATCGCGTCCCCGACAGAATCATCTTGTCGCCCGCGACTCGGATGTTCGCTTCGAACACCTCTGCGTCACGATCGAAGTCCATCGTCCAGCGCATGCTCTGTCCGTCGTCGCCGAATTCCACCAAGCCCTGCGTCTCGGTCCCGTCGAGCGCGAGAATGGTGATGCTGGCGAACTCGAAGAACACCGAGGGTCGAGAAATGCGCTGCCCACCGGTCAGCGGGACGGTCTCGCCATCGACGAGATACTCCTCGATGCTCCAGCCTCCCCGCAGTTCGTGTTGGTGAGAGGCTCGCGTCTCCACGATTTCCTGACTGGCGACCACGATCCAAGCGATCCATGCCGTGACGACGACCGCCGTGGGGAGTATGCGCGCTTTCCGATTGGACTGGGTCAAGGCCCCAAGCGCTGCAAGGATGCGCTTCGAGTCTGAAGCGACCAAGACCAGTGACAGGAGCAGGAGGAGGATGGCGATTCCGAGGGGGCCGTAGATCTCGAACTCGGCGTCGATGATCACGACCTGGCTCATGATGGCGCTCGCTAGGACCGCGCCGAGCGTTCGAGTGCGGCGAACCAGGAGTAGTCCGCCCGCCAAAATTTCCAGGACACCCAGGAAGGCGCCGTAGAAATAGGAGTGCCCGAAGAACGCCCAAGCGAGCCACATGGGCTCGACGTCTCGAAGCGCGTGGTCACCGGTCGATTCGAAGAGCACGAATTGATAGGCGAATAGCTTGGGCACGCCATAGACGGTGATGCCGGCAGAGACCAGCCAAGAGATGAGCGCGAGTACAACGCTTCCAGGGGAGATTCGGTGAGTGTCCTTCATCGAGGGGTCGTCGCGTGAAGCGAGGCGGGTGAGCAGCCTAGAACGGCAGTCTCCATTCTCGGTTCACGCGTCGGTTCGACGCCCCCTCTTCCTTCGAGCCCTACGAGGCCGCTCGAGATGGCCTATTGGTTGCCGAACACGAGGGCGAGAGTGTCGGATGGAACGAACACGGTCGGGCCGTTCGTGACGCAGAGCGCCTGAGCCGCAAGCTGAAGGCCGAGAACGCTCGGCGTGTCTGACGGAATCGTCAGCAGTGTGGAAGGCGAGGCCGGGGTGTTGGAAGCGAGGAAGAACACCGCGCCGAGGTCAATCTGGAGGTCGCAATCGGTATTGCCGAGCGAGTCGAGGTCGAGCGGGGTCGTGGCGACAGGCCCGAGGAGGAAGAAGGCTGACACCACGGTTCCGGTCGCATCGTTGATGGACAGCCTCAGGTTCGAGCCGACGATGGGCGGCGATTCGACGACCAGGTCGATGCCGTTGTTCGCAGAACTCGGATCACAAGCGTCCAGCAGCGGAGACACGGCCGCGGAAATCGCTGGGACGACCTCGAAGGCGATCGGAAGCGCGATCGAAGCGTTCTCTGCCTGCTGACTGGTGGTTGCGACGATCGCCAACGCGGTCTGTGAGCCGAGCGACGAGGTGTCCAGCGTCAAGGTGACCGTTTGAGCTGGAGTCGCGGCCATCGCGGTTCCGCTCGCCGCGCCGCTCGCAGCTCCGAGCGCCGAGACCGTGTATTCGAGTTCGTCCGCGCCGTTCGAGGTCTCTACCGGAGCGGCATTCGTGATGTCGATCTCCAGGTTGAACGTCTCTCCCTGAGCCAGGGTCGGTGGCATCGTCCCAAGCTCCGCCGACAGGATGCCCGGGAGCTGGAAGTCCTGGACGACCGGGAGGTGGTCGCTCGCGGATTCGAGTGCGTTCAGCACTTCGGCCGTCGAGAACGAGGTCAGCCCCGCGAGCTGGATCGTGTTGCCGTCGTTGATCTGGTCGTTGAAGGTCGACCCGTTGTTTCCGAACACGCGATACGTCCCGGGAATCGATGCGAGTCCCTCCGAGTCCAGGAGTTCGTCGCTCTGGAGCAGGAAGTCGAAACGGTCGTCGATCCCGCCTCCGACCAGGGCGCCGGCGCCGCCTGACGGGCTCTGAGTCAATTGGTCAGCGAGCGACGAGTTGTTTCGGAACGTCACGTCCCCTCCTGCGGGAAAGAGCGGGTCGAGGAGTCGTCCCGAGGCGTCCGAGCCGTCCGAGAGGATCTGCAGGGACGACCTGCCGCCGAAGTTCGGCGTGCCGGAGAGCTCGAAGTTCGAATCGACGTTCAGGTCTCCTGCGAGCATCACGTTCCGGAGACCGAGGCCGCTCGCCGTGATGAAGTTGCGGATGTCCGTCGACTCGCTCTCTCGGGCGAACCGATCGCCACCGAATCCCGTACTATCGCCGGCCTCGAAGTGCGAGTTGAAGACGAACAGGTCCGCGCTCGCCCCGTATCCGACGGGCCGGAAATGGTGCAGCATCGTCTCCCGAGGTTGGTTCGTTCCGCTGATGCTGCCGAACGAGTCTTCGTCGATCAGCTCCACGGTGTCCGTCCGGTAGATCACTGCCTGACGAATCTCCGAGCTGTTCGGTGGCCCGAGTCCAGAGCCCCCGGTCGTGGTCCCGACTTCGAACCCTCTCGCATAGGTGATCCCGTCGGCCTGGTATGCGGCGTTCAAGCTATTGACCAGAATCTGGGTGGTCGTGTCCGGTTGTTGTTGCTCTTGCAGAAGGATGATGTCGGCAGGTCGCCGGATGCCGGCCACGACCTCTTCGCCGATCGCTCGGATCACGAGTTCGACTCCAGCGCGCGGCGGGCGGAGCGAGGAGCCTGGGGGTTCGGTTCCGAAGGTGTTCGTGTTGTAGGTGACGATTCGAAGCTGCGCGGTCGCTCCGCCGGCGATCAAGGCTGCGATTGCGAGGGTTCGGAGGAAGGAGGTCATCGCTAGAGGAGGTGCGCGGCCCGGATTCGAGGGAGAGGCGTGGTTCGCACGAAGAACCGCTGCGTCGGTTCCTCGCGAACGAAGAACTCGTTGAACCGCCGAGGGTGAGTCACGTTACATGCCCTATCTATCGGATGCTGGGTCCACGTCGTTTGGGTCGAGTATCGATCGACGGGACCTCAGCGATCGGAGACACAAATGGATGGTGACGAGAGGAGCACGGATCGTGCAGAGAGCGACATGACGCCGATGATCGATGCCGTCTTTCTGCTGATCATTTTCTTCCTCTGTATCGACTTCCGGGTTCTCGAAGCGAAAGTACCCGCCTATCTGCCCACCGGTAGCGGATCCTCTGCGTCCGCGGCCCAGCCTCAGGAGCAGCTGGTCGTCCGCGTGCTGTGTGAGAACTTCGGTACGAGGGTCCCGCGCTACCCAGGGCGTGTCCCTTCGACCGAGCCCGGGCGCGAGGAGCCCTTCACCCTGCTCGGCCATCGCATCTTCTGGACGGTCGAGGCCCAACGCGTGAACTCGATCTCGGATCTAGAGCGGACCTTGACGCGGATTGCGGAGGATGAGTCGCTTCGGATCGCAGACGATTCCAGCCCCGGCGAGAGGAAGCTCCTGCCCGTCGTCCTCGAGCCTCAGGATGGGGCGACATATGGCGACGTGGCGGCGACGCTTGACGTCATCCGGCACGCCGAGTTCGACGAGGTGCGGTTCGGGTCGACGCGTATGGATTGATTCGATCGGCGGAGATTGCTGCTTCGACTCGCGGGAACGGCGATGCTGTGCGGAACGCGCCGAGCAGCATCGATGCCGAACCCGACTTCCCACATCCGCCTCGAAGGCGTCCGCACCCACAACCTCGACGGGGTGACCGTCGAGGTGCCGCACGGGGCGTTGACTGTCGTCACCGGAGTGTCTGGGAGCGGAAAGTCCTCCTTGGCTTTCGACACGCTTCACGCGGTCGGAGAACGGCGCTACCTGGAGACCCTTTCGAGTCACGGGCGACGCTTCCTGCAACGAGTGCCGGAGCCTGAGGTCGAGCACGTCGAGGGCTTGTCGCCGTCGATCGCTCTCTCGCAGCGAATGGGCTCCTCCGATCCGCGGTCGACGGTCGGGACCTTGTCGGGGGTGCACGACCTGATGCGAGTGGCTTTCGCAGAGGCGTCCGGCCGTGAGCCGCGGGACTTCTCCTTTGTCACCGCTGGGGCCTGTCCCGAGTGCGCGGGGTCGGGCAACCGAGACGAGGTCGCTCGAGAGCTCCTAGTCGCGGATCCGACCAAGACGCTGCGCGGTGGCGCGCTCGTTCCGACCACCAAGTCTGGCTACATCGTCTACAGCCAGGTCACGATCGATGTTCTGAACGATGTGTGCAACGCGCATGGATTCGATGTCGACACGCCGTGGCGGGAGCTGACTGACGAGCAACAAGGCGTGGTCTTCTTTGGGTCGGACCGCCTGGAGGTTCCGTTCGGCAAGCACACGCTGGAATCGCGGATGCGGTGGGAGGGCATCAAAGCCAAGCCACGAGAGCTCGGCTTCTACAAAGGGCTGATCCCGACGATCGACGAGATCCTCAAACGGAGTCGAAACGAGAACGCCCTGCGCTTTGCGAGATCACTGCCCTGCCCGGGTTGTGAGGGCACACGCCTGAACGAAGCCGCTCGGAACGCCACTCTCGATGGAGTGACGTTGATCGGGGCTCTGACCGAGGAACTCTCCGAGCTCGGAGAATGGGCGGCTCGTCGGGGCGGTGCACTCGCTCGCCGTGTGGATGCCCTTCTCCGGCTCGGTCTCGGCTACCTTCCGCTCGCGCGCTCCACACCGTCTCTGTCGGGAGGCGAGTTTCAGCGGATCCGGCTCGCTGCGCTCGCGACCACCGGAATGACTGGCGTGACCTTCGTCTTCGACGAGCCGTCCATTGGGCTGCACGTGATCGAAGAACGAGCGGTCCTGGATCTCCTACGGGCGCTCCGCGACGAAGGCAACACGGTCGTGGTCGTCGAGCACAGCGAGCTGGCTGTGGCTGCGGCAGACCATGTGATCCAGATCGGACCCGGCGCCGGCGTGCACGGCGGCAGGGTCGTGAGGGCTGGGCCACCGTCCGCCGTGGCTTCGCCCGTCGATCGCGAGCCGATGCGGCAGCGCCTCGGGGTGGAGGCGGGCTCCGAATCGCTCGTCGTCGAGGGGGCGGGCTACCGCAACCTGCAAGAGATCGACGTCTGGATCCCACTTCGCCGATTGACGGCGATTGCCGGGGTCGCCGGTGCCGGGAAGTCGACGCTCCTACACGATGTTCTTGCGGACTCCGTCCGGAGGCAGATCGAAGGCGCTCCATTCGACGAGGGGCCGGCTGCCCGTTTCCGATCAGTTCGTGGAGCCGCGCAACTCCACCAGGTTCTGGAGGTGGATCAATCTCCGATCGGTCGCACCCCACGAAGCAATCCGGCGACCTAAACCGGGCTGTTCGATGTGGTTCGCAAGCTGTTCGCCGACGAGCAGGAAGCGAAGGCTCGGGGCTTCGACGCATCGACGTTCTCATTCAACTCGAAAGCCGGTGGCCGTTGTCCAGACTGCGAAGGATCCGGGTTCGAAGTCGTCGGTATGCACGGGTTGCCCGACGTCGAGCTGATCTGCGCAACTTGTTCGGGGCGACGCTTTCGCGACGAGGTGCTCGAGGTCACGAGCACTGTGCTTCGGACTGGTCCGAGCATTCTCGGGGTGCTGGACGCGACCGTCGAGACTGTGCATGCATGGGTTCGCGAAGCCTTGGCCGCGGATCCCAGGAACCCGAAGATCAAGAAGGCCCTTTCGATTCTCGAAGCGCTCGACCGGGTCGGCCTCGGCTATCTGACCCTCGGTCAACGAGCGACCTCCTTGTCAGGAGGTGAGGCGCAGCGTGTGCGGCTCGCGGGCGAGATTGCGAAGACCGCGCGAAGCCGTCAGGCACTGTTCGTTCTGGACGAGCCGACGGTGGGTCTGCACCGCGAGGACGTCGTGCGACTGGTGACCGCGTTGGACGCACTCGTGCGTTCGGGCCACACGGTCGTCGTGATCGAGCACGACCTCGAGGTTCTCACTGCTGCCGACCACGTGATCGAGATCGGGCCCGGGTCGGGGTCACGCGGAGGCACGGTCTGCGCGCTCGGCACGACCGAGCAGATCCGCGAAGTCGACTCGCCGACGGGACGAGCGCTACGCGGTCTCGGTCTGGAGCCAGCCAGGTCGAATCGCGAAGTGGTTTTTCCGGTCGACCGCCCGACGGTTCTCGAAGGGATCCTGACGAACAACCTCTCGGGCTTCGATGTGGAGTTTCCCGCGGCGGCCTGGACCGTCGTCACCGGGGTCTCGGGAAGCGGCAAGAGTTCCCTCGTCTTCGATACCCTGCACGGAGCGTCGCGTGCGCGGTTCGCCGAACATCTGTCACGGCACGCGCGGCAGCAGCTGGGCAGCTCCCTGTCTCCCTGGCTGGCTACGGCAGCGCATGGGCTCCGACCGACGATCGCGCTGGAGCAACGAATCGGAGGGGCGATTCCCGCCGATCGGCGAGCAACTGTCGCCACGTCCTCTGGTATGCATCCGTTGCTGCGCACGCTCTGGTCCCGAGTGGTTGCTGGCGACGATGGGCGAAGGGTGCCGGCGGCCGTGTTCTCGTTCTTCCGACGCGAGGGGGCCTGCCCGGCTTGCTCCGGCACCGGTGTGATCCTGCGCTGTGTGCCGGAGCGCTTGGTTGCGGATGCGACCCTGCCGTTGTTCGGGGGCGCGCTCGATCGCTCGCACAGGTCGATCCGCTACTACGCGGATGAGAACGGCCGCTACCACGCAATCGTCCGGGCGATCGGGTCCACCCGAGGAGTCGATTTTGATCAACCGTGGCAAGACGTGCCCGAGTCCGCGCAGCGACTCGCGATGCGTGGCTGCGGGGAAGAAGAGTTGGATGTCGTCTGGGAACATGACGCGACGGAGGGTGGTGACGCACCGCACCGTTGGACCCAGACCTTCGAGGGGCTGGC
Source organism: Planctomycetota bacterium (assembly GCA_039815565.1). Classification (GTDB taxonomy): domain Bacteria; phylum Planctomycetota; class UBA1135; order UBA1135; family UBA2386; genus JBCBZB01. Next base: position 31,649 of record JBCBZB010000021.1, read on the forward strand.
GGGCGAGATCGATCGTGAGTACGCGCGGAAGGTTGGAGGTGGTCGCGGGCAGGAACTCGAATCGCTACTCGGCCCGGAGCCTTGCCACGCATGCGGGGGGGACCGACTCGCAGAACGGGGGCGATCGATCGCGATCGCGGGGCTGACCTTGCCGAGGCTCTGCCGTCAGACGGTCAGCGAGGTCGCTTCGTGCCTCGAGGATCTGATTCCGCCTGATCACCCTCGCCGAAGCGTGGCGGACACGGTTCTCCCCGAATTGCGCCGTGCCCTCGACCGCCTCGTCGGCCTTGGGCTTGGTCACCTCGGTCTCGATCGGGCAACGGACACGTTGTCGGTCGGAGAACGCCAGCGATTGCGACTCGCGCGCCAGCTCGCGGCTCCGCTCTTCGGAGTCACGTACGTGCTCGACGAACCTTCGACCGGCCTGCACCCAAAGGACACCCAGGTGCTGATCGGTGCTTTGCGGGACTTGGTGGACGCAGGAAACCAGGTCGTCACAGTCGAACATGACCCCGAGGTCGTCGCTGCAGCCGATCATGTGATCGAGATCGGCCCCGGTGCCGGACGTGAAGGTGGTCGCTTGGTTGCGAGTGGCTCGCCGCGTCAGCTGCGTAAGGACGGTGGTGCCTCTCGCACCGGGCGGGTCCTCGGCGCAGTCGCCCGGCTCGGTCCGAAGGGGGAGGCCGAGGGTGTTCGGCCGCCGTCAGGGGAGCTGGTCGTTCGCGGTGCGCACCTCCGAACCCTCCGCGAGTTCGACCTGGCGATCCCGCTCGGCTGCGTGACGGCGGTCACCGGTGTCTCCGGCAGCGGTAAGTCCACGTTTGTGCTCGAGGTTCTCGCCGCATCGCTGATCGAGGGGCGGCCGATCGGGTGTCGATCGGTTGAAGGCGCAGAGCGGATCAGGCGGACCGTCGTCGATGCCGGCGCTCGCGGATCCCGTTCTCGTCGTCGTTGCACGGCCTCGTTGCTCGGGGTGCTGGATCCGATCCGGAAGGCCTTCGCCGACACCGATCTCGCGAGGCAGAAGCGCTTCCGCCCGACGCACTTCGGCTGGGATGCCAAGAAGGGCGGGGCTTGCCGCGAGTGTTCCGGTCTCGGGCGTGTTGCGACTGGGTTCGGCGGCATGGATCTTCTGGGCGGAGCCTCGATGGTGACCTGCGAGACTTGTAGCGGGCGGCGGTTCGACCAAGAGACGCTCTCGGTGCAGGCCTTCGATGGCCTCTCGATCGCGGACGTCCTGGAGAGTTCGATCGATCAGTTCCTCGCGCGGGCGGAGAGCAGACAGCCTGTTTCGTCGTCGATCTCGGAGCCCCTGCGGACGGCTTCACGCATCGGGCTCGGCTACCTCCAGCTCGGCCAGGGGGCTGACACCCTCTCCGGTGGTGAGGCACAGCGCCTCGAGCTCGCGACGCACCTCGACACGTCAAAGAAGAGAGGGGGCGCTACGACCCTGTTCGTCCTCGACGAACCCACGCGCGGTCTCCACCCCGACGACGTCGAGAAGCTGCAGGGCGTGATCGATTCTCTCGCGGACCGCGGCGACACGGTCGTGGTGATCGAGCACGACCTCAGCGTGATCGCGAGGGCCGACCATGTGGTCGACCTCGGACCGGGGGCTGGAGTCGATGGCGGACGGGTGTTGTTCGAAGGTGTGCCGGCAGAGCTGGCGAGTGCTGCGACCGACACCGCACGCGCACTTTCGGCGACGGACCGTCTGGGTTGACCGTGGGCGAGCGCGTCACGCCAAGGCTTCGTCCAGGATCTCGAGTGCAATCGGCCAGTTCTCTTGGTGCCCCTGCTGTGACTTGTCCGACACGAAGCCGGTGTGCGTCAACCGGACTTCTGTTCCGCCGCTCTTCGCGTCGAGCTCGATTCGCAGAATGGTCTCGGCGCCCTGGGTTCCTTCCTCGGTGCCGTTGCCTGTGATCCAGGTCATTTCGACCAACTCGTTCTCGATCAGCTCGAGGAAGCGGCCGTAGTGAGGGTGACGGCCCCAATCATCGCGATTGTAGAAGAAGAACGGGCGCCCGAGTTCGGGCACCATCTCAATGGCTCCGGCCTGCGCGAACCAGCTGTCGAAGCGTGAAGTGAACGCTGCGAACACCTCGGCCGGGCTGGCTTTCAGGTCACGCGTGCAGGTTGCACGGAGCGGGCGTTCGGAGAGATCGGGGCGGGGGATCGTGGTCATCGGATGGCTCCGTCTACACGCACCCCGCCGTGGGCGTCTTGGATGCGACGTGTCACTTCAGTTCCGCTCGAGCGACATGGTTCTCGGAAGAACCCCTCCGCGGAATACCGGTGGGCTTCGGGGGCGGAAGCGACTCCACAGTTTGGTGCGGAACGCGTAGATTACCGGATGGCGGAATCCGAGGCGTTTCGACGTCTCGAGTGGTCCCGTCTGGGGCCGGCCGCCGAGAACCAACAGTCCGCTCGGCCTGCAAAGGGAGAGGTTGGGCGGTGCCTAGCACCCTCCCGAGGAACCTCCCCATGGCCGTTCGTGATCCCGCCGACATTCGCAACATCATCCTGACCGGCCAGAGCGGTGCAGGGAAGACGACGCTCAGCGAGCGCTTGTTGTTCGAGACCGGCGAGATCAGCCGGATGGGCTCGGTCGAGGAGGGGAACACGATCAGCGACTGGCAAGAGTCGGAGAAGGCTCACCGCCACTCGCTCTACGCGACCGTGATGCACTTCGAGCACGAGAAGCACATGGTCAACATGATCGATGCGCCCGGCACGCCGGACTTCATCGGTCACACGATCGCTGCGTTCCCGGCGGTCGAGACCGTGTGTGTGTTGATCGACGCGCACAAGGGCATCGAGCCGGTCACTCGGCGGATGATGAGCGTCGCGAAGGCTCGCAAGCTGCCGCGGATGATCATCATCAACAAGATCGACGAGGAGGACGTCGACCTCGAGGGGCTGACGGAGCAGATCCAGGAGGAGTTCGGAGCGAAGTGCCTGCCGGTGACGCTACCGCGTGCAGATCGATCGGGCGTCGTGCCGGTCTTCGACAAGGAGGTCGACGAGCCGACGGACTTCTCCAGTGAACCGGAGGCTCACCAGGCCATCGTCGAGCAGATCGTGGAGATGCAGGACGATCTGATGACGCAGTACCTGGAGGACGGCGGCGATCAGAACATCGATAAGCAGGCGCTACACGATGCGTTCGAGGCTGCGCTGCGCGATGCGCATCTCGTGCCGATCTGCTACTGCAGCGCGAAGACCGGCGCAGGCATCCGCAACCTGCTCCACGTGATGGCGAGCCTTCTCCCTAACCCTCTGGAAGGCAATCCTCGGCCATTCCTGCGAACGGTCGAAGGCGACGAGGTGGAGTTCCACGCCGAGCCCGACGCGGACGCGCCCGTGCTCGCCCATGTGTTCAAGATCGCGGCCGACAAGCATGTGGGCAAACTCGGCGTCTTCCGCGTGCACCAGGGCACGATCCACGTGAAGAGCGAGCTGATCCTCGACGATCAGAAGAAGCCGGTGAGGATCGGCAATCTGATCAAGCGCCAGGGCAAGGACAACGAGCAGGTCGAGGCTCTGGGGCCCGGTGACGTCGGAGCTGTGAGCCGGATCGAGGATCTGCACTTCGACGCAACCCTGCATCAAGACCATGACATGGACTCGGTCCACCTTCGTCCGTTGCCGCTTCCGAAGCCGACCTATGGGCTCGCAATCGAGCTGACAAATCACGCCGATGAGACGAAGTTCGTCTCGGCCGTGAACAAAATCATCGAGGGAGATCCTTGTCTTCGGATCGAACGGATTGCGGCGACCCGACAGACCGTGCTCCGCGGCCTCGGGGAGACCCACCTCCGACTGGTGCTCGAGCGTCTCAGGGACGAGATGGGGATCGAGCTCAACACGGCGCCGCCCAAAGTCGCCTACAAGGAGACGATCCGAGCGAGGGCGGAGGGGCACTACCGGCACAAGAAGCAGACCGGAGGCTCCGGGCAGTTCGGCGAGGTCTTTCTCTGCGTCGAGCCACTGACGAACGGCGTGGCCAAGGGGCAGGCGGAGGACTTCGAGTTCGTGAACGCGACGGTTGGGGGCTCGATCCCGCGCCAGTTCATGCCGGCGATCGAGAAGGGCATCCGTCAGGTGCTGCACGATGGCGCCGTCGCTGGCTATCCGATGACGGGTATCCGGGTCGAGGTCTACGACGGCAAACACCACGCGGTGGATTCGAAGGAGGTCGCGTTCGTGACCGCGGGCCGCAGAGCGTTCATCGATGCGGTCGGCAAGGCACAACCCGCCTTGCTCGAGCCCTTCGTCACAGTCGAAGTCACAGCGCCCGCGCAGTTCATGGGCGATCTGACGGGGGATATCTCAGCGCGTCGTGGACGAGTTCAGGAAATGCGCGTGCTACCTCGAGATCGCTGTGTGGTGATCGCTCAGGCGCCGATCGGCGAGCTGCAGAACTACTCGACGGACGTGAACCGGATCACCCACGGCGCCGGCGCCTACACGGTGGACTACAGTCACGACGAGCCCTGCCCGCCGAACCTGCAGCAGGAGGTGATTGCGGCGTTCGAAGGGCATGCGGACGACGACTGAGAAGGCGCCGCCGCCGACCTGGGCTCCGAGCTCGGTACGAGTGGTTGGCTGCACCTGTGGTCGGCTGCTCAACTACACGGATGAACCATGCGCCACTCGGAGCCCTGACCCTCGCGCTCCTCAGCTTGACCACGTCCTGCGGCGGGGATGCAGGAGGTGAGCCGCAGGTGCTCCGGGTCTCCGGGATCCCGGACAGTAAGGGGACCGAGATCGACGCCCTGGCGGAAGCCGTCGAGACCTACCTGAGTGTCGAGCTCGGGATGGAAGTCGAGTACATCAACGCGACGAACTACGACGCCGCGGTGGCGATGTTCGGCTCGAACAAGATCGACCTCGGCTGGTTTGGTGGCGTCACCGGGGTCGACGCGGTCGACGCCTGCGCCGGAGAGGCGCAGATGATCGCGACCCGTCAGAAGGACCTGGCCTTCAAGACCTACTTCATCGCCAATCGAGCGGTGGTGGATGCTGGACGGATCGGCCCGGTTGACCGCCTCGAGGAGCTGGCGCCGAGGATTCGCGACCTGAGCTTCACCTTCGGCAATCTTCGATCTACGTCGGGGCACATCATGCCGCGGCACTTCATGGTTCAGGCCGGAATCGATCCCGCAGAGGGTGTGCGTGGAGGGGCCAAGCACCAGGACAACCACTCGATGACGCTCGACGCCGTCGCGGACGGCCGCATCGATGTCGGTGCGGTGAACTACACGAACTACGAGTTGGCGAGCGACGAGAAGAAGGCCCAGGCGGTCTTGATCTACGAGACCGAGCCCTACGTCGACTACTGCCTGGTCGCGCGCGACAGCTTGGGAGCCGAGCTGGTCTCGAAGGTGCGAGCGGCGTTCGAGAAGCTCGACCCGACTGTCCCGGAGCACCGTGCGATGCTCGATGCGTTCAAGGCCGAGCGGTTCGTCGCGGCGGACTCTTCGCAGTGGCAGATGATCCGCGATGTGATGTCGGCCACGGGGCTGCTGAAGTAGCCTGCGGAAGTGACGTTGACCTCTGCAGCTGCCGGTCCCGCTCTCGAGCTCGACGGGGTCACCGTGCGCGCCGAGGGACGTCCGATTCTCGATGGGGTCAGTCTCGCGATTTCGGCTGGGGAGAAAGTCGCCCTCATCGGTCCTTCGGGTGCTGGCAAGACCACGGTGCTACGCCTGCTAGGCTCGAGCCTCTGGGCGAACTCGGGTGCGGTTCAGGTCCTGGGTGATCGACCGTCCGAACTTCGAGGGCGCGCCCTGCGCCGTCACCGGCGTCGGGTCGGGTTCTTGCGACAGGACGACAACCTCGTGCCGCCGCTGCGTGTCGTGCACAACGTATCGATGGGGCGGCTCGGCGACTGGTCGATGTGGCGTGCCGCCTGGAACCTGGTGTTTCCGCGTGACCTGGATCGGGCTCGCGAGGCGCTGCGCGAAGTCGAGTTGGAGGACCGGCTCTGGGCCTTGCCCGACGAGCTGTCCGGCGGTGAACGTCAGCGGGTCGCCATCGCTCGGTTGATCGTTCAATCGCCGGACGTTCTTCTCGCGGATGAGCCCGTCTCAGCGCTCGATGTCCGGCTTGGTCGGCAGATCATCGAATTGCTGATGCGTCTCGCGAGTGCGCGAGATGCCGGGCTCCTTGTCAGCCTTCACAGTCTGAGTCTTCTCGACAGCGGGTTCGATCGAGTGATAGCGCTCCGTGACGGGCGTGTTTTCTGGCAGGGCGAACCCGCGGATCTCGACCAATCCATGCTGCGCGAGGTCTACGGCGTCGAGTTCCAAGGCTTCGCTCCGACACGGGCTCCCGGCGGGTGAGCTCCGCGAACGACAGTCAGCGTCCACGTCGGACGGTGTTGCGGATCTCGTTCGCTCTCGCAGTGGTGCTGAGCATCGCCGTGTTGCCCTGGGACTTGAGACACCTCGGGACCGAGGAAGGGTGGCGCTCGGCCTGGGGTCGGACGGGGTCCTTCCTCTCCGGTTTCGCATCTCCCGACCTGTCGTCCCGCACGCTGACGCTGGCGGCCGAACTGACGGCCGAGACGCTTGCGATCGCGGTCCTCGGCGTCTCCCTGGCTCTGCTGCTCGCCTACCCACTCGCGGTTCTCGCGAGCGATGCGGTTCTCGACGACGGTGCTGGGCGAGGTCGGAGCAGGAGCCGAATCCGCACAGTCGTCCGCGAGGTCTTCCGCTTCCTGCTCGATGCGATGCGTGGCGTCCCGGACTTCGCTTGGGCGCTGGTGCTTCTGACGATCTTCGGGCCGACGGCGCTCACCGCGGTTCTGGCGATCGCAGTCAACGCAGCCGGGATTCTCGGGAAGATCTTCAGCGAGCTGTGGGATGGAGTCCCGCGCGCACACCGCGACGTGCTGCGGAGCGCGGGAGCGAGCCGCTGGCAGGTATTGATCTACGGAACACAGCCGCTTGCCGGACGGGCGATGTTGTCGTTCCTGTTGATGCGGTTCGAGTGCACCGTTCGAAACGCGTCCGTGATCGGGGCGGTCTGTGGCGGAGGTCTCGGCGCCGCTGTCCTGCAGGAGATCGGCTACGACAACAAGGCGCGGGGGGTGACCTTCCTCGGGGCAGCGTTGCTCCTGACCGTGGCTGTCGACTTTGCCAGCAACGCTCTGCGCCGCTTGGTTCGGCAGGAACGAAACACGACGATTCAAGCCGCTCGCTTGCGACGGCGCATCGCCGGTTTCGGAGTCGCCTCGGCGATCGGAGCGAGCCTCTTCCTGATTCGTCGTCCGATCCTCGAGCTCGGAACCGAACTTCGTCGGCTGGACCTGCGCTACCTGCGAGAGCACTACGGCCAGCTGCTCGTCCCCGACCTGAGTGGCCAGGCGCTGGGCGATGCGCTCCAGGGAGTCACGGTTCCCCTCGCGCTCGGGGTGTTGTCGACTCTGATCGCCTGCGGACTGGCAGTGGTCTTCGCTTGGCTCGGTTCAGCGACGTTTCAGCTTCGTGCGCACGAGTTCGCTCCCGAGCGAACTCCGGGGATCTTGCGACTCGGGCGGACAGCCGTGGTGGTTGTGTCCCGAGTCGTCTCCGCAATCCTGAGAGGGCTCCCTGAGGTTGCCTGGGTCTGGATTCTCGCGCTGTTCTTCCTGACCGGCGTCGAGGCCGCACTCGGAGCGCTCCTGCTGCACAGCGCAGGTGTCTTGGCCCGTGTCTTCACGGAGTCGGTCGACAACGTTCCGTATCGACGCCTGGAGCACATCGGTGCACCGTCCCGGGCCTCGGCGTTCGTGCACGGCGCAGTGCCCCTGGTTCGATTGGAGTGGCGGACCTACGCGATGTTCCAGTTCGAGTCGAACGTCCGGGCGGGCGTTGTCCTCGGGATCGTCGGCGTCGGCGGGCTCGGTTTCCTGTTCCGCAGTGCGCTTGCACACGGCTCGATGGGGCGGGCCTCCACTTTCCTCCTGACGATGGTCCTTCTGACCGTCGTGATCGACCGGATCTCGCGCCGAATTCAGCGCGGTCCCCGCTGCTAGCAGGTGGCGAGCAGGCCGCCAAGCATGATCCCGAGAGCTCGGTAGAACGGTGCTTGCGCGTTATCGCGAAGCGACTCGGCGAACAATCGGATCGGAGGGACCGCAGTCGCTTCGATTTCCGACTGCATCGTCTCATCGCCGGTCGTGAATGCGTAGGCCCGCAGCACCGCAGCGATGTGAGTCGGCGGGATGCGTCCGATTTGCTGGTCGTAGGGTGGGACCCCCAGTTCCTCGACCACGGTGCTCCATCGAACCGCCAGATCGCGGATCGGCTCACCATCTTCGACCCAGGAGGTGACGATTGGCACGACCGCGGTGGAGCTCGGGATCAAGAAGAGCCGAGCGAACTCTGCCGCCAACTCATCGCAGGCGTCCTTGGACCGCGCCGCCGCCTCCAGTTCGTCCGCGGTGCCAGGTACGAACTGGTCGAGCATCTCCGGGATCGGTCCGGAGAGGAGCTCGTCTAGGTGAGCCTGGTCGAGTTCGAAGAGCAGCACGTGCGCGACCCACTCGAGGGAGGAGGCGCGCAGGCCGGAGAAGTCCGGCTTCTCGGTGTTGGCACTCACGACAGTTGCCTCACCGTGCAGACATTGTCGAACCAGTTCTGTCCACCGATCAGTGGTGCTGGATCGATCGGCATCGCATCGTTGATGTGGACGCCACTTCCGACACCACCTTTCGACTTCGACCACCACATGTTCCGGGCGATGTCCGGGTCGGCCATCAGCTGGCGATCAAAACCTGCCTCGGCTGCGGTCGTGCCTTCCGGCTTCCCACTTCCGACCGGTCCATGCTCCCAGTGACCGACGTGGTGGGACGAGGCGACCAGGTCTTCGGACATGCCCGGCAACACCTTCAGTCGCTGGCGGAACGAGCCGACCGGCGCGTCCTCTCCGGCGCGGAACGTATAACCGCGGGGTCGTGAGACCGTGACTTCGACCATCGCGCCATCCTCCAGTCCGTGTGCGCGGGCAGTCTCTGGGGCGATGAACAGGGGGTTGTCGTGGATGATCTCGGCGGCGTACTTCCAGTGCCCGCTGCGGCCTTGCGTGTGGACGTTCCACTTGAAGGTCGTGAAGTGCAGTTGCTTCGAGCGGTCCATCGCCGCGAACGCTGGCACGTGGAACCAGGTCGCGATCGGACTCGCCACCGGGTCGTCCTCGGGGATGCCGACGTGTCGCGCGGCCAGCGGGAAGATGTCGTCGTGGACGCCGATCTTCCGGTGGGGGGTCGGGAACCCCTGCACCGGCTTCCCGTCCTGCATCAGGCCCACCACCTTACCGTTCTTGCGGATCAGGCCGGTCTCCGGGTCCATCTCACTTCCCTCGAGGTCGGCGGCAGCGACCGGGCGTTCGTAGAGCTCGTAGTCGAGTGGTCGCTCGAGGTCGGTCCAGATGCCGCGCCGCTTGAACTCCTCCCACTCCATCGGGAGGTTCTGGTGCCAAGCCTTGTAGAACTCCTCGACGTCGTCGAAGTCGAAGTGCGTCTCCATCCCGCCGCCGACTTCGTGCGCGAGGTCGCGGAGGATCTCCTGGACGCTGCGCGCCTGGCCGGGCGGAGTAACCAGCGGCTGACGCAATCCGATGTAGGGGCGCAAGCCGTAGTTGTTCGTGCCGTGCGCGTCCCAGCGTTCGAGGCTGGTCGCGTCGGGCAGGATGATGTCGGCGAGCGCTGCGTGCTCGGAGTAGCCGATGTCGATCGCGACGTGGAACGGGATCAGCCGCTCGTCCATCAGCACTTCGCGCGCGGCCTTGGCCTCGGGGTAGCCATACGACGCCCCGAGCGTGTAGCTCATGTAGACGTCGACCTTCTGGCGGCCTTCGCGCACGTACTCGTAGACCAGCTGGCCGACGCGCATCGAGTACCAGTGCCAGGAGAGTGGGTATTCCGACGGCGTCGCCAGCTCACCGAAATACTTGTTCTGCCAGAAGTCGGGGAACGCCGCGACGCGCTCCTGCACGTCCTTCGGCAAGGTTTCGAACTCGCGGGTGCCGGGCTTCCAGGGCTTCGGGCCCTTCGGTTTCGGGCCCGGGGCCGAGATCTTCGGCAGTTCGTCCTGACCGTAGCGGTTGCTCCAACCGCGGAGTGAGCTCAGGCAGAAGCCACCTGGCTTGCCGACCGTGCCGCAGAGCACGTCGAGCATGCGGATCGCGCGGTCTGACTGGGCACCGTTGTAATGCTTCGCCGAGCCGCGGTTGGACATCGTCGTCGCGGCAGGGGCAGCGGCTGCGAACTCCTTAGCCAGACGTTCGATCGTGTCGGCCGGGACGCCGCTCTCGTTCTCGGCCCACTGCGGAGTGAACTGCTCCACGTGGCGCTTCATGTCCTCGAGCGGGTAGTTCGCCCAGCGGTTCCAGAAGTCCGCGTCGTAGAGTTCGTCTCGGCAGATCACGTGCGCCATGGCCAGAGCGACGGCGCCATCCGTTCCTGGGCGGATCGCGATGTACTCGTCGGAGACCGAAGCCGTCGCGGACGGACGCACCTCGAAGGTCACGAGCTTCGCCCCGCGGTCGACCCGCGCGTCGGTCAGACGCCAGGCCATGTAGAGACCACCTTGGTAGGCCTCCATCGGGTTGCCGCCGAAGTTCAGGACGTACTTCGTGTTCGCGAGGTCTTGCGACTCCCACTCGAACTCGCGGCCGTAGTAGCTCATCAACGGAGCACGACGGTTGCTGCTGCAGATCGAGCGGCGGTTCAGGCGATGTGGGGTTCCGAACGCGTCCGTGAAGCGCTTGGTGAATCCCTTCGTCTTGTCGCGTCCGTAGTGGAAGACGAATCGTTCGGGCGTGCCGGCGTCGCGCACGGCGCGCAGGCGGGCGCCGATCTTGCGGTTCGCTTCTTCCCAGGTGATTCGCCGCCACTTGCCCTCACCGCGCTTGCCGACGCGCTCGAGGGGGTAGAGCAGGCGCTCGGGGTACTCGGTGTAGGCGATCATCGAGTGAGCCTTCGAGCACACGCGGCCGCCGGTGTTCGGATCGAGCGGGTTGCCGCTGATCCGTCGTACGCGGTTGTCCTTGACCCATCCGACGACTCCGCAGTGCGTCGTGCATCCGAAGCAGACGGTGGGTTTCGGAGTGAGTTCGGAGAGCGGTTCGACCGGGCGCGGCAGGCCAGCGGGGAGTGTTCCACCCGAGCCCGAAGTCAGCTTGCAGCCGACGACCGAGAGAGCGCTGACCGCCGCGCCGAACCGCAGCAGGTCACGGCGCGACGGGTTCCCGAACGGCGAGTTGTCGGTCTTGTCGCTCATCGCTGGTCCTCCGCGTTGTCGGCCTGGTCTCCGAGACGAAGATGACGGTCGTGGGGCTGGGCGTAGACGATGCCCGCCTCGCCGTCGCCGAGTTGCACCTTCGGTGCTGCCTTCTCCATCTGCGAGTTGGCACCGAGGTAGACGACCGCTGGCCCGGCTCCGGTGTCCTCGCGCCAGTGCGACGAATCCGGCCGTGCCGCGGCCCTAGAGACCGGGTCCTCCGGGTCATCGAGGTCACCGAAAACCAGGGCCTGCGTCGGGCACGCATCGACGCAAGCGGGATTCATACCGTCGTCGGTGCGCTGCTCACAGAAGTCGCACTTGTCGGCCTTGCCGGTCTGTGGGTGGACCGTGATCGCGTCATACGGGCACGCCGAGACGCAGCCTTGGCCGCTTTCGCAGACATCCTCATCGATCGTGACCCTTCCATCCTCGGCCCGCGTGATCGCTCCCGAATCACAGGCCGTGATGCATGGGGCGTCGGTGCACTGATTGCACATCAGCGGAACGAAGTCGAGCTGCACCCGGCCCGGTTGCTGGATCCAGTGAACCCGCGTTCGAAACGATCCGAGCGGCACTGCGTGCTCGGTCTTGCAGGACACTGAGCAACCGTGGCAGCCGATGCAACGGCGCAGGTCGACCAGCATGCCGGCGCGCTTCGGACGGGGACGCTGGAAGGGCTGCTCCCAGGGAATCGGAATGGACTCGAACTTCACGGTGAGGGACTCTCGACCGCGATGGTCCGGTCAACCGTCTCACCGAGCGCCCAGACCGATGAGCAGCGCGCAGGGAACGCTCAGGTCAACGATCGGTGCTCGACGCGAACTCGCGTCGATTCCGTGACCTGGATTCAGCGCGGGGAGCGGAGTGACATTGGGCGATTCGGTACCGAGATGGACCATCCGTCCCGGGGCATGCAAGCAGAGCGATGGACGTCACTCTGTCAAGAACTCGAAGTCGTTCTTGGTCGCCCGGCATGCTTCCCGCGGACAAGTTCTGTGCTCCCGGACGCCGTTGCGCTAGACGAAGGGGCATGCACGTTGCCTTCTCTCGCTCTCTCGCGGTGTCAACCTTGGCTGCCTCGCTTGTTCTCCAGAGCTGCGAATCGATGCCTGGACGGGTGGACTCGTCCTCGGCGATTCGACCGGGCATGACGATCCTGTTTCAAGGCGATTCGATCACCGATGCCGGGCGGGATCGGAAGAACGGCGAGGCCAACCATCCCCGCGCTCTCGGCGGGGGCTATGCGAGTCTCACGGCCTCCGACTTACTCGTGCACGCCGCGCCAGAGTCGCTGTCGATCTACAACCGTGGGATCAGCGGAAACAAGGTGAACCAATTGGCCGATCGTTGGGAGGCGGACTGCCTCGAGCTCCAGCCGGACGTGCTCAGCATCCTGATTGGCGTCAACGACATCTGGCATACTCGCAACGGCAACTTCGACGGCACGGCGGCGATCTACGAGGAGGGCTACGACGCTCTGCTGACCCGTACGCGCGAGGCCTTGCCGGACGTGCAACTCGTTGTTTGCGAGCCGTTCGTGCTCCGCTGTGGTGCGGTGAGCGAGGACTGGTTTCCCGAGTTCGACGACTATCGCGCCGCCGCACGCCGGATGGCGGACAAGCACGGGGCAATCTTCGTCCCGTTCCACCAGATGTTCGAGGACGCCTTGTCTACCCAGCCGTCGGAGTACTGGGCCCGGGATGGAGTGCATCCGTCCCGGGCTGGTGCGGCACTGATGGCCAAGACCTGGCTCGAGTGCGTGCGCGGCGGGTGATCTCCGCCTGATCGGAATCCGGAGTTTCTTGGCACTTCCGCGTGCCGAGATCGTGTGGCCCCTCCGCCGCCCGAAGACCACAAGACCACACTCCCGTGACATTCCGACGTCTCACCTCGCTCGCCGTCCTGGCGACCCTTCTCTCTGCCTCCTTTGTCCGCGCTCAAGACCAGGAGGAGGAGTTTCCAGAACCGGATCGCAGCGTCTTCAACCTCGATGAGGGTCTGGCGCTCGGCGGTTTTGATCCGGTCGGCTACTTCGAGGAAGGTCAGTTCCGGGTCAAGAAGGGCAAGAAGAAGCTCGCCGTCGACTACGAAGGGGTGACCTACCACTTCCGCGACAAGAAGACGAAAGCGGTCTTCGAAGACGGTCCGTCGCGCTTCGAGCCCGCCTACGGTGGTTACTGCGCGTTGGCGATGGCCGAGGGAGAGAAGGTGGGCGTCGAACCGGAGGCCTTCGCGGTCGTCGGTGGGACCCTGTTCCTCTTCTCCGGACTCGAGCAGAGGGACCAGTGGCTCGGATCGATCGACGAGCAGATCGCCGCAGCAAACCTCGAGTGGCGGCGGATCAGTGGAGTCGACGACTCGTTGCGCGCAGTCCCCATCGATGAGTCGGCCGTCGACTTCCAGACCAACGACGACGGTCTGATCGCGGGTGGATACGACGTCGTGAGTTACTTTCCGGAGGCGGGGGGTAAGCCGAAGAAGGGCTCGTCGAAGTTGACTGTCACGTTTCGTGGCGCGGACTACGCCTTTTCGGGGCGGAAGACGATGCAGATGTTCTTGCAGCGTCCGGACCGATACGTGCCTGCGTATCACGGCTACTGCGCTTACGCGATCGCCAAGGGTTCGCTCGCGCAGATCGATCCTCGCAGCTTCCTGATCGAGGACGGTCGCTTGCTCTTGTTCTATGCCGGGACCGACAACACCTGGCAACGTGACGAGTCTTTGGCTGAGAAGGCCGAGTCGAGCTGGCGTCGTCGCCTCCAGCAGAACTGAGTTCGCTCCTCGCCTTGATCGAGGCGAACGCAAGGTTCATCGCGTGCTGCGGTTCTTGGTGTTCGGAATCGCTCGGGCGTGTTTCGAGCGAACGGTTCCTGACACTGCGCGAGCCGGGACGGAGTGCGGCTCGTTCGGTTTCCATGTCGCGTGACGACCTGGCACTCCGCGCGATCGAACACGCCGAAACCGAGGGGCATCCCCGAAACTTCGGTTCACTGTGAGCTACGAGCACCTGGCCGCTCTCGGTTCTCGTTGATCGACTCGCACTCACTCTCGCACGGGAGGTCTGCCTGCCCAACCGATCGATAGGTCGCGAGCGTACGCCCGCTCCGTACGGAGTGTTGATCGAGAGTCTGCGTTACCCCCGCCCAGGCTCGACTCGCCGTCTCGGACGATCTGCGAGTCGCTCCCTCACAAGCACCTACGCATGAATTCGCGCATCCTCGCACTCGTTGCGATCTCTCTCACAACCAACGCTGCCCTCGCGCAGATCAACCCGGCCGTCGGAACACCGTTCGGTTCGGGTGATGACTCGATTTTCACGGTCACGACTTCGTTTCCCATCGCGCTTCCGGATGGAACGACCACCACGGATCTCGCGGTTGATTCGAACGGCCGAGTGACCTCCGACCTCACCCAGACTTCCGATTTCTCTGAGTCTGTCGCTGAGTTCCTCGGGGAGCCCCCGGTGTTTGCAGCCTACTGGGACGACCTCGACCCAACCGGCGGAGGTGCGACTGGAGATGTGTTCTTCAACGACCTCGGCACCTCGGTGCTCTTCACTTGGCAGGACGTCGTCGTGTTCGGTGGTGCGGCTGGTGAAGAGTTCACGTTCCAGTGCGAGATCTTCCCGGACGGCACCGTCGTCCACGCCTACGACGCTCGGCTGCCGTTGTTCTCGAACGATGGCCTGATCGGGCTGACGGACGGAAACGGCGCCGCAGATCCGGGAGAGACGGATCTCTCGATGGACTTCTCGTCCGCTGGGGTGGCGACGGTCTACGAGGACTTCGTTGCCGACGCGGACATCGCGGGCGGCACCTTGACCTTCACGCCGGACGGCTCCGGCGGCTACGACCTGACGTCCGA
The DNA here is from genome assembly GCA_039815565.1 of Planctomycetota bacterium. Taxonomy (GTDB): domain Bacteria; phylum Planctomycetota; class UBA1135; order UBA1135; family UBA2386; genus JBCBZB01. The sequence goes on from JBCBZB010000021.1 coordinate 46,789, forward strand.
TATCGCGGTTGCGAGCGCCACGGCGGGCGGTCCGGCCTGCACGCCGGCTCTGATGCCGATCGACCTCACGTTCACTCCGGATGGAGCCGGCGGCTACAACAGCTCGCTCGCTGGTTCGATGGATGCAGGTTTCGCGGGAGGAACGGACCTGGCCCTCGGTGACGACGCGGTCGGCAACATCGCCCTGCCGTTCTCGTTCACGCTTCCGAGCGGCACGGCCGTCACGGACTTGGACGTCGACTCGAATGGTCGACTGACCCGGACCGGCGTCGAGCCGTCCGACTTCAGTGAGTCGCTCGCGGAGTTCTTCGGAGATGCCACGGCGATTATCGCTCCCTATTGGGATGACTTCGATCCGTCGAGCGGCGGTGTGATTTGGTTCAACGTCGTCGGTGGTGGCTCGGCCGTCTCCGTAACTTGGGATGCTGTCCCGGAGTTCGGTGCGACCACGCTGAACACCTTCCAAGTCCAGCTCTTCCCGAGTGGTGCGATCAGCTTCCACTACCAGTCGATGGCTTCGACCGACGGCCTCGTCGGTGTTTCCTCGGGCAACGGCGTGGCCGATCCGGGGGCTGTCGACCTCAGTGCGGGGCCTGCGATGAGTGGTGCAGTTGGAGTGCTCTACGAGCAGTTCACCGGCGGCAACGACCTCGGTGCGCCACAGGTTCTGCCGTCGCTCGAGAATGGAACTCGCCCGATCATCGGGATGAACTTCGACCTGGCCATCAACAACGCACCGGCCTCGATCGGTGACTTCTACCTGCTCGGAAACCCGAGCACGTTCCCGCTCGGCGCGCTCGGCATCCCGTGCTCGCTCGAGACCGATGGCATTCTCGCGACGATCAACACCGCGCCGGGTGCCGGGTTCTCGTTGACGATCCCGAACCTGCCGGGTCTCGTCGGCCAGTCGCTGAACACGCAGGGTGCGGTGCTGGATCTGGCCGCCGGTAACCCGTTCTTCGTGCTGTTCACGAACAGCATCGACTTCACGTTCGGCAGCCTCTGAGAGGTGGCCTGAGGAGTCCGCGAGGGTCAGCCTCGCGGATCGCTAACGCGCGGCTTCAGTCGTAGAACCGCCAGCGCGTCGCGAAGTCGCGCTCGAGGCGTTCCTGCTTCAGCGCGGCTCGCAGCAGTTCGATCGGGATCGAGTTCTGCTGCAGGACCGCGTCGTGGAATTGCCGTTCTGTCCATTCCCCGTCGACGACCAGTTCGCGGTGGAGTGCTCGGATCTGGAGGCCACCGAGCATGTAGGCCGCCTGGTAGAGCGGTGGATAGAGTCCACCGACCGAGCGACGCACCTCGCCCTCGGCGTTCTTGCGTTCGTGCCCGACACGATCGACGAGGTAGTCGACCGCTTCGACCGGGGTCATGGTGCCGAGGTGGATCGATAGGGAGAACACGATCCGCGCGCATCGGTGCTTTCGCCAGAACAACATCCCGATCCGGTCCTCTGGACCACGCGGGAAGCCGAGGTCCCACAAGCGCATCTCCCAGTACAACGCCCATCCCTCGATCCAGAATGGGGTCGAGAACGCGCGACGGTAGGGTCGATGCCGGGATTGCATGAACTGCTGCAATCCGTGGCCAGGGATGACTTCGTGATGGGCGACAGCCCGCGAGAAGTGGATGTTGTTGCCGAACATCGTCGCCCGCTTGTCGGCGTCACTCATCGAGTCGGTAGGATAGGAGACCTGGATGCGCTCTCCGCCGAGGAAGTAGGGGCTGATGCGTTGGCGCTCCGGCCCCAGCATCGACATGCGCCAGGTCTCGCGACAGAGATCGGGGACCGTCACCAGATCGCGTTCGGTGACCCAGTCGATCGCTTCTTCGACGAGACGCTTCACCAGAGCAGGCTGTTCGCCCGGGGCAACGTGAAGCGACTTCACGTGTCGTTGCGCATCCCGCCAGTCGTCGAAGCCGAGCTCTTTCGCGGCCTTGTCCATCTCGCGGTCGCACCACTCGAACTCGCGTTCGGCGATGGCGACGAGCTCGGCTGGGTCGTAGGGGATGAACTCCTGGCGCAACGCGGCGCGAAGTGCATCGGCTCCGATCGGCTGAGCGACGAGTGTCGGGTCGATTCCCTCGGGCGTCGCACTTAGCTTCGAGTCGAGAGCCTTCGCGTAGGAGTCGAGCTCTGTGCTGAGGTTCTCGTGAGGCTGCTCGAGCCACCATGTGAACAACGGGTCGAAGCCGGCGCGAAACGCGTACCACTCGTCGAACGCTCGTCGTAGGTCCCGCACTCGGCGCGCGGCGCGCGCGACCTCGACTGGTGATCGCTGCCTGGCTCTCGAGTCGAGTTCGTCAAGCGCCTTCTCCACCACGGATCGGAGGGCGGCGACTTCGAGCGCGGTACTGTTCGGATCCAGTGGTTCGACGTCCTCGCGGGCCTCGCAGAGGTCGAGGATCGGGGCCTTGAACGGAAGGAACTCGGCGATCCTCTCGTCCTCGCGCTCTTCGAGATCGAGCGCCGCCAGGTTCGCTCGCACTTCGTTTCGCCAGAGATGCCAGTCGATCAGGTCGTCGACGGACCAGGAGCCCGAGTCTTTTTCGAACCGCAACGAGAGCCTGGTCAGCGTTCGCTCGTGGAAGCTCCTCAGCCGATCGATACGGCGGTCGGACATCGGGACGGCGTAGCGCCGCGAGAGCGCCGCAACGTCGGCTCCGTAACGTTGGATCCCGTCCCTGAGGATCTGAGCGTTCGCGCTTGGCTGGACGAAAGCGGCGAAGGAAGCCAGGAGGCAGGTGATCGGAAGGCGAGCCACGGAGGTAGCCTGCAGAGCCGCGCACGCGAAGTCTACGGGGCGCCGGCGACTGCATTCTGAGCCACCGCAATCAACGGCGGACGACGGGCTGTCGAATCCTCTCGAAGGCCGAATCGAACGCGCGAGTGATCGAGGGTCTGGAATTCCCTGTCGATTCGGCGTGGAACAGAAGCCTCGCTTCCTGATCGAACACTCGCACCCGAAGCACGCAGCGGATGCCCTCGGTCAGATCGGGCGAAGTCGAAACGAACTCACCCTCGATGCTGGCGAAGGCTTCACGCGGCGACTGGACCCGGAGGTCCTTCGCGATTTCGACGGAACGGTCGAGCGCGATCGGGACGGTCTCCGGCGCGCACCACGCGGGGCTTCGTCCGTGATGTGGTGTGAGTGCTTCCGTGACCAGGCTCGAATCTGTGTGGGTGACAAATCCCTGTGACTCGAGCAGCTCCGTGATCGCGTCGTGCAGGTCGGGTCCGATCTGCGCGACCTGGGCCTTGCCAACACGTTCGTCTCCAACGACGGCCTTGATCTCGGTGACTTCGTCCTGGCCCGTCAGGCTTCCGTCGTCGGCTGCCTCCTCCCAAGTGCGAAACCTCGATCCGAAGTCGACCCCGGTCAGATCGACTTCTGTGGTGTCGAAGGCGAAGTAGAACGCACTGGACAGGATGAGCGTCGGCCGCGGGTCCTCGGGCGAGACGTCTGCGGAGCGCCAGGCCGAGGGCGAGGCGCAAGCGACCAACGCGAGCAGCGGGACGAGCGCGAGCGAGGTGAAACGACGCATGTTCCGATCCAGGAGCGACGAAACCGAACTACTTCGCGGCTTCCTGCCGGATCACGATCGGCACGAACCCGACTTCCATTCCTTCGGGAGGCTGCACGAACAAGGCGGGATCCAGGGCGACCAGTTCCCCGGTCGTCGGTGGCGGCATGTAGTCGCGGTCGATCGGCCAGCTGCGGTGGATTCGCTCGACGAGGGCCTGGAGCGCGTCTCGCTTCTTCTCGCTGAAGCGATACTGCTGGAACGAAGGCTGATCGACGAAGCGATACCACGCGTAGGTGGCCACCGACCCGTCGATCAGCTGCCTCTGGAACGGGCCGGCCGCGGGGCCCGGATCGTTCCAGGCGCCTGGTTCGTCGGTCGTGCCTGGGGACGTGAATGGCTCCCCGGGCGTGGCCTGGCGGAACGAGGCCTCGAGAAGACCCGTTTCGCTCGGCACGTCGTCGGGTGCGATCGCCACGCGGCGTTCGCCCTCGTGCCGGTAGTACTGCGGGAACTGCCCGGTGGGAGCGTCTCCGCCGTCCTTCCAGACGAGACCCCAGGTGTTGTCCTCGAACACCTGCGTATCGAAAGTCTCCGCGACGCCGGTGATCGGCTGGCCGTCCTGATCGAAACCCGGCGTTCGAGTGCTGAGTCGAGCGACGAAGGCTCCGTCTTGTACGAACTCTCCGCTTGGAGCGTCACCACCGTTTCGCCACGCGAGGAAGTCGTCGTAGAGCGCCGAGCGTGAGTAGTAGGTCACGTCTTGGACCAACACCGCTTGTCCGTCGTCATCGACCGGGAAGCTCAGCTTCGGGATCTTGGAGTAGGTGCGGCCATCGTTCGCCGTGGCGACGATCTGCGGCACCGTGTTGATCTCCATCGCGCCGCCGCCCATCAGGCCTATGCGCGAGTCGAGACCGCGGCCGTGTAGGAACGGGTGCTCGAAGACGTCCGCGATCTTGCTCCAGGTCTCGGGGATGTAGTAGGCGATCGGCCCCTTGAAGTTCGAGGTGCTGACGAAACAGGTCCAGGCGTGGTCACCGGTCGGCGCGCGTCCGCCTTGTCCCGTGACCGGGTCGGTGAATGGCAGCGCCATGTAGGTGTAGCCGAAGAACTTGCCCCCCGGATCCTCGGCGAACGGCAGGGCGTCTGGTGGGATCAGCAGGCAGTTGCTGAGTTGGGCGATACCGAGGCGTTCGTCAGGCAGCGCTTCTGTGTCGTAGAAGAACGACCAACCCGGGGAGCCGACCTCATAGTCGTAGCACTGCGGCGTCGCGTTCATGCTGAACTTGGGCGGGCCGTAGCGGAACCGGTTGCCGCGCCAGTATCCGAGTCCGCCCTCGACAGTTTGGAACACGCTGTCCCAGGTCGGCCCGCGTTCCTTCCATCGGCGAGCGAGCGATCCTTCCGGCGCCAGCGGAGTCGTCTTGTTGTCGCGGTTGTCGGGCAAGATCCAACCGCTGGCGAGTCCGATCTGGAACTGCGCGAGTGGTTCGTCGATCAGCGACCAGGCGGCTGAGTAGAAGCCCATGCCGTAGCCGTACTCGGCACGGTCGTCGGGCTGGGTCGCCCGATAGCCGATGTAGCCGTGCAAGCCGCGGGAGCGCTGCGTGGGCTCGACGGGCTGGCCTGGATCTTGGGGGGCGAGAAGCGCGAGAACGAGCGCAGTCGTGAAAGCCATCGGTCGGGTCGGGCGAGGTCGCCTGTAGGTCCAGGCTGCGGTCAGTCTCTGCGAGTGTCGAGGTATCCCCGCACCCACCCGCGCGAGCCTTGAGGCGGAATCCGGTCGGCCACGTCGTGGCCGTCCGCAAGAGTCAGAGACACGGCGAGCGGGAACCAGTCCGGAGGCGCTCCCGGGGTGTACCGACCCTCACCGCGGAACGAGCCATCGGCGATCAGATCGAATCGGGTGACCGATCCATCCTCGATGGCCAGCTCGGCGAGGAAGGCCGCCACGTACTCGCGGGAGTCGTCTTTCGCTCTCAGTCGGACGTTGCCGCGAATCTGGTCTCCGTCCCGTTCGAACTCCAGTGACTCGACTTCGTTGGCGCGCCACATCGGCGGCTCGCCACGGGTGTTGTCGACGAAGTGGAAGCGCACGATCCGACGTATCGCACTCCCTGGGACTTCGCCGGATGCCAGCGCGCGGTGCTCTTCCCGTGTGAGCCAACAGTTGTCACGTCCGAGAGCGGTTTCCATGATCCGCCGCCATTCGCGTCGCGGCTCCGGCGACTCCGCTCGTTCCGGATAGCCGCCGAGGACGCGGGTGTGGGTGCGGAGCACGAGCCCGCCGTCGGGTGGCTCGGGACTCCATTGCGGATCGGGCTCACCGTCCTCGATCGGCTGGGCTGCCGGCCTGGTTTCGGCGGCGGCGTCGAATCGTTCGAGAGCGGCACGCACGAGTCGGGCCACCAGCTCCGGACGGCGGTTGTTGTTGTACATCAGCAACTCGCCGTCAGCGGTCGCCAAGTAGAAGCCCTGGGTCGATCCCCGGAAGTCCTTGCGAGGGCCTTGGCCGGCGATGCGTCGGTAGAACTCCCCCTTGGCGTCCTCTTGGCGTCGTTCGTAGGCCTGGTCGAGCGCGACGGGGATGCAGTGATCCCGAAGGCTCTGCAGGAGGTTCTGGTCGGTGAAGGTCGACTCACGGTCGAGCACTCCGTTGTTTCAGGTGCACCCGAGTGGGTGGCCGTCCATGGCCCAGATGAACAGTGGCTTGTTGGCTTCGCTCGCCTCGCGCTGGGCGGCGAGTAGGTCGATCCGCCAGGCGATCGAACGCCAGGGTGCGTCGGGGTTCGGCTGCAGAGTGATTCGGAGCTCGTCGAACCGTTGGCGGGAGACGGCCGGAGCCGTGGTCTCGACGCGGCTGGCCCCGTCCGAGTCGAGGGGGGTGTCCTGGGCGGAGGCGGTTGCGCTCAGGAGTGCCAGCAAGGCGGTTCGGTGCGTGCGCATGACTCCGAGTGTCTCACGTCGCTCGGGAGGGGGGCAAAACGGTCCACCGAGTGAAGGTAGCGAGAACCACATCGTGGTTTTCCCCTGGTCGGGAGGTCGAAGGGTCTGGCGAGGAGTCTCGTCGGTCGAGCCTCGTCACGATGCTGAGTGGCCCTTGTCACCGTCAAGACGAGAGGCGCTAGCCCTCCGACTCGACGAACAAAGTCTGAATCATGCGAAACCTTCTGAGCCGTGGTACCGTCGAAAGATGCGGCTCTTTGTCTCGATCGGGCGCCCGCGCCGACCGAGAGCGGGGGCTGCTGCTTTTTCGTCCCTCTTTTCTCGAGAACAAATGCGACTCTCCTCAACGACGGCCGTGCTGGCCGCCACCCTTTCTCTCTGCGCTGCGTCGACCGCTCAGGTCACGGAGTACATGACCAACGGTGACTTCGAGACCGGTGACTTTACCGGTTGGGTCGTCTCCGGCGCCATGGCGATCAACGATGGCACGCTTCCGATCCCAGGCAGTGGACTGACCCAACCCGCACTCGGCGGCAGCTTCGACGCGCTCACGAACGGGTTCGGACCTGGCATGCAGTCTTTGCAGCAGTGCTTCTTCGTTCCGAACACTGTGGTTTCTGCGACGCTCGCGTGGACCGACGAGATCCGCAACTTCGCGGCGACCTTCTCCGATCCGAACCAGGAGTTCCGCGTCGTGATCCGTGACGCCGTGACTCAGGCGCAGATCGGCGCCGAGATTTTCTCGACGAACCCAGGTGACGTGTTGATTCAGCCGGCGACGCCGCGCAGCTTCGACATCTCAGCTGCGTTGCAGGCGATTCCAGGTCAGGCCATCTGCATCTCGATCGAAGAGGAGGACAACCTGTTCTTCCAGAACGTCTCGATCGACGATGTCAGTCTCTTGATCGACTCGCCGGACACGCCGCGGTTCCTGATCGAGTCCTCGGTCACGGTGAACGGTCCGGCGTGCGTGCCGGGACCCGGGACCAACTCCTCGACGCTGTTCACGCCCGACGGCGCTGGTGGCTACAACACCACGCCGAACGGTGGCGTGATCGACACGAACTTCACCTCGGGAACGCCGCTGGCCTTCACCGACGACTCGACGAACGTGCTGGCGATCGGATTCGCGTTCACCATGCCGAACGGCGTGTCCCTCACGGACATCGAAGTCGACTCGAACGCTCGCGCCTTCGAGCCGGGATTGGAAGGCACCGATTTCTCGGAGTCGGTCGCTGAGTTCCTCAACGACGGATCGGCGCAGCTCGCGCCATACTGGGATGACTTCAACCCGAGCGCTGGTGGTCAGATCTGGCAGAGCGTGGGGCCCGGTGGTGAGTTCGTCGTGACGTGGGAGAGCGTCCCAGAGTTCGGCACGACCAACGCCAACACCTTCCAGATGGTCTTGGCCGCTGATAGCAGCATCACGTTCAACTACATCGACATCGTCTCCACGGACGGCATCGTTGGCGTCTCGTCTGGTAGCGGTGCGCTCGACCCGGGTTCGATGGACCTGAGCGCTGGCCCGATCGCGACGGCGGGCGGCATGGTGCTCTACGAGGAGTTCACCGGGAACAACGATCTCGGCACGGCGCAGCAGTTGCCTGATCTCAGCAACCTGAGCAACCCGGTCATCGGCACGAACTTCGACCTGGTCATCAACAACGCCGCGGGCTCGATCGGCGACTTCTATCTGCTCGGCAACCCGTCGGTCTTCGACCTGTCGCCGATCGGTATCCCGTGTTCGCTCGAGACCGACGGCATCCTCGCCACGATCTCGACGGCTCCGGGCGCCGGCTACACGCTGAACGTTCCGAACCTGCCGGCCCTCTCCGGGCAGTCGTTGAACACCCAGGGCGCGATCCTCGATCCGACGGCGGGTAACCCGTTCTTCGTGTTGTTCACGAACAGCATCGACTTCACGTTCGGCGACTTCTGAGCGGTCGTTCTGGATCATGGGGTCGCTGACCCCGATCTGTTTGGAGCCGGCACCGCCGGCTCTCCCAGGAGGCGGGGTCGCACGAGCGACTCTGCCTTCTTGCGTTTCGGGAGGGGGGTAGCGAGTTTCGCGCCAGCGAAACTACGGCGCCCGTCCGGTCCCGCAGCCTGCGGGATTCCTAGAGCTGTGCTAGGCTCGGCAATCGCGACCGCAGGTTGCGAGCCAGTCGTCTCTCTCTCGTCAGCCGTTGGTCGCCTTTCGTTCCCCTTCTCTTCTCGAGGGATCTGACTCCATGCGACTGCTTCCCCAGGCCGCGGCTCTTGCCGCCGGTCTCTCTCTCTGCTCCGGATTGGCCGCTCAGGTCAACGACTACGTCGTCAACGGCGACTTCGAACAAGGCAACACGCTCGGCTGGAACATCACGTCCAGCAACGGGCTGACGCTCGGTTGGATCATCAACGATGGTACGACCACCCTCTTTGGTCTCGCTGGTCCGGCCACGCCGATCAACGGTACCTACGACATGGTTGCCGAGAGTCCTGGCCCCGGGCTCTGGACTGCAACGCAGTGCTTCGTTGTCCCGGCCACGGTCAACAACGCGACCTTTGCGTGGACCGATGAGATCCGGAACTTCGCGGCGTCGTTCCAGGATCCGATCCAGGAGTTCCGCGTCTACTTCGCGGACCTGATGGGCAACCAGCTCGGCCCTGAGGTCTTTTCGACGAACGCCGGGGATCCGCTCTTCCAGCCATTCCAGTCGCGTTCGTTTGACGTGACAACGCAGCTGCAAGGGTTGGCCGGCCAGAGCATCTGCCTCGTGTTCGAGCAAGAGGACACGCTCTTCGCGCAGCACACCTCGGTCGATGACGTCAGCCTTCTGATCGACTCGCCGGATCCGGTGGTCTTGTTGCCTCCTGCTCAAGTCTCGGTCGGTGGTCCGGCTTGTGTGCCTGGCGCGGGCTCAAACTCGTCCATCCTGTTCACTCCGGATGGATCAGGTGGCTACAACACCACCCCGAACGGCGGCGTGATCGACAACAACTTCACGTCGGGCACTCCGCTCGTCTACACCGACGACTCGACGAACGTATTGGCCATCGGCTTCTCGTTCACGATGCCAAACGGCGTAGCCGTGACGGACATCGAGGTCGACTCGAACGGTCGTGCGTTTGAACCAGGCCTGGAAGCCTCCGACTTCAGCGAGTCTGTCGTGGAGTTCCTCGGCGACGGATCGGGCCAAATCGCGCCGTTCTGGGATGACTTCAACCCGTCGGCTGGCGGTCAGATCTGGCAGAGCGTCGGCCCTGGCGGTGAGTTCGTCGTGACTTGGGAGAACGTGCCGGAGTTCGGGACGACCAACTCGAACACGTTCCAGATGGTTCTCTCGGCGGATGGCAGTGTGACCCTCAACTTCATCGATATGGCGGCTCTCGACGGCATCATCGGTCTGTCGTCGGGAAGTGGGGCACTGGACCCTGGACCCATGGACCTCAGTGCCGGTCCAGTGATGACCGCTGGTGGCGGCGTCGTCTACGAGGAGTTCACCGGGAACAACGACTTCGGGCAGGCGCAGCTGCTGCCGAGCCTGACCAACCTGACGCTTCCGATCATCGGGCAGGCGTTCGACTTGTCGATCGTCGACGGTCCCGGATCGATCGGTGACTTCTACCTGCTCGGCAACCCGTCGGTCTTCGACCTGTCGCCGATCGGTATCCCGTGTTCGCTCGAGACCGATGGCATCCTCGCCACGATCTCGACGGCTCCGGGAGCTGGCTACACGCTGAACGTTCCGAACCTTCCGGCTCTGGCGGGTCAGTCGCTGAACACTCAGGGCGCGATCCTCGATCCGACGGCGGGTAACCCGTTCTTCGTGCTGTTCACGAACAGCATCGACTTCACGTTCGGAAGCTTCTGAGTCACCGAATGTCCGAGTTGGGCCTGCGGGGTCCGGCTCATGCCCCCGGCCTCGCCGGGGCCCTTGGAGGGCGGGGTCGCCAGAGCGACTTCGCCTTCTTGTGTTTCAGGGAGGACGAAGCACTCGCCACTTTCGTCGGTCGAGAGCGAGGCTGATAACATGCTTGGGCTCCGCGATGCGTGCGCCCTCCCTTGCTCTTGCCCTGGCACCGATCGTGTCGATCGGTTTGCTCCGAATCGAACCGGTTCCACCGAGTTGCGGTCTGGATCCCGACTGGAGTGAGGTGCGAGCGATCCTCGAACGACGATGCCTCGAATGTCACGGTGGCGAGCGCGTTAGAAGTGAGTTCCGACTCTCGACTGGGGAGACGTTTCGACAAGGAGGCGCTCGAGGCGAGGTGGTCCGGGAGGATCAGCTCGGGAGAAGCCGTCTCCTCGAGGTTGTCGGCTACCAGAACCCAGACCTCGCGATGCCGCCGGATGGGCAGCTGCCGGACGAGGAGGTCCGCGTCTTGCGGAACTGGGTGCTCTCGGGCGCCGAGTGGCCGGAGGGTGAGGAAGGGCGACTCGCGGATCCAGAGCGGTTCCCGCGCGAGGCCGGGGCTGATCCCGGTGCGCAGCTCGATTGGTGGGCCTACCGACCACTCTTGGATCCGGAGGTCCCGCCGATCTTCGGGGAGTTTGGTGAGCACCCGGTGGACGCGTTCCTGGAGGCTCGGCGGCTCGAGCGGGATACCGAGGCCTCGGGGCCGGCGACGCCACTCGCGTTGCTGCGGCGCGCGACCTTCGACCTGACAGGGTTACCCCCGAGTCCGGAAGAACAACGGGCGTTCGAGGCGTCGATCGAGGCGGATGGCTTGGATGCGGCCTTCGACGGAGTCCTCGGTCGGTTGCTTGCGTCGCCGCAGTATGGCGAACACCAGGCGCGGCGCTGGCTCGATCTGGTGCGCTACGCCGACTCGAACGGCTACGAGCGCGACAACCCCAAGGAGAACATCTGGCGCTACCGCGACTACGTCGTGAGGAGCTACCAGGAGGACAAGCCGTTCGACCTCTTCGGGATCGAGCAACTGGCGGGCGATGAGTTCGCGCATTACGCGGCTGATCTCCTCCGCAACCGGAGTGATCCCGATCCTCTCCTGGCGACTGGTTACTACCGGTTGACGATCTGGGACGACGAGCCCGCGGATCGGCCGCAGTCTCGTGCCGATGAGCTAGCGGACATCGTCGACACGACTGGGCAGGTGTTCCTCGGGACGACGGTCGGTTGTGCTCGTTGTCACGACCACAAGGCAGATCCGTTCTCGCAGCGCGACTACTACTCGATGACGGCGATGTTCAACAACGTCGTCAGCTTCGCGGGCCCTGCCTACAGCGGCCGCGGACGAGGGGGGCGAGTCCGGGATGTTGCCGACCGTCCGGCTCCGGGGCAGATCACGTCGCTCGAGCGGGATGCGGGAATCGATCGGCTGAACGCCGAGCTCGATCGGGTGATCGAGTTGAACCAGCTCGGCGAGGAGCTCGAGTCGCTCGCCACGCAATCGACGCTGGTTCCCGATGCGCGAGAACTCGCGCATGCCTGGGCCTTCGACGTCGCGAGCGAGGTGCCGGACGGATGGTTCCAGCCGGGCTTCGATGATTCCGCCTGGAGCCGCGGTCCCGCGGGCTTCGGCCGCCGTGGGACTCCGGGGGCGGTTGTCGGAACGGAATGGCGGAGCCGACAGATTCGCTTGCGGACGACGTTCCGACTGACCGAGGTGCCGGACCTTCTGCATCTCACGCTGCATCACGACGAGGATGTCCGGGTCTACCTGAACGGAATCGAAGTCTTCGAGAAGCAGGGCTACGCCACGGACTACTTCTCGGTGGCCTTGCCGGAGACCGCTGTCGACGCGCTCGTGGTCGGGCGCAACGTGTTGGCTGTGTCCTGTGCGCAATCCGCGGGTGGCCAGTTCGTGGACCTCGGGCTTCACGTCGGAGCGCCCGAGGACCCGGGAGCCGATCCGCTCTCGGCGTGGCGAGAGCTGTTGATCGCGCGCGCTTCGGACGTTCTGGGTCCGGAGGAGGCAGAGCGGGTCGCCACGATCGCTCGTGAGCGAAAGCGGCTCCGAGAGCGTCCGGTTGTCCAGGCCTACCCGGCTTTGGTCGCGTCGGAGCCGAACAGTGATCGACCCGAGCAGCGGGTGTTGCTCCGCGGCAGCGTGCACGCCCCTGGAGAGGTCGCACCCGAAGTCGTGCCTGCGGCGTTCCGGGTCCCTGACCCGGACATCACCTACGAGATAGCTGAACGGTCCGACGACGCGGCCTCTGGTGGGCGTCGTGTGGCGTTCGCGCGTTGGCTCTTCGATGGTGGTCGCCATCTCAGCGCGCGAGTCTTGGCCAACCGGATCTGGCAGTCGCACTTCGGACGGGGCTTGTGCCCCAGTCCTGGGGACTTCGGTCGTCTCGGCCAGCTTCCAACGCATCCGGACCTGCTGGATCACCTGGCCGCGAAGGTGATCGAATTCGACTGGTCGGTGAAGCGCCTCCACCGATACCTGATGAAGAGTCGCGCCTATCGCATGGCGGGAGACTCCGACGACCGTTCGCGCGCGAAGGACCCGACGAACGAAACCTACTGGCACTTCCCGCCGCGTCGTCTGACCGCCGAACAGTACCGGGACTCGGTTCTCGCCGTCTCCGGCGAACTCGATCTGCGCCAAGGCGGGCCGAGCGTGTTCCCGAAGATGCAGGAGGCCGCACGCCAGACGGCTTCGCGACCGGATCATGCCTGGCCGACTTCTGCGCCAGGAGAACGCAACCGTCGAAGTCTCTACGTCTACACCAAGCGGACTCTGGGCTTCCCACTCCTTCAGGCCTTGGATCAGCCCGATCCAGACATCGCTTGTCCGGAGCGGTTCCCGACGAACGTCCCGACGCAGTCGTTGATGCTTCTGAACGGCGAATTCACGGGCCAGCAGGCGCAGGCGTTCGCGCAGCGGTTGATCGAGGCTGAGTCCGGCGAGGCCGAGCGCGTCGTGTTGGCTGTGCGGCTCGCCCTCGGGCGAAGTCCGGCCGCAGACGAGATCGAGCGTCATCGCGAGTTCTTGCGCTCGATGCGCGAGGACTACGGCCGTGACGAGCTGCAGTCGCTCGCGCTCTTCTGCTTGTTCCTCTTCAACACCAATGAGTTTCTCTGGGTCGACTGAGGCGCCTCGAATGGACGACAAGAAAAGATCACCGTTCCATCGCCCGGACCGCAGTCGACGCGAGTTCCTCTGGGACGCCGGCAACGGCTTCGCCTCAGTCGCGCTCGCCGGCCTACTCGGGAACAATTGGCTACGTGCCTCCGAGACGAACGCGGCGGGCGATGCAGCCAATCCGCTCCAGACCCCGGGCGCCGACCCGCGTATCGTCCATGCGCCGCGAACGAAGACCGCCAAGAGCGTGATCTTCCTGTTCATGTACGGCGGACCCAGTCACGTCGATACCTTCGACTACAAGCCGGAGCTCGGTCGCTACGACGGTCAGACCATCGACGTGAAGACCTTCGGTCGTGGCGGTAAGAAGTCCCAGGGCCGCGTCGTCGGGCCCAAGTGGCGCTTCCGTCGTTACGGCGAATGCGGCAAGCATGTCTCAGACCTGTTCCCTCACCTCGGTCACTGCGTCGACGACATAGCGTTCGTTCACTCGTTCTACGCCGAGAGCCCGATCCACGGATCCGCGCTCCTCAACATGAACACCGGCCGCATTCTGAGCGGTCACCCCTCGATCGGGTCCTGGGTGAACTACGGGCTCGGCAAGCTGAACGAAGACTTACCGGGCTACGTCGTCATGCTCGACGAGACCGGTGGCCCGATCAGTGGCGCGAAGAACTGGACCAGTGGCTACATGCCCGCTGCTCTGCAGGGCGTTCAGCTCCGTACGGACGGACCGCCGATCCTCGACCTGGCGCCACCGGACGCGCTCGATGGTGGTGTTCAGCGCGCCGTGCTCGATCGGCTACGGGAGGAGAACACTCGGCATGCAGCCCGGCGGCCCGGCAATCCGGATCTCGAGGCGCGGATCCGGCAGTACGAGCTTGCGTATCGGATGCAGAGCGCCGCTCCCGAGGCCGTCGATCTCGATCGGGAGACCGAGGAGACCAAGGAGCTCTACGGCCTCGATCGAGCCGAGACACGCAACTTCGGTCGCAAGTGCCTGCTCGCCCGTCGACTCGTGGAACGGGGTGTGCGGTTCGTGCAGGTCTACTCGGGTGGCGGACACAACGACGACAACTGGGATGCGCACGGTGATCTGGTGTTCAACCACAACCGCCACGCCGGACGGACCGACAAGCCGATCGCCGGACTGCTCCGCGACCTGAAGCGACGAGGCCTCCTCGACGAGACTCTCGTCGTCTGGGGTGGAGAGTTCGGTCGGCAACCGACAGCGGAGTATGCCGAGGGCACGGGCCGGGATCACAACTCCTGGGGCTTCACGATGTGGCTCGCCGGTGGTGGCGTGCGAGGCGGTGTCAGCGTCGGAGAGACCGACGAGCTCGGTTCGAAGGCCGTTCGCGACCGGTTCCACGTGAAGAACCTGCACGCGACGATTCTTCACCTGATGGGGCTCGATCCGAACGGTCTGAGCTACTTCTTCAACGGTCTTGACCAGAAGCTGGTCGGCGTCGAAGGCGCTCAGCCGATCCATCAGATCCTCGCATGAAGACACTGCTGCTGATCCTGCTCGGGTTCGCGAGCACTCTCGGTGCCCAGGAGCCACCGCCGGCCGACGACGACCTTCAGCTGAAGGTCCTCGACGTTCTCAGCACGCACTGCTTCTCGTGCCACGGGCCCGACAAGCAGAAGTCGGGTCTGCGCCTCGACGAGATCGAAGAGATCGAGTCCGTGGTCGAGCCGGGCGATCCCGCCCTGAGCGAACTCGTGCGTCGTTTGCTTCTCCCGGTGACGGATGACGAGTCGATGCCTCCGCCGAAAGAAAGCTCGGAGATGGAGGCCGAGATGGGAGTCTCTTGGGAGCGGCCGACGCGCGCTGAGGTGTGGTCTGTCATCGAGTGGGTGCAGGTTGGCGCCCCGACTGATGCGATCGCAGCCGCCCTTCGGGAGAGTCAGCGGTCCGCCGACCAGTTGGCCGAGTCGCTTCAGAACCTCTCGCGAGCGCTCGGAGCGCGGGTCGCGCGAATCGAAGCGGAGAACGCCATCGATGGGAGGGCGGGATTCGAGATCGACTTCCGGTTCGGGCGTCGGTTACTCGATCGCCGCGCAGCCGAGGCGGTCGACGCGATTGGCTCCGACATCGTGGAGCTCAACCTCGCGGGTCGGGAGCTATCGGAGGAGTTCTTCCGATCGTTGCCGGTCATGCCGCGCTTGCTCCACCTGCGTCTCGAACGCACCGGGCTCGAGGACATGGCGATCGCCTCGTTGCTCGCGAAGTCACCGGCACTCGAGGTCCTGAATCTCCATTCGACCGAGGCGGGGCCGGCGACCTTGTCCGCGCTCGTCGGAATTCGGTCGCTGAACGAGCTCGTCGCCTTCGACACCCGGCTGCCGCGAGGCGAGCTCGAGGAACTGTTCGCGGGGCGTGAGGGATCGGTCCTGCGGTTCGACGAGTCGCACCCCGACGACCTGTTCCCCGGCGGTGGGCCACGGCACCTGCTGGTCGTGGACCCAGCGGGTGAGCGCCTCGTCCTGCTGCGGGAGCGTGCGCTGACGCACTATGACACGGTGCGCGAGTGGTCGGTGGCAGATGTGCAGGCACTCGGGCGATCGGGCGACGCTTTGTTCGTGCGTCGAGCAAGCGGCGAGGTCCTGGAGCTCAAGCTCGGCCAGTCCGAGTGGCGCGCGACGGAGCAGACTCCGGCGTGGTCGACGGAAGTGGTCGACACTCCTCGGCTCCGTGAACTCTGGGAGGAGCTGCCCGACTCGCTGCAATCCACAGCGAGTCGCACCCTGCTGCCGATGGAGGAGGGGCGTGTACTGATTGCTCAGACGACGGTCGGCCTCGAGGGAGCGGAGATTGTTCCTGCGATGGTTGAAGTCGATCGCGACGGGGTCGTTCGCTGGCAGTTCTCCGACGAGGGACGGTTCCCCGCGGGCCTACGCGCCGCGCTCGTTCTCGCGGGAGACCCGACTCGATGATGGAGAATGCACCCCTTCGCTACGGGATCGTCGGCCCGGGTCAGATCGCCGCCGTGTTCGCCGAGAGCCTGGCCGAGAGTGGCGAAGGAAGGGTCTCCGCAGTCTTCGGTCGAAGCGCGGAGCGACTCGCGGCGTTCTGCCAGCGGACGAACGCCGAGCCTCACTCGAGCCTCCAGACGCTGGTCGAATCGCCGGACGTCGATGCCGTCTACATAGCGACTCCGCACACCTTGCATGCAGAGGCGGTCCGAGCGGCTCTCGATGCCGGCAAGCCGGTGCTCTGTGAGAAGCCGTTGACGACGTCCGCGGCCGAGGCGCGCTCGCTCTGGGATCACGCGGCACGGACGGGCACGCCGTTGTTCGAGGCTTGGATGTATCGCTGCCAGCCGCAGATCGAGTGGTGTCTCGACGTGCTGAAGTCCGAGGTTCTCGGGCGGCCACTGAAGATCGAGTCCCGATTCTCTTTCGAGGTGCCCTTCGAAGCCTCGCATCGGTTGTTCGATCCCAAGCTCGGTGGTGGTGGCATCCTCGACGTCGGTGGCTATCCGGTCTCGTTCGCACTGGCGGTCGAGCGGGCCATTCGAGGGCACACGCGCGACAACGTCGATGTGCCGGTCGCACGGCCTGACATCGCGCGGGTCTCCGGTGTCGTCGGTCCGAGCGGAGTGGATCACCACGCCGAGGCGACTTTGCAGTTCGGCGACGGAGAGGAGCCGTTCGTCGCGGAGATCGCGGTTTCGCTGGATCGGTTCGCACCGCCGACGACGACGATCACCTGCGAGCAAGGCGTGATCGTCCTCGCAGATCCCTACCTCCCAGGAGGCGAACGGCGCGGCAAGGCGGCCGAGGTCGCATTCGTCCTGGCGGGTTCACTCCCGGAGACCAAGGTCGTCCGAGCCGATCTCGACCCGTTCGCTGCGGAGGCACAGGCGTTCCGGAAGTGGATCGAGCGAGGGGAGTCCGCGCCGATCGGCTCGGCACCTTGGCCGATGGTCGGGCGCGACGAGTCGATTTTGATCGCGGAGATCCTCGAGGGCTGGCGGGCCCAGGTCGCCGGACTCGCCTTTCGCTGACGCAACGCGAACATGCTCTCGACCCTCGACCTCGTCCTCTTCTTCGGTTTTGCAGGCCTCGTGGTCTGCATCTCGTTGTGGGCGGCGCGGGGACAGCGGACTCGCGAGGACTACTTCCTCGCCGGGCGTGCTCTGCCGTGGTGGATGATCGGCATCTCGCTCATCGCCTCGAACATCTCGACCGAACACTTCGTCGGCATGTCGGGCAACGCGGCGAAGAACGGACTCGCGGTGGCGAGTTGGGAGTGGATCTCCGCCGTCGCTCTGGTCGTCGTCGGTGCGTTCCTCCTCCCGCACTTTCTCAAGCGCGCGATCTACACGATTCCGGAGTATCTGGAGCTGCGGTTCGATCGCGGCACCCGGCTGATTCTCGCCGCTCTGACGGTGTTGCTGACGACGCTCGCGCTGCTCGCGACGGTCGTCTACAGCGGCGCGCAGTTCCTCTCCGTGACGCTCGAACTGCCGTTCAACGCCTGTGTCTGGGGGCTCGGGCTGACGGCGAGTCTCTACACGGTGCTCGGTGGACTGAAGGCGGTCGTCTGGTCCGACCTGGTGCAGGGCCTGGCGCTGTTGATCGGGGGAGCGTTCGTCAGCTACGTCGCGTTTGACCTCTACGGCGATGGCAGTGTCGTGGGGGGATTCGAGCGTCTGTTCGAGGAGCACGGCGACTCGCTGCATCTCGCGAAGCCGGTCGATGACAGCGAACTGCCGTGGCCGGGCCTGTTCACGGGGATCTGGATCCCGGTCCTCTTCTACTGGGGGCTCAATCAGTTCATCACCCAGCGGACGCTTGCAGCGGGGAGTCTCGCGCAGGGGCAGCGGGGAATCCTGCTGGCCGCTGCGATCAAGCTGCTCCTGCCGCTGCTCGTCGTGTTCCCTGGCCTGATCGCCCTCGACCTGATCCCGGTCGATCAGCATCCGACCGATTCGGATGGGACGTATCCGACCCTGCTGAAGCAGCTGCTTCCTGAAGGTCTGTTGGGACTGATGCTCGCTGCGGTGACCGGCGCGATTCTCAGTTCGTTCAACAGCGGGCTGAACAGCGCTGCGACGGTGTTCACCCTCGACTTGTGGCCGGCTCTGCGGGGGCGATCGCTCAACGACGACCGGGCGTTAGCTGTCGGTCGATGGACGACGGTCGCCCTGACCGTGTTCGCCTGCGTCTGGGCCCCGATCATCCGCGAGTTCGATGGGGTCTTCGCCTACATCCAGGAACTCTGGGGCTACGTCTCGATCCCGACCTGTGCGGTGTTCTTCTGCGGACTGCGCATGAAGAAGGTCGATGCGCGGGCTGCGAGGGTCGGGCTGGTGCTCGGGCCGTTGCTCTACTTCGTCGTGCGAGCGCCGAAGTTGTTCCTCGACGAAGCGACGGTTTCCCAGCAGTCCGAGTTCCTACGGAGCGCCCACGCCTTCTCGAGCTTGTCGATCCTGTATCACATGGCCGGGATCTTCCTCTCGTTGGTCGCGTTGATGGCGTTCCTCTCTCGGCGAAACGAGCCGGTCGTGATGCCGGATCAAGCACCCGAGCGCGAGATCGACCTGACGCCGATGCGGGGACTCGGAATCGGATCCTTCGCGATCCTCGCGGTGACGGTCTGGCTCTACGTCGTGTTCTGGTAGACAGCTGAGCGCGCCGCAGACCGCGACGGCGAGCCCCGGTGCTCTCGAGCGGATCGAGGAACGAGGTGCAGTCCGCCCGATCGGGTCACGAGCCGTCCTTCGATGTTCGTGCCTCGACGAGCGGTGTCCGTCTGCTGCTTGGTAACATGACCCGGTGATGTCTCTGCGATGCTCTCCCCGGCTTCTGGCGGTGACTCTGGCCGCGACTCTCTCGCTCGCTGCGTCGGCCCAGGTGCCCGACCTGATCGAGGGCGACTCGATCCCGGAGAACGCGACCAAGGACTGGACCCTCGGAGCGACTGGCGCGCGGGGATGGATCCACAGCGAGAAGCTGGTCACCTCGAACGCCCGACAGATCGCGATCACGGCGGTCGACGAGGAGTCTCCAGCCGCCAAGGTTCTCCGTGTGGGGGACGTCCTGTTGGGCGTCGGTGGGCAACCGTTCTCGTTCGATCCGCGGGTCGAGTTCGGTCGCGCTTTGACCCTCGCCGAGTCCAAGAGCGGTGCGGGCAAGCTCCGCGTGACCCGCTGGCGGCGCGGTCGGGAGCGAGAGGTCGTCCTTCGGATTCCGACCTTGGGCGACTACTCCGAGACCGCTCCGTTCGACTGCAGCAAGTCGGAGAAGATCCTCGAGCGCGGATGTCGTGCGCTGGCCGAGCAGATGGAGCAGCCGGACTATCGGCCGAATCCGATCCCACGAGCACTGAACGCACTGGCGCTCCTCGCGAGTGGTGAGCGGAAGTATCTGTCGCTGGTCCGCCGCGAAGCCC
>JBCBZB010000083.1:0-21312 GCA_039815565.1 Planctomycetota bacterium
GCGCCGGCACCGGCGCCGGCCGCGAACGGCGAAGTATTCACTTCGCCGATGGTGGGAACGTACTACAGCTCACCGTCGCCCGACGCGTCCGCGTTTGTCGATGTGGGTGACCGAGTCGCGGAGGGTTCCACGCTGTGCATCCTCGAAGCGATGAAGGTGATGAACGAGATCCAGGCGGAGCAGTCCGGCACGATCACCGAGATCCTGGTCAAGAACGGGGATCCGGTCGAGTACGGCCAACCGCTGTTCGTCATCGACGCCGACTGAACCGTCGTCTTCGTCCGTTCCAACCAACGCGGAGTTCCACGTGTTCCGTCGAATCCTGATCGCCAACCGCGGAGAGATCGCGCTCCGTATCACCCGAGCCTGCAAAGAGCTCGGCATCGAAACGGTCGCGGTGTTCTCTGAGGCCGACCGCGATCTGCTCCACCTGCGCTACGCGGACGAGAGTGTCTGCATCGGCCCGGCCCCGAGCACCGAGAGTTACCTGAACATCCCGTCGCTGATCGCGGCGGCGGAGATCGCCGACGTCGAGGCCATCCACCCTGGCTACGGCTTTCTGTCCGAGAACTCGCACTTCGTCGAGGTCTGCCAGTCCTGCAACATCAAGTTCATCGGCCCGTCGGCGGAGACGATCGCCGCGGTCGGTGACAAGGTGCAGGCCAAGGAGATCGCCAAGCTGGCCGGCGTGCAGGGCGTCCCGGGCAGCGACGGTCCGGTCGAGAGCGAAAAGGAGGCTCTCGAGGTCGCTCACGAGATCGGCTTCCCGGTGCTGATCAAGGCGGCGTCGGGCGGCGGTGGCCGCGGCATGCGCATCGCGCACAACGACGTGAGCCTGATCCAGGGCTTCCACTCCGCGCGCGCAGAGGCGGACGCCGCGTTCAACGACCCGACCGTCTACATCGAGAAGTTCGTCGAGCGCCCACGTCACGTGGAGATCCAGATCCTGTGCGACACGCACGGCAACGCGATCCACCTCGGTGAGCGCGACTGCTCGTTGCAGCGTCGTCACCAGAAACTCGTCGAGGAGTCGCCGTGCCCGGTGCTGCCGCCGGAGACGCGGGAGGCGATGGGTGAGGCTGCCGTTCGGATGGCCGAGGCCTCGAACTACTTCTCGGCCGGCACCGTCGAGTTCTTGCTCGACCAGGACGGCAACTTCTACTTCATCGAGCTGAACTCCCGGATCCAGGTCGAGCACCCGGTCACCGAGGAGGTCACGGGAATCGACCTGATCGCCGAGATGATCCGCATCGCGGCCGGCGAGAAACTCGCGTTCAAGCAGGAAGACGTGCGGCTCGAAGGCGCGGCCATGGAGTTCCGGATCAACGCTGAGGACCCCGAGAACGGCTTCCGGCCATCCCCGGGTCTGATCGAAACGCTGATTCCGCCGGCCGGCCCAGGCATCCGCTGGGACAGCCACGCCTACCAGGGCTACCGAGTGCCGCCACACTACGACTCGATGATCGGTAAGCTGATCGTCACCGGTCGGGACCGTGAAGAGGTGCTGCGCCGCGCGCGCCGAGCGATCGACGAATTCCAGATCGAGGGCATCGCGACGACCGTGCCTCTCTTCAAGCGAATCCTCGCGCACTCCGACTTCTGCGGAGGCGAGTTCGACACTGGATTCATCGACCGCTTCTTCAGCAAGTGAGACCGACCGCTCGACGATGACCGCGCCCAAGACCGACGTCGCCGCGAACTCGCAGGTCGCAACGGGCTTCGGGTTGCGGGCGGACTCCGATGCGGCGTGATCTACGCAGGCTTGGATTCCGGATCGTCCTGATCCTCGACGTCACCGTGGCCGTCGTCGCGGCGGCGTTCCTCCTGGCTGTCTACCTGGCGCCGGGACCGATGAGCCAGCTGCGGGACACGAGGTTGCAGACCCTTCTGCTCGAGTATCCCGACGTCTACGCGGTCGGAGTCCACTCGACAGCGACCTGGAACGTGCTGATCGTCGTCGGCGTCGTCGTGTTGATCGGCAACCTGCTGTGGCTGGTGTACGGCGGATCGCCGCCGTCGCCTCCGAGCCACCTGCAGAGCCAGACCACGAGCGGCGTCATCAAGGTCGCGCGGGACGCGGTCGAGACTTCGCTTCGGGCGGCCGGTGAGTCCGTCGAGGGAGTCTCGAGATTGCGGGTCTCGATCGAGCCGTCCGGAGGAGTTCGGCGGGTCGCGATGCGGGCCAGTTTCCACTGCCTCGAGGAGGCCGATGTCGGCCTGATCGGTGGACGCCTTCGAGCGGTCCTTCGGCGGAAGTTCGCCGAGCTGGTGCGGCTTCCAGATGGCCAACGTTTGGACGTGGCGCTCGAGTTCCTCGGCTTCGCCGGCCGTCCTCCGCGTCAGAAAGCCGCCCCGGAGGAGCCGAAAGTCGAGCCGAAGGATGACGATTCCTTCCGCGGCCCGGAGTATCCGATCGGGGACGATGGCTGGAAGGACGCCTGAGGGGCCTCTCGGCCTTGAGTTTCCGATGACATCGTGCCGATGCAGCAGAACGCGCCGGATCGTCGACGGCGTTGCCATGGACCGGCTCAGCCTGGACCATGCCGACCGATGGCACCTGACGGAATGAACGGCATTCATCGCACAGACGCGGCTTCGGGCTGCTCCCCTCGGGCAGGGGCCTCGGTGACCCGGTTCGTGCTCCTGGGATTCCTGTGCCTCGCGGCGGCTCCGCTCGCGGCTCAGGTGCCCAACCCGAACGATCCCTTCAACCCGTTCTCGCGCACGACACCCCGCGCGATCGACGGCGTCGACGGTGGGGTGCAGGGTCGCCTCCAGAGCGCGATCTTCCCCGATCGGATCGACTTCGACGGAGTGTCGCTGCCCCCTGGCTTCCAGGGGATCGAACGCGACCTGCCGATCTTCCAGGACTTCCCGGTGATCGTGCCTCCGGGCTTCGGTTCCTACCCGGGTGGTCGGCTGCCTTCGCCGTTCGGCGAGAGCGAAGAGCTGATTCCCTCGGCGCCGGGCGTGTCTCTGCCGAAGTCCGACAACTCCTGGCCGAGCTGGTTCGAAGACGGTGGGGACGGTGAGTTTCCGATCGACGTCGCGCTGCTGGTGCAGCGCCACGACGCGGTCTGGCTCTACGCCACGCCCGAGACCCGGGGTCCGACCCGCCTGTCGTCCTTCGAGCGGTTTCGGAAGATCGAAGCCGGAGCCCGCTATGAGGTTCGCGGCCGTGGATCTGCTGCGATCTCGTTCCGCGGCGGCGACCGGGTCGAGAGTCAGGGGCCGGCCGCGGTCCAGCTGACGAGTCTGGCCGATGAAGAGCTCTTCCTCGAGTCGGACACCTTCCAGCGTCTGACCGTCCGTTCGACGTTCCGGCGCGTGCTGATGCGCTTGAGTACGGCTGGTGTCCTCGAGGTCGAGGGGTCCGCCGTGTCGATCGTGCGAGACGGCCGCCTCGCCACCGTCCACAACATCGGTGGTCTGCCGGTGCGTTTCGTGGACGAGGGGCGACCCGTGACGATTCGTCCGGGCCGTCAGATCACGATCCTGCCCGGGCGTCGCTCCGACGACCCGGTGGGATCCGAGTTCAAGATTTTCGGTCCGGCAACCCGGACCGACAACGGTCGAGTCGTCTCACTGACGACTGGCGGTGAGACCGCGATCGAATGGAGCGGAGCGCGTATCGTCGTGCAGGGGGTCGCCTCGGTGCGGCTCGATCCGCTCGCCGGAGATTCTTTCCCAGCGAACGACAAGAGAGACTGATGACCGAACGCGTTTTGGTGACCGGCGGTGCCGGATTCCTCGGCAGCCACCTCTGTGAGCGGCTGCTCAGTGACGGCATGGAGGTGGTCTGCATGGACAACCTCCTGACCGGTGCACTCGAGAACATCGAGCACCTGATCGGGAACGAGAAGTTCCAGTTCCTGCACCAGGACGTCACGGAGTTCATCCACGTCCCGGGCAAGCTGGACTACATCCTGCACTTTGCCTCGCCGGCCAGTCCGATCGACTACCTCGAGCTGCCGATTCAGACGCTGAAGGTCGGATCGCTCGGCACTCACAAGGCGCTCGGACTCGCTCGTGAGAAAGGGGCGCGCTTCCTGCTCGCCAGCACTTCGGAGGTCTACGGCGACCCGCAGGTCCACCCGCAGACCGAGGACTATTGGGGGCACGTGAACCCGGTCGGTCCGCGCGGTTGCTACGACGAGGCGAAGCGGTTCGCGGAAGCGATGGCGATGGCCTACCACCGTCACCACGGCGTCCAGACGCGCATCGTGCGCATCTTCAACACCTACGGTCCGCGGATGCGGCTGAACGACGGTCGCGTGCTGCCTGCCTTCATGGGCCAGGCTCTGCGCGGTGAGGAGCTGACGGTCTTCGGCGACGGTAGCCAGACCCGCTCGTTCTGCTACGTCGATGATCTGGTGGACGGCATCATCCGTCTCCTGCACAGCGACGAGGTCGAGCCGACCAACATCGGCAACCCGCGCGAGATGACGATCAAGGAGTTCGGCGAGGCGGTTCTGCGCATCACCGGCTCCTCCTCGAAGTTCACCTTCAAGGATCTGCCGCAAGACGACCCCAAGGTCCGTCAGCCGAACATCGAGAAGGCCAAGCGCGTTCTCGGCTGGGAGCCGAAGGTCAACCTGGAGGTCGGCCTCCAGCGCACCTTCGACTACTTCAACAAGAAGGTCGAGCGGCCCGCACAGGCCTGATCGACCGGCTTCGAGGCTGGGAGCCTCGGCGGAGGCGCTTTTCGGGCGGTTTTGCCCGCCCTTGCCTCGACACCGCCCGCTGCTCGGTGTCTCGTCTGCGGGCGTGACGGTTCTCATCACAGGCGGGGCCGGATTCATCGGCTCTCACACCGCCAAGCGCCTCCTCCAGGCGGGCGAGCGCGTTCGCGTGCTCGACAACTTGGACCCGTTCTATGCGGTGTCGATCAAGCACCGGAACCTGGAGACGTGTCGTGAACTCGGCGGGGATCGCTTCGAGTTCCTCGAGGGCGACTTTCGTGACGCGGAGACTTGTGCCCGCGCGTGCGAAGGGGTGACGAGGGTTCTCCACCTCGGAGCGTTGGCCGGCGTCCGGCCGTCGATCCAGGACCCGATCCGCTACATGGACGTCAACGTGCGGGGCACGCAGGTCCTGCTGCAGACAGTCAAAGATCGCCCTGAGGTCCCGTTCGTCTACGCGTCGTCATCCTCGGTCTATGGCGGGAACAAGAAAGTCCCGTTCTCGGAGGACGACCCGGTCGATCACCCGGTGTCGCCCTACGCAGCAAGCAAGAAGGCGACCGAGGTGATCTGCTACACGCACCATCACCTCTATGGCAATCCGGTGACCGGTCTGCGGTTCTTCACCGTCTACGGACCCGGACAGCGCCCCGAGATGGCCATCCATCTGTTCTCGAAGAAGCTCCTGAACGGCGAGGAGATCCCGATGTTCGGGGACGGCAGCACCCGACGGGATTACACCTTCGTGGACGACATCGTCGAAGGAGTGTGTAAGTCCCTCGACAAGGCCGAGGGGCATCGGATCTACAACATCGGCGGTTCACAGACGACCGAGTTGCGAGAGCTGATCCAGACGATCGAAGACGTGTTCGGCAAGAAGGCCAACATCCGCCAGCTGCCGGAGCAACCGGGGGATGTGAAGCAAACCTGGGCGGACACGTCTCGCATCCAGGAGGAGCTTGGGTTCGCCCCGAGCACTCCGGTCCGGACCGGCGTCGAGCGATTCGCGGAGTGGTATCTGCGCGAACGGGAAGCCGGACACGTCGAGTGATCGATCCGAAGCGAAGACTCTGAATCGAATCGACATCGAGCGATATGCAACAGCGATATGTGGTGACGGGTGGG
The DNA here is from genome assembly GCA_039815565.1 of Planctomycetota bacterium. Classification (GTDB taxonomy): domain Bacteria; phylum Planctomycetota; class UBA1135; order UBA1135; family UBA2386; genus JBCBZB01. Next base: position 5,808 of record JBCBZB010000083.1, read on the forward strand.
GCTGGTTTCATCGGCTCGCACGTCGTGGCGCGACTCTTCGAGCTCGGCCACGGTGCCGTCGTGCTGGACAACTTCAGCACCGGCAAGCGGTCGAATCTCGAGGAGGTCCAGGCCGAGCATCCTGATGGCGACCTGAGGGTCATCGACGGCTCGATAACGTCTCCCGGTGATGTTGCGGCTGCCTGCGACGGGGCCAGCGGAGTCGTCCATCTCGCCGCGTTGCCGTCCGTCGTTCGTTCGGTCGAGGCTCCTCTCGAGTCGCACGAGCACAACGTCACCGGAACGGTCAACGTTCTCGACGTCGCTCGTCAGAACGGTGTTCGTGTCGTCTACGCCGGCTCCTCGTCGGCTTACGGCGATCAGGACGTGCAGTTCAAACACGAGGAACTGCGGGAGTCACCACTCTCGCCCTACGCGGCCAGCAAACTCGCGGGCGAGTTGTACTGTCGCTCGTTCTCACGGGTCTACGACCACACGTCGGTCGTCACGCGCTTCTTCAACGTGTTCGGTCCGCGCCAGGTGCCGGACAGCCCGTACTCCGGCGTCGTGGCTGCGTTCTGCTTCGCGGTGCTCAACGGAACACAACCACGGATCGACGGCGACGGCTCGCAGTCCCGCGACTTCACCTACGTCGGGGATGTCGCACGAGGAGTCGTCGACGCGCTGACCAAGGACCTGCCGATCGGCTGCCACACCGTGAATCTGGCCGCTGGCGGAAACCACTCGATCAACGAGCTTCTGCAGGTTCTCAAGGACTACGCGAGCAGCGACATCGAGCCCAACTACGCGCCGCCTCGCAACGGCGACGTGAAGCACTCGCAGGCGGACGCCAACCGGGTCAAGGAACTGCTCGGCTTCGAGGCCGAGGTGTCGTTCGTCGAAGGGCTTCAGCGGACCTTCGATTGGTATCGCAAGACCTACGCGACGGAGACGAGCCGATGAAAGGTGTAGTGCTCGCAGGTGGCCTCGGTTCGAGGCTCTACCCGCTGACGAAGATCACCAACAAGCACCTGCTGCCGGTCTACGACCGACCGATGGTGCACTACCCGATCCAGTGCCTGATCAATGCTGGGATCGAGGACATCATGATCGTCACCGGAGGCAACTCGGCAGGAGACTTCCTGCAGCTGCTCGGCAACGGCAACGACTTCGGTCTCAAGGGGCTGAACTACACCTACCAGCAAGGTGAAGGCGGCATAGCAGACGCGCTCCGCCTCGCCGAGCACTTCGCGGATGGAGAGCCGATCGTTGTCGTCCTGGGAGACAACCTGATCGAGGGCAACATCCGGAAGGCGGTGGAGGACTACCGCGAGCAGCTCGCTGAGTCCGAGGCGGGTGGTGCGAAGATCCTGCTCAAGGAAGTTCACGATCCCGAGCGCTTCGGTGTCGCGACGATCGGCGACGACGGCAAGGTGCTGAAGATCCTCGAGAAACCGACGGCGCCGGAAACCAACCTCGCGGTGATCGGGATCTACATGTACGACGCTCGCGTGTTCGAGTTCATCCGCGGGCTGAAGCCGTCGGAGCGGGGCGAGCTCGAGATCACCGATGTGAACAACTTCTACCTCAACGACGGCACGCTCACGAGCGACGTGCTCAACGGGTGGTGGACCGACGCCGGCACGTTCGATTCGCTCCTGCGGGCCAGCAACCTCGCGGCCGAGGGCGGAGCGAACCGCCTGGACATGGTCTGATCCGTTGGGACGCCGTACGACCTCGCGATCCCTTCGATGACCGATTCTGACCAAACGAACCCGCCGAAGATCCTGGTCACGGGCGGGCGGGGCCAACTCGGTTCCGCGATCCGCTCGCTGTGCGCCGAACGCGGGCTCGAACTGGTCGCGACGGACATCCCGATGCCGGAGGCGCCCCACGACGGTGTTCTCGAGCTCGACGTCACCGATGCCGATGCTTGCCGGCGGCGACTCGCCGCGGAACGCCCGTTCCTGACCCTGCACTGCGGTGCGTGGACCGACGTCGATGGTTGCGAAGGTGATCCGCAGAAGGCTGATCGCATCAACGGCCATGGCACGGCCTACCTCGCCGAAGCCTGCCGCGCCGTCGGATCGCGAATCGTCTACGTGTCGACCGACTACGTTTTTGATGGCGAGGTCACCGATCGGCCGCTGAAGGAAGACGAGGCGATCGGGCCTCTGTCCGCCTATGGCCGAAGCAAGCGCCTGGGGGAAGAGGCGGTCCTCCGTGATGTGGGAGACGATGCTTCCAGTGCCGTGCCGCACCACGTCGTGCGAACGGCCTGGGTGTTCGGACCCGGCGGCAAGAACTTCCCGCGCGCGATCCTGAACCGAGCGGGCCAGGGGCTTCCGTTGACCGTGGTCGACGACCAGCATGGTTGTCCGACCCTGACGGACGACCTCGCCGAGGCCCTCGTGGATCTCGGTCTGTCGGACGCCCCGTCAGGGGTCTGGCATGCGACCAACGACGGCCATTGCTCGTGGTTCGAGTTTGCGAAGGAGATCCTCGCGCAGACTGGCCTCGACGTCGCCTGCGACCCGATGCCGTCCACCGAGCTCGATCGTCCAGCACCGAGGCCTGCCTGGTCCGTGCTCGACTGCTCCAAGCTGGAATCCCAGCGAGGGCGCACGCTGCCACACTGGCGTGATGCCCTTCGACGCTACCTGAAGGCGGAAGCCGAGATCTGACCTCGAGGTCCCGACACGTGAAGAAGCTGCTCGTCACCGGCGGTGCCGGATTCATCGGTTCCAACTTCGTCCACCTGGCCATCGCGCAGGGCTACGAAGTCGTCAACTTCGATGTGCTGACCTACGCCGGCAACCTCGAGAACCTGACCGGGGTCGAAAACGAGTCGGGCTACACCTTCGTGCGCGGAGACATCCGCGACGTCGATGCGGTGGAGAAAGCCTTTGCCGAGCATCGCCCGGACGCGGTCGTGCACTTCGCCGCGGAGAGCCACGTCGATCGATCGGTCCTCGATGCGACCGAGTTCGTGCAGACGAACGTCATCGGAACCCAGGTCTTGCTCGACACGGCGCGTCGCCAAGAGGTCGGTCGATTCGTGCATGTTTCGACCGACGAGGTCTATGGCTCGCTCGGAGCGGAAGGCTTGTTCACCGAGGACTCTCCTCTGCAGCCGAACTCGCCCTACAGCGCGAGCAAGACCGGCAGTGACCTTCTGGTTCGAGCCGCCTTCCACACCCATGGCTACCCGGGCCTGATCACTCGCTGTTCGAACAACTACGGGCCCTATCAGTTCCCGGAGAAGTTGATCCCGCTGATGATCGCGAACGCGCTCGAGGGGAAGGGGCTGCCGGTCTACGGGGATGGTCAAAACGTCCGGGACTGGATCCACGTGACTGACCACTGTGAGGCCATTCTCGCGGTGCTCGAGCGAGGCGCCGCGGGCGAGGTCTACAACATCGGTGGCAACTCGGAGCGCCGGAACCTGCAGGTCGTTCATCGGATCCTGGAGCTCGCTGGGCGGGACGAGTCGTTGATCCAATACGTCACGGACCGCCCGGGGCACGATCGCCGCTACGCGATCGACTCCTCCAAGATGAAGGCCGAGCTCGGCTGGGAGCCGCGGCACAGCTTCGAGCAGGGCCTCGAGGACACGTTCCGCTGGTACGTGGACCACAAGGAGTGGTGGGAGCGCGTCCGCTCCGGGGCCTATCGAGACTACTACGAGCGGCAGTACGGCCAGCGCTGAGGCGTTGGGCCTGCCGGGCCGAATCCGAGCTCGGAGGGCTCGATCCGGGCCTCCTTGGGAGGAGGTCGTCGAGGGACTGCATTTTTTCGGTCCACCGACCCGATAACCTCGATGAGGCCGAAGGATCGGACCGGCACTTTGCTTCGCAGAGTGAATTGGTCACAATCCAGCGGTCCCACTCGGGCTTTCCCAGCCCACCCCCGGCATCTGTCGTTCGATCGAGCGCGCCCTTCCATGACCGAACTTCCTCCGCTCCCGACCTCGCACGCAACTCTGGGTGAATCCCCTGAGTCGCTTCGTGATGGGGTTTCGGCTCGTGTCCGTGTTCAACGCTCCTCGTGGGGACTCCTGCTCTTCGCGCTGATGGCGTTGCTGGGCACCTCGTGCACGAGTGTCGAGGACTCACGGATTCGCCAGTACCTGGTGCAGAAGGGGTTCGGTACCCGCGCGGACGGGGAGGCGACCGCGGAGAACTACGTCGCCGGCGGTGACCGCGTCCAGTTCATCCTGTCGAACCCGACACTCGTCCGTCAGCCTGGCCTGGAACAGCTCTTCTTGCTGACGCAGGCTCAGCCGGTCGACATCGACGGGACGATCTACGTGCCCTACATCGGTCGACTTCCGGTCCTGGGTATGAAGGAGACCACGCTGTCCGCGACGGTCAGCGAGGCGCTGAACTCGGTGCTCGCGAACCCGGTCGCGCTGAACGCCCGGATCATCAGCTCGGGCAAGGTGTTCTACGCGTTCGGAGAGATCCAGACCGGCGCGCGGCGGTTCCCGCTGCTGCAGGCGGACCTGACGATCCTCGATGTGATCTCTCGCCTTCCGATCACTCCGCTGGCGAACCTGGGTCGCGTGAAGGTCGTCAAGCCCGACGCGACCAATCCACTGATCATCGTCGTCAACATCCGCGACATCATCGAGCGCGGTTACTCGAACTACAACATTCAGGTCGAGGAGAACGACATCATCTACATCCCACCGACGTTCTTCGGACACATCGCACGCTTCTTCGAGAAGCTGACCCAGCCGATCGGCGCGGTCGTGCGAGGTGCACTAGGTGTTGCCACGACCAGAACTGCGATCGACGTCCTGACCAACGCCGATCAGGGGATCATCCTCGGAGGCGGATTCGGCGGCCGCAATGCCGGCCGGGGCTTCTGACTCAGATCCTCGAGAACAACGAACAACGAACGGAACCAAAGCGATGGCCAATCAGCTCGAAATGCCGCCGATCTCGTTCGCGCGCTACCTCGACCTGCTCAAGCGTCGGCGTTGGCAGGTAATCCCTGCGACGATCGGGGGGCTTCTGATCGGCACGCTCGTCGCGTTCGTGATTCCGCGCTACTACGTCGCGAAGACGACGATCGCCTACAAGGGGATCCCGTTCGACCGCGACTCCGAGGAAGAGGATGACGAGTTCACGGGCGTGTTCAGCTTCGCGAACGAGTCGATTCCCGACAACTTCGTCGAGCCCGCGCTGATCCAGCTCGGCCGGATCGGGCCCGGGACTTCGGTCGAGGAACGCCGTCCGATCATCGAGGCGGCACAGGGTCAGATCGACGTCGCGGTCTTCACCGGCGCGCGAGACAACTGGCCGCGGGTCGTCATCGAATACAAGGATGAGGACGGCAACCTCTCGGCGGCGTTCACCAACGCGATCGCCCAAGTTTGGATCGAGTCGATCGTCGCGGACTTGTCGGCCTCAGCTCGGGCCGAGCTCGACGACGCGAACACCGACGTCGAGGCGGCGAAGAACGTCGTCGATGGCCTGATCACCCAGCGGACCGGTCTGTTTCAGCGATTCGGGCTCGCGCTGTTCCAGCCAAGTCCGACCGATCGCCCTGGAATCCAGGGTCTGCAGCTCGACCAGAACATCCAGCTCGCAATCGGCGACATCAGCACCTGGGATCTCGAACTGCTGGATACACAGAACGAGATCCGGCAGCTCCGAGCTCGTCTCGATGGAGTTGATCAGTTCCTGCCGATCGATGCTCGTGGTTCCGACGTCCCTGAGAGTGTTCGAATCGCAATCGCGACCGCGACCCGGAATGCGGAGCTGGCGCGCGCGGCGGCCGGAAACTTCCGTCCCGGAACAGCGATGCATGCCGGAGCGGAGCGGATCGCGATTCAGGCCGAGGCCAAGCTGCGTGAAGTTGTCGAAACACTCACCTCGGCCACGGGAACGAACCTTCAGCGACCGAACCCGCGATTCAAGGACCTGCAGCGTGAGCTGGAGCTCGCGGAGTCGAAGGAGATTCAGCTCGAGGCCAAGATCGCGCGCCGAGAGCGCGACCGTGATGCCCTGATCGAGCAGCGATCGCAGCTTCCGCAGCAGATTCTGGAGATCACGCGAGTCAACCTCGCGCTCGACACGGCCGAGGAGGATCTGAGCGAGAAGCAGACACTTCGCGACCGACTTCAGCGTCAGGTCGACCAGATCACCGATCGTCAGCTCTTCGCTCGGAACCGAGCGGTCGTGCCGCCAGCGCCGACCGATCCGAACATCGTCATCGTCGCGCTGACTGGATCGATCGTCGGTCTCGCTGCGGCAATCGGCCTCGTGCTCCTGATCGACTTCCTGCGCTCGACGTTCAAGACCGTCGACGACGTCAGCTACGCGATCCAGGTGCCGATTCTCGGTTCGATGGCCTACCTCGAAACGGCCGAAGTCCGGGAGGCTCAGTTCCGCACGCGGCGCAACGTGGCGCTCGTGGCAGGGACATTCTTCGCGCTGCTCGCCGGTGTGGTCCTGGTCTACCTGGTTGCACCGACACGCTTGCCGACCACGGTGGCGGACTTCCTCGAGGGACTCCTCGAATCGCCTCAGTGAGCCAGCCAGGCGTGAACCGAAACACGGGAGTGATGCGAGAGGAGGCGAAGTCCGTTGCGTGACTACTTCGTTCTCCTCGTCGTCTTCTCACTCCTGCCGTTCGGATTCCGCAACCCGTTCTTCGGGCTGTTGCTGTTCAACTGGTTGGCCTACATGCGGCCCCAGGATCTCGCCTGGGGTATCGCCAAGTCCTTCAAGCTGAGCAAGCTCTCCGGCGCGGCCTTGCTGCTCGGATGGTTCGCCTTCGACATGGGCAAGCGTCCGTTCGCGCGTTGGGACATTCGGACGATCAGCATGACGCTGGTGCTGATCCTGACGATCATCAGCACGCTGTTCGCGGAGAATCAGGACGAGTTCGTGATCGATGGGCTCATGGAGTTCACGAAGATCATCCTCGTGTCGCTGGTCACGACCGGGATCATCGATACGAAGCAGCGGCTGCGATACCTCAACTGGGTCGTCGCGCTCGGTCTCGGCTTCTACGGCTTCAAGAACGGCCTGATCGGATCCGTGAAAGGTGGAACCATCCACAACGGTCCGGGCGGGATGATGAAGGACAACAACGACTTCGCCCTCGCTCTGGTGATGGCGTTGTCGATGATTTGGTACATGGGCTTGGAGGAGAAGAACAAGCTCATCAAGTACGCCTCGAGGATCGTGGTGTTCTTCACCTGCGTCACGATCATCCTGACCCACAGTCGCGGTGGGTTCCTCGCGATGGGTTGCGTGTTCGGGGTGATCGCGCTTCGGTCGGGAAAGCTGCTTCGAGCCGGCATTCTCGCGAGCGTCGCGGCCCTCACGTTCGTCACCCTGGCGCCCGACTCGGTGCTCGATCGACTCGGGACGATCAACGACGCGGTCGAGGGCAAGGAAGACCGTTCGGTTGGCGGTCGATTCCGCGCTTGGGCCATCGGTATACGGATGATCGAGCACAACCCGATCCTCGGTGTCGGCCACAAGAACTTCCGCGATCACTACCAGCGTCACGCCTACGCGCTCTACCCGGGTGAGGAGCACTTCAACCACGTCGCGCACAACTCGTACGTGCAGATGTGGTCCGAGACCGGAACGCCCGCGTTCATCGCGTTCCTGGTGATGCTCGGCTCGGCCTACTTCGCTGCGAGGCAGTTGCGGTCCTGGGCCAAGCTCAGACCGGATCTCGAGTGGTGTCGGAACTACGCCGCCATGGTCGAGGGGGTGACCGTCGCCTTCATGACCGGTGGATTCTTCCTGAATCGTGCGCACTTCGACCTGATCTGGCACTGGATGGCCGTGACGACTGCCACGCTCTACATCGCCCGCAAGCAGGTGCAGGCGGCTACGGCGACCGAGGAGGGCGTGGTGCCGGACGCAGGTTCGCCGGCTCCCTCGAGTTCTGAGGATCCGAGCAGGCGACCTGGGTTCCGACCTTCGTCGGGCGCCGGGCAGACCCGGCCGGTCTGGGCGAGGGTCTCGCGTGACGGGTTCGCGCCCGCCGGAGGTTCCGGGGGGCAGAGCTGATCGATGTGTGGCATCGCAGGCATCTTTCGGAGTGAGCCAGGTCGCCCGGTCGAAGAAGGCCTTCTTCGTCGGATGACGGACGCGCTCGTCCATCGTGGTCCGGACGGGTCAGGGCATCGGGCGACTAACGGATACGGGCTCGGGCACAGGCGCCTTTCGATCCTCGATCTCCAGGACGGTGCGCAGCCGATGGGCGAGGGGCACCTTTGGGTGACCTTCAACGGCGAGATCTACAACTTCCTCGAGTTGCGTGCGGAACTCGAGAGTCTCGGGTGCCGGTTCCAGACTCGCTGCGACACCGAGGTGCTGCTCCATGGCTATCGAGTCTGGGGGGAAGAACTCCCATCCAAGCTGCGGGGGATGTTCGCGTTCGTCATCGTCGATGAACGCGATCACAGCCTCTTCGGTGCGCGCGATCGACTCGGCAAGAAGCCGTTCTACTGGACGGAGTTGGCATCGGGTTCGACCGCTGGGCCGGACTTCGCCTTCGCGAGCGAACTCAAAGCGTTGCGGGTGATTCCCGGAGTCTCCGGCGATCTCGATCCGCGGGCCCTGGGTGAGTTCCTCTGTCTGCGCTACGTGCCGGACCCGCGAACCATTCTCTCGTCGGTGCACAAGCTCCCGCCGGCGCACCAGATCACGATCCGGGATGGACGTCGGACGATCCGACGATACTGGGCCCCGAGCTTCGCAGAGCAGGACTCCGGATCGGTCGAGGACTTCTGCGGTCGCATCCTCGAGACTCTCGACGAGGCCGTGAAGCTGCGCCTGATGGCGGATGTGCCGCTCGGTGCGTTCTTGTCGGGTGGTATCGACAGTTATGCGGTCGTCGACAGCATGGCGCGCGTCGGTTCGGGTTCGGTTGTCGCCTGCACGATGGGATTCGAGGGGGGTGGCAAGCTCGACGAGCGCGAGCACGCGAGAGCGGCCGCCCGCGCGACCGGGGCGACTCTCCACGAGGGGGTTCTGACACCCGACGACATGCTGAACCAGGAGTGGTTCAGCGACACCTTCGACGAGCCCTTCGCCGATGACTCGGCGATTCCGACCTATCACGTCTCGAAGATCGCGCGGGAACACGTGACGGTTGCGCTGTCGGGTGACGGTGGTGACGAGACTTTCGCCGGCTACCGACGGCACAAGTTCGACGCACTCGAGAATCAGACCCGTCGCATCCTGCCTTCCGCGGTGTGGTCGGCCTTGGGAGCGATCTACCCGAAGTTCGACTTCCTTCCCCGTGCGATGCGCTTCAAGCGCACGTTCCAGAACCTCGCGCGAACGCCAGGGGACGCCTACGCGCGTTCGGTTTCCGCCCTGCTTCCGGAGCAGATCGCACCACTCCTGCGGTCGGAGTGGCGAGCAGCGAGCGAGGACCCGTTCCAGGTCGTTCGCGATGCCTACGAACGGTGTGAGAGTGACCATCCGCTCGCGCGTTGCGCGGCGGCGGACTTTCACAGTTATCTGCCCGGTCAGATCCTCGTGAAGGTCGACCGCGCGTCGATGGCGGTCTCGCTCGAAGTGCGGGCGCCGATGCTCGATCACCACTTCGTCGAGCTGGCTTGCCGTGTGCCGTCGCAGCTCAAGCTGCTGGACGGCCAGACCAAGGGGTTGTTGCGGCGAGCCTTTCGGGCGCGGCTTGGACAGGCAGCTCTCGAGCGGCCGAAGCAGGGTTTCTCGCCACCTTCCAAGGATTGGCTCCGGGGCCCGATCGGCGATGCGTTGAACGATGCGTTCGACGACGAGCAACTCTCATCGATCCTCGATACCGAGAAGCTCCGGAAGGCGTTGCAACAACATCGCAGTGGGCTGCATGAACACACTTCCCTCCTGTGGGCGGTGTCGGTGTTCCATCGCTACCTGCGGAGGTGGGCGTGAGCGAGCGAATCCGGCTCCTGACGTTCACGAATCTCTACCCCAGCGCGGAGAAGCCTCGTCACGGTCTCTTCGTGCGAGAGCGGACGAACCGACTCTGTCGTGCGCTCGGCGCTTCTCAGGTCGTGCTGCTGCCCACTCCGAGGGTTCCGAGATTCCTGCGTCGTTCGATCGATCGGTTGCACGCGTCGATCGCCGACACCCAGGTGCACGAGGGGGTCTCGATCCACAAGGCGCCCTACTTCCACGTGCCAGGACTGTCGGAGGCTGCTCAGGCCTCCCGAATGGTCCGTGGTGCGCGGCCGGTGTTTCAGGAGTTGTTCGATCAGGCGAAGCAGGAAGGCTGTCGGCTGGTGGTGGACTCGCACTACTGCTACCCGGACGCAATTGCCGCAATCCAACTGGCTGAGGAGTTCGACGTTCCGTGCCTCGCCACCGCGCGGGGCAGTGATCTGAACGTGCTTGCGAAGCAGCCGAAGGTCCGCGCTCAGTTGGAAGAGTGGCTGCCGAGGGCTTTCGCGCGCATCGGGGTGTCCCAGCCGCTGGTCGAGGAGTTCGAGGCACTGTGCCCAGGGCTCGGTCGGACCTTCGTCGCGCGCAACGGTGTCGATCTCGAGCGCTTTCATCCGGGCGATCCGGCCACGGCGCGCTCCGAGCTGGGTCTTCCCGCAGACAAGGCGCTGGTGTGTGGTGTGGGGCGACTGGTGTCCGGGAAGGGATTCCTACAGATGGCGAAGGCTCTTCATCATCTGCCGTCCGAGGTGCACTTCGTCGTCGTCGGAGATGGTCCGGAGCAGAAGGTCCTCGAGGAGGCCTCGCCGAAGGGGCGTCTCCACCTGCTCGGAGCCCGAGATCCGGACCAGGTGGCTCGGCTCTACCGGGCCAGCGATCTGATGGTGCTACCGTCGCTCCGTGAAGGCTGGCCGAACGTCGTGACCGAGGCCCTGGCTTCGGGTCTCCGAGTCGTCGCGACACCTGTTGGCGCCATCCCGGAGATGCTCTCAAACCCGATGGTCGGTAGCCTCGTTCGCACCGCGGACGCAAAGGCACTCGCCGGAGAGGTCGAGCGGTTCCTTCGGAGCCCGAGCGATCCCGACCAGGTCGCGCGATTTGCTCAGCGGTTCTCCTGGGACGAGCCGATCCAGTTGTTGGCGGACACGGTCCGCGAAGCGATCGCCTGAACGTTTCCTCCACCGGACGACGAGCTCCTTGCGCATCCTCTATCACCACCGAATCCGCTCCGACGATGGGCAGGCCGTCCACGTTCGGGAGCTGATCCGTGCCCTGAGGCAAGAGGGGCACCAGGTGTTGGAATGTGCCCTGGTTCCGAAGGCTACCGACTCGGAGCCCGGGGCGGACCAGCCGTCGCCGCAGTCGAAGGGTGAAGCGCCCGAGAGCGGTGGCGGGGGACTCTGGTCCAAGCTGTCGCTTCCTCGAGTTGCGACGGAGTGCCTGGAGATCGCCTACGGTGGTCAAGGAGCTCGACGGATCCTGAAGGCCGCCGAGAGCTTCCAGCCCGACCTGATCTACGAGCGGCATTCTCTGCACTTGGACTCGGCGTTACGAGCTGGGCGCAAACTTTCGATCCCGGTGTTCGTCGAGGTCAACTCGCCGCTGGTCGACGAGATGAAGACGCTGTCCCTTTTGAAGTTCGAAGGGCGGGCTCGTCGAACCGAGAAGCGCGTCTTGTCTTCGGTCGATCGGGTGTTCGCGGTGACCGAGGTTCTGAGGCAGGAGCTGATCTCACTCGGATCCGTGCCCGAGCGGACCGTCGTCACACCGAACGGCGTGGATCTGGCTCGCTACGGTGTGGCTCTGGAGTCTGCGGCCGCTGAGTTTCGGCAGGCCGCGGGCGTCCTGGACGGCGACTTCGTACTCGGGTTCGTCGGCTACATGCGCGACTGGCACCGATTGGATCTCGCGATTCGGCTGCTGACGCGGCCTGGTTTCGAGTCCGCGCGGATCGTCCTCGTCGGCGACGGTCCTGCTCTGCCCGGCTTGCACGATCTGGCCGCGGAGCAAGGCGTGAGCGATCGAGTGCACGCGGTCGGTACCCGAACTGCGGAGGAGCTTCCGGCGGTGGTGAAGGCGTTCGATGCGGCGCTGATCCCAGCGATCAATCGCTACGCGTCGCCGTTGAAGTTGTTTGATTCGCTTGCCGCCGGCGTGGCGACGCTGGCTCCGGACCAGCCCAACCTCCGAGAGACGATCGATGATGGTCTCGACGGGGTGCTCTTCGAGCCGGGTGATCGGGAGTCGTTGGAGAAAGCGCTGCTACCCCTGGTTCGCGACCGAGCGCTCGCCGATCGGATCGGTGCGGCGGGTCGGCAGCGACTCGAGCGGGAGGACTGGACCTGGCGCGGCAATGCGAAGCGCGTCGTCACGGAGTTCGAACGACTCCAGAGCGAGGTGAATCGATGAAGCGGGAACTGTGGTTCTTCGTGCCCTTCGTCGTCAGCTACCTCCACGTGTTCTCGTGGATGTGGGAGAGCTGGCACTTCCGGGAGGGCTACTACGAACACGCCCCGTTCGTCGTGGCCGTCGCGGCGTTCGTGTTGTGGCAGCGCCGGGAGGTTCTCGGGGAGATCGCCGCTCGACGAGATGCGCGTGGCTACCTGCTGCTGGGGCCGGGGTTGTTCATCCACCTCGCGGGCTCGCTGCTGTCGATCGACTCATTGTCAGCACTCAGTTTGCTTCTGACCGTGCCCGGCCTGTGCTGGACCGTCTTCGGGTTCCGGCGGACCAAGGCGATGGCGCCAGTCCTGGGACTTCTGTTCTTCATCATCCCGATGCCGATCGTCGTGACCGGCCAGGTGGTGTTCCAGTTGAAGGAGTTCGCGGTCGACCAAGGCATCACGGTCGCCAACTGGACGGGGCTCGCCGTCGAGAGGGCGCGCGAAAACCTGCAGGTGCCCGGAGTCGATACCCCTCTGTTCGTCGCGAATGCCTGTGGGGGGCTTCGGTCGCTGCTCAGTCTCACGACGCTCGGCTACGGCCTCGCGTTCCTGATGGGAGAGCAGCGTGGGCCGCGTCGTTGGTTGCTCCTACTCGCCTCCGCTCCACTTGCGGTGCTGATGAACATCGTCCGGATCGCCGGGCTCTGTTGGATCGCGCGTCTCTACGGTGCGGAGTCCGCTTCGGGAACCGGCCATGACGTGTTGAACGGCGTCATCTGGGTTGTCGACCTCGCCGCGCTGATCCTGCTCGACCAGTTCCTCTCCAGGAAGCGACGTGGCGGGAGTTCGAAAGGAGCGACGGCATGAGTGAGACCGAGAAGCGAAAGGGACTTTCCGTGCCGGCGCTGGCCTGGCCACTGGTTGCGCTCTGTCTGCCGCTGCTTTGGCTCGGCATGAACCGTCCGACATCGACTGGTTCCGCTCGTGAGGGCGACCTCGCGTATCAACTCGGCGAGTTCCAGGCGGTGCACGAGTACGAACTCGATCGCTCACAGGCCGCGATGCTCGGAACCGAAGATGCGATCTGGCGTGCCTACGAGGATCTCGAAGGGGGCACTGCCTACCTCTACTGCGTGTTCCACCGCGAAGACTGGAAGTCGGTGCATTCGCCCGAGACCTGCCTTCTCGGTTCGGACATGACCCTGACCGGTCGCGCAGTCGCGAGGATCGAGGTCGGAGGACGGCCCGTGGAGGCCGAACGGCTGTTGCTCAGGAAGAATCAGAACGGCCAGCCTCTCGTCTCCTGGTACGTCTTCCTCACCAAAGAGGGCCTGATGTCCGGGAACTACTGGGACTTCGTCTGGTTCCACGTCGGGCGGGCGTTCCTCCGCTCGACGCGCCCGGGTGCTCTCGTCCGCATCGATGTCGAGGCGGCGGATGATGCCGGGCTCGAGATGGCGGACCGACGAGCCAAGGCGCTCTTGGAACGGGCGATTCCCGAGGTCCTGACGATCCTGCGATGACCGAGTTCCTGCACGCACTGTCCATCGACGTCGAGGACTACTTCCAAGTCCTCAACCTGCGAGGGCACGTCGAACGTGAGGATTGGGAGACCCTCGAGCTCCGATGTGGCGAAGCGACCGAACGCTTCCTGGAGCTGCTCGATCGGCATCAGGCGACGGCCACGTTCTTCTTCCTCGGTTGGATCGCGGAGCGGCTGCCGGAGTTGGTGCGGAGGGTGGCTGAGCGAGGGCACGAGATCGGTAGCCACGGCTACGACCACAAGGTGTTGCCAGAACTCGGAGAGGACGGCTTTCGCGAAGACCTTCGCAAGACCAGCCGGATTCTTCGCGAAGTCTGCGGCGTCGAGCCCAAGTCGTTCCGGGCCTGCACCTGGTCGATCGGGAAGAAGACCCCGTGGGCGTTCCGTGTCCTTCGCGACGAGGGCTTCGAGCTCGACTCGTCGGTGCAACCGGTCACGCATCCGGACTACGGTGTGCCCGGCGCGCCGAGGCGCCCGTACCGCGTCGAGGTCGGTGACCGGACGATCTTGGAGTTCCCTCCGATGACCTGGCGTGTTCTGGGGCGCAGCGTCCCGGTCGGCGGTGGAGGCTTTCTCCGGCTGCTACCGACCTGGTTCTTCGTGCGCGGCCTACGCCAGGCAGAGGCCGATGGTTGGCCTGGGTGCATCTACCTGCACCCCTGGGAGCTCGATCCCGAGCAGCCGCGCTACGAAGTCGGAGGGCTGCGCGGCTTCCGTCACTACGTCAACCTTCGCAAGACCGGACGCAAGCTCGAGAAGCTGCTCGGACAGTTCCGGTTCGTCGGGCTGTCCGAAGCGCTCGCTCAGTCCTCGAGTCGCCGCGCGAAGTGGGCGGCGTTCAAGGACAGCGAGCTGTTGGGATAGCGATCCGCGACCTCGATCAGCAGTTGGCGTGCGCCTGCGGCGTCGCCGGAGCGGAGCTTCGCGAGTCCCCGGTAGTAGAGGTGGGAGCCGTCGGTGCGCGGACGACCGTCTGCGAGGAGTTCGTCCGCGAGCCTCGGATCCCCACTCCGTAGTTCGAACAGGCCGCGAACCGAGCGGCCCTGGGGTGACTCCCAGAAGGTCGCGTCGAGGTCTCCGAGGAGCATCGATCGTTCGCGCTCCGTGAGCTGGCCGTGGCGGATGACCAGCTCCAGGACGTCCAGCGTCGCCGGGTGGGTTGGAACCAGGTCGTAGGTCCAACGAACGCTCTGAATCGCGTCCGACGCTCGACCCTCGTCGATGAGCCAGTGCGCACGAGCGAGCCATAGCTGGACGAGACTCGGGTCTTCCTTCAGGAGCTGGTCACACCTCAGGATGGCCTCGCTGCGGCCGTCCAGGTCCGCCAGTCGATTGAGCGTGCGGACCATGAAGGCGACACGGTCCGTTCCGCCCTCACGCAGATAGTCGATGTGCTGCAGGAGCAGTCGCTTGCAGATCTGCCGAAGTTTCGGGTCGACCCAGGACGAGATTGGACCGGCCTGGAGGACCATGCGGTCGATCTGGAAGCCTTATCCTGGAAAGTACACCGTATCCGATGCACGTACACACAGAACTCAGTCACAAGAATATTTCGATGCGCTCTATGCTAATGATGTCGTTCCAGCCCACAAAAATAAATCTATTTTCAAAAGGGAATGGGGTGATTTTGTAGACAATTGGGTGGATCATAATTCGGTCAGTCGCGTTGCCAA
>JBCBZB010000077.1:0-22290 GCA_039815565.1 Planctomycetota bacterium
CACCAGCAGTCGCGGGTCGAGAACGCGTTCTTCCGACTGAAACAGGCGTTTGGCGGACGACTGAGAGCCAGACGTCTCGAAGCCCAGCGGGTGGAAGCCACACTCGCGTGCAGCGTGATGAATCGTTTCACTTCACTCGGGATGCCTGACTCCTGCTCGATTGGTGCGTAGCTCGACGGCGCGCTTGGGCCAGTTCGTGGTTCGTTCGATTCATGCACCAACGCCCTGCGGAGCGGTGGTCAGCGCTTCGCATGAGAGGGCGCTTGCATTCTGATCGGTTGCACATCAGAGACCTCTGGCCTCGGCATGCATATTGCGCCCCTTATCAACCGTTATTGATCTCGAACCCTAGATTTGAGGATGTGCCCTTTTCCGGGGGAGAGGGGACAGGTCAGTGGTCTCGTCTTCGGTCGACCTAGATCCCGGGGTCGCGGATGTGATGCGAGTTTGGCGGGCTGATCGACTGATCGGAGCGGGTCGTACGGGTGGGAGCCATATGCCCTTGCCAAGGGGCATGGTTGATGCCAGGTGCGCGATTATGGTCCGTCAATGGCACGCCTCGCAGCGATCCGTTGCGCCGATCAGATGTATGGCATTCCTGGGCGGCTAACGACGGACAGCGAGCCCAAGAAGGTTCGTGGTCGGTTCTTGGGGTTCGTGCGAGGCATGATCAATCCGCCATGTCGGTCTTCCTTGGCCCCGATTCTAAGACTGCCCACATGAACCCAGATTTTGGGGAGCATTGCATCTCCCTGGGGGTGGCACCTGCGTAGATGAACGTAGTCGCACACACCGCGTGCGCGGCTGCTTCTCGTTTCTTGCCTCTCCGTTCTCATGAAGAACCTCCCTAGCTTGCTGCTGGGCACCGTTGTGCTCACAGCGTCTGTGCTATCAGCACAGGGTCCAACCGCCTTGCCGGTGGGCACAACCATCTTCACTCCTTCAACAGCCGAGCACAGCTTCGAGCACGCCACGGGCATCCCAGGCAACGGTTTCTTGCCGATGATGGGTGGCTCGCAAGGTGACTGGGACTTTGGCGGCTCGTCTGGCTTTGCGCTTCAGGGCTCACCGTGGGGCAGCCCTGGTGGGGGCGATGGGTCACAGACCTTCGTCTACCTGCAGGGGCCCCAAGGCAGTGTCTCAACCACCGTCCCGCTGCCGGCGGGCTTGTGGCGGATTCGCTACAACGTGGTGCGCCGCACCTTCCAAGGGCCCGGCTCGAACAACGACTTCCTCTTCCGGGTGCTCGTCGACCACGGTGGCGCGCAATCGACCGTGGATGAGTACGACTCCGTTTCAACCGGCCCGGACTTCGAGGAACGCCTCTCGAGCATCTTCACCGTGCCCGTTGGTGGGGCAGCGAACCCAACGACGCTAACCTTCCGTAACGCCTTCCCTCAGATTGCCGGCCAGTCGAACGACAAGTCGAACCTGGTGGAC
Organism: Planctomycetota bacterium; assembly: GCA_039815565.1. GTDB lineage: Bacteria > Planctomycetota > UBA1135 > UBA1135 > UBA2386 > JBCBZB01. The sequence goes on from JBCBZB010000077.1 coordinate 1,441, forward strand.
GTGGTAACGCTCGAGCGTGTGGTCTGGCGACGAGTGGGGCACGACGAAACCACGCCGTTCAACGGCAACTTTGAGCACACCTTCCCGGCTGGCAACCCACCGTTTCTCAACTACGGCCAAGATGCAGCGCTGAACCCGCAGCAGGGGCCTTGGCTGTTCGGTGGTTCAAGCGGGGTCGTGCGAGCGTTTCAGGCGTTCATGACGAACGTTCAGCATCCGCCCATCACGGTAGCCACCCGCACGACGCAGCCCGTGGGTGTGGTTCAAGCGATGAAGCTGCCAGGTAGTGCCCCTTCGGGCAGCAAGGCGGCCTTCATGCAGGGAGAAAGCGCCTCCATCGAGTACACGGGCACAACGCCCTACCCGGCGGGTACTTACCGCCTGGTCTACTGGGCTGGAACGCGCAACCGCAACGGGGGCGAGGACCAGGCCATCGAGGTGGAGCTCGGGGGAGAGCGCATCGCAGCGTTTCGAACGAACGCGGAGGGTGATGACCCGCTCACTGCGGAGGACGTACTTGGCGTTCCGGAGTTCGTGCTAGGTGCTTTCCGCGAGTGGACCACGCGCCCGTTCGTGCTCGATGGCAGCACACCACTCGACCTACGCTTCTTGAACTGCCCAAGCGTTGTAGGCGACCGCACCGTCTTGCTGGATGACATCCGCATCGAGCGCATCTCGGCCTGGTCGGATCCGTTGACCTGGAGCGATGACTTGGGCGACGTCGATAACCCAGCCACGCTTCCAAGCGCTCTCGAGGACGTTCAGATTCCGCAGAACGTCTCTGTGGGACTCGATGCCGCGAGCATCGGTATCCGCACGCTCGAGGTTTGCGGTGAGCTGCTGGTGCCCGATGTGTCCTTCCACCTGGAAACGGCGAACATCATGGTGCGCAAGCCTGGGGCACTCATCGAGGTGGGACGCGCTGGAGCACCCTTCGTTGCTCCCTCTGGGCACATCGAGCTCGCCTTACGCGATGATCCTGACCTGGCCGGTGCTTTCATTGAGCGCCGTTTCATGGTGATGGACAGTGCCGAGGTGGATCTGCACGGCGGCTACGTGGACTCCGTGACGGGGGACGCCGAGCAGCACCAGTCGTGGACCCGCCTGGTTGCCGATGTGACCAGTGGCGACACCATGATTGAGATCGAGGGTGAGCACCAGTGGCCTGGTGACGCCAAGATCCTGGTGGTCACCTCACGCGGTGTGAACCGTCCGAACATCTTTGCGGATGAATCGGAGGTACTCGAGATCGATCAGGCGGTGATCGTTCCGGCAGGTGGCGGTAACCCAGCCAAGACGCAGTTGCATCTCAAGCCTGGCGTGAGTCCGGCGTTCGATCACGAGGGCGACTTCCAAGCGACCTACACCACGCCGAGCGGGGTCAACCTCGACTTCGACCAGCGGGTGGAAGTGGGCTTGCTCTCGCGCAACCTCACCATCAGCAGTGAGACCGAAGGGTTCTCACCGATGTCCACGCAGCCGTTGGCCCTCATCGGTGGTGACTTCATGGTGATGGAAAGCGTGCTCTGCTGTGAGAGCGGTCACGGAGGGCGCGCGCGCCTCTCTGGTGCCGAGTTCACCAGCATGGGCATGACGGCGCGGTTGGGTCGCTATCCGATTCACTGGCACATGCTCGCGAGTGAGGGGGACGGCCAGTTCGCTCGGCGGTGCAGCATTCACCATACCTTCAACCGCGCTATCACCATCCACGGCACGGACAGTGTCTTGGTGAAGGACAACGTCATCTTCGAAAACCTCGGTCACGCGGTCTTCTTGGAGGATGGCTCTGAGCAAGACAACGTCATCAAGGGCAACCTGACGGTTCGTACCGTGCGCCCGACTGCCGATGAGGCGGTGGAGGGTCCGGACATGAACCCGCTTACGGGTGATCACCTCTTCATCACACCGCCTCAGAACCGCTCGCCGTCGTCTTACTGGATCACCAACCCCCAGAACGACATCATCGACAACGTTGCTGCTGGCTCGAACGCTACCGGGTTCTGGTTCCCGTTCGCTGACGGAGTGATCGGGGATTCGAAGCTTCACCCCGAGCTCATGGATCGCGTGCCCAACCGGATTCCCTTCGGTGCGTTCTCAGGCAACTCAGCACACTCCGTGATGCTGGCCTTCGACATCGGTGATGGTCTGCGTCTTGGCCCACACCCACAGAGCATGGAGGGTGAGGGTGATGTCATCCCGAACGTGCGCTACCGCCCGCTCGTGGACGGTGAGCTCGTGCGCCAGACGCTCGGTCCGTTCACAGTGTGGGGCTCAGAGTCTGCGCTCTACAGCTCACAGACCAACGACGCGCTGCGCTTTGAGAACATCATCTCGGTTGAGAACCGGCGCGGACTCGATCACGCACGAGCGAACACCGAGGTCTGCCACGCGGTGTTCGTGGGCTCCACGAACAACCCCAAGACTGAGCCGCCACAGGTGGCCATTTACGATGCGTTCACCATCTACGACGGCCCGGCCTTCCTCGAGGACGCCCACTTCATCGGCTACAACTTCGATGATCATCGCCGAAGCATCATCTTCTTGCGTGGAGCGCACGCGCTGCACGTGAACTCGACGTTCAAGAACGTTTCGTTCAGTGATGTCCTTGGTGTGCCACAGCGTCGAATCGAGTTCCCGGACTACTCGAACCCGACCTACACGACACCAAACGATGGTCAAAACCCGGCGAACCCGCGGAAGTGGGGGGCAGCAGCGCTTTCGGCTGACGCCACGCGCACCTTCATGCCGCCAGTGGCGGCTGATCCGGCCTACCGCACCATCTGCACCAACAACCCGTGGATGATTCGCGGGAATCAGGCACCCAGTGGGCTGCCCGAGATCGACTGGCCAGTGACGAATCCACTCGATGCTTCGAACGCCGTCATCACCGATGCCATCTTCGGCTACTTCAACCTGCGCCACCTTGGCGTGAACCCGCCCAACCAGCCACAGGCTGAGATGACGCGCATCAGTCGAGGTGGTCACTACACCGATGTCTCCTTCACCTACGACTTCACCGTCGATGACCACTGGGCCTTCCCGGTCATCACCAACGAGGCGGTGGAGTACGAAGTGGAGTGGTTGACCTCGCTTCTGAGCGTTCCTGGCTACAACGGCGAGGTTCAGTTCTTCGTCGATGAGGTGCCAGTCGATCAGGCATGGGCGAGCTCAGTGGGGCCGTTTGAGACCTTCTTCCGCTTCAAGGCACCAACGGGAGCGAATGATGCTCGCTTCCAGAGCCTCGAGAAATTCCGGATGGAAGGAGCGCCGGTATCCGAGTTCGCACCTCTGGCAGGCACTGGTGCTGTCGATGAGTCCAACGTGGTGGTCCACAACGGCAGTGCCTTTTCCATCAACAGCGCCGGGACCGAGCTCTTCTTGAAAGTCGTGCACACCAGCGACAAGCGCGAGGAGTTCACCCTGATGCTGCATCAGTGACAGTCAGAGTGTGCAAACTTGGCACTGACCCACTCCAGCGCATGTCGGTCTCTGACGTGCGCTTGGGGGGTGAGGGGGTGCAGAGTTCGGGCACGCGCAGCTCTTTTGTCCGAACCGCACGAGCGCAATCACGACGGGTGAGCTCTGAAGATCCTGACTCTGATCGACCAATACATGCGCGAGTGTCTAGAGCTTCGGGTTGACCTGCCCCCCGAATCCGAATCCATCCTCGACGTTCGGATTCGAGCCCACGGAGGGCCGCCCTTTCACGCGAGGAGTGCCACTCAGTCCCGTCAACTTCGGAGGAGCGAGGGAGCATGAGTGGCAGCGAGTGAGACTGGTTGACGTTCGAGGCTCTCCCTCTAGGCTCCGTTCGGTCTCTCCAAGGGCCGGCGAGTGACGCAGTTCCGATTCAGAGACCCGGGCAAACCAGCTAACGCGTCCCTGGGAACGAGCAGCATGGGGCAGGGGGTCGGAGGTTCACGACACCCGCTTCGCGGATGTCGTGGTGTCAGTAGTCGCGAGCGAAGCTCGCATCGCCTGCCGGCAAATCCTCTCGCTCTGGCCATTCTGGCGTCGGCTGCCGCGCGGTTTGCTCTCGCGCCTTCCCGGTGGGGAGACCGCAGCTCAGTGATTCGCCGCCCGCGCGCGCTCTTCGAGGCGCGCGCGCCACGTCGCCGCGCGCTCCGCGTGCCCCGCATTCGGATCGTCTGCGTGCCATGCTTCGAGGAACGCCACGGCGCGCTCGGCGGCGATCTTGGCTCGATCTTCAGGGCCGTCGAGTTGGGTGGCCGGCGGCATCGAGGGGTCGTTCCACAACCATTCGGCTGAGTCGAGGACGAGTGACTCGGCGTTGGCGAAGTCGCCGCTCAGTCCGCGGGCCGCTCCGGCTGCGTTGCGGAGCGCCATGATCTGCCAGCAGGGTTCGGCGCCTTCGACGTCACGGAGGCGGAGTCCTTCGTCGAACATCGCGATCGCGTCGTCGATGCGCTCGGCTTCGAGCATGTGTGCTCCAAACTCCAGGAGGACGTCGGCGAGCCAGTTGGCGTCTACTGGCGACTCGGCGCGGGCGGCGTCGACCAGGCGCTGCAGTTTGGCGTCGGCCTCTTCTGGCTGGTCGAGGCCGCGGCGCGCGCGTGCCAGCGAGCCGACGATCGCGAGCGTCCATTCGCTCTTCTGTCCGAAGGCGCGGGGGGCTCCAGCGGCCGCTTCGGCGAGCAGCGGTTCCGCCTCGGCGAACGAACCGCGGTCGAGCAGGACGTCGCCCAGGTTGGCTGCGCAGCCGACGACGTAGGGGTGTCCGGCGGGTGTCATCGCGCGGCGTCGCTCGAGCTGGGTGCGGCAGCAGGCCTCAGCCTCCTCGAGCTTGCCCTGCCCGATCAGCACGTTGGCCAGCGCGTTCAGCAGGATCATCGGATACTCGTTCCGCTTGCCGAGGTAACTCGTCGCATCCTCGGCAGCCGTTCGGAGGTAGCCCTCGGCTTCGGCCAGGCGACCTTGGCGGGCCAGCGCCGTCCCGAGGCGCTGGCCGCTCGTGATCGTGACTGGGTGAACGTTGCCGTGGACACGGCTGCCGAAGTCGTGTGTTTCGCGAGCGATGGTTTCGAGCTCCTCCCACTGCGCGGTCGCCTCGAGCGAGAACGCCAGGGTCTCCATCGTCGCGTAGACCTCCGGATGCTGCTCGCCCATTGTCCGTCGCTTGCCTTCGACCGCGGCTCGCAGGTGCGGCACCGCCTCGTCGTGCGCGCCGCGCTTGGCGATCAGGCCGCCGAGGCTGCCGCGCGTTGTCAGCGTGTCCGCATGGTCGGGGCCGAGCACTCGCTGCATGCCCTCGTAGGCCTCGGCATAGAGCGACTCGGCCTCAGAGAATCGCTCATGGCTCTCGAAGAACTCGCCGAGACTCTTCGTCGCGAGGAGGGTGGCCGGATCGTCCGGGCCGTCCGAACGGCGACGCGCCTCGAGGGCCTCTCGCATCATCTTGCCGGCGGCGCCGATCTTGCCGCGCTGCTGCAAGACGACAGCGAGTTCTTCTCGCAGCGCGATCGTCGCGGGGTCGTCGGCTCCGCGCTCGTCCGTTGACCGGTCGAGTGCACGGCGGAACAGCGACTCCGCTTCGCGCCGTCCACCGGAGGCGGCGCTCGAGCGGGCAGCCTCCTCGAGCTCCGCGAGCTCCATTTCGTCGGCCGGCTCGTCGGTCGAGGTGGATTCGCCGGCCGTGTCCTCGGCCGCGACGCCTTGGCCGCTGGCGCTTGGCTCCTCGAGGCTCTGCAGGCTTTCGCGCACCCGCTGGGTCATCGGGTGCAGGTCGCCGAACAGTCGCCGCATTCCGGCCAGTGCGGTGTCGAGGTCGCGCTTCGCCTCCTCTCGCTCACCGAGCTGCGAGTGCAACATGCCGCGATTCGCCGTTGCGATGACCGTTCGTTGGTCGGCTTCGCCGAACAAGCGACGCATCGCCTCGACTGCTCGATCGTATCCTTCCTTTGCTTCCGGCAACTTCCCGAGGCGCTGGCGGACGAACGCGAGGTTGTGCTCAGACTGTGCGATATCGCCGGGCACGTCGCTCAAGACCCTGCGCCGGGTCTTGAGAACTTCGGCGAAGATCTGCTCGGCGCCCGCGAAGTCCCCCTGGGCCTGGAGCACATCGCCGAGGTTGTTGCGGGCGGTCAGCGTGTTGCGGTGCTCGGGCCCGTGCAATTGGGTTGCCGCCTGGATCAACTCCCGTTGCAGTGGCTCGGCCTCGTCGTATCGCCGCAGAATGGCGAGCAGTCGAGACATGCTGCTCATCGATTCGAGCAGGTCTGGATGGTCTAGCTCGAGGTGCGCACGGCGGAGGGCGAGGGCGCGTTCCTGGGGATCGAGTGCGTCGAGTGCGAAGCCGCGGTTCATCAGGGTGTCGGCCTGGACCTGCAGGAGCTGAGCCTGCAGCACCGGCTGATTTCCGAAGTCCGACTCGATCGCGGCGAGTGTCGGCGCGAAGAGCGTCTCCTGCAGCGAGCGTCGAGCGACCGTTGTGAAGTCGATCCTGTCGAGGGCTGGGGTGAGTGCGTCGGTCGCGGTCACCCCGGCGCGCGGGAGGGCGTCGCGGAGCCCTTCCCGGATGACCTCGCCCATGCGGCCTGGATCGAGGTCGTCGAGACGAGCCTTCTGGAAGTTGGCGACCGTCTTCAGGTCCTCGAAGCGTCGCTCGGCCTTGGCGCGGGCGGCGCGTGCAAACTCGGTTTCTTGCCGCGCCGTTCTCTCACTTTGCTCTGCCGTCGCACGCGCGGTCTTGGCCTCGTCGAGGGCGCGCGACTTGTCGTCGAGGGCGACTTCGAGCGCTGAGTTGGCGACGACCGCATTCCGCCAGCCGAGCCCGCTGCCGACCGCGCCGGCGACGAACAGGAAGCCGATCAGTGCGGCGGCTGCGACCGCCTTCTTGCGGCGCTTCACGAACTTGCGGAGGCGGTATCCCGAACTCGGCGGCGCGGCCTCCACCGGTTCGCCGTCGAGGAAGCGCCGCAGATCCTCGGCGAAGTCGCTCGCCGAGCCGTATCGCCGGTCGCGGTCCTTCTCGAGTGCTCGCATGACGATCCAATCGAGGTCGCCGCGCAGTCGTCGGCTCAGCGTCGTGGAGTCCGCGGGTTCGCCGGTGGCGAGTGTGATCGTCGTCTCCTTGCCAACTCCGCCGTGCGTCGACACCCGCGTGGACGGACGCTCGGGGTCGACTTCGCGGATCTGCCGCAACAGCTCCTGGAATCCGATCGCCAGCGCTTCCTTGGCGCTGAAGGGCTTGGTTCCGGTCAGGACTTCGTAGAGCAGGACGCCCAACGAGTAGACGTCGGCGCGCGTGTCGACGTCTTGGTCGCCGGAGCTGTCTGCCTGCTCGGGCGCCATGTATTCCGGCGTGCCGAGGATCTGAGCGTGCTGCGTCAGCATCGTGTGCTGCGCTGCCTCGACGTCAGTCGCCTTGGCGATGCCAAAGTCGATGATCTTGGGGACCGCGACCCCGTCCTGCTCGGTGACGAGGACGTTCGACGGCTTCAGGTCGCGGTGGATGATGCCCTTCTGGTGCGCGTGCTGCACCGCGAGGCAGGATTGTCGCAGCAGGTCGATGCGCGCCCGGATCCCAAGTCCCGCCTTGTCGCAGTAGTCCGTGATCGGCTCGCCGTCGACGAGCTCCATGACGAAGTACGGTCGCCCAGTCTCGGTCGCCCCGCCGTCGAACACCTTGGCGACGTGCGGGTGGTCCATGAGCGCGAGCGCCTGCCGTTCGAGGTCAAAACGCCGGATCACTTCCTCGGTGTCCATGCCGAGCTTGATGATCTTCAGCGCGACTTCGCGGCGGACCGGCTCGTGCTGAGTGGCGCGCCAGACGGATCCCATGCCACCCGCGCCGAGCTCCGAGACGAGCTCGTAGCGGTCGATGCGGTCACCCGATTGTTCGGCGCGGGACGAAGAGGGGGTGCGTTCGTCAGTCATGGAGCGTTGAGAGTGAGGAGACTCGCACAGAGTAGCCTCGTGCTCCGGCGTGCTGAACCAGTTCGATGAGCTCGAGGTGTCGAGCCAACGTCTGCGGCCTCTTGAATCGAATGGCTTCCGTCGGGTCACGGCATCCAGGCGCGACGCGGCGACCCGGGCAAGCCAGCGAAGGCGTCTCGTGCGACGAGCAGCCTGAAGTGCAGGGTGCGGATCGCGGCCAACGACCATCGCCTGCTCGGCATCACATGCTTCGGCGCGTACGCTCCCATCTCGATGAGCCGCATCTCCCAACACCTTGTCTGGTTCCTCGTCGTGCTGTTCGCGATGGGTTGCCAGTCGTCACCGAAAGCTGGAGGGGCAGAACTCCTGATCCTCGGCGGCCGTGTCTACTCGATGAGTTGGAGCGAGCCGGCTGCGGAAGGCACTCCGGCTCCCGATGCGCCCTACGACGCTGACGGTTGGCGGCCAGACGCGGAAGCCGTGCTGATCCGCGATGGGCTCGTCGCCTACGTCGGCGACAACGAGACGGCGCGGCGCCTCGCCAGCCCGGGTGCGCGCGTTCTGGAGGCTGAGGGCGCGACCGTGCTCCCCGGCTTGATCGAGTCCCACACCCATGTCGCCGAGCTCGGTCACAACCTGCGGATCGTCGATCTCGTCGGTGTCGAGAACGAGGCCGAGGCCGCTGCTCGCGTTGCGCGCCGAGCTGCGGAGGTCCCCGCGGGGGAGTGGATTCTCGGGTTCGGCTGGGACGACGGGGCCTGGGCGGATCGGTATCCAACCGCCGACTCGTTGTCTGCGGCCGCGCCGGACAATCCGGTGGTGCTGATCGGGCTGCATGGCTTCGCGGTCTGGGGCAACCGCACGGCACTGGCGGCCGCCGGCATCGACCGCGACACGCAGCCGCCAAGCGGCGGGGAGATCCTGCACGACGAGGCTGGCGAGCCGACCGGAGTCCTGCTCAACCGCGCGACGACGTTGCTGAAGGACGCAGCGCCGCAGCCGACGCTCGAGCAGCAGGAGGACGAGCTCCTCGCCGGGCTCAACGCCATGGCGAGGAGCGGATACGTCGCGGTCCACGAGGCCGGGGTGCCTGGCCCCACGCTCGAGGCTCTCGAAGCTCTGGCACGCGAGGGGAGGTTGCCGGTGCGCGTGCACGCGATGCTGTCTGCGCGCGACGCAGAGGTTTGCCGACTCGGTCTCGCGCGGGGGCCGCAGGCCTACGGCGACGGAATGCTCGCCGTGCGCGCGGTCAAGGGCTACTACGACGGCGCTCTGGGTTCACGCGGTGCGAAGCTGCTGGACGACTATGCGGATCAGCCGGGTCACCGTGGGGTTGCCGGGGCTGAGTATCAGTTCGATCAGGACCTCGTTGCGGGGATGATGAGGGCGGGGTTCCAGGTCGCGATCCATGCGATCGGCGATGCCGGCAACCGCGAGACCCTGGACTTCATCGAGTCCGTGGTCGGCGCACAGTCCGGTGTCCGCAAAGGACGCCACCGGATCGAGCACGCCCAGGTCGTGCATCCCGACGACTTCGCGCGCTTCGCCGAGCTGGGAGTGATCGCGTCGATGGAGCCGGTGCACGCGATGGAGGACAAGGCCTGGGCTTCGATCCGGCTCGGACCAGAGCGGGCCAAGAGCGCCTACGCATGGCGCACGATGCGCGAGGCGGGTGCGAGGCTGGCGTTCAACTCTGACCTTCCCGGCTCGGACCACAGCATCTTCTACGGACTCCATTCGGCGATCACTCGCCGTGACAAGCGGCTTCAGCCGAAGGGCGGTTGGTTTCCGGGGCAGAAGATGACGCCCGAGGAAGCCATCCGCGGCTACACGACCTGGGGTGCGTATGCCGGGTTCGCGGATCGAGCGGGGATGCTGGTCGAGGGATTCCGCGGCGATGTCACGATGATCGATGTCGATCCGTTCCAGCTCGGTGAATCGAACCCGACTGGAATCCTGAAGGGGAAGGTCCTCGCAACGATCGTCGGTGGTCGCGTGGTCTATGAGCGCGACCCGGTCGATCCCGCGAGCGATCACTGATCGCGCGGGCGGAGTGCCGGCCGCCCCGGACGACGGCGAGCTCGTCTTGGCGCGTGTGCTGGTGGATTGCGCGGGACCTGCACGCGAGGCAGGTCGGTGAACGCCGTTCATGTTCGACCCGAGTCGGATCGAGGCCGCTCGGATGCGCGCGTCGCCACGCATGTCTCGGGGCGACGCGCTTCGTTCCCACGCGATCAGAACGTCCCGATCGTGCAGTCCAGGTAGTTCGTCAGGCGCAAGACCGGCGGTGGGTTGCCCGTCGTTGCTCCCTGAACTCGAACGGTCGTCCCGACGAGGCTGCAAAGGTCCGGGGTCGGCCAGCTGAGACCAGAACCAGCGACTGTGCCGACGGTCGCGACAGAGTCGACGAACAGGACGCAGGGGATGCCCAGGATCGAGAGATCGATCGGCGGCGAGAGCGCGGTGCCGATGAGGTAGAAGTCGAACGTCGCCGTCGGGTTGCAGGTGATCGATAGATCGAAGTCCGTGTTGATGATCGGATCGGTGAGGTTGATCAGAACAGGGCACTTGAAGCTTCCGAGGCCGTCGTTGAACAGGTCAAAGTCGCCGGTGAACTGCTCGTAGATCACGCAGTCGCACACGGTCAGGATCGGTCCGGTCCCGAGATCGCTGTAGTCACTCTCTCCCGGGTCCGCTGCGCCGTTGCCTGGCGAGATGCCGATGATTCCGTCTGTGGCGTCGATGTTGATGTAGTGGAACTCGATGGCTCCGCTCGGGAACAGCTGCACTTGGAAGCTGTTCTCGTTCGACGTTCCGAACTCGGGGACATTCTGCCAGGTGACCGTTAGGGCTCCGCTGGTCGCGTTGTTGACCCAGACAGTCCCGCCGGCGCTTGGGTTCAGGTCATCCCAGAGCGGCGCGATGATCCAGGTCGGATCGTTGAGCAGTTCCGAGACCGACTCGGAGAAGTCGGAGGTCTCGAGGCCTGCTCCGAACAGGCGGCCGTTCGAGTCGATCTCGACGACCTGGTTCTGGATCCCGCAGATGGTGAAGAGGAAGCCGACCGGAACGACTGCGGTGTCGTCATCACCGAGGGTGAGCGCGACGCCCGACGCGAAGTCGTTGTCGAGGGTTCCGCCGATGCCCGCGATCCAGCCTTCGCAACCATCTGGCACAAAGCGGATGCAGACCGGTGGCTTACGGCAGGCCGGGGGACCGGAAACGACGCTGCTCGGTCCAGGGCAAATGCTCTGGCAGAGCGGGGCAGACACGACGGACAACGCCGTCATGCAGCACAAGAGAAGAGACTTCATAGGGACAACCGCCTGGGGCGGTGGTGGGGATTGGTTCGTGGGATTGGACCGCCAGAGCGAGGCGGTCTCTCAATTCAGGACGAACGCCTTCAACACAGGGTTCCGTCGGATGGATTCCGCCGTCGCTCCCTTGCCCCGGGCATAGCTCCCTCGGTTGATCCGTAGATTCCCTAGTCTCTCGACGGGTGTTCGTCTCGGGAGTGCGAAACGAGTTCGATAGAAGCGATGGATTGGGCGTCGTGTATCACGAGGTCCAGCAGTGCTTTGTGGTGACCCGATGGTGGTTCTTGCCAGGGAGCCCCGAAGGACCCGCACCTGCTCGGAAGGCATCCTTGCATTCCCCTCTGCAGGCGTCTCGGCGGGCACCTCTGTGGGGCCCGCCGCCAACTACTGAGGCGAGAACACTTCGGTGCCGGGCCCTACATCCACGCTGCGCAGGTCGCTGGTCCGGATCGGCGAGTTCCCGACCGACCGTCGGGGAAGGATCAGATACGAGCCGGCCGGGACGTTGCGCCAGGCCCAGCGGCCGTCCCCGAGTTGTTCCGTCACGAGTCGCACACCTCCCACGGATCGGCGCTCGCCGACCACCGGGATCAGCGTCGCAGCACCGGGGCCGTTCCAAAGCACCTGGTCGGCGACCGGTGGGACAGCAAGGTCGATTCGCTCGGTGCCCGGGAGCACGAGCTGAGTCAGGCGTAGGTGGCCGGACTGTCGTTCGGAGAGAACGAGGGCCCAGGTCTCTCTGGTGCTCACGCCCTCGATCAGGCACCTACCACTCGGGTGCAGTGGCTTGCGGATTCGCCAGAGCTGAGCGCCACTCCGGTTGCCCGGGGCGAGCCGATGAAGCTCGACGTCGAGCGCTTGATCGTCGGTGTGGCCACGAACGCTCACCTCCAGCGAGCCGAGTGACTCCGGCCAGCTGAGTGAGAGACCGCTCAGTCCTTCGGGGGTCACCGTGATCTGCTGCGGGATGGTGGTCCTCCCGATTCGCGACGTCGCGCCACTCTCGCGGAGGAGCTCCAGGTCCAGTTCGTAGGCAACGATCTCGTAGCGACCGCAGGTGATGCCCTCCAATGAGAACGTTCCGTCGGGTGCGCCACTTCTAGAGTGCAGCACCATGCTGGAGGGCAGGTGCCTCAAGACGATCTTCGGAGGGCCGAGTCCGCCGTATACCTGGCCTTTTACGTTGGCGGTTCCGGCGTTCTCCAGCGTGATGTTTGCCTGTCCGTTCAGCGGAACGAGCGCGGGAGCGATGCCAGGCCTTGTCGTCGAGACCGAATAGAGTCCGGGGCACAGGCCCTCGAAGACCGCTTCTCCGTTCTCGCTTCGAGCTGAGACGAGCGCGCCGCCGTCGTTGCCGGAGAGAGCCTGGAGGAGCGGATCGCGACAGGCGATTCGAATCGTCGCGTCTTCGAGTCCTGGGAGGCTTACGGCCAGGATGTTGTTGGCTGCTTGCTCTGGCTGCAGGAAGACTTCGTCCCGCCCGCGACAGTCCGCTCGGAGCAGGCCTTCGACGGAGAGTGCGGCCACCTGCGCGACGTCGCCGGCCCGCAGGAGAACGGCTTCTCCAGCGGCACCATCGACGATGCGAAGGTCTGCGACCGCAGGCGCTGCGTTGCTCTCGCCCAGCTGAGCTAGAAGAGGGTTCGTGCCCATCAGCGTGGCGATGCGCACAGGGCCAGCGACCGGCTCCCAACGAACGATGAGCTTGCCGAGGCTGGCCCGGCCATCGCGCAGGATCACCGGCTCGTCGGTCGGGAACGTGATGTCGGCTTGCACGGGTTGAGCGAAGGCCGAGTGAATGCTGAACGACGCTGTGCGCCCGCTCGTGGCCGCTGTGAATGTACCTGTGGTGCCCGCTTCTCCCGAAGCAAAGCGACAGCGTCCGTCTCGGCCGGTTTCTGTAGAGAGTGAGACGTCGCTCAGCCCGAGTGTGACGAGGCGTTTTGGCAGAGGCTCGTCCGAGGCATCGGTGAGGACGACGTCGGTGCCCTCAGCAGGCGAGAGCTCCACCGTCACGGGACCCGGGGAGGTTGGAAGCTCAGGGAGTACCAGGACCGAGTAGCCCTCCTTACAGAAGACGACGAGTCTGTGCTCCGCTGGGCGTGCCACGAACTCGATCTGTCCGGCTCGGTCGCTGCGAGCGAGCGGTTCGTCGAGGCGGAAGCTCGGGCTGGCGCGTCCTTGAATGCTGCGCGAGCGTTCGTGCTGGGTGGCGACGGTTTCAGCGAAGACCGACACGTCTGGGAGAGGGTTCTTGCTCGTCGCGTCGAGCACGGTGAGGCGGCGGGTCGTACCGCGTCGAAGCCACACGACCAGCCCGTCGGTTGTTCCTTCGCTCGGGATGCTCAGGCGCTGTGGAACGTAGGACTCTGCCCGGACGTGGAGTGTGGTCTGGTCCCTGGGGCGTGCGTCGAAGCTGCACGTGCCCAGCGTTCCGGTCTCTGCGGTCACCTGCCCGAGTCGCACGGAGGCTCCCTCGACCGGGTCTCCGGATTCCCGCTCCAGGATGCGGACCGTGAACGAGGAGGGGGCCGGTGAGGCCTCGGTGCGCGTCGTGCCGTCCAGATCAGAGTTCTCTGATCGGGTCGATGCGGTGACTTTGCTCTGGTCGAGACTCGGAGCGCCGGGAACGCGTTCCGGATCGCTTGGAGGTGCGGCTTCTCCTCCGCCCCACCAGAGGAGGGCTGCTGCGAGCGCAACGACGGCTAAGGCGAGAGCGGTGATTGGTTTCGACATGGCGAGGCAGCGATGCGAAGCACCAGACGAGCGAAGCTACGACGAACTCTCTCGAAGGGGTGGATGTTCTCGCTGACCCGGAGGCAGAGCGCAATCGGCGCATTGATCGTTCGATGCCTCAGAAAAGTTTCGAAGGTAGTGCGAGTGACGTCTGACCGATCAATCGCAGACTAATCGGTGGTGCGCAATCCGAAACATCCATGTTCGTTCGGCTGCACAACAAGCTTGCGGATCTGGCAGCGCGAAACTGAACACATTGGCAGGCCGATCTAACCGGTGTTTGTGCGAACTGATTGGCGCCGTTGACAGGTTCTCGAATGAACAAGAAGAGAGGCGTCGTGTCAGAGTCGCTTGTTGGCTCTGCGCGTTCTCAACAACCATGCGAAACCTTCTCTTTTCCGCGCTCTTTGCGCTTCTCTGTGTCAGCGCGCCGGTTGCTCAGACCGGCAGTCTCGATGATCCCCTCATTGTTCCGATCGGCGGCACGATCGGGCCGATTCCAAACCCCCTCGAGAAGCCCGTCGTTGTCCAGACGGCCCTCTCCGTCGATGGTGGTGAAACGTTCGTCGGTCTTCCCCTGACCGTCGTCCAGCCGGGAGCCTCGTTCGAGGCCCCAGTCCCGGAGGATCCGGTCCTCTGCGATGCCATTGTTCGATTCTGCGTCGTCGCAGTATGCCCCGACGGCTCCTTGCAGGACCTGGGGTGCATCTACTACCGAATCGACTGTTGAGGTAGGACACCTCACGAGCCTCGGCGCCGGGCGAAAGCCCTGCGCCGTTGCGCCTCCGGCTTAGCCAGCAGATTCATTGGGCGGCTCCCCGCATCCAGTCAATGCAGAGGGTCGGCGGGTCGCTCCACGGTGTGGCCGTTCGCGAGCGGCCGGAGTCGATAGGCCCTTCTTGGGGCGATCGTCGATCAGGGGTGCTCCTGCCCGTCGCCGTTGGCATGCCCATGCTCGTGGTGCCGCCGCAGCAGGTCGGCACCGAAGTCCCGGGTCAGGTCGTGCCAGACCACGTGGACGTGGTTCGCGCCGTTCTGCGTGTTGTCGTACCCGATCGCGAAGGTCGGGCCGTGGATGCGGTAGTAGTGACCCTCGCCTCGATTGGCCGAGCCGATCCATAGGAAGTGAATCCCGTCGCGACCGGCCTTCTCGATACGCCCGCGATGGGGTGCTGCGAGGTGCTCGTCGAGGTTGCCCAGGTAGACCTCGATCAGCTGCCACAGCAGGTGGCGCTGCTCTCTGGTCATGTCGCCGTGGGCCAGTCCTTCCGGGTCACCCAGGTTGTTCTCGAGGCTCGCGGGACCCCAGAGCACGTCGTTGGGAGCGTCAGTCGAGAGTAGGCCGACGGTCCGTTGGGCTTCCGACATCGACTGCAGGAGTGCCCGGCCGAGGTCCTCTTCTTCCGGCATCGCACGCGATCCCGCGAGAT
Organism: Planctomycetota bacterium; assembly: GCA_039815565.1. Lineage (GTDB taxonomy): Bacteria > Planctomycetota > UBA1135 > UBA1135 > UBA2386 > JBCBZB01. The sequence goes on from JBCBZB010000077.1 coordinate 16,820, forward strand.
GGCCGGTGCGGACCTCGGTGGGGTTGGCGCCGAGGAACACCGGTGTCGCCGCGACGTGGCCGTGCACGCAGGTGAAGTTCCAGCTCACGTCGTGGCCCTGCAATCGGAAGCCCTAGGTGCCCATCGGTTCGGGCTCCCCGAACACGGCGAGCGCATAGCGCCCGGGATCGCGAGTCGGGACTTTGCGCGTGCGTCCGGCCTCCTCCGCGAGTTGCCGAAGCAGGTTCTCCAGAGCCCCATGATCGTCGTGGTCTTGTGGTAGCCCGCGGCGCTGAGGGCGCCTCGGCGCCTTGTCGCGCCGTGAGCCCGAGCCGCAGGAGTGGCTATGGAGGGACGCGGTCGACGCGCGATCGAGCCGGCGTCGCGGATTTCCGCCAAGATCTCCGGGTGCAGCGTCGTTCTCAGTGAGAACAGCGGATGGAAGACCTCTCGACAGCGGAGCTACTGCGGCGCGTTCGTCGGCGTGACGAAGCGGCCTTCGCCATTCTGGTGAAACGGCATCGCGCCGTGCTCCTGCGGACGGCCCGAGGACTGCTCGGCCCAGCAGGGGCCTACGAGGATGTTGTTCAGGAGACCTTCTGGAAGCTGTGTCGCAGGCCACCGCGCCTCCGCAGCGAGGCCCCCGAGCTCCAGGATCGGCAGCTCGGGGGGTGGTTGTTGCAGGTCACGAGGAATCACTGCATGGACCATGTCAGACAGGAGACGAGGCGGCGGAACCGAGAGCGGCTCTCTGCGCGCGCGGAGTCGACCGCGGGAGGTCTCGACCAGGTCGAGACTCGCGATCAGGGGCAGCACGCCGAGCAGCTGATGCAGGAGTTGCCTCCTGCTCAACGCGAGGTGCTGGTGCTGCGCCTGTGCGCGGACAAGAGCTACCGCGAGATCGCGAACTTGACCAACCGGACGGTTGGCACGGTCGGTTGGTTGATCAGCGAGGGACTGAAGGAGCTCGGCCAACGCTTCGAGGCTTCTTCCACGCGCCCTGCAGACACGGAAGCGAAGGCGGCCAGTCTACTTCGCTCGCGCATCTGAGATGCGCTACGGCATTCACGGAGATGGAACTTTCGGGTGAGACACCCAACGGAGAGTGAGATGAGAGATCGTAGAGAAGACCTGGCGAGCGGCGCGACGCGCCCCGAAGCCGATGGCGAACGCCCAATCGAGCGAGACGTTCAGCACGAAGAGCTGTGCGCCTACGTGCTGGGTGATGCGGACGAGGCGATGCGCGAGCGGGTGGAGACGCAGCTTCAGTCCGATGTCGAATACCGAGCAGAGCTCGAGCGCCTCGAGCGCACGATCGGCGCCGTTCGGGCGAGCGGCGTTGACGCGACGGAGGTGGAAGTAGCAAGCATCTCCATGCCTGTCGCTCGTACTTGGCCGAGGCGTGCCATGGTCGGGCTGGCGGCAGCTGGTGTGATGGTCGCGGCTTGGGAGTTCGGCGGTTGGTCTTCGGGTGAGGCGACGCCGGAGCAGTCCGGTGCGAGCGACGCGGGGACGTCTCAGGTTGCGAGCACGGGACAGAGTGCGCCTCGTGATGAGTCGGTCGATGCCGGACTCACGGCGAACTTCCCGGAGTCGATGGATTCCACGTTCGACGCTCGTAGGCGAGAGGCGCTCCTTGCGCACCTGAACGAGCAGGTGACCGGCATGGCCTCGAACTGGAACCGAATCACGGAATCGCAACTATACACAGCTCTCACCACGGTGCCGGCGAACCCTGAGACTGTCATCGATTCCGTGTTCGCGCGTGGAGCCGGAGGTGGTGGCGGTGGCTTCTACCACGGTCCGGGAGACGTGGTGCCGCCAGCCACCGACTCAGGGGCGACCGTGCTCTTCGCTGATGCCCTCGGTAACGCTTCCGGAGTCGTCGTGCTCGATCTCAATGGGTTCGGTCACGAGACTCTTGGCCTCGAGCAGGTGAGAGGCACGGACTTTGGACTCTCGGCCACACAAGCGTTTGATGTCGACGCGTTCTTTCGAGCGTGTCGTCCGTTCGAGAACGAATCCCCGCGGGATATGTACTTTCGCTTCTGGGGTGACAACGCGTTCGTCATCACGCGCACCGACGCCTTGGCGACGTTCGCAGCGGACGTCGATACGGCGAGCTTCGTGCTCGCGCGCCGCTACTTGCGTGACGGCCACCTTCCGGTGAAGGCTCAGGTCCGCACCGAGGAGTTCGTCAACTATTTCGACCCGGACCTGCCGGCTCCGACGGACTCGGATCTGTCGGTTCACACGGAAATGGTCCGTTCACCGTTCGGCGGGAGCGACTCGAGGTATCTGCTCCGGGTTGGGGTTCGCGCACGCGAGATTCCACGCGAGCAGCGCGATCCGTTGGTCGTCACTTTTGTCGTCGACAACAGTGGTTCGATGAAGGAGGACAACCGCATCGAGCTGGTGCGCCACGCGCTTCGCACGTTGACGGCTCAACTCGGTGAGGGTGATCGGATCGGCATCGTCGCGTTCAACGGTGAGGCCCGTCTCGTCCTGCCCGTCACGGACTGCAGCCAGAAGAGCACGATCCTCGACGCGATCAGCCAGCTGAACGCTGCCGGCAGCACCAACGCCGAAGCCGGCCTGCTGCTCGGCTATGAGCTGGCGGCCCGGGCCTTGGACGAGAACAAGGAGTCCCACCACCGAGTCGTTCTCTTGAGCGATGGAGTTGCGAACGTCGGCGAGACCGACCAGGACGAGATCCTCGAGAAGGTCGCAGGGCACCGGAAGAACGGGATCCACCTGAATACGGTCGGTGTCGGGATGGACAACCACAACGACGTGTTCCTGGAGCAGCTCGCCAACGGTGGCGATGGCCTGTGCGACTACGTCGATGACGCTCGTAGCGTTCATCGTGCCTTGGTCGAGCGGTTCACCGGCGCGTTCCAGCCGGTAGCCGCCGACGTGAAGATCCAGGTCGAGTTCGACAATGGCCGCGTGCTGCGCTGGCGACAGCTCGGCTACGAGAACCGCGTGATCGCCGACGAGGACTTCCGCAACGACGCGGTCGATGCAGGGGAGGTCGGTTCGGGTCACCAGGTCACGGCGCTCTTCGAGCTGGAGAGCGTCGAGGCTCTGACCGGCGGCCAGAACGGTGCAGACGACGCGGACGGCGACTGGGCCACGGTCTGCGTCCGGTGGCTCCAACCGCGGAGTGCGGGCGAGAGCGAGTCGCCGCGTGAGGCTCAAGAGATCTCGGCGTCGGTCGATGCGTCGGCGCTGCGTGCGAGCTTCGAGTCGGCAACGCCGGCCTTCCAGCGGGCCGCGGTGGTCGCGCAGTTCGCCGAGGTGCTCCGTCGGTCGACCCACGCCCGTGGGGACTCCTGGGAGCAGTTGGTGCGGGAGACGAGTCGGATCGTCACGTTGCCAGAGTTCTTCAAGGATCCGGACACCGCAGAGCTTGTCACGATGCTCGAGGCGGCAGACAGGCTGGGCCTCGACGAAGATGTGCAATGGACCGCGCTCGCGGAGGCCACGAACGAGTATCGCCGCCATCACTACCTGAGACACCAGCTGGTCTGCATGGCGGAGGACGTCTCGGAGGCCGAGATCGCGGAGCTGGCGGAGCAGAACGATCGGCTCGAAGAGCGGATTCGGCGCCTCCTGCAGGGTCGGTGAGCTGATCCGTGCCGTCGGTGAAACGCATCAGCGTCCGACTGATCGTCGGAGCCGACGGGCTTGGGGCACCGGAGAACTGACGCGCACCGGTGGGGGCGCGTAGTTTCCGCCGACGCTCACCGGCCCCAGGGGTTGGCGTTCTGGTCGTTGATGTGGACCCAGAACCGGCTGTCGTCGGAGATGTTGCCGCGGGCCCAGAAGTTCCATCCCCAGCCGTCGTGGAACTCGGCCATCCGCCACTGCTCGCCGAGTTCTCGTCGGACGATCTGGTTCGCGGCTTCGAGCGAGGTGAGTTCGGTGCCCTTGATCGGCACGGTCAGCGCGACGTAGCCGCGAGCCCAGCGTCGGTAGTCCGAAGACGTGTCGAGATCTCTCGGGGCCGGTAGGTCCCGTCGGCGGATGGCGAGGATAGGAAGTGCTTCGGTGATGGGCGTGTCGCCGGAGTAGGCGTCCGTTTCGTTGTCCGCTCCGACGAAGACGTTGGCCCCCTCGCGCTTGCGGAGGACCCAGGTCATCGCCGTTCGTCGCGTCGGAATCTGGCCCGCTCCTTCGGCCTCCTGACCTTGAACCTCGGGGCTCTCGTCCGAGCTGCGACCCTGCATACGCAGACTCATCTGCTCGATGAGGTTCAGCAGTCTGTCTTGACGATCTCGCAAGACTTCGAGCGCTTCGCCGATGTCCTGGACCGCCGCTTCGAGCGTGGCGATGCGGTCGTCCGTTGCTGGCTGCGATCGCGACGATTCGTCCTGAGCCGAGAGGGTTGACCCGAGGAATAGAGCGGTCAACAGTGCGACCGGGAGCGTCGTGTGGAGCTTCATGTCAGTTCCTTGGGGAGCACCATCGAAGCTGCCCCCTACTAACCAAGGGCCCGCTGTGGCCTATTTGGCAGGCTGAAAAAAAGAATCGGAGGAAACCTGCCAGAACTCCGTCTCCTGCCCCTGTCTAGTAGAGGGACTTCGATCTCTCGACTCGCACGATGGATGGTCTTGCCGAGATCGCGGTTGAGAACACGCTGCCGGAGCACCGACTTCGGGAGCGGGAGTGCATCCTCGCGATCGAGCGCGCTCTGATCGCCGAGCACCGCGGGGACCGAGGGCGACGCTTGCTCTGCCTCTTCCGTTCGATGCGGGGACTCGGCGAAGTCTCCGCCTCGGACCGGCTCTCGGATCGCACGCATCGCGCGGATCGCCACGCGTTGGAATCGCTCTCCCGGCGGATCTGCCTCGGGCACACGCTCTCAGTGATGCTCTGTGTCGTGCTCGTCGTTTCTCCGCAGATCGGCACATTCCATGTTGTGAGCGCACCTCAACGTTCCAGCGTCGCGAGTATGGAGGTCGGAGTAGTCGTCACAGCACCTGAGTCATCGTTCGAGAAGCGCCTCGAGCGCCTTGAGCAAGCCATACAACCCGGTGGCATGCCGCCAGCCGAAAAGAGCTTCGATGAGCGCCTGCGCCTGCTCGAGCAGTCGTTGTTTTCGCGCGCTCCGGGCTCGGGGCCCGCGGATCGTCCGGGCTGACGATCCAATCCTCGGACGAGAGCTCCTGTGAGGTCTTTCGGAACGGGCTTGCGTGTCGCTCGTGCAACGACCTGCTTCGAGGCGTCCGAATCGATGAGCCTTTTCGCAATGCCCGTCGGGGGCAACCGATGCTCCCGACCTCGCGGGTCAGGCGGACTGCTTCGGCCTTCTGCTCATCCGTGAACTTCCGTCGTGTGCGACGTTCCATGCTCTAGTGTAGTGCATCAAACAGATGCGCCATTATCCCGGAGCGCTGATCGAGCTCTGGTGACCTTGGCGAGGATGTCCTTCGCAGAGGCTGTCCAGATGAACGGGGTCGGCTCGAGGTTGTGCTGTTCGATGTAGG
>JBCBZB010000146.1:0-1750 GCA_039815565.1 Planctomycetota bacterium
CCGGCCGTTGCGACCGGTGCGAAGCTCGCGAATCCGGACCTCGATGTCTGGCTCGTGACCGGTGATGGCGATGGCCGGAGCACGGCCATGGATCGTGTGGAAGCCGTAGGTCTCCATGTAGTACGGGAAGCGGCTGCTGCACCCGATTCCGGAGATCACCACGGTGTTGTGCAGGTCCTTGCCGAGCTTGGCGAAGGCGGTCTGCACGGCATTCAAGATCGCGTAGTCCCCACAACCGGGGCACCAGCGGACGTCCTGATCGGACTTGAAGTCCTTCTTTGTCAGCGGAGTCGTGCTGCTCATATCTCTTTTTGCCCCCTCAGGCGCCCAAGGCCTCACGGATCGGATCGACGAGCTCGTCCGTCGAGAACGGCTGTCCCTGCACCTTCGCGATCGACTGCGCGTCAATCAGGTACTTCGCGCGGATCAGCATCGCGAGCTGACCCGAGTTCCACTCCGGAATCAGAACGGTCTTAAACCGAGAGAGGATGTCTCCGAGATCCTTGGGGAACGGGCTGATGTATCGAAGGGAAACCGCGCCGACCCGGTCGCCGTGGCCCTCGTTCTGAATCTCACGCAGCGCAGCCTGGATCGCCCCGCAGGTGCCACCCCAGCCGAGTACGAGCACATCGCCGTTCTGGGCCCCCATCACCTCGGTCGGAGGAAGCGAGTCCGCGATGCGCGCGACCTTCTCGGCGCGCACGTTCGTCATGTGCTGGTGGTTGTCCGGGTCGTAGCTGATGTTGCCTGAGCCATCCGACTTCTCGAGGCCACCGATCCGGTGTTGGAGACCAGGCGTGCCGGGAATCGCCCAGTTGCGGGCGAGCGTTTTCGGGTCGCGCGCATACGGCTGGAACTTCTCCCCGTCGGTCGATTCCTTGGCGAACGCAACTTCGATCGAACGAAGCGTTTTGACATCCGGAACGCGCCAGGGCTCCGAGCCGTTCGCGACGTAGCCATCGCTGAGAAGGATGACCGGCACCATGTGCTGGAGCGCGATCCGCACCGACTCGTAGGCGGCCTCGAACGCGTCCGCCGGCGTTCGCGCACAGACGATCGCAACCGGGCACTCGCCGTTACGGCCAAACATCGCTTGCAGAAGATCCGATTGCTCGGTCTTCGTCGGCATGCCGGTCGACGGGCCGGCGCGCTGAACGTCGATCACAACCAGTGGCAGCTCCGTCATGACCGCCAGACCGATCGCCTCGGACTTCAGTGCAAGTCCGGGCCCCGAGGTCGAGGTGATTCCGAGCTTGCCGGAGTAGCTCGCACCGATCGCTGCACAGACCGCCGCGATCTCGTCTTCGGCCTGGAAGGTCACCACGCCGTGGTGCTTGTAGGTCGAGAGCTGGTGCAGGATGTCCGAAGCCGGCGTGATCGGATAACTGCCGAGCATCAGCCCGACCTCGGCCTTCTTCGACGCAGCCACCAAGCCGAGACACAGGGACTGGTTGCCCATGATGTTCCGGTAGGTGCCGGCGGCGAGGTCGGTCGCCTTCGCAATCTTGTAGTTCGCCTGGAAGATCCCGGACACGTCTGCGAACCGATAACCCGCCTCGACCGCAGTCACGTTCGCCTCGGCGATGTCTGGCTTCTTCGCGAACTTGGTTCGGATGAAGTCGAAGGTCGGCTGCATGTCGCGATGGAACAACCAGTAGAGGATGCCCAGCGCGAACATGTTCTTGCAGCGGTCTTTGCTGCGGGTGTCGAGCGGAGACTCCTCGAGCGCCTTGCGCGTCAGAGTCTCGAG
>JBCBZB010000111.1:0-11837 GCA_039815565.1 Planctomycetota bacterium
GGAGGTTGTAGGGAAAGGTGGCAATCTTGGCAGAACAATTTTTGCGTTTTTTCAACATATCCCCGTTGCTTCTTAGGCAAAAAGCTTGGCACCACAATGACTGGGGCCATGAAGCCGTCGATGACGCGGTGGAAGATCAGGTTGTCGTAGAACCCGAGCATCGACAGGTAGGCCGTGCTGGTGACGTGTTCCGGCGCGACTTGGGGCAGGAGGCGGATCGTCAACGGACCCTGGTTCGTCTCGAGGAACCACTCGTACTTCGTCTCGCCGTCGTACTCGACTTCCGGCGGGGCCGGCACCTGCAGGCGCCAGGCATCCGATTCGACATCGATCTCGGCGGCGCGGATTGCGGCGACGATTTCGTCGAGGGTCGGGTCACCGGTCGCCTCGGGTTGGTTGTTGCCGGGACCGGCGACGACGGTCGGTTCGTCGCTTTCGCCCTCTTCACCGGGTCCTTGTTCGCCCGACTCCTGTTCGCCCGACTCCTGCTCACCCGAGCCTTGCTCACCTTCGCCCTGGTCCGGCGCTTCGAACGGCTGCTCGCCGTAGGGTTGCGGATCTGCGGTCTCGCCGGTGTTGGGCGCTTCCGAAACGTCGGGGATCGACGGATCGTCGATCAGTGGCGTCCCGCCGGATTCCAGATCGGTGGTCTCGGTGTTCGGGGTCTCCGGCGTCTCGTCACCGGAGTCGATTCCGGCCAGATCCGAAGCCGACTGCAGGTTGTCGGTGTTCGCCGGCTCGTCGCCGCCGCAGCCGACGAGGCAAAGGCTGAGGACGAAAGGGGTCAGCTCGCGCAAGGTCATCGGCGGAATCGTGCCGCCTCGGTCCCTCCGACGCCAGCCGTCAGGCGTCCCGGGGGGGGGCGATCGTCCCCGATCCGGCCCCGGATCGGCCGCCTAGCCCTCGCCGAGGCCGGATCCTGGCCCCGCTCGGAGTCCCAGGATCGTCGAGTCGAGGCGGCAGTGCCGACGGGCGCTCAGAGCCAGGGAAAGGTTCCAACCCACGATGCTCGCGCCGGTAGCGATCGCCGCCCCAAGCGCCCCGTAGCGGGGGATCAGGACACTCGAGGCCGCGAGGTGCAGGACGGAGGTCCAGACCAGCACCCGGAGCACTCGCTTCTCCTCGCCGGCCATCTGGAGAAGGACGCCGGCCGATCCGGCCGCCACGTTGAAGAACTGGGCGCCGAGGAGGATCCAGAGCGGTCGTTCAGCCGGACCGAAGTCGTCTCCGAGCAGATCGAGAATCGAGGGGCCGAAGGCTACGACCGCGGCTGTAACCGGAAGGGCGAGGGCGAAGGTCGCGCGCGCGGTCGTCGTCAGGAGCGCCTGCATTGCGGAGTGCTCGCGGGCTGTGTGGTGTCGGGCGAGCTTCGGTGCGAGGACGGTGTTCGCCGCGAGTAGAACGATGGCGAGCAGGTTCGCGAGTCTTGAAGCCGCGGCGAACTGGCCGGCTTCGCCTCCCCGGTCCAGCGCGTCGAGCAGTAGGAGGTCGATGCGCGCGTCGAGAATCCGGAAGGCCTCGAGCCAGAGGAACACCCGAACCAGGGGGGCGAGGTCGAGAGGAGACTCTTCGTCTACGCGTTCGAACGCGGTCGGGCAGGATCGACGTGCGAGGACGTTCGCGATCGCGGCGGCCAGGATCGCGGCTACGCCGTAGCCAGCGAGCACCGGATACACGTCGATCGTGTCCGTCAGGTAGAGCACGACGACGGACAGCGTCAACGTTCCGGGAAGGACGAGGAATTCGCCAACCTGTCCGAGGACCGGGAACTCGAAGCCCTGGAGCACTGCTTGCCGCTTCTGCAGGAACACCAGGATCGGCGCGAACACGAGTGTTGCGATCGCAATGCGGGCGGCCAGTTCTTCGCGACCACTCAACAGGAACGCGAGGACGACTGCGGTCGAAAGACCGGCGATCTGCACCCCACGTCGCGACAGATGTCTGCCGAACGACGCGACCCAGATCCGAACGCTCGCGTGGTCTTTCGTTTCTCGAGCTCTGGCGATCTCACGAACCAGAAAGCGCTGAGACCCACCGAGGACCAGAATCGAGGCGAGGAGGGACCAGGCCACGGCGGCTTCGAATCGGCCGTAGCCCTCGGCGCCGAGCGAGTGTGCGAGAAGGAGGGCTGTGCCGAACCCGAGCGCGATCGAGAACGCGCGCAGTTGCAAGAGCTGGAACTTCTCGTCCTTTACCACGCGGTCAATCGCTCAGAACACGCCCGTCTTCGCTGCCGCCCACTCTCGTGCGAACAGCTCGTCGTAATCGCTGTCCCGCTTGCCGAGCCGGCCCTCGAGCAGGTCGCCCGGCTCGAAGAAGTCGTAGATGTCCTCGTAGCTGTGGAAGTGCGAAGAGGATCGGCGACGGAACAGGTGGGACGGGGTCAGATCGTCGGGTCGTTCGAGTCCAGCGGCTCCCAGAATTTCCATCGCGGCTTCGACCGTGTGCTTCTGGAAACTCGCCACGCGCTGGCGCTTGTCTTCGACGACGAGCCCGCGTTCGAGCGATGGGTTGTTCGTCGCGACGCCGACCGGGCAGTGGTTCGAGTTGCAGCGAAGCGCCTGAATACATCCGAGCGCGAACATCATCCCGCGTGCGCTGTTGCAGAGGTCCGCACCGATCGCGAGGCGCTGCACGATGTGGAAGCCGGTGACGACCTTGCCCGCCGCGATGATCTTGGTCTGGTCGCGGAGATTCGTGCCAACCAAGGCGTTTTGCACGACGAGCAGCCCCTCGGTCAGTGGGAGTCCGATCGAGTTCGCGAACTCGAGTGGAGCGGCGCCTGTCCCACCTTCGGCGCCGTCGACGCTGACGAAGTCGAACATCAGCCCGGTGTCGAGGGCCGCTTTGATGATCCCGAGGAACTCTCGCGGTCGGCCGACGCAGAGCTTGATGCCGACGGGTTTCCCGCCGGACAGTTTGCGGAGTTCGTCCACGAACTGGAGTAGTTCGACCGGAGAGCCGAAGGCCGAGTGCTGCGGAGGTGACAAAACGTCCTGCCCGAGCGGGACGTTGCGGATTGCGGCGATCTCTTCAGTGACCTTCTGCGCCGGGAGGATGCCTCCGTGTCCCGGTTTCGCCCCCTGGGACAGCTTGATCTCGATCAGCTTCACTTCTGGGCGGATCGCGTTCTGGCGGAATCGTTCGGCGTCGAAGCCGCCTCGTTCGCCGCGGCAGCCGAAGTAACCGGTGCCGATCTGCCAACAGAGGTCACCACCGGGCTCGAGGTGGTAGGGGCTGATGCCGCCTTCCCCGGTGTTGTGGAAGAATCCGCCGATCGCGGCCCCGCCGTTCAGTGCTCGGATCGCCGAGGCCGACAGCGAGCCGTAGCTCATCGCCGAGATGTTGAGCAGCGCCGCGTCGTAGGGCTTCTCGCAGCGGTCCTCACCGATTCGGGTGCGCGGATTGTGATCCGTCGGCTCCTTCGCGTTGAGCGAGTGGACGACGATCTCGGTGCCAGTTCGGTCGAGGTCGTTCAGGGTGCCGAACGGGCGTGTCGATAGAGCAGCCTTCGCACGTTGGTAGACGATGCTGCGTTCGTCGCGGTTGAACGGCTTGCCGTCGGTGTCGCTCTCGATGAAGTACTGCTGGATCTCGGGGCGGATCAGCTCGAACAGGTAGCGGAAGTGTCCGATGACCGGAAAGTTCCGCAGGACGGCTTTCCGCTTCTGAGTGACATCCCAGACTCCGAGGAAGAACAGCGGAAACAGTGGCAGGGACACCCAGATGAAGGCGTCGCTGACGAACTGGGCCAGCAGGATCAGGCCGCCGAAGACCCCGGACGAGATGCCGAAGAAGATGGTGACCGCCGACATGCCGACGAGAATGCCGCTTCAGCGCCCCGGCGTCGATTCGGTTTCGGGGCCGATCGAGCCGTGGCTCAGTGCAGGCGGATGCGGGTCGGGTCGCCTGGAGCGAAGGTCCCGGCCCCGGGGGCGAACCAAAGGGCGCGTGCTTCGAGCGTGAGTCCCTGCAGTGCCGCGCGATTCGGGATCGAGAGCCGGATCGTCGCTCGCTCGAACGCGCTCAGGTCGGCGAGGCCGAGCGACAGGGCTCCGGGCGAGGGCGTTGAGTCGTTCTGCATCGTCGGGCCACTCGCCAGCAGCACGAGAGCCGTCGAGCCAAGTTCACCATGAACCTGGAGGTCCAGCGAGGCGCCGCGGGGGATCGCGCGGCGGAACTCGGGGAACTGTGCCGGAGAGTCGATCTCGGCGATGGACGCGAAGCCCAGCAATCCGTCCGGATAGATCGCGGCACCGACTTCGGAGCTCGCGCGCAGTTCGATCGGCGAGGAGCCGCGATCGAACTGCGAGGCCTGGCCGTGAAGGGCTCCGAAGGCCGTGATCGTCGAGCCGCTGTGACCGATCCAGGTGGTGCGCCAGAACGTCGAGCGTGTCAGTGGGCTGCCGAGGTCGACGTCGAGCAAACGGGCACGCTCCGGGTCGAAGATCGCGACACCCGAGTCATCGCCCAGCACACAGATGCTGCTGCGTGAGTCGGCATCGATGCGCGGTGAAGACGGGCGCGCGTGCAAGGTCGTTCCGGTTCGGGCATCGAAGACGAGGGCGTCGAGCTTGCCGGGGATCGTGATCAGGATCCCGGACCGTGTCGGGGTCGCCTGAGCCGACGGCAGATCGACCGCCGAGAGTCCTGGCCCGAGAGACGAGTAGACCGCCGACAGCATGCCGCTCGTGTCGGACACGGCTGCGGTGGTCGACGCCGTGCGGATCGACCCGATCGAGTCGAGGACCAACGACGAGGTCGAACCATCGATCCCGGAGACCGCCACCAGTCCGCTGAGCGTCGGAACGAGTGCGAAGGTCTCCTCGGCGATCGGGTTGCCGTTCGTGGGCGAAGGGACGTCGACGAACTGACCGACGCCGGCGGCGTAGATCGTCGCCTTGTCGGTTCCCGACATCAGTACGGCGCACTGGTCTTCGACCGAGTGGACCGTCAGGTTCGAGCGTTCGAACTCGGCGAATGACGCGGTGAAGGCCGACACACCGAGGGCTCCCCCTGGCGTCGACCAGAGCGCGAGGTTCCGGCCGAACGCGATCGATCCCAGGCCGATCGGTCGCGGGTGCTGCGTCCATGCACCGAGGAGTGCGGAGAACGCCGACAGAGTTTGCCCGTCGTCGATGACCGCGAGGTTGCCATCGGCGAACGCCGACGGGATCGGACTCGCGAGTCCAGTCGGCATCGGGACCCACTGGTCTTCGAAGGCCGATCGTGCGACGACGAGTGCGCCGTCCACACAGACGGCGACATCGCGTCGGACCGTCACCTGCGCGTTGATCGACGTGCTGCGGGTCGACCATTCGCCGGTGAACCCGCTGAAGGAGTGCAGGCTGGTGCCGTCGCGAACGAGCAGCACGCCATCGTTGTTCTGGTTCGGCGGGTTGAGGACGACGGCCGAGGGGCCGATCGAGATCGAGCGGAACGTGCCGGTCTGGGCTCCGAAGGCGTGGACCTCGGAGTCCTCGATCACGCAGAGCCAGTCGTTGGCGAACCGGATCGACGCCGTGTTGGCGATCGTCCGCGACTTGAAGGTCCGGGTCGCCGCCGAGAACACGTGCAGACTGTTCGACGCCTGGGCGAACAGGATCTTGCCGCGGTGTTGGACCGCGTTCGCGTTCAGGCCGGGGATCGGAGTGAACGCGAACGCCGCACGCGGGCCCGGGGCCGACTGGGCCGAGGTCGATCCGGTGGCCAGTACGCTAATCAGCATCAGCGGAAGGCCGAGAGCGAGCAGGAGGCGGGGGCCGGGCCTCGGGCCGACCGAAGTCGGCGTCTTGGGGGATTCGAGGGGGCCTCGCACGACGATCTAGAACGTGCGAGGCCTCGGGGCGGAGAGTCGAATCTCGGAGGTGCACTCCGCCGCCGGGCTGGCTGGCCTAAGCGCCCGGCGCCTCAGTCCTTCGCCCGGCCGAGGAATTCGCCGGTTCGCGTATCGACGCTGACCCGGATGCCCTGGTCGATGTGCTCGGGGACCTGGACTTCGAAACCGGTCTGGAGCTTCGCCGGCTTTGGGCGGCTCGTCGCGCTGTTGCCCTTGGCGGCGGGGGCCGTCTCGACGATCTCGAGGTTGATCGAGGTTGGCAGCTCGAGCGCCATCGGCGAGCCGTTGTAGTAGATGGCCTTCACGCCCTCGATTCCCTCGATCAGGAAGTTCTTCTCCCACTCGAGGTCTTCGCGGTTCAGTTGGAACTGCTCGTAGCTCTCCTGATCCATGAAGTGGAAGGCGTCGGGATCGTCGTAGAGGTACTCGACCGGCGTCCGTTCGACGTCCGCGGGCGGGAACGTGTCGCCGCTGCGGAAGCTCTTCTCGATCCGCTGCTTGGTCTTCAGGTTGCGGAGCTTCACCCGGTGGATCGTGTTGCCGCCTCGCGCCGTCGGCGACGAGGTCTGGGTGTGCTCCACGAGGTGAGGGGCGCCTTCGAGGTCGAGGATCACTCCCTTCTTCAGATCGCTGGTCGAATACATGCTGCGGTTCGGTCGAGTCGGCCCCGTTCGGGGGCGGACGTGCGGGCGCGAGAGTATCTGCGAAGGTCGCGGAGGGGCAAAGCGTCCGGTCGATCCTGGAGGCGGTGCTACAGTCCCGGGCCGCCCAGGCCCTGGGGCCGAACCTCGATGAGACTCCTCCGATTCTTCTCCCTCTCCCTGCTCGCCCTGACCGTCTCGGGAACGGCTTCGACCGTGTCTGCGCAGAGCGACAACCCGGTCGCGAAGGCCCGTGAGGGATTCGAAACCGAGATCATCCGTCGCTTCGGAGAAGAACTCTCGATGCCGGATCCAGTGGACTTCGACGACGCACGCCCGGGCTTCTCGCTGATCGACTACCCGTCTCCGATCGGTGATCTGCAGGCTCTGATCAAGGTGCCCGAAGGCATCGATGGCAAGCGTCCCGCGATTGTCTGGGTCCTCGGCGGCCTGCCGGCCGGTGGCGCGACTCCGGATCTGTTCTACTCGCCGTCGAACGACAGCGACGACTCGGCGATCCGCTACGACTACGAGGGATTGGTGACGGTCTATCCGAGCTTCCGCGGGAGCTTCGGCAACCCCGGACGTCGCGAGGGCTTCTACGGTGAGGTCGACGATCTCGTCGCCGCGGTCGAGTTCGTCCGTGGCCTGGAGTTCGTCGACGAGGATCACGTCTACCTCGCGGGGCTTGGATTCGGTGCGACACTCGCGTTGCTCGCTGCTGAGACTGGTGTCGAGTGTCGTGGAGTCGTGTGCTGCGGCGCGGACGCGGACTTCTTCGGCTACGACTTGGAGATCTTCCCATTCGATGTCGAAGACGAGGAGGAACATCGAATGCGTTCTCCGGTCGAGTTCCTCGATGGAGTGAAGTCGAAGACGCTGGTGCTCGCCGGATCGAACGGCTTGTTCATCGACTGGACGCAGATGGTCGAGGCGTCCACGAACGAGAACATCACCTTCGGGCTGATCGACGGAGCTGATCATTCAGACCACATGGCGACCACGAACGAGCTACTCGCAGCGCACTTTGCTGCGGCGTTCGAAGACCCAGAGCTGCCCGTGTTCCCGGAGAATTCTGCTCTGCAAGAGACCTATGCCGCGGGCGTCATGCGACGCACTCGCGCCGAGGATCTACGTCAGCTGGCGGGGGCTCTCGAAGACGGCGCCGATCTCTCGGGCGAGCACACGATCGAGTTTCTCGGAGTGAAGCAAGGTGGCGAGGGCCTCGAAGAGTTCACCGAGGCTGCCAGGGATCAGGGCTTCGAGGTCGACGAGGCCGTGCCGCAGGTCTCCGAGTTCGGAGACACGTTCTACATTGTGATGTTCCGCGGGGCTTGCGTGCCGAGCGACCTGAACGCGTTCTTCGGGCTCACGGGCAAGGCGCGGAAGCTGGCTCGCGACGTCGACATGAGCGTTGAGGCCTGGATCCTGCGCTGAGAGGCGGCAGGTACCGGCGAGAATTTTTGAGACGCGGTCTCATTCTTGATATGCTCCTCGGCCCGTCAGGTCACTTCACCGATGCTCAGTCTCTTCCAACCCCATGCGCTCCTCGGTTGTGTCGCCGCCGTGATCACGTTGGGCGCCGAGGTGTCCTGTCAACCAGAGCCTTGGAGTCGTCGTTCGAGAACGTGCTCGGAACGTCGATGACCGTTCACCTCACCCTTTCGGGTTCGACGAACGCGGATGCGATCGAGCAGGCGTTGCTTTCCGAGATCAGCCGGCTCGAGAGTGTCCTGAGTCGGCACGAGGAATCGAGTGAGCTGCGACGCGTGCGCGGTTCGACGGACTCTCAGAGAGTGTCGCGCGAGCTGTTTGACGTTCTCGTCGCGGCTGAAAGTTGGTGGCGAAGGAGCGACGGGATCTTCGACCCCGTGGCGGAGCTTCGCCAGGAGGAGCTTGCAGCGATTGGCGACACGGCTGGCTTCGTCCTCGATTCCGAGAACGGAGCAGTGACCTTCGCTGTTCCGGACGTTGTCGACCTCGATGGCTTGGCGAAGGGAGTGATTCTCGATCTCTCTGCCAAGCGGATGCGCGAGCAGTTTCCGGGACTCGACCAGATCGTCGTCGAGATCGGTGGCGACCTGGTCGTCCTCGGGGATGGCTATCACCGCGTGACCGTTGCGGATCCGCGATCGCCGGCTGACAACGCTGACCCGCTCGCTGTCCTGCGCGTTGGCAACCGAAGCGTCGCCTCGAGTGGCGGCTACGCGCGGACCGTCATTCGAGACGGCGTAGAGGGTTCTCACATCGTTGATCCAAGGAGCGGGGGCGCAGCTGCGCAGACTCTCGGAACGACCGTTGTCGCCGAGAACGGCTGCGACGCGGATGCGCTTGCAACGGTGCTTTCGGTCCTCGATGCGGAAGCGGGCTTGGATCTCGTGGAGTCGCTGGAGGGGGTCGAGTGTGTCGTCGTCAGTGCGGACGGGATCGTCTACCGGAGCTCTGGTTTCGGGGAACTGTTGGATCCCGCGGCGACCGTGCAGACGGGAGCAGGTTCGATTGCCTCGACCGGACAAGAAGTCTCACTCGAGTTCACGCTGCAGGCGCCTGAAGGCGGGGAGTCTCGCCGATCCTACCGGCGTCCCTATGTCGCTGCGTGGGTCGAGTCCCCCGAGACCGGGGACTCGGTTCGGACTCTGTGCCTGTGGATCCAGAAACGGCGCTGGCTACGTGACCTTCGCACTTGGTACCGCGAGCATCGTGAAGACCGAGAGCTGATCGATTCGGTTTCCCGAGCGACTCGGCGAGCTGGGAGCTACGAGCTGGTCTGGAAGGGGCGCTCGGACGACGGTGAAACGATGCCAGTCGGCCAATACACGATCTGCTTGGAGGTCGCTCGTGAGCATGGAACGCACCAGCTGATTCGGGTTCCGGTCACTCTGGGGCGAGGGGGCTCTGTGACGCGGCTGCCGTCGAACGAAGAGATTTCAGGCGGGACCGTCACCGTGCGTTCGCGATGAGTGACGACCAACGGCCCCGCCGGAGAAAGCTCGCGTATTGGGTGAGGTGGTTCCACACCTACGTCTCGATGCTCGCGTTCGCAGCGCTCGTGTTCTTTTCACTGACCGGCTTGACGCTCAACCACGCGGAGTGGTTCGAAGGGGAACCGTCCGAGAGTGAGGTCGTCGTCGAGTTGTCGTCGGAGTGGGCTTCCGTAGACATCGAGGACGGAGCGGATCTGCTTCAGCTCGTCGATCGCATTCGTCGCGACCAGTCGCTTGCCGGCGCTGTCGAGGACGTCGTCGCTGAGCCCGGCTACGCCGAGATCTCGTTCCAAGGTCCTGGATACGCAGCGGACGTCTACATCGATCAAGAGAATGGCACCTACACGGTGTTCCAGACTCGGCGCGGGTGGTTCGCGGTGATGAACGACCTGCACAAGGGCCGTCACACCGAGGATTCCTGGTCGTGGTTGATCGATGTCTCTTCCGTCGTGCTGACCATCGCCGGAGCGACCGGGCTCTGGCTCCTTTTCTACCTTCGCAAGGTCCGCAAATCGGGCCTCATCGTCTCTGCTGTGGGCACGTTGTTGCTCGCCGCTTTCGCCTGGCTGACGATCTGAATCGTCAACCGCATTAGCTGCGGATCGTTTGAACTTCTGAGAACTCTGATGAAATCGTTGCTCCGTTTCGCTGTCGCCGCCTTTGTGGCGCTGTTTGTCGTCGCCCAGGCCTCGGCGCATTTCGTCTTCATCCACGTCGTTCGGGGGGCCAACCCACGCGTCGAGGTTCACTTCTCCGAAGGGGCATGGGACTTCTCGGCCAACGGGCAGTTCATCTCCTTCCTGACCAAGCTCGAGGCGTCGGTTGCCGGCGGTGAGAGCCTGAAGTTCGAGGCGACGCCCTACGGCTATGTCGCGGATCTTCCCGATGGGGCTTCATCGGTCGGTGGTCACATGACCTTCGGAGTCACGGATCGCGGGGGGGTCTTCCTGCTGGAGTACGATGCGCGCGGAGTGTCGAACCTGGCCGCTGCCGCGAATCCTGTCGGCCTGGTTTCCGAGGTGATCGCGAAGCAGACCGAGGACGGGCGACTCGGTCTCACGGTTCTCTTCCATGGCAAGCCGAGCCCTGGTGCCGAGATCGTCGTGCCGATCGCCGGCTCAGCGCAAACCGAGACCCTCGAAACCGACGCGAACGGAATGGTGGTGATCGATCGACCCGAGACGCCACTGTTCTCGATCCGCGCCCGTGTTCTCGAAACCCGGTCCGGCGAGCTCGACGGCAAGGTCTTCGAGGAGGTTCGCCACTACACGACGCTGACCGTCCACCAGAACGGCGAAAGTATCCCCTCCGGTTCGGATGGCGTGGCTTGGGGGCTGCTGAACGACGTCGGTCACACGACGGCAACCAGCATCCGTTCGCTCGGAGAGCATAACGCCCGTCTGTCGATGACCCTCGACGGTGCTCGTACGAACGCAGGCATCCGCTTTGCCAGAGGTGGGTATGAGGTCGACTGGGAGGGTCCTCGGACACTTCAGGTGACTCCGATCGACGGGGATCTGCAGTTGATGTTTCGCGCCTTCGATCCGCGCGTTCTCGGCGATGAGGCCGTGACGTTTGCTGGCCTCGACCACGCTTCGGTGGGCCGCACGGTTCAGGTCGGCGATCGGATGCGCATCGAGATCCTGGACCGACAGATCCTCTCGATCGTCGAGAACCTCGGCGAGACGACCCGGCGCACGGAGTTCCGCTCGTTCGGCTACACGCACAACGACCGGTTCCTCCCGGAGACCTTCGTCGTGACGACTTTCAACTCGGGTTCTGGCGAGATCGTGTCCGTTGACTTGTGTGAACGGAGTTACACCGAGACGAATTCGGTCTACTTGCCGACGCGACAGAAGAGCCGCCGCTTGTTGCCGGGAGGCAGGGTCTCCGAGCGAGACATCCGCGTTCTCGACGCTGCGGCCGAGGGTGCAGGGCGTCGGGGCTGATCGCTCTCGCGAGCTGCGGATTCCGCCGCTCAGTCAACCCAGCGAACCGGTCGGCTCGGCAGGGTCTGGCCGGCGTCGCGTTCGGCCTGCGTGGGTTCGCGGAGCACCTTGAGCATCGCGATCTCGTCGCAGGCTGTGAACTTCGGGCAGTTCTTGCAGTCATTGAACATCTTGTGCGGAAGTTCGGAATGCTCGACGACCTGAAAGCCCAAGCGTTCGAAGAACGGTCGTTCGTAGGTGAAGGCGTAGACCTTGGGCATGTCGAGATCGAGCGCGACCTGTAGCAGGTGGTTGCCCATCAGCTTTCCGATTCCCTTGCCCTGGAGGTCCGGCCGGACGGCGATCGAGCGGATCTCTGACATGTCTGACCACACGATGTGAAGGGCTCCACATCCGGCAAACTCACCGTCGATCTCCGCGATCA
>JBCBZB010000103.1:0-13910 GCA_039815565.1 Planctomycetota bacterium
AACGTCTGTCGCGAGAACGTCCGTCGGCAGCTTCGGCACTGGAACCGAGGCACCGCATGCGCCCTGCACAAGGGCTGGTAGGAGCCGTGGCGGATGAAGAAGTCTTCCGAAGGCTCGCGATGCATCGAGCACTCCGGGTAGGGGCAGTGGCTGGGTCGGAACATCGAGATGGGCGTAGGCACTCGGCGACTCCGAGGGCCTCTCGCACTCCCCGTGCACGGAAACCTGCTCCGGTGACCTCAGAATCTCGCGATTCAGCGGCGCGAGTTCTCGCCCCCACACGCGCGGGGGTCAGTTCACGCGTGACGGACTCAGCGACCGAGTCGATCGCGAAGTCCACCGTCTTCCGGGTGACGAGCAATCCCCCGGTTCCAGATCTCCTGCGCGCGATCGCTATCCCCCTGCTGGTCGAGCAGGTTGCCGAGCAGCAGATAGGCGTCGGCGTGTTGGGAATCCGCCGGCAACAACTCGGCCTGCTGGATCAGCGTCTCGAAGTGACTGATCGCCTCGGACTTCCGACCGAACATGTCGGGCCAGAAGGTCAGTGTCACCGCCTTCTCCATCCGCGCATCCCAGTGGTTCGGGTCGAGGCTGAGCGTCCTCGCGTAGGCCTCGTCACTCACACCCCACCAGGCCTGGTCAGCTCCCTGCGGATCGCGCATCGCGGCAGCGAGGAAGGCCCGCGCCGAATCGAGTTGCGCAACCGGATCGTTCGGCGCCGCCTCGGCCAGAGCCGCGTAGTGCGCGAGCACTTCGTCGGTCAGGCCGGCATTGTGGATGCGTTCCCAGAGTTCGCGTGAGTCCGCGTTCTCCGGATCCATCGAGACGCCCAGTTCGTCGAGCTCGGCGATCAGCGACTCGAGGGACTCTTCTCCTTCGCTCTCGAGCGAGTCGACGAGCTCCTCCGCGCCCGCGAGCCCTTCGAGCACGGACGGCTGATCCTTGATCAAGGATCGAAGTGCGTCGGCGATCGCCTCCTGGGTCAGAACCTGAGAGTCGGTCCGCCCATCAGCGGCCGCGGTCACCCCAGGACCAAGTTGCGCTGCGAGTCGATCCTCGAGAGCGTCGACGACGCGCTTCTCGAGCCGATCGAAGTCAGCCTCCGAGAGAGTCGCCGCGACGGGGGTCGCGGCGTCGGCGTCGGACGCCGGCCAGAACTCGGAGATGGCGACCGCGGAGGCGAGACCGAGGGCGACGAAAGTCGTCACCGTGGTCAAAGAAGAGCTGCTGAAGTCAGACATGGCGAGAAGTGCCCGCCAGAACGACAGGCGGGTGAGACGACCGCCCATTGTCGCCGATCTCCCCCGAATTCAGTCAATCCCAGGCGCTCGATCGCCGCGAGCGGCCGCGATCTTTCGCTCCAGCTCGGCCCGACGCCGGCGGTAGCGCTGTCGCGCATCGCGGTAGGCACCGCCCTTCTTCTTCGCCGAGAGGCCTGAGAAGGCCGCCGCCGCGATGAAGACTAGGCCGAAAACAGGGAGGATCGAAGGTCCG
Source organism: Planctomycetota bacterium (assembly GCA_039815565.1). GTDB lineage: Bacteria > Planctomycetota > UBA1135 > UBA1135 > UBA2386 > JBCBZB01. The sequence continues at coordinate 1,495 of JBCBZB010000103.1, forward strand.
CCGATCGACGAAGCCATCCCGATCCAGAACACGCCGAACACGACCATCGCGATCGGGGCGACCACGAGCATCGGCCCCCCCTCGTCTGGCAGCCGCGACCCTTGCTTTCCGTGGATCCGATACCGACCCAGGTCCATCGTCCACTCACGATCGAGCCGCTCGAGATCGTTCTGCAACTGCAGGACCTCGAGGTCTTGCGACATCGACTCCTGGCTCTCGACGATCTTCTCAGCGAGCTCGGTCCACGCAGCCCCACTGTCCTTCTTGACCACTAGCGAGCTGCCGCAGTGCGCACAGGTGACGTAGCGCGCCGCGTCGGCGACCTTGAGAGGCGCGCCGCAGTGGTTGCAGTTGAGAGCGAGGGTCGTCATCGAAATCGAGCTGTGCCCGGGACGGAGCGCGCGTCCTAGCGGCGCGGCACGACTGGAATTCAGATCCTGCTCAGCCGGCGCGCCGAGCCGCCTCTTGGCGACGCTTGGTCGCGATCGTCAGGAATCCCGAGTCCATCCACGGGAACTTGGCTCCGAGCAGGTTCGAAGCAGGAGATCGCGACGGCTTGGGCGACCCACGCTGCAGAACGACGTCGAAGTCGTAGCGCCCCTCGAGCAACTCCCGCAGACCCTTGGCCCCGAAGAACGTCAGGTGATGCCGCGTCGCGTAGTGCGCGCCACGCCGCTTGCGCTTCAAGCCGACGCGGTCGAGCCAGGTCTTGAACTTGTTGCTGAACGACGCGATGTGCGGAAGTCCGAGGTACAGCGCGCCCCCTTCGCGAAGCAACAGATGGCAGTGACGCAGGTAATCCGAGGGGTTCTTCGGATGCTCGAGGACCTGGTCCATCCAGATCGCATCGAGACTGCCCGGCTCAACCGGGATGTTCTGGAACGTGCCGTGGTGCACCGGAACCTCGTGACGACGTGAGCACTCGGCGGTGATCTCCGGGTCAACGTCGTAGCCCTCCGGCTGAAAGCCCTGCTCTTTCGCGAGCTGCAACTCCAGTCCGTCACCACAGCCAACCATCAGCACGCGTGGTTTCTCGCCCCCCATGCCGAGCGAGTCTCGAAGGAACCCGAGGCCGCGGCTCTTGCCGGCGACCCGCAGCTCGACCTTGTCCCGCCGGCGCTTGGGCTCGCCGTGGAACGAGATGTACTGCGAGTAGAACTCCGCCAGATAGGCGTCGCTGTACTGCGGGTTCATGAACCGGACGTCACAGGAACGACAACGAGAGATCCCGTGTCCTCGGTAGTCGCGGTCGTAGTCCTCGATGTCGGTCGAACCGCAGAGCGTGCAGCGCAGAAGCTTCGGGTCGTATTCGGGCTCCATCTGGGATCGAACGATACCCGAGCACGGACCCGATCTCAGGTGAGAATGGCCGAGGCCAGGGTCAGGGCGAGGAGGAATCCACAGACGTCCGTGAGGGTCGTCAGGATCGGGCCTGACGCGAGCGCCGGATCGACCTTGAACCGCTGGAGCAGCAGCGGCACGACACCACCGATCGAGACTGCAACCAGCGTGTTGACCGCCAACGCGACTCCGACGACGACGCCGAGCATCGGATCTCCCTGCCATGCCCAGGCGAGCAATCCGACCAATACGCCAAGAGCAGCACCATTGACCAAGCCGACCTGAAGCTCCTTACGCCAGACGTAGAGCACGTCAATCGGACGGACGATGCCGAGCGTCAGCTCCCGCATGCTGACCGCGACCGCCTGGTTGCCCGAGCAACCACTCATGTCGGAGATCATCGGGAGGAACACCGCGAGCACGATGACCGACTGCAAGGTGTCCTGGTGCATCGCGATCACCGACGCAGCCGCTAGGTTCAGGAGGATGTTGACGCTCAGCCAGGAGAGACGACGCACCGAGCGGAGTCGGAGCGGCATGAAGCGCAGCTCCTCGCCACCGACGATGCCCTGCGCTCTCATCCGAGACGATTCGGCTCGCTCGTCCAGCGCCGCGTCGACATCCCGCTTGTGCACAACTCCGACGAGGGCGAAACTCTCGTCGAGGACAGGGATCCCGAGAAACGAGCGAGCCTCGAACAGGTCGGCGAGATCATCGAGCGTGGCGTCCGTCCGCACCGACAGCGGATCGCCGATCATCAACTCGGAAGCGGGTTTCATGTTCCGCGCGAACAGCAGATCCCGCAATCGCAGCACGCCAACGAGACCAGCCCTGGGACCCGTAACGTAGATGTATTGGACGGCGTAGTCCTCGACCTCGCCGATACGGCTGCGAAGGTCGTTGACGATCTGCGCCGCGGAGTCGCGCTGGTCGTAGGAAAGGAATTCCCGGACCATCAGTCCACCCGCTGTGTCTGGGGCGAACTTCGCGAGGTCGATCGCCGCATCGGCGACAACCGGATCGAGTGCCGCGAGGAGCGCTTCGGCGTTTTCAGGCTGCAACGTGACCAGCACGTCCGCCTGCGTGTCACTGGATAGCTCCTCGAAGACCGAGGCCGCGACCTCCGGCTCCGTGGACTCGAGCATCGACGCCGACTCGGCGTCCGGCAGGTGCTCCAGGAGCTCCGCAGCGGCTTCCGGCTCCAGACAGCTCAGCAAGCGCTCACGGTGCCTGCGATCGAGTCGGCTCAGCGAGCGCGCGGCCTCGGCGTAGCCGATCCGCTCGAGGAACGGCCCTGCCTCAGCGCCGTCGCCGCGATCCAGACACTCCTCAAGCTGCTCCCACGGCTTCGTGTTCGCCGGACCGAAGGGCTCCGTGGTCGATGGATCGTTCACCGACTTCGTCGTAACGGGGTCCCAAGACCCTGCCAACGCCGAGCCCCGGATTCCTGACTCGATCGATCACGGATCGACGCGAATCCTCGGGTCGTTCCGGGCAGCATGACCACTCGGCTCCGAACGACGAGCCTCCCCCATGAAAGTCGAATTCCAGAACGCCGAGGGCCAGACCCTCGCCGGCCGACTCGAACTCCCCCCGGGACCGACGAGAGCCGTGGCCTTGTTCGCGCACTGTTTCACCTGCTCGAAGGATGTCGCTGCCGCGAGCCGGATCTCGCGCGCCCTCGCGCAGAAGGGCTACGCAGTGCTCCGCTTCGACTTCACCGGTCTGGGTGGCAGCGATGGAGACTTCGCGAACACGAACTTCAGCTCGAACGTCGAGGACCTGATCGCCGCCTCCTCCTGGCTCGAGCAGAACCACGAGGCGCCGGCCCTGCTAGTCGGCCACAGCCTCGGCGGCGCGGCGGTCCTCACCGCGGCTCCCCAGCTCCCATCCGTCCAAGCCGTCGCGACGATCGGAGCACCGAGCGAACCGAGTCACGTCGAACACTTGTTCTGCGAGGCGAGACCCGAGATCGAGTTGCGTGGCGAAGCCGAGGTCCAACTCGCCGGCCGCAATTTCCGGATCAAGAAGCAGTTCCTCGACGACCTCTCCGAGCAACGCCTCGGCCAGATCCTGCCCAAGCTGGACAAGGCCGTTCTGATCCTTCACTCGCCGCAGGATGAGACTGTTTCGGTCGATCACGCGCGCAAGCTCTATGTCGCTCTCCGGCACCCGAAGAGCTTCATCAGCCTCGATGGCGCGGATCACCTGCTGACTCGCCGCGACGACGGTCTCTACGTCGCCGAGTTGATCGCGTCCTGGGCAGAGCGCTACCTCCCGCCACTCGAACAACCGAAGGCAGCGTCGGCCTTGGCCGACGGAGAAGTGTTGGTCGAGGAAGACGATCCAGCGGCTTTCCGTCAGCGCATCACGGTAGGCCCGCACCAATTGATCGGCGATGAGCCGCCGAAGGTCGGAGGCCAGGACCAGGGGCCGGATCCCTACGAGTATCTGCTCAGCGCTCTCGGCACCTGCACCGCGATGACGGTCCGGATGTACGCACGCCGCAAACAGTGGCCGCTCGAACACGTGTCGGTCCGACTCCGCCACCATCGCGAATACCGGGAAGACTGCGACAGCTGCGACGATCCGAAAGCCCGTATCGACGTGATCGACCGCCATCTGAAGCTCGTCGGCGATCAGCTCGACGACGAGCAACGCGCGCGCCTGCTCGAAATCGCCGATCGCTGCCCGGTGCACCGGACGCTCGAGAACGAGAAGCAGATCCGGACGACACTGGTCTGACGAAACGCTCGTCGATCACGACGCCTTGCCGGCGATCGCACCCGAGAGGTGCACACCGACGCGCCGGACGCCGACGTGAGCGCCTAGGTGCCGCGCGGCCTCGTCGCTCGGCGCGTCCAGACGCGTCGACTTCGAGCACCGGAGTTCGAGTTCGATCGGCCCCGCCGGAAACTCCCCGGAGATCGACAGCTCGAACGGTTCACCGGACCTCAGATCGATCGCGGCCTCGCCACCACTCCTGGAGCGAACCGAGAGGGTCTGGCCCTCGAGAGCGAGGTTGCTGCCGAAGAGTCGCACCCGATCAACTGCTCCAGGCGATGGCACCCAAAGCCGCGCATGCCGTCCAACATGTCCGTCGGGCCACATGCCCTGCCGACGGTCCATCCAACGTCGCAGTCGACGCTCCGCGAATCGCAACGGCGCACCCGTGAGGCGGCCAAGTCCAGTCGGCATCTCCTTCTGCAAGTTCGCCGCCGCCAAGGGAGCCTTCAGCGGGAAGAGTCGGTGGATCTGGCCGGCCACCTTGTGCAGCAATCGCGACGGGGCATGCCAAGGTGCACCGTGCTGACGAAGGACACGATCGATCTCTTTCTGCCGTTTGACCGCCCCGGTCGCAGTCTTCGTCTCGTCGTGCAGGCGCGAGACTCCCAGTCGCTCGTCGAGACGCAAGAACGCGCGCCGACCCGCCATGCGGATCCAGAGATCCCAATCGAGCGCCCAGTTCAGATCCTGATCGAGGCCACCCGATTCGAAGTAGGCATCTCGCCGGAAGAACGTCCCAGGTTGGACGATATAGTCACCGAGATTCACCAGGCGCCAGAGATCGAAGTCGATCGTCGGCATCGAGTGCGGATGGTCCCGCCCCTCGTCATCCCGCATCGTCGACTCGCCGTAGACGAGGCCGACCGCCGGGTTCGCTTCGAGGGCATCCACCGCGCGACGGATCGCGCCGGGCAGCAGATAGTCGTCGGAGTTCAGCCACGAGATGATGTCGCCACGGGCCCTCTCGAACCCACGGTGGATCGCGTCGCATTGCCCACCATCCGGACCGCTGTGCCACCAAATCCGATCGCCGTAGCTCTCCAGCACCGAGACGGACTCGTCCGTCGATCCGCCATCGAGCACCAGGACCTCCAAGGGTTCGTAGTCCTGGGCCAACACGCTGTCGATCGCCGCGCGTAAGTAGCGGCCTTGCTGATAGCTGGGGATGACGACGGTGACGAGCATGCGCTCGGCGCACGGTAACTGCCGGCCCGTTCCCGTCCACGTCGCAGAGGCCCCGAGACGAGCGGACGAGGCCTTTTTGCGGAAGAAGCCCCGCCCCTCCCCGTCCAAGCGCCCAACGACGGGTCGCCAAGGGGATGGCTCTCCGTCGGTACCGCTACCAGGGTCCGAGTTCTACCGGGCCCGCTCCCAACGGAACCCATGACCACTCACTCGTTCACCGGCCTCGCGCCGGTTGCCTTCTCGTTGGTCTCACTGCTCGTCGCGAGCCCTCTACGGGCTCAAGAACCCGATCTGCCCGAGCAGCCACGCGCCGAAGTCGTCTTGACCATCGACACGCCGGCCGAGGCCCCGGTCGGTCACTACGTGCTCCAACACACAACGGGCGCCGAGATCGGACCGATCCTGGAGGAAGTCATCAACGACGAGATCGTCTCCAATGCGGAAGCGGATCCGTTCACCATGGAAGTCAGCACGGCGCCGAACAGCGTCCTGCTGAACGGCACGGAAGAGCAGATCGCCCGCGCGAAAGAGCTGCTCGCACGACTCGACGTCGAGATCCCGGAGGACACGACCTCGATTCAGGTTGTCGAACTCAGCCACGTCCCGGCCGCCGAAGCTCTCGAGACCCTGCGGGAAGTGATCCGCGACGAGTACGAACGGCCGGCCCAGATCCAGAGCGAGGGGCAACCGCTTCGTCGCCGCAGCCCAATGCCGCAGATCGTCGCGAACGAGTCGACGAACATGCTGATGTTCAGCGGCCGCCCGAGTCAGCTCCTATGGATCGAACACCAGATCTCAGAGCTCGAGGCAGCTGCCGACGAGAGTGCGGAGGAGTCGACGACGGAGATCCCGGAGAATCGCCGAAGTGGCGCACCCGGATTCGACGTCGAGATCCGTGAGGGCGTGGTCCACCTCGGCCTTGGCGATGACGAAGGTGCGCAGGTCAAGGACTTCATCAAGCTCGCGCAGCGACTCCTCGGCAAGCCGATCCTGTTCCACAACAACGAGATCGGAGAACACGTCGAGCGCATTCAATTCGTCGGGACTCTTCAGGTCGAGCAGGCGAAGTTCCGCGGCCTCTTCGACGCCTTGATGCACTCGGTTGGATTCGCCTGCATCGATCTCGGACACCCAGACTCGTTCCAAGCGATCGAAGTCGTGACACTCAACGGCCCGCTTCGGGGCCGCGTCGGAAGTGAGGCGCGAGTCGTCCCACTCGGTGAGGTCTCGAACTACAAAGATCACTCCGCGACCTGGATCGCGGTCACGATGCCGCTGAAGCACCTTCAGGCTTCAGCCTTGGTGCAATACCTTCGCCCGTTCCTGGCACAATTCGGAAACTACGGGCAAGGCGGCTTCTCGATCAGCGCAGACACTTCGAACTCGTTGCTGCTCGCGGGTTCGGGCGCTCACGTCTCGAGCGTCGTCGAACTGATCCGTATGTCCGACGCCTCCGCCGGCGAGTCGCAGCCGAGCACCAACGACCGCGGCCGCTGACCCGCAGCCTCGCCGCCTCCTCGGGGAGATTTCGCAGTCCGCGAATCTGTGAGGGTCGAGGAAGTCCCCCAGGGGATATCCTCGACCCTCGATGAGAATCCGCGCCGCTGTCCTCGAGGAATTCGGGAAACCGCTCCAAGTGCAGGAAGTCGATCTCGCCGCGCCCCGTGCCGGCGAGGTCCTGGTCCGGGTCAAGGCCTGCGGGGTCTGCCACACGGACCTCTACACGGCCTCGGGTGCGGACCCATCCGGCTATGCCCCGACCGTGCTCGGGCACGAGGGCGCCGGTGTCGTCGAAGCAGTCGGCGACGGCGTCGAATCGGTGAAGGTCGGCGACCACGTCGTCACGCTGTTCTCGCCGGAGTGCAAGGTCTGCGACCACTGCGAGAGCGGGCTCACCAACATTTGCACCGCGGTCCGTTCGACGCAGGGTGACGGTTACCTACCGGACGGCACCACGCGCTTGAGCCGTGGCGGAGAGCCGATCCGCCATTTCATGGGGACGAGCACCTTCGCCGAAGCGGCAGTCCTCCCTGAGATCGCCGTCGCGAAAGTGCACCCCGAGACGAATCTCGAGGGGGCCAGCCTCCTTGCCTGCGGTGCGACCACCGGACTCGCGGCCGCGATGTATCGCGCGCAGGTACGCCCGGGATCGTCCGTAATCGTCTTCGGAGCCGGCCTCGTCGGACTCGGCGCGATCCTCGGCTCCAAGATCCAGGGCGCCGAACGCATCGTCTGCGTCGACAAGACCGACAAGCGCTTTGGCATCGCTCGCCAGTACGGAGCGACCGAAACCGTGCTCGCTTCTGACAACACGGTCCGCGAACTCCTCGACATGTTCGACGGCGTGGGAGCCGACTACACCTTCGAGGCGACCGGCAAGGTGCAGGTCATGGGCGAAGCCGTCGAGACTGCGCGCTTCGGCTGGGGCGTCTGCACGATCCTCGGAGTCGCCGGCAAGGGCGAGAAGCTCGAGATCGTCCCCCGGATGCTGATCACCGGCCGCACGGTGATGGGCGGAAGCTTCGGAGGCGCCAAGGGCCGCACGCACGTCCCGCAACTCGCCGAGCTGTATCGCAAGGGAGAACTCGATCTGGACGGGTTCGTCTCGCACCGACTCCCGCTCGAACGGGTGAACGATGCTTTCGATCTGATGGAAGCCCAAGACGGCATCCGCACGGTGCTGACCTTCGACTGAGCGCTCCCGACATGCTCGAAAGCCTGCAGAATCATCTCGGCGAACGACTGGACTTCGCGTTCCACGAAGGACGCAGCGACGCCTCTTCGCTCGTCGTGATCGGCCATGGCGTCACAGCCAACAAGGACCGCCCCTTCGTCACGGCACTCGCCGAGGCCTTGTCGACCGCCGGAGTTCCGACCCTCCGACTCTCGTTCGCCGGCAACGGCGAGAGCGAGGGCCGGTTCGAAGACTCCTGCATCAGCAAGGAAGTCGACGAACTCGGCGCCGTGCTCGATCAAGTCGAGGCCGCGCTGGGTGACCGTCGAGCTCGAACCGAGATCTACTTCGTCGGCCACTCGATGGGCGGCGCAGTCGGCGTGCTGCGGGCAGCATCGGACCAACGCATCTCTCGGCTCGTCTCTCTCGCGGGCATGGTCGCAACCGGCGAGTTCTGCGACCGCAAGTTCGGCGACCTGACCCCAGGTCAGGATCTGATGTGGGACAAGCCCGAGTGCCCGCTCTCGCAGACCTACGTCGACGATCTGCACGGCATCGGTTCGACCATCGGCCAGGCGCGGGAGATCCAGATCCCCTGGCTGCTCGTGCACGGCGACGCCGACACGGTCGTTCCGATTCGCGACAGCGAGGAAGCTGCTGCCCAGGGCTCTCGGACACAGCTCGTCACACTGCCAGGTGTCGACCACGTGTTCAGTGATGGCGGCACCCAGGCCATGGTCGACACCGTAGTGCCGTTCTTGACCCAGCTCGACTGACCGCGATCACTCAGCGCGCGGGTCGGGTCGCGGCTCGGCCTTCGGCGGTTGGTCCGGAGCCAGCGCGCCCTCCAAGACCAGGTTCGTGAGCTTGGCTTCGAACGGCCCAGCCACGCGGCTCGTCCAGGTCTTGCAGCCGATCAGCAGATCGAGGGCGTCGTGCCCTCCTTGCCGGCCCAACGAGACAAACGCTTCCGGGTCGTCCACGAAGGCGTGGAAGCACTCGATCTCGTCACCAGAGCGCGCGAGACGGAACCGCCCCTTCGACTCGAATGGGCGCTGCATCGGCTCGGTGAAGTGCTGGTTCGAGAAGTTCGCCAAGAACTCCTGCGGACCATCCTTCACCGTGCGTCGCATGACGTAGGTCCGCTGTTCGGACGGAACGTCCTGCGCGAACAGCGCGAAGCACACGGTCTCCGCTCCCGGCTCCCATCGCCCGAGCTCGTAGTCGATCGTCGCCGTGAAGTCCCCCCGGATCAGTGTCGGCACGTAGAACCCGGAGCTGACCGTGTCGCCGTGATCGCCGTGCTGCACGTCGATGTGAATGCCACGCTCCGCCGTGCCTTCCGCATCGGCGTAGACGTCGACCGCCCCGAGCCGCGGGAAGCGGTAGATCGCGAGCTCACGCTCCCGGAGTTCGACCTCTCCCTGCGGGAACACCCAGGCGAGGCCGCCCGAGATGAAGCTCTGGTGCTCGATCAACAGCACTCGCATCCGAGCAATGGCTCGAGCCAGTCCACGCCCGACACGCTCGGCCTCGCCCGGAGCCAGTGCGGCCGCGTCACGCCAGGAGTCGTGCGGGACACCGGCGGTCTCGAGCTCGGCGGGGAACACGGACGCCATGAGCTCTGGCGACGCTCCTTCCTGACCTTCGAACTCGACCGTCGCTCCTTCCGGTCCGGAGGCCAGGGTCGCACGGACGTCATGCTCTTCGCAAGCGGCTGCGAAGTGACGGTTCAGGGTCGACAGAGCCTGGGACATGCTCGCGAATGCTACCGCGAGACGACGCCTCGACCGCTAACGTCCGCTCGTGAGCACTCCGAAGTTGTTCGAAGGCCAGACCGCCCTGGTGACCGGAGGCGGCTGGAACATCGGCCGTGCGACCGCGTTCCACCTCGCGGCGCTCGGCGCTCGTGTCGCTGTGGCCGGACGTCGAATCGACCGCCTCACCGAGACAGTCACACGCATCACCGAGTCTGGAGGCGTCGCGAAGTCGATCTCGGCCGACTGCTCCGATGGAGAGCAGTGTGCACGGCTGATCTCCGAGACCGAGGCCGAGTTCGGCCCGATTGATCTCTGCTGCTCGTTCGCGGGCGGCGGCATGGTCGAACAACCACTCGACCAGATCCCAGCGACCGCCGTCGCATCGGTTGTCACCGACAATCTGCTGACGGCAGCGCTGACGACGCGGGCGGTCCTCCCCGGTTTCCGAGAACGCAATCGCGGCACGCTGATTCTCGCCGCGGGCGGTGGAGCGTTCGTTCCCGTGCTCGGCAGCCACCTGAGTATCTACGCCGCAGCCAAGGCCGGGGTCTGCCGGCTGGCGGACCAGATGACCGCCGAGACCTGGGACACGGGGATCCGAATCTTCGCGATCGACCCCGGCCGGGTTCCCGACGAGGACCGCCGAGCCGCCTTCGAAGCTCATCACGCCGCGCAGGGCGAGCCGCACCCCGAGAGTGAGGGCGCGGTCCCACCCGAGGCAGCAGCCGAACTGGTCGTTGCTCTCCACGACGAGACAAGCCACCCGATGCGCGGTCGATGCGTGTCAGTGCACGACACCTGGTGGCGAGACGCTGAGTCTCGCGCAGCGGTCGAAGCCACGATTCACGCCTACCGACTCCGCCGAGCGGATCTCTGATCAACGGCTACTTGCCGCTTGGGCCGAGCCACCACAAGGTCAGCAGACAGACGAAGCCAGCGCCAAACCAAGAGAACGCGACGATCTCAGCCTCGGCGAGGTAGCCCGCCGGCATCTCGTGGGCCAGGAGCGCCGACTGCGTCGTTTCGTCCTGCCAGCCGAAGGTCAGATGGCCGAGCCCGCGCCAGAAGGCCCCAGCCTGGTCCGCCTCGTCGCGCATCGACTCGAGGATCTCGATCTGCGCGAACATCAGAAGCCCCACCCCGATCGTCACTCCTGCGACGAACAGCAGAGCTGCACGGAGCGTTCGGTGCCTGGGCTTCAACGGATCCGATCCGAGTGAGCGGTCTCGGTCAGACGAGACCCTGCGAGAGCATCGCGTCGGCGACCTTCAGGAAGCCCGCGCGGTTCGCGCCGTCGATGTAGTCGATCGCCCCATCCTTCTCGCCGTGCTCGGCACAGGCTGAGTGAATGCGCTCCATGATCGCCTGGAGCTTCTCGTCGACCTCGTTGCGAGTCCAGCTGAGCCGCTGCGCGTTCTGGCTCTGCTCGAGCCCCGAGACCGCAACACCCCCGGCATTGGCTGCCTTGCCGGGGCCAACCATGACCGACCCCTTACGCAGCACTTCGACCGCAGACGCTGTACAGGGCATGTTGGCGCCCTCGACAACTGCTTGGGCTCCACACGAGACCAGCTTCTTGGCGTCTTCTTCGTCGAGTTCGTTCTGCGTCGCGCAAGGCATCGCCACGTCGCACTCGATGCTCCAGGGGGACTGGCCTTCTTGGTACTCGACGCCATCGATCTCATCGGCAACTTCGTGAATGCGACCACGACGTTCGAGCTTGATGTGGCGAACGGTCTCGAGACCTTTTCGGTCGAGACCTTCGGGGACGTAAATCGAACCACCGCTATCCGAGAACGACACGACCTTCGCATCCAACTCGAGCAGCTTCTCCGCCGCATGCAGCGCAACGTTGCCCGACCCGGATACGGCGATGCGCTTGTCCTTCAGCGACTGCCCTTTCGCCTCGACCATGTGACGCAGGAAGTAGACCGCGCCGAATCCGGTCGCCTCGGGACGGAGCAAGGAACCACCGAAGCTCTGGCCCTTCCCGGTCAGCACCGACACGAAACGGTTCTGCAGTCGCTTGTACTGACCAAACAGGTAGCCGACTTCACGACCGCCAACGCCAATATCGCCGGCGGGCACATCCGTGCTCTCACCAATGTGACGGCCGAGCTCGGTCATGAAGGCCTGGCAGAAGCGCATGACCTCGCGCTCGCTCCGACCCTTCGGATCGAAGTCCGCACCGCCCTTGCCTCCGCCCATCGGCAGACCGGTCAGCGCGTTCTTGAAGCACTGCTCGAAGCCGAGGAACTTCAGCACCGACAGGTTCACCGTCGGATGAAAGCGCAGACCGCCCTTGTAGGGACCGATGGACGAGTTGAACTGCACGCGGTGACCGCGGTTGACCCTCACTTCGCCATCGTCCGTCTCCCAAACGATTCGGAAGGTCAGGACCCGTTCCGGTTCGACGAGCCTCTCCAGGAGGTTCGCCTTCTGGAAGTCCGGGCGATCCTCGAGGATCGGCCACACGGACTCGAGAACCTCCTCGACGGCCTGATGGAATTCCTCCTGGTGCGGGTGCCGCTTCTTCAGGGCACTCAGGAAACCGTCGAGTTCGGAAGACCTTAGCTCACTAAGTACATCATCCCGATCTCTAGAGCCTGAGAAAAATAGTCTTACTAATAAACTATCCTTACTGGGGGGTAATTCCCTGAGACTTTGAC
>JBCBZB010000029.1:0-51386 GCA_039815565.1 Planctomycetota bacterium
CAATTTGGTTTTTTTGGCTAACGTAAGAACCACCCGCCCGCCCGTTCCCCTCGAAACACCCCCCCCATGGCCTTCCAGCACGGTCCTCGCACGCTGACCAAGGTCGGAGTCATCGGCTCCGGTCAGATCGGTCCTGACATCGCCCTCTACTTCAGCAAGGTCCTTTCGCCGTTCGGTGTGAAGACGGTCGTCGTCGACATCAGTGAAGAGGCGCTGCAGAAGGGCCGCGCCAAGCTCGAGAAGAAGGTCGGCCGCGGTGTCGAGTCTGGGGCGTTCTCGGAGGAGCAGCGCGATCAGATGCTCGCGCACGTCGAGTTCACCTCGAACTACGACGAGTTGAAGGGCTCGGAGTACGTCGTCGAGGCGGCGACCGAGGACAAGGACCTCAAGCGCCGGATCTTCGGCCAGATCGAGAGCCTGGTCTCGGATGACGCGGTCCTGGTCAGCAACAGCTCGCACCTCGAGCCGGAGGTCATCTTCGCCGAGGCGAAGAACAAGAGCCGCACCGCCGTCGTGCACTACTTCTTCCCCGCCGAGCGCAACCTCGTCGTCGAGGTCGTGCCGCAAGAAGCGACTGACCCGTCGGTGACCGACTGGCTGATGACGTTCTACGAGGGCGTCGGCAAGGTCCCGGTCGAGGTGAAGTCGCGCTACGGCTACGCGCTCGACCCGATCTTCGAGGGTCTGTTCCAGGCCTGCGCCCTACTCGCGCAGGAAGGCGTCGCGACGACCAAGCAGATCGACTCGGTCGCAACCTCGGCGTTGGGCCTGACGGTCGGCTCCTTCACGGCGATGAACCTGACCGGTGGTAACCCGATCACCGCGGTTGGTCTCGACAACTACACCTCGAAGATCCACTCGTGGTTCAAGACGCCGGACAACCTGAAGCAGAAGGTCGAGACCGGCGAGGCCTGGGACGTGCCCGGCCGCGGCGAGAGCGTCTCGATCCCCGACGATCTCAAGTCCGAGCTGACCAACCTGCTGCGCGGCGCCTACTTCGGCCTCGTCTGCGAAGTGATCGACGCGGGCCTGATCGACCTCAGCGACTTCGACATGTCGCTCGAGCTGGCACTCGACATGAAGCCGGCCTTCCGCTTCATGAACGAGATCGGTACCGGCGAGGCGCTCCGCCTGGTCGAGGCCTACCACTCGCGCTACCCGGAGTTCCCGGTTCCGAGCTGCCTGCGTGAGCACGGCATCGAAAACCGCCCGTTCGAGGTCCGCAACGTGCTGCGCAAGGACATCGACGGTGTCGCGGTCCTGACGATCCGCCGCCCGAAGGTCCTCAACGCGCTCGACCAGGGCGTGTTCGACGAGATCGCCGATCGCTGTGAGGAAGCGGATCGCGATCCGGGCGTGAAAGCCATCGTGGTCACGGGCCACGGCAAGAAGGCTTTCGTCTCCGGCGCCGACGTCGGCTTCCTCGCCAAGATCGAGGACTCGGCTCATGGCGAGCGGACTTCGGCGACGTCGCAGGCGTCGATCGATCGCGTCGCTGCGGTCGGTAAGCCGATCGTGTGCGCGATGAACGGCCTGGCCTTCGGCGGCGGCAACGAACTGGCGATGGCCTGCACCGCGCGCGTCGCGAAGAAGGGACTGAAGGTGTTCGTCTGCCAGCCTGAAGTGAACCTCGGCATCATCCCCGGTGCCGGTGGCACGCAGCGCCTGCCGCGCCTGATCGGTCTCGAAAAGGCAGCCGCGATGATGCGCACCGCGCGTCCGATCTCGTCAGCCGACGCGGTCGAGTGCGGCCTGGTTCTGGAAGAAGTCGCCGGCGACCTGCGTGGCCGCGCGGTCGAGCTCGCCGCTCAAATCGCCGATGGCTCGGTCAAGGTCGATCCGATGCCGCAGGAGCCGCTCAACGACGTTCCGGCCGCTCTGCCCGACGTCGACATCGCACACCGCTCGAAGGCGGTCGACGCGATCCTCTGCCAGGCGATCCTCGACGGCGCGCGCGCGAACCTGAAGGACGGCATCGCGATCGAAGCGAAGGCCTTCGGCGCCGTCTGCGGCACCAAGGACATGCGCCTCGGCGTCGACAACTTCCTCACCAACGGCCCGCGCTCGAAGGCCCCGTTCGTCCACCGCTAAGTCGACGAGCACCCGGCGAGCGCACCTTGCTCACCGCGGCCCAGCTGCGGGCCGACTGGGCGGTACCGATTCCCGCTTTCCGCGACATCTGCCCCGCGCCGAGTGGAACTGTGGTGTCGCGCTCAGCGCGATCGGCCCCGCGCCGAGCGGAAGCGATGGTGTCGCACTCAGCGCGATCGGCCCCGCGCCGAGCGGAAGCGATGGTGTCGCACTCAGCGCGATCGGCCCCGCGCCGAGCGGAAGCGATGGTGTCGCACTCAGCGCGATCGGCCCCGCGCCGAGCGGGAGTGATTGTGTCGCGCTCAGCGCGACACAATGAGGAAGCCGTCCTCGAACCCCGCGATCTGCAGGCTCTGATCGACCTGCTGCGCGTCGCGCACTTCGAACACCACGGCACCCTTGCCGAGGCCCGGCAGGCGCACGACACCCGACTGGTCGGCGCGGCCGTAGGCGCGGCGCAGGCCGTTCTCCTGGTCGGCGACGACGTGGACGAGCGGCATCGGCTTCAGGTCCTCATCGACGACCTCGAAGGAGAACGCGATGTGGTCGGCGCGTTCGAGGCGCAGGTCACCGAGCTCGGTCTCGTCTTCGACCTCGAAGCTGACTCGCTGACCGAGAAGGCCCTCGTGCGGCACGACCTCGAGTTCTGCGACTTCGTCGAGCAGTCCGCGCACGACGAATCGTCCTTCCGCGTTGCTGCGAGCCCAGCGCGAGATCCCAGCATCTGCAACGACGACGCGCAGACCCGACAGTGGGTTGCCATCCTCATCGACGAGGCGGCCACGGACTTCCGATGCCTGACTCAGGACCATCGCCGGCAGGGGGTGACGACCACCTTGCTTACGCGGACCCTGGAACTCGACGCGAGAGGCTTCTCCATCCGGAGTCCAAGCGACGAGCGTCGCGTCATCCTGCGAGACCGGAACGAGGAATCGACCCTGCGCATCGCTGGTCGTCATCGCGCCCGACTCGGCGACGGCGATGCGTGCATCGGACGGGCCACCGGTGACCGAGCGAACGAGACCCTCGCCGATCGACGGTCTCTCGACGCGATCGCCACGTCGGCTCGAGGCCCACATGCTGTCCATGCTCGACCAGGGCAGTGCGTCTTGAAGGACGATCTCCATCGGCTCGAGCGACGCGATGCTGCGCGCCGGGGCGTAGCGACCCGGAGCCTGAACGAGCACCTGACCATCGAGGGGACGAGCCACTTCGAAACCGAAGCGACCGTCGTCACCGGTCGTCGCTTGCAGGTCGGCCGGAAGGCCACGACCCGCGATCGCGAGTCCGTCTTCACCGAGATCCGAGTGCAGCACGAGGCGGACGAGCGCCCCCGAAACCGCGTAGCCAAAGCGATCGACGACACGACCGACGACGTCCACGGTCTCGATCGGACGGCCCTGGGTCGACACGGAGTCGTTGCCGCGGACCAAGCTGACCACGGTCGGACCCTCGGGGTTTGGAAGCGCGACCTCGTCGGTCGAACGCCCCTTGTTGGAACCAGGCGTACCCGCCAGCCACAGAATGGGCGCGGCGATGAGGATCGAAGCCAGGATCCAGTGCGATGGGCGGTCCATGCGGGCGGTCACGATAGCAAACCTCTCTTCGGTTGACCGAGTAGTCGTTCTGACTCGTGTCGGCCAATACGGTCTCGTTGTGACCCTGGGCTCAGAATCCTCTGCCGTGCACCGAATCCCCGTTCGCATCGTGGTCCCGATGTTTGACGAACGGCAGGGAGTCGCGAACCTCTGCGCCTCCCTCCGTGATTTCGCTGTAGCGGAAACGGAGGTCCGCTCCTTGGAATTGGTTCTGGTCGACGACGGGTCGAACGACGGGACGGCCGACGCGGTGCGAGAGGCCATCACCGGGTTCCCGATCCCCACCCAGGTTCGAGAGCACGGCCGCAACCTCGGTCTGTGCGCCGCGTTACGGACTGGCTCCGAGGACACCCCGGACGGCTGGGCGGTCGTCTGGCTCGACGCCGATCTGAGCTACCGCCCGCCTCTGATCGGTCATCTCGCCGCGGCACTCGACGAGGGCCAAGACCTGGCTCTGAGTTCCTGCCACCATCCCGACGGCGAGCTGGAAGGCGTGCCCGGCTGGCGACGGCTGCTGTCGAGACAGGCATCCCGCGTTCACGGCCTCGCCTCCGGGCGACGCCTACGCACCTTCACGTCGATGGTCCGCGCGCAGCGCATCGAGGTCCTCAACGCCTCGTGGCCCGAGCGCAGCGGCTTCGCCGGGATCACCGAGCAACTCCTCCGAGCGCTCGCGACCGGGGCGAAAGCGATCGAAGTGCCGGCGACGCTGCACCCGCGTACCACCGGTCGGAGCAAGCTGCGCCTCGGGCCGGTGATTCGAGCGCACCTCGGACTCGCTTGGGCCGCCTACCGAGCCAAGCGTCGCGGATGGCCGACGCTGGACGCTTCCGCCAACGACTGACGCACGGTTCGAGCGAAGAGCTCGAGCACCGGGTGGCCATCCTGCAACTCCGGGTGGAAGCACGCGGCAAACAACCGACCGCTTCGCACCAGCGCGGCGTCTGCGCCGCGACGAGCGAGGACTTCGACGCCGGGGCCGACGTCGACGATGCGCGGCGCCCGAATGAACACTCCGGGAATCGGATCGGGCAGCCCATCCTTGTGATCCGTCGACAGGGCAAAGGTGCCGGAGCGGATCTGTCGGCCGTAGCCGTTGCGGACGACATGGATGTCGAGCACACCAAAGCTGCGTTGCTTCGGGCCCTCGACCGTCGTCGCGCACAGGATCATGCCCGCGCAGGTCGCGAGGACCGGCTTGTCCGAACGGACAAACTCGATGAGCGGCTCCGTCAGGCCCTGCCCGTCCAGCGCCATCAGCATCGCCGAGCTCTCCCCCCCGGGCATCGTCAGGGCGTCGAGATCCTCCAGGTCGGCGGGGCGTTTGACGGCCCGCGTCCGGAACCCGAGCTGCTCGATCGCAAAGCGATGCTCGCGAACGTCACCCTGCACGGCGAGGACCCCGACGAGTGCGTCGGTGTCTTCTCCGCCGGGCGACGGAAGGATCAGATCGTTCGAATCACCAGCCACGGACGGCGAGCTTCTCTTCTTCAGGCATCGTGCGGACGTCGAGGCCGCTCATCGGCTCACCGAGACCGGTCGAGACGTCGAGCAGGGCCTTCGGGTCCTCGTAGTTCGTGACGGCACGGACGATCGCTTTGCCGCGCCCGACCGGGTCACCCGACTTGAAGATGCCGCTGCCGACGAAGACCGCCTCGGCACCGAGCTGCATCATCAACGCGGCATCGGCCGGCGTCGCGACACCGCCCGCCGAGAAGTTCGGGACCGGCAAGCGCTTGTGGTCAGCGACCCACTGGACCAGCTCGACCGGCACGCGGTACTCGAGCGCCTTCTGCGACAGCTCGTTCTCGTTCAGACCCTGCAGCTCACGGATGCCACGGATCAGCGTGCGCATGTGGCGAACCGCCTCGACGACGTTGCCGGTGCCCGCTTCGCCCTTGGTGCGGATCATCGCGGCACCCTCGTGGATCCGGCGCAGAGCCTCGCCGAGGTCGCGGCAACCGCAGACGAACGGCGTCTTGAACGGGCGCTTGTCGACGTGGAACTCCTCATCGGCCGGCGTCAGCACTTCGCTCTCGTCGATGCAGTCGACCTGCAGCGCTTCGAGGATCTCGGCCTCGACAAAGTGACCGATGCGAACCTTGGCCATGACCGGGATCGAGACCGCTGCCTGGATCTCCGCGATCATCTTCGGGTCGGACATCCGCGCAACGCCGCCATCACGACGGATGTCGGACGGGACGCGCTCGAGCGCCATGACGGCGACCGCACCGGCCTCTTCGGCGATCTTCGCCTGCTCCGCATCGACGACGTCCATGATGACGCCGCCTTCGAGTTGCTTGCAGAAGCCGATCTTGGCTCGGAGTTCTTCTTCAGTGAATCCCGGCACCGGGTCGTAGGAGCTGCTCATTGGTCTGAGTTCGGGGTCTGGGTTGGATAGCTAGGGGGTGGATGGTCAGAAGATGACGGGCCTCGCAGCCCGCTTGCGTTGCGACTCCTCGAGCTCGGACTCGAGACAATCGCAGAGAATCTGGAGACCGCGTTCCAGTCGGTCGTCGGTCGTTCGCGCAACGCTCAGGCGGATCGCGCTCGGGGCGTTCGGACGCAAGCCCTCGGGGTCGAACACGCGGTTCGGGAGGACGGCAACACCCTTCTCGGATGCGCGACGCGCAATCTGCTCGGCGTCCAGACCGTCACAGCGGATCCACAACATCGGACCGCCCTCGGGGCTCTGCCAACGGAGCTGCTCGCCCAGCCGGTCGGTCAGCATGCGGTCGGCAAGGTCGTGGCGACGGCGCAGGTCTTCGCGCAACCGATCGAGGTGTTCGTCGAGGGCACCACGCTCGAGGAGGAGCAGCAGCACCTCTTGCAGGAAGCCACTGGTCTCGATGTCGCTGAACTGCTTCAGCGCGAGCATCGGTGACAGCAGGTCGGCATTCGCCTCGAGCCATCCGAGACGGAGGCCCGGGAACAACGCCTTGCTGACCGTCCGGACCGTGACCGTGCGACCGCGGGGATCGAGAGAGGCCAGGGTTGGCGGCGCTTCGCCGCGGAAACGCAAGTCGCTCTCGTACTCGTCTTCGAGGACTGGGACCTCGGTGTCGGCGAGCACGTCGAAGAAGCGCTTCCGTTCGTCGAGATCCAGCGTGTGACCAGTCGGGTTGTGGAACGACGGCATCACGTAGACGAGACGAACGTCGTCGCGACGGGTGACCTCACGCAGCGACTCGGGGTCGGCGATGCCGTCCTCGGATTCGATGGGAACCGCGCGGACGCCCTGCGTTGCGAGCAGACCGAAGAGCTGGGGGTAGGTCGGAACAGCCACCGCGACCGCTTCGCCGGGAGCGACGAGCGCACGGACCACCAGATCGATGCCCTGCTGCGCACCGCTCGTGACGAGGACCTCCTCGGTCCGACGACCGCCACGCTCGGCGAGCAGTTGGCGAAGCCGCGGCGATCCAGCCGGGTCGCCGTAGCCGAGCGCCGTCCGGGACGGGTCCAGCGCTGAGTCGATCGCAGCTTTCAGCTCATCGGCCGGGAACAGACTCGGCTCGGGATGCAGGGACAAGAAGTCGAACTCGCAGTCCGCCAGGTTTGGCAGCGACCACCCGCGCGCGTTGTCGACGGCGGCCAGGGCCGCGCGCGCGGCCGGGCTGAACTTCCCCCGGGGCCTTTGCGGAGTCGATTGCGGCTGCGCGACCTCGGGCTCGAGGACGACGGTGCCGCGACCGACCTGGCTCGACACCAGGCCTTCTCCCTGGAGCTGCCGGTAGGCCTGCTGGGCCGTCGAAGGGTGCACGCCGTGGGCCAAGGCCGTTGCGCGGAGTGTCGGCAGCCGGTCTCCAGGCCCCAGATCACCCCGCTCGATCTGCTGGCGCAGATCGGTCGCGATGCGGCCGACGAGGGTGTCGGGCTCGCCACGCGGGGTCGGCTTGGAGTCGGGAGAGGTCTGCACGGCTGTTCGGGTGATCTCGAGGGGTCGGAGAGTGTCTGACGCAAACACCCGACAGACAATCCAACACTTGTCGGTTTGTCGGATTTCTCCGTCGTGTCCAGATCCGGGATACCGGTCGGGCCGCTGAGACCGGCCGGAGGCCGCCCGTCAGGCGGAATTGCCCGGGAGATCCGCTGTGCACTGGCAAGACACCGTGCCGTTGGCCGACGAAAGAACCGACAGCCGACCCGACAGAGGCGCTGTCTTGTGATGTGGAAGTCAACGGTGACCTACGGCGTGCTCGCGTTTCTGACCGCGACCTCGACGCTCTGGATCCTCGACTCCGTGTTCGCCGAGGGTGGCACGGAACAAGTCGCGCCCGAGGGCCAGACCGAAGACCGATCCCGCCGCAGGCGGATTGAGCCCCGGACGGCCACCGCCGGCGCACGGTCATCGAACCCGGCCCCAGCCCCGTCGAGCAACGTCTCTTCACACCCGGCCCGGACTCCGCAGCCGATCACCCGCAACACCGCGCCGCAGCAGCGCACCCAGGCGCAGAAGCCGAGCGGCCTCGGTCTGCCGATGGACGTGGACGCGCGGTCGCTGCTCGGATCCGCGATGCGGGATGCCGGCTTCTACACCGCCCCGGCCTCGACCCGCTCGGCGATCGCCCGGGTCGTCCGTGGTGACTCGGACGTCGCGATCGTCTCGCGTCGCCCGACGCCCCAACAACTCAGAAACGCGATCGGAGTGCGCTCACTCGGTCGCTTCGTTCCGGCCGTCGCCGTGCACCCGAACAATCCGGTGCAGGACCTGACCCTCGAACAGGTGCGCGCGCTCCTCGCCGGGCGCGTCGAAAACTGGTCCCAGGTCGGTGGCCCGAACCTAGAAGTCACACTCGTCCTTCCGCCGTCCGATGGACTGCGGAATGCGTTCGCCCGGGCACTCGTCCCGGGCGATTCGCTGGCTCAGGGCACCGCCGGTTCCGACGACGACTACGCGCGCCTGCGCACGGTCGGTCAGACCCAGGGTGCCGTGACCGTCGTCGCGGCACCGACCGTCGAAGCATCGGATGCCCGCGTGCTGACGATCGGTGGCGCGGCGCCGAGCCACGGCAACCGTTACCCGTACGGCCAGGAGCTCTTCCTGGTCTTCGGCCCGCGCCCGACAACCGACGAAGGTCAGCGCGCGACCGACGAGTTGCACAGCGACAACCAAGCGCTGCGCACGGTCCTGTCGCCGCTCTGATCCGAAGCTCGAGAGTGGCTCAGAGATCGAGGCCGAAACCGAGGCGCCGCAGCGCCTCGGCGAGTTTGCCGCGACCCCTCGGTGGTTCTTCGCCACCGAACAGGTAGGCCATCCGGTCGGTGTAGCCCCGCTCGGTGTTGAGCTTCTTGGCTCCGTCGGGGAGGGCGTCGTTCGTTGCCCGCGCCCAGGCGCGCAACTGCTCGTCGGCCTTGTGGAGGTGCTCCTCGGTCTTCGAGGCGTCGTAGGACTCCTCGTGCAGGACCGCCTTCAGCGGAAGGCGTTCCCGCGGGATCGGATCGTCCGCGGGCCAACCGATCGTCATGCCGAACACGACGTAGACATGTTCCGGCAACCCGAGCAGCTCGGCCATCGCTTCGGGCTCGTTGCGGGCCGCGCCGATCATGCAGGAGCCAAGGCCTTCGGACTCGGCCGCGAGCTGGATGTTCTGCCCGACGAGCGACGCGTCGACGGTCCCTTGGATGAAGGTCTCGAGTGCTTCGTGGTGCAGGCGCGTTCCATGTTGCTCACAGGCCTTGGCCGTGCGGTGCAGGTCGGCACAGATCGCGAGGAAGACCGGGGCTTGCTCGATGTGCTTCTGACCCGAGCACAGTTCGGCGATGCGCTTGCGCTTGTCTGGGTCTCGCACGCAGACGACGGACGCGCCTTGGAGGAAGCTCGATGTCGAGGCGTGGCGTGCTGAGTCGACGAGGTGCTGGATCTGCGAGACCGAGACGTCGTCGTCGGTGTAGCGACGGCGGCTGCGGTGGGTGCGCATCATCGCACTGGACGGCGCGAGCTCGTTGCGCAGCCAGCCCTGTGCTGCCATCAGATCAGCGGGAGTGTCGAGGTCCCTCCAGACCCAGCTGTCGTCTACCCGCAGCACGCGATTCCTGGACGGATCCCTCCGAATGACATCGCGCAGGCTTTGGACCTCAGAAGCTCGCGGGTGCTTCGGATCGAGTTCCGCGACGGCTGCTGATCCAAGAATCACCGGGTGACCGACTCGCTGCCCGTGAAGCGGGAGAAGAATCCCCGTGGCACCAGCTTGGAAGAAGTCCACGACGAGGTCCCGGACCGTCTCCCACCACACCATCGCGTAGTCGACGGGCCAGACCAGCGCGGGAGTCTCGAAGTCACCGTCCAGTCCAGCTCGGAGCGACTCCAACATGCTCTCGCTGTGGACATCGATCCGCCGGTGTAGCGGCTCGAGTCCGACGGACGGTTCGTTGTGACCCGGGTTTCTGACGATGACGATCGGCTGGTCGTCACTGAAGACCATTCGATCGTCAGCACCGTGCTTCGAGTCTGTGTCGCCGACGGACAGCGGTCCCGCCAAGGTTGCTCGCAATCCGCTCAGAATCCGACCGAGGGAGGTCTCGAACCCGTCCAGTCGCAGACCCGCCTTGTCCGCGCCCATTCGCCGGCCCTTTCCAGCCGCGAGAACGATCGCGCGAATCTTCGGTTCGGCGTCCGACTCCATACTCAGTAACTGAACCCGTTCTTGCGCAGGTGCACGCTCGGGTCGGAGTCCGCGCGGCGGCTGCCACCGGTCGCCTTGCCGGCGACCAGCACGTGGTCGGTCCAGTCGGCCTCGCCGACGACTTCGCAGCTGATGCGAGCGAGTGCGCCGGCCGGGGCCGGGACATCGTGGTCATCGAGCACGACGTCGAGGCCTTCGAAGGCCGGCTGGCCTGGTTCGAAGCCGCGAGCGAAGTGCTTGAGCAGACCCATCGAGCCGGGGTCGATCACCGAGACGACGAAGCGGCCACCGGACCGCACGAGGTCGAGGACGTGGCGGCCCTTCTTGATCGCGACGGTCACGACCGGTGGCTCGAAGCCGACCTGCTGCACGAACGAGGCGAGGAAGCCGGTGGCCTCGTCGCCGGTGCCGACGGTCACGATGAAGAGGCCACTCGGGATCGCGCCGAGTGCCTGGCCCAACTGTTCGTTTTGAGCGTCGCTCATCAGTTCGCCTCCCCACGCAGGTCGTTGACGTTGAATAACGGGCGCACGTCGAACTCCTCGCGGAATCCATCCCCGTCCGGATCCAGCCGATCCGCGAGTGCCAGGATGACCATCGGCTCGGCACCGAGAGCCTTGACTGCATCGACGGCCTTCCGCGCCGAGCCGCCGGTCGTGATCGTGTCCTCGAGCACCGCGACCTTCTGACCCTTGTGCAGGGTGCCTTCGACCGCCGAGCCGAGGCCGTGGCCCTTGGGTTCCTTGCGGACCAGGAAGGCGTCGAGCGGGCGACCGAGATCCCAGGACAGAGCACAGATGGCTCCGGCGATCGGGTCGGCCCCCATCGTCAGGCCACCGATCGCGGTGATCTCGGGAAACTCCTCGAGCTGCTCGAGCATCAGCCGGGCGCAGAGGTTGAGACCCTCGGGATGCAGCGAAATCTCCTTGCCCTTCACGTAGAACGTCGAACGCTTGCCGGAGGCCAGCGTGACATCGACGTTGTCCTTCCACGCCCGCTCGCGCGTGAGTTCGAGCAGCCGGGCGCGTCGGCCGGAGTCGGTCGAGGTGTCGGTCATCAGACACAGAGATAGAGCCCCGGATCGGTCGACGCAAAGTCCTTGCGCTCGAGTGGCGTTGCGACGACACCCTCGGCCATGAAGATCGACACGGACTCGGCGATCGCTCGCCACCTCGAGGACATCGCGCCGGCTGATGACGAGTTCTTCGAGTCGATGCGGGCGGCAGCCCTCGAGGCTGGAATCCCGTCGATCTCGATCGACAAGGCGCAGGCCTCGATGATCCAGGCCGCTCTCCGTGCGATCGGAGCCAAAGAGGTGGTCGAGGTCGGAACGCTGTTTGGCGGTACGGCGCTCCGGATGGCGCGAGCGCTGCCCGAAGACGGCCGAGTGCGGACCTTCGAGATCGAGTCCAAGCACGCGGACTTCGCCGAGCACTGGATCGCACGCTCCGACGCCGCGGGGAAGGTCGAAGTCCACCGCGGCGATGCGCGCGAGACCCTGCCGCGGGTCCCCGACGCAAGCATCGACGCGATGTTCATCGACGCCGACAAAGTCGGCTACGAGACCTACATCGCGGAGGCCGCGCGCGTGCTGCGTGACCACGGCCTGCTGTTGGTCGACAACGCCTTCGCGTTCGGCGACCTGCTTGACGAGAGCTGCACGGATGAGAGCGTCCTGGCGATCCGCGCGGTCAACGACAACCTGCGGCAGAACCCGCTGTTCGAGGGCTCGATCGTGCCACTCGGCGATGGGTTCTGGTTCTGCACGCGCGTCGCGCGTGCCTGAACCGACGCGTCACTGACTGGCGGCGATGCGATCGCGCTCGATGGCCGACCACATCTCGTCCGTGACGTCTTCTGTCGGGTATTCGCCGTTGAAGCATGCCCGGCAGAAGTCCTTGGGCGAGTCCATCAGCGACGCAACGGTCTCGATCATCTCGTCGAGCTCCTGATAGACCACCTTGTCCGCACCGATCTCAGCTGCGATCTGACCCTCGTCGCGATCGCGCGCGATGAACTCGGTCTTGGTCGACATGTCGATTCCGTAGGGACACGGGAAACGCAACGGCGGCGAGTAGGACGCCAGGTAGACCTTCTTCGCCCCCATCTGACGGGCGACCTTCACGATCTGCCGGCTGGTGTTTCCACGCACGATCGAGTCGTCGACGATCAGCACGCTCTTCCCTTCGAACTCCGAGCGGATCGGGTTCAGCTTCTGGCGGATGCTCGATCGACGCGCCTTGTCGTTCGGCATGATGAAGGTCCGCCCGACGTAGCGGTTCTTCACGAACCCCTCGCGGTACGGGATCCCTAGCTCTTCGGCCATCGACTGCGCAGCCGTGCACGCGGACTCCGGAACTGGGATGACGGCGTCCGCCTCGAGGCCGAAGGACTGCCAGCGGTGTGCCAGCGAGCGTCCGAGGCGCACGCGCGACTCGTAGACCGACGCCGTGTCGATCGTCGAGTCCGGGCGAGAGAAGTAGACGTATTCGAAGACGCAAGGACGATGCGTCTGCTCCCCCAGCTCGAAGCTGTGGAAGTTTCGATCGTTGTCGATCCAGAGCAGCTCGCCGGCCTTGAGATCGCGAACGACTTCGTAACCCGCAACATCGAGGACGACCGACTCGCTCGCGACCGCGAACGAGGTGCCCTCTTCGGAATCCCGGCGACCGAGGATCGCCGGCTTGATGCCGTAGGGATCACGGAAGGCATACATGCCGGCTCCGGCGATCACGCCAGCGACCGAGTAGGCGCCCTTCACCACGCGGAACACTTCCGAGACAGCGTCCCGAACGTCAGCCGGCTCGAGTCGCTCGGTGCCCTTGTTGAAGAGGTGTCCGGCGAAGACGTAGAGCACGGCTTCGAGGTCGCAGTTGCTTCCCAGCCGACCCTGCGGGTTTTGCTGACGGAAGTAGTTGTCCTTCAGCTCGTGGAAGTTCGTGACGTTGCCGTTGTGGGCCATCGCGATCCCCACGGGGAAGTCGACCCAGAACGGCTGCACGTCCTCGTCCGCGTTTCCGCCGACCGTCGGGTAGCGGACGTGGCCCACCCCCATGCTGCCGGTCAGCCGGGCCAGGTCACCCTGGTCCAACACGTCGCGGACCAGTCCACGACCCTTCTTGGCGAAGAAGCGATCGTCGAACGTGACGATGCCCGCCGCATCCTGACCGCGGTGCTGGACCGCGAGAAGCCCGGCGAGGACGTCGGCAACGACGTCCGTCCCTTCCGGGCCCATGATGGATATGAAGCCGCACATGCTCTGGAGAGCTGCGCGAGTGTAGCCCGGCTGGACAGCCGTGAGAATCCGGCTTGCGCGGAGATCTACATCCGATTCGACGAACGGTCTCCGCTCGACCGCAGAGGGCGCTCCGAAGACCAGGCTTCGGAACGCCGCGCAGGCCTCGATCGATCAGTCGGCCAGGGCCGCGTCGATGATGCTGCGGATGTCTTCGAGCGCACGGCGGTAGCGCTCGCGCTCGGCCTCGTTCTGCTTCATCGCATCGAGGACGCTCGCGAAGTCACCGAGGGCAGCCGCCGACGACGCGACCGCACGGCGACCAGCCGGGCGACCTCGGCGACCAGGCGGACGACCGACCGGACGGCCAGTGCTCGTCTTACGAGTCGCTTTCTACTTGGAGCGCTTGGCGGCAGGGCCACCAGCGAGGCCAAGAGCCTTCTTCGCGCGGCCGTAGACGATCGGGTAGATCTTGCCGAAGCCCTTCTTTTCGCCCTTCGCCTGCACGTCGGCGAAGGCGACCTTGGGGTTCCGCTTCAGCTCGCCGAGCACGAAGTCATAGGAGGGTGAGCCGCTCTTCTTGGCTGCCATGTCGTTGTCTCTCTAATACGGGGTGGGGTCAGATCCGGGGTGGCTGGCAAGGCTGCCCAACCGTTCGAATTGCGAGCAATGCGAACGTGGGCGCAAAGCCGCGCTGAATGCCAAAGGGATCCTGGGAGGAAATCACGCGGAAGAGCGTGATCGAAAGGGCAGATTTGGCCGTCGCTCACTTTCTCCGAAGGACAAGTCCAAGGAGAAAGGCGTCTCGAGCGAGTGGGTTAGCCTCTCGGTGCGAATTGCGACTGCGCGCGCAACTCGGTCAGAAGGCGTTCCTGCTGCCGTTACGGGCACAGGTTGCGTCTGATCGGTCGATTTTTCAACAGCCTTTATCTTCGATTCGGCGCAATGCCGATGAGATCTTGTCTCATTTCACTCGATCTCGATCAGGTCGCCAGGAGCCATGATCAGCGACCGGTGCTGGCGAATCGACTGCGCGAGATCCCGTATGGCCTCGATCGGGACCCGCGGGTTCCCCGGCCCGGCTGAGCATTGCAGAGCGTCTTTCCAAATCGTCGTTTCGGCATCGAACCGGTGAATGACGACGCGCGCACGCGGGTGACGAGCGGATAGGAACGCGATATCCAGGTTATCCCTTAGCCTCAGGTCCGACTCTTGGAAGTCGGGCGCTGCAATGAGGATCTCGAAGTCGTCCGGCAGGCGAACCAGGTAGCTCATCGTCGGCATCACCCGGCCGGCCTCGTCGCCCGGTCCGAGGGCCTCGATCCGAATCGCTCCGATCGCAGTCGACTCACCCTTTTGGATGATCGGCAGGCGATCCGCCGGGATCGTGGGCACGTGAACTGGGAGGTGCATGAACACCCTTCGGATCGAATCCCGGGTGATCAGCTTCTTCATCAGCTGGTCCTGGCGCCTCGTCTCGTCGTAGGGCTCGGTCACGAGAATGAAGTCGACCACGCCCTCGAGCAGACGGTCGACGGCCGGTCCCGCCGGATCGACCGCGAAACTGCCGTGCTTGGAGGTCACCACGAAGCCTCCGAGTGGGAGTCGGATGATCCGGACCCCCTCTTCAGGCGGCTCTTGGGTCAGATCGCCCTGCAAAGCCGAGGTGATCCGGAGCCAAAACGCCGGCAAGCCGCGGAGGCAAAGCCCTGCGACCTCACGCCGCATCCGCCGGTGGATGCGGTGGTGCATCAACAAGTAGTCCGTCCACGGAAACGCGCCCATCGCGTCGTCGAGCCGATCGATCGCGCGCGACCGATCGGACTCGACGATCGGCTCGAGCTGCGGCAACTCCTCGGTCGCCGCCGAACGGATGTCCTGCCACAGGTCTTCCCAGGGATCCCGCTGGAACGCCAGATCATCCGGCATCGGCTGGGTCTCGTTCTTCGGCGGCGCGTACTGCTCGAGTCCGGATTCCCGGACGAACTCCGGGGAGACATCGGCGAGAACGAGCGTGCCGAAGATATCCGGATCGACGATCGCTCCGGTTCCGAAGGTCCAGCCGAGTCGCGTCTGTGCGATCGGGTCGGTCGGCTCGTCGAGATCGTCTAATTCGATCTGCAGGTCGAACCGCAATCCAGGTTCGACATCGATGTCGACGCCGAAGATCTCCTCGAGCGGCAAGCGCATCTCGTAGAAGGTCTGTCGCCGATCCTGATCGCGCCGGATCGCGACCTCGCCGCCTTTCGACATTCGAATGCCACCGAGGATCCGGTCCCAGATCACCAGGCGTTGGCCCTGTCCCTCGACGTCGGCCAACCAAACGACGAGGTCGTCCTCGCGACCGACCGAGGTGCCGATCCCGCGCGTGTCCTGCTTCGGGTCGATCGTCAGTAGCAACGAATCGACCGGAGGGATCTCGGAAACGCGCGGCGTCGAGTCCTTCAGTGCGACGTGCCAATCGTCGAGGACGTTTGCACCGAGCCACAATGAGTCGTCGTCCCAGAGC
Organism: Planctomycetota bacterium; assembly: GCA_039815565.1. Lineage (GTDB taxonomy): Bacteria > Planctomycetota > UBA1135 > UBA1135 > UBA2386 > JBCBZB01. Next base: position 16,057 of record JBCBZB010000029.1, read on the forward strand.
ATGAAGACTCGGGCCGCGAGATCGCTTGGATCCCGCCAGGCCCCGTCCGCCGTTCCTGACAGCTGCCGTGGATCATCGAGCCCGATGGACCGCATCGCCGGCCAATCCTGCAACGACCCATCGACCACGAGCTCTCGGTCGTCGTCCCGCCGCTCCAACCAGCGCCGCGGCACTGGCATCGCCTCGGTCCGATCGGGAGCCTGAGGCGTCGCGCCCGGGTCCTGGCAGAGGGTTCCGAGGAGTAGCAGCGTCAGGTTCAGCATCTTTTGTCAGCGTAGCGGGAGGCCCTTCGGGCGAGCCTGTTCGGTCAAAGTCCGTCTCCGGCGCCAGGTCACGAGTCGACCGACAGGAGCCGTCCGTTCCGCAGGATCGCCACGACACGGCCGAGGAGATCCTCGCAGCGGAACGGTGCGCCTCGTCGCTCCCGCGAGTCCTCCGAGGCGGGGGGGTTGTCGCCGAGGACGAAGAGATCGCCTTCCGCCAGTTCGAACGCCTGCTCCTCGGGCGGATAGTGGACGTCGGCGAGGATCTCGAGCGCCGCGAGGCGCACCGTCGATCCATCCCGGGTGTGCCCGCGTATCGCGAGGCCGTTGAAGCTCTGCCCGCCGGGCAGCACGAGGTCGGGCGGCGATTCGCTCGGGATTGGCGCCTGGTAGACGTTGCCGCGGTCGTCGTGCACACAGAGGCGACCGTCCAATCGCTGCACGGTGATCGAGCGCGAACGAGCACCGATCGTGGTCTCCTGGACTCGCGAGTCTTGGAGAACGATCGACATCGATCCCTCTCGCTCGACACGAACGCGGTCGATTCGCTCGCCGGCCCGGAGCTCGATCTCGAGCCATTGCAGGGACGGATCCCAGTCGGGCTGTAGCCGCAGACCGAAGTCGACCGCACGGGAGCGGCCCGGAACCGACTGTCCTTCGGCATCGCCGAACACGTCCTGATCGGTCCGCAGCCAGTCATCGCTTGCGATCTCGACCCTGGAGTCGGAGCTCCGATCGAGCCGCTCGAACGGAGAGCCTTCGGCCTCGACCGAACGCCAGATCGCCCGCACCGGACTCAATGGATCGATCGGGTCCTTCTGCAAGAGCTCGTACCCGGCGGTCCCCAACCCTTGGAAGTAGACATCGCCGTTGCGCAAGGCCACGCGACCGGGACCGACCGCGAACGCGCGCTTCACGATCGGAGTCGTCGCGCCGCCTGGCTTCAGGACGACGACCTCGAAGCGCTCGGGCACCCTGGACCGGAACGCCGTCTTGTTGACGAGCACCTGGTCACCCTCGGCGGAACGCAGGGTCGGCCACATGCTCTCGCTGACGATCTCGTAGCGCGCGCCGACCGCACTCCGGAGCACAACGAAGCACAGGAGCGCGGTGACCAGACTCAGGAGCCACGCGCCCGCCGGGCCCTTCGACCGTGGAGAGTTGGTGGGAATCTCTCCACGAGATCGAGCTTGCGGTTCGCCGCAAGAGACACCTGGATCCTTACTGGACAACGAGTTCCGGAAGTGGGGTGGAGGCTGGTTCGGTCGAGCGGATTCCGCTCCGCTTGCGCGTCCGAGGAGGCCACGCTAACAGTGTCAGGTCCAGTTGGCGCGCGGCTTTTAGTCAGTGCGTGACAGAGACTTATGAACTCGAGACCGCAAGAACGAGAGCTGCAGAACGACCCACCCGAAGACCGTGCGCTTCGTTCGTTGCTCGACCTCTGCGACGAGCTTCTGTCGCTTCGCCAACGTCTGCAAGATGCAGAACTGACGCAGGAACTCCGCGGTCGCTTGCGTCGCAAAGTGCGCACGCGTCGTCAACGACTCAGCGAAGCATTCGGTGCGTTCCGTGGTCGGTCCGAACTCGCCTCTTGGCTCGAAGACCATCGCTTCGAACTCATCGACTTCGAGATGCTGGCCGCGCTGCTGCACCGTCGACTCGTCGGACTCGAACCCTCGATGCTCGGTCGGGACCTGCTCCGTTGCACCGGTGACTCGTCGTTCGAAGCGCTCCGTAACCTCCAACGGCTGCAACCCGACGCACCGACGCGCGCCTCGGGTGCGGTCGAGCTCGACCTGGAGGACCTGGACTTCGTTCCGGGCGACCATCCCGACGAACTGCTCGACGTCTGCTTCCGGCTGAGCGAAGCAGCGCTGCGAACCTTCGTCGACGCTTCGCGCGTCGTCGCGGACGCCTCGGTGTCGAACGACCGCAAGGCGATCGACGAACCCGCCGGCTACGCCAGCAACCACGAGGTCCTCGTCGACCTCCGGGTCCTGCACAACCTCTACAAGGCACGGAGCGAGCGGACCTTCGCCATGGAACGCTGGGACCGCACGCGACCGATGAAGCCCGGGACTGAGCGGTTCGACCGCCGGATCGCGGAGTTCTCGCTGCAGGTCCAGCAGCGCCTCGCCGTGACCCCGGACGTCGACCTCCTGCCGGTCTTGCGGTTCCAACGCGAGCATCAGATCGACGAACTCGAACTGGTCGTCATCGCCCACCTGCTCTTCCGCGAGATCTACGAAGGCAACGCCTACGCCGACGCGGCGGAGCTGGTTCGGCTGGTCTCCAAGGACGACGTCGACTTGCTCCGAAACCGCCGCCTGGTGCTCGAAACCGGACGTCTGCGCAAGTTCGACATCCTGCAAGTCGAGACCGTCCTCGACGGGCGCGCGCTGACTGGCGAAGTGCACCTGAGCGACTGGGCGGTGAACTACCTGTTCGGCGCGACCGCGACCGACGAGGGTCTGAGCACCGACGACCGCCTCGACTGGCACCTCTACCTGAAGAACCTCGAGGACACGCGCTCGTTCTTCCGCGACCTCGACGCGAACTGATCCACCCAAAGCTTCAACGGCCCGCGGAGTGCATCGGCGCACGCCGCCCGTAGACTTCCCGCATGACCGACGTCGACCAACTGATCTACGACTGGAACGTCGAGGGGGGGCACTTCAAGCCCGACTTCGAGGTCCAGTTCGATGACGAGACACTCCGCGACGGCCTCCAATCTCCCTCGGTCCAGGATCCCTCGATCGATCAGAAGATCGAGCTGATCCACCTGATGGACCGACTCGGTATCCACACGGCAAACCTCGGCCTGCCGGGCGCCGGTGGACGACCCCGCGAGGACATCCTGCGGATGGCCAAGGAGATCACCGACAACGGTCTGAAGATCGGTGCGAACGTCGCTTGCCGGACCGTCGTGACCGATATCGAGCCGGTCGTTGAGATCTCCCAGAAGGCCGGCATGCCGATCGAGGTGTGCGCGTTCATCGGCTCGTCGACGATTCGTCAGTTCGCCGAGGACTGGAACGTCGACTTGCTGCTGCAGCACACGCGCAAGGCGCTCGAGTTCTGCCGCGACAACGATTTGCCGGTCATGTACGTGACCGAAGACACCTCGAGGGCGTTCCCCGAGACAATCGAGAAGCTCTACTCGCTCGCGATCGAACTCGGTGCCCGGCGGGTTTGTGTCTGCGACACGGTCGGCCACTCGACGCCGCAAGGTGCGGCAGCTGTCGTGCGTCACGTGAAGTCGATCGTCGATCGCCTTGACCCGACCGTCGGGATCGATTGGCACGGGCACCGAGACCGCGATCTCGGCATTGCCAACTGCCTCGCAGCCGTCGAAGCCGGCGCGTCCCGCATCCACGGCGCCGCGCTCGGCATCGGTGAGCGGGCCGGCAACGCCCCGATGGACCTCCTGCTGGTCAACTGCCGCCTGAACGGCTGGATCGACAACGACCTGTCGGCCCTGCCGGAATACGTGCAGAAGGCCTCGGCCGCAGTCGGTGTCGACCTGCCGCACAACTACCCGGTGCTCGGGCAGGATGCGTTCGAGACCGGAACCGGCGTTCACGCCGCGGCGGTCATCAAGGCGTTCCGCAAGGGCGACACGGCCCTGGCCGACTCGGTCTACTCCGGGGTCCCGGCGAGCATGGTCGGCCTCGAGCAGAAGATCGGGGTCGGCCCGATGAGCGGCAAGTCGAACGTCATCTGGTGCCTCGAGCGGCTCGGGATCGAGCCGACCGACGACTGCGTTCAGCGCGTCCTCGACGCCGGCAAGGCGAGCAAGGGCCTGATGAGCGACGACGAGATTCGGACCGCTGCCAAGGGCAGTTGAGTCCCGCGGCGGCCCCTGCGCCCGGCCCAGGAACCGGCAGCCGTCCCGCGCGCTTCCGGCCGGACTGGCCCTTCTCAAGCTCCCCGTCGCTGCGAGCCGATAGCACCAGGAACGGTTCCTCAACCCGGGACCGGACAAGGTGCAACGCGATGGAGAACAGTGACCAGCAGTGGATCGATATGGGCGTCATCGAGGAACTCCTCGAGATGGACGATGGCGATTCCGGTCTGCTGACGGACCTGATCGAGATGTTCCTGGACGACGGCATGCAGCGTCTCGAGGACATCCAGCGGGAGCTCGCAGCCGGTGACCTCGACGCGGTCATGCAGGCAGCCCACCGACTCAAGGGATCGGCGGGCAACCTCGGCCTGACGCCGCTGGCCCACCTGGCCGACGAGCTGCAGATCGCTGGCCGTGGCGGCGACGAACCGAAGTCCCGCGAACTGCTCGAGTCGATCGGCCCGGCGTTCGAGGAGTCCGGCAAGGGGCTCCGCCAGCTGCTGCTGACCTACTCCGGCGGCTCCCGCCGCATGTGAGAGCGATCAGCCGCCGGTCGTGGCCGCCGCGTCCGAGCTGCCACACTCACCGCGATGCACGCAGCGGAAGCAGCGGTGGAAGTGCTGCTCGCGGCGTTTCTGGCACTGGTCCGAGTGGATGCGGTGCACGAACAACGACGGTTCGGCACCGGGAAGGCTGGGACACTGCCGAAGCTCCGTCGGAGATTCGAGGCGGTGTTCGGATTGCGTCTGCGTGGTCGAGACAGGTCCCATTCGATTCGCACTAGCGTAATTGGATCGCCCAGGCGCGCAAGTGCGCTGGTGATCGGTGTCTAGGAGCTAGAGCGCAAGCAAGCGGGGGGCCGGTACCGCCAGAACCGAAAGATTCGGTGGAAGCGGCCGGTCGGGACGCGGCCCTCGACGAGCGACCGTCAGCGAGCAACCTTGTGAAGTTCGCTCTCGAGCTTGACCCACTTGGCGGACCACTGCTCGTAGGCGACGTAGGCTCCCGGGATCGCCCAGCCTTCGAGGTCGGCCTCGTCGTACCAGAGGAGCGCGTCCTCCGGGATCATTTCGAGTCCCTCGCGCAGCTTGTCGAGGGCCTCGTTGTAGAGGCGACGGAATTCCCCGGTGTTGCCGGCCTGGCGCGCGGTCTGGCCCTCGTTCCGAAGCTGCTTGGCCTCTTCGTAGAACTCGTTCACCTGCGAGAAGATCGCCTCGTTGAGCGCCGGAGCCGGGCGGTCCGGCGTCGACCCGGCGCGGCCCTCGACGAACTGACTTCCGGAGTTGCCCTGGGAGCCACCGGACCCGGAGGTTCCAGTCGAGGAGCTTCCGGTCGAGGAGCTGCCACGGTTGCTGTTGTTGTTCTTCGGAGCTTCCTTCCCGCAGCCGGCGGCGAACGGGAGCAGAGCGATCACGACCGCCGAGAAGGCCGTGCGTGCGAGGGGATGCAGCATCCCCCGAGCGTAGCAGGCAGCTGCCGCTCAGACGCGCTCGAGAACGGCGTGATAGCCACCGTCCCGGAGCGGCTGCCTCGGTTCGACGACTTCATCGCGAATCAGGCGGAGATCCTGGCGAGCGGCCAGCACGGCGTCGACGACCGAGCGGTTCTCCTCGACCTCGAGACTGCAGGTCGAGTAGACGATCCGCCCCCCGCGCCGAACACTGTCCACGGCACGCGACAGGAGGTCCTGCTGGATCTCGACCAGGCTCACGATCGATCGGGGATCCAACCGGTGCCGGACTTCGACACGGCGAGCCAGGACTCCGGTGTTCGAGCAGGGCACGTCGACGAGCGCGCGATCGCCGAGCTCTTTGCGCGGCCACCCGCTCAATCGTTCGATCGCGTCGAGCCCGAGGCGTTCCTTGGTCTCATCGATCTTCATCGCGCGTTTCCGGTCCGAATCGAACGCGAACACCCGCCCCTGCGAACCGACCTGTTCCGCGAGGCGCGCGGTCTTGGTTCCCGGTGCTGCACAGAGGTCCAGGACGGTTTCACCCGGCTGCGCCTCGAGCGCGTCGACCGCACGCAACGCGGTCGGGTCCTGGACGACGAACCCGCCGTCGGTGAACAGACCGGTCGCGAACGGAGAGCGACCGCCCAGGACGCGCAGGGTGCCGGGCTGTCCGTAGCCGCCCGATCCAGGATCGAAGGCCGTCACGGTACCGCGATCCGCGAGCGCTCGTTGCAGCCCTGTCCGTGCTCCTTCGAGGTAGCGGCCGGCCGGTCGCAGGTGTAGGCCCGGAACCTCCAGTGAGTCGAGTGCACGTTCCCGCGCGCGGACTCCGCCGACGGTCTCGGTCCACGAGCGCAGCAAGCCACGCGGCAAACTGGTCAGCAGACTGAGGCGCTCGAGCGGCTCCTCGGGCAACGGGCGACGACAGACGAACACTCGGCCTTCGCCGACCTCGACCGTGTCCGACCACGAGTCCGGGTCGACTTCGTCGACGACGGCCTCGGCGACACGACGGAGCACGGCGTTCGCAACCGGTCGCATGCGCTCGGAGACCAGGGACACGCTCTCGGCGACGGCAGCGTGCTCGGGCACGCGGGTGAAGAGCAGCTGATAGGCACCGAGCACGAGCGCCGCGTGGGCCTCCGGATCGGGTGGAAGCCCGCGATCGAGCCAGCTCTCGACGACCCACTCGAGGAAACGCAGCCGACGCACGGAACCGAGCGCAAGCTCCCGCGCGAAGGCCTTCTCCTCGGTGCCGAGCGACGAACCGCGCGTCGCATCTTCGAGGCCGTCCTGCAACCAATCACCTTGGTCGAGAAAGCGCGCGACAGCCTCGCAGGCGACCTCTCGACCGCTGGTCCGATCCGGGCGGGAGCGCGGCCCACGGTCTTCTCGGTCGGTCCGGCGGGGTTCTCGCTGGGGCCCGGGGCGATCTCGATTCGGAGGGTCACGGCGCCCGTCGCGCGGACCGCGTCCTCCGCCGGATCGGTCGCTCGGACCCCGACGGCCCGAACCGTAACCACTTCGATCCCGGTCACCGCGATTTCGCCGGCCCGAGTCTCTGCCCTGCTGGCTCACGTGAACCGGGCGTCCGGCGGCAGCGGATGACCGCGAACGAACTCACCCGAGGTCATGTTACGGCCGTTGTCGGGCTTGATGCGCGTGATGCGGTAGAGCTCCTTGCCGGTGCAGACGCGGATGCCTTCCTCGCCGGCCGACAGGATGCCGCCGTGGAGGTCCATGCCGTAGAGGTCCTCCTCGGTCTCGCCCTCCATGACGATGAACTTCTTCGCACCGAGGCGCGTCTGCGCACCGGGCTTCGGCGTCATCGCGCGGACAAGACGATCGATCTCGATCGCCGGCTTGGACCAATCGATCACGCCGTCAGGCTTCTCGATCTTCGGCGCACGCGTCGCCTTGTCGTGGTCCTGCGGGGTGTAGGTGTCCTTGCCCTCGTCGACCAGCTTCAGGGCATCGACCAGCACTTCGCCCGACATCTCGGACATGCGGTCACGGAGCTGGCCCGCGGTCTCCCGATCGCCGATCGGGGTCGATCGCTGGAACAGGATGTCGCCCGCATCCAGCTTCGGCACGATCTTCATGATCGTGATCCCAGTCTCTTCCTGGCCTTCGCGCAGCGCGTGCTCGATCGGCGCGGCTCCGCGGTAGAGCGGCAGGAGCGAGGCGTGCGCATTGAGCATGCCCTTCTTCGGAAGATCGATCAGCTCCGACTGCATGATCACGCCGTAGCTCACGACGATTCCGAGATCGAAGTCCAGCGCGCGCAGTTCGTCGAGGAACTCAGGAGCGTGCGGGTCCTCAGGTTGGCGGAACTCGAGGCCGAGCTCCTCCGCTTCGAGACGGATCTCCTGCGGGTAGATCTTCCGGCCGCGTCCCCGAGGCGCATCGGGCTTGGTGACGACGAGCGCCGGTTCGAAACCTGCTTCTTTGAGGGAGCGCAGGGAGGGGCGGGCGTAATCGCCACAGCCGAAGAAAACGACCTTCACGGGCAAGCGAAGCGTGGGAAACAGAAACCGCGACGCCGCGGGCCGTGGACGGTAGCGCCCGGCGTTCGGAGCTGCAAACTTGCGACCGTGAACACGCTGCTCTCCTGGCCTGACGACCCGTTCGCGCTCGTTCCGAAGCCCGCATTCGCTCCGACGGCCCGGCGCGCCCTGGAGTTCGCCGGCGGCGAGGTCGAATTGTGCTGGATGCCCGAGCGCGCCCAGCGCAGCGGCAAGCCCGGGGCGGGCCGCCCACCGTTCCTCGCGTCCCCGGCGGACCGCATTCTGCGCGAGGAGACCGTGCTCGAGCGGGGAGCGATCGCGATCACGCCCAACAAGTTCCCATTCTCGGATCGGCACCTCGTGCTCTGGCAGAAGCGCCCGATCCGCGAGGCTGAGCGCGAGTTGCTGGACGCAGTGGTCTCCCTCGCCGAGAAGGTCGAGGGCACGGCAATCGTCAACTCGATCGGAGCCGCAGCCTCGATTCCGAGGGCGCACGCACACGTGCTCGGGGAGCGACTCGGATTCCTGCCGAGATTCGAACGCGCAACGGTCGGATCGACCTTCGGTCTCGAGCCGGGTGGGGCACGGCTGTCCCGACTCTCTGGGCTTCCGATCGAGTGCCTCGCGATCGACGGACCCTTCGCCGACCGGATCGCGCTGACTCACGGACTCCTACAGGTTCGGATGACGACCGCGTTCAACCTGATCGGAGAAGGCGAGACCCTCTACCTGATCCCACGCTCGGCGACCGAAATCCCGGCGCCGCACTTCCCCCAGGCGCTTGGAGCGGCCGAGATCTGGGGCCGCTGGTGCTTTCACGACCAGCAAGCGTTCGAGAACGCCACCGCCGAGTCGTTGACCCAGGCGTTCCAGATCGCCGGCTACGCGCCGGGCGCGGCCGGCTGATCGTCGTCCGAGAGCTGTTCGGCAGCCGGAGGAGCGTCCGCAGGCAAATCCTCGGCACCCGGCTCGTCCTCCCCATCGCCGAGTTCTTCGTCATCGAGGCGCTTGCCGCCCGACAGGATCTCGGCCGGAGTCACCGACGCTTCGCCGGTGAAGATCACCACGATCTGACCGTGCTCGTCGCCCTGCGCGCCGCGGAGGACGCCCTGCTTCATCATCTCGAGGATCGCGATGAACGAGCCGATCATCCCGAACTTGCCCTCCTCGGTGTGGAACAGGTCACGGAAGTCGACCTCACGCTTCTGACGGACCTGGTCCAGCACACGCTGGACGTAGAACTCCATCCCGCGGCTGTCGACGCCGATCTCGAGCTCCTCTTCCTGGAGGCCGGTCTCCTCGAGCAGGCGGGAGAAGATCTCGGTCAGGTTCCAGACCTCGAGCTCGCCGAGGTCCAGCGTGTCCTGGTCCTCGACCTCTGGAACCGGGGACGGGGCTGGAATGGCCTTGGCGTCCTCCATCCTGGCCCGCCGGGCCGCGAAACGGTCGAGGCGTCGCGAGACGTCCCGGAAGCGCTTGTACTCCAGCAGCTGGCGGATCAGGTCGCTCCGCGGATCGACCTCGTCATCCTCCTCGACGTCACCCCGCGGCAAGAGCTCGCGAGATTTGATCTCCATCAACGTGCTGGCGGTGACAAGGAATTCGCCCAGATCGCCGAGGTCGAGGGCCTCTAGCACCTTCAGATGATCGAGGTACTGCTCGAGGATCTCCGCGATCCGGACTTCATGGACGTCCACCTCTTGCTGCTTGACCAGGTGGAGCAGCAGGTCCAGCGGTCCGGAGAAGACCGGCAGTTCGACCCGATAGGACATCGCCGGTAGAGTCTAGCGCGAAGTGGCGCGGTTCCCCCCTCTGCCGTGCCGAAGAGCCATGCACCCGAGGATTCGTTTGGCGCGCGAGATCATCGCGTGCGAGGCCGAGGCCGTCCGCGGAGTCACCGAGCGAATCGGCGATGACTTCGTCCAAGCTGCCGGAGAGATCCTGGATCTCCGTGGCCGCGTCGTGACGGCTGGCATGGGCAAGGCCGGAATCATCGCGCAGAAGCTGTCGGCGACCTTCGCGTCGACCGGCACCCCGTCGATCTTTCTCCACCCCGCCGAGGCGATTCACGGCGATCTCGGTCGCGTCAGTGAAGGGGATCTGCTCTTGGCCCTGTCGAAGTCCGGGGAGACCGAGGAGGTGCTGCGCCTTCTGGGGCCGGTCAAGGCCGTCGGGGTCCGAATCGTCGCGATGACGCAATCGCGCACGAGTTCGCTGGGTGGCCACGCCGACCTGGTGCTCGAGCTCGGCGACATCGAGGAGGCCGGCAGCCTGGCGCTCGCGCCTTCTGCGTCCACGACCGCGATGCTGGCGCTCGGCGACGCGCTCGCCCTCGTGGTCCAGGAAGGGCGGGCCTTCGGACCCGAGGACTTCGCTCGATACCACCCCGGCGGTGACCTGGGCCGGCGTCTGATGCGGGTCAAAGAGCTGATGCGCGGGGGCGAACGAAACCCTGTCGTCCAGAGCGGCGTGACGGTGCTCGAGACGATCCGCGTCATGACCCGCACGCCGGGACGCCCGGGCGCGACGAGCATCGTTGACGAGAGCGGGGCGTTGATCGGCTTCTTCACCGACGGCGACCTCCGCCGCTTGCTCGAGAGCGGCTCTCAGGAACAGACGATCGAGTCGAAGATCGACGACGTCATGACCAGGGAACCCAAGGCGATCGACCCGGAGACCTTCGCACTCGAGGCCCTGGGCATCCTCCGCAGCCTCCACATCGACCAGCTGCCGGTCTGCGACGGCGACCGGAAGCTCGTCGGCCTGCTGGACGTCCAGGATCTGCTGGATCTCCGGATCGGCTGAGCACGGGACGCGACAGCCGTTATCCTCCGAGTCCCCGGATCCGGTTGGCGGAATTCGAATCCGGAGGGGGCTGATGACTGACAACGACCTCCCAGTCGATCGCTTGCGGCGGATCGAACTGCTGATGATGGACGTGGATGGCGTTCTGACGAACGGCCACATCCAGTTCGATCACGATGGCCGCGAGACGAAGAGCTTCCACGTCCACGACGCGGCGGGGCTGATCTATTGGCATCGCTGCGGCGGTGAGTCGGGATTCCTCTCCGGAAGAAGTGGACCAATCGTCGAATTCCGCGCGAGGGAGCTAGGCATTGCCGAGGTCCATCTGGGCCACCTCGACAAATTGCCTGTTCTCGAAGAGATCCTCGATCGGCGCGATCTGGCTCCCGAGCAGATCGCCTACGTCGGCGACGACCTACTTGATCTGCCATGCCTTCGTCGGGCCGGCTTCTCGGTCGCCCCGGCCGACGCCCGCCCGGAGGTTCGCGCCGAGGTCGACCACGTCACCACCGGCGGAGGTGGCCAAGGCGTCGTGCGCGAGATCGTCGAGCTGCTGCTTCGCGCCCGCGGCGTCTGGGACCGGGTCGTTGAGCAAGGGGGTCGACCGTGACCATCCGATTGCTCGTCGCCGCTCTACTGATCGCGATCAGCTTCGGAGCTCTCTACGTGATCGTTGGCCCGGAACGGCTGTCGTCCGGAAGCGGCGACGGCAACCAACCCCTGATCAACAGCATCGAGGGTGAGCAGGAACCGGGGGGTATCTCGATCGGCTCGGAGAAGCCTGACCGCGTGGCACCGACGATCTCTGGGAGCGGCCGGATCCGGTTGCCCGGCGAGCCGGTGCTGATCCATCAGGCCGACGGTTCGATCCGCACCGAGTACCGCATCATTCTCGAAGGCGAGTCGAAGACCGAGGGCAATGACCGGCTGACCCTGACGGACGGTTTCGTCCGCTACTTCGATGTCGACGAGAAGGGTGACAAGACCCTGCGTGGAGAAGTCGTGTTTGGGACCGCCTTGGTCCGGATCGGCGAGAACGCCGAGGGACAGGTCGCTCTGCTCGAGACGACGCGCGACCTCGAACTGCGCCGCGCGACGGTGCAGTCGTTCGGCGACAATCCGATCATCCTCCGCGACATCTCCCGCCTTCTGATCAAAGAGGACACCGGCTTCGTGACCTTCGAAGCCCCTCCGATCGAAGGCATCCCACAACCGGTGCTGATCGAGTTCCCACAGGCGGAAGGCCCTTCGAGCTTTCTGGAGGGATACGGCATCTCAGGCGCGTTCCCGGCCGAGCAGGGCGAAGGAGACATTCGTGTCCGCATCGACTCCGACCCCTTGGTCCGATACGGCGACATCCGCCTGCTGGGTCGTGGACACGCGCAATACGACGAACGCGCGAAAGACGGTGCAGGGCTACTCGTGCTCGACGGCGGAGTCGAGGTCTACTCGGAGGATCCGAAGTCGAACTGGCACTTCGAAGCGGAGACGGTCACGGCTCGCATGCTTCGCTCGAACGAGGCGCCGAAGAAGTACGGCGTCCTGCCAATGCGCCTCTTCTTGGACGGCGACGTCGCGGTTCGATTCGAGGAGGACCAATTCCGCGCTCGGAGCGTCGATGTCGTCCCGGGAATCGACGGAGACTTGGCCAGCCTGGTCGCAGAGGGACCGATCGAAGGGGAATCCGTCGGCCAATCGGTCTCGACGAACGCCCGCGGTTCGATGCGAGTGCTGCTACCGCGCGCGTGGCTGCGCCCCTTGGCTCGCGGTTACGGCTATGGGCACACTGGAATCCCGAGCAGTGTAGTCGGTCTTCTGACGCTCGAGGGCCCGAGCGAATCCCGGCGCGAAGACGACGTGTTCCTCGCCAATGAGCGGGTGCAATGGCTGATCCCGACCGACCGTGAGTCCGTCCCGATCGAGTTGATCGCCGAGGGCGCAATCGCCTTCCGCGGCGACTTCGTCGCGCAATCACAGAAGGGCGCGACCGTAAGGCGACACGGCGACAACTCGTCGATCCGACTAGGACCAGAACTGGTCGATCCCGATCTGTTGTTCGGCATCTCCGGCTCCCAGGGCGGTGAAGACCTCCGGATCAGTGGTCATGGTCAATTGCTCGCCGATCGCACCGAGTTCGAGGACGGATCGGAACTGCTCGATGCGAGGTTCGAAAGCCCACGAGGGGACGTCACGTTCCAGAACCGAACGGCGCAGCTCCGAGACCTCGGCCGCGGTCACGTTCGGGTGCGGGGCAACAACCGACTCGAATTGCTCGACCTCGAGGGCCGCCCACGCCTGTCCGGCGAGACGACGGCGCTCAAGGACCGGCAGCTCCGATTCTCCGCCGAGAGAATGCTCAGCGAGGACGGACTCACGCTCGAATTCGACGGTGGTCGGACCGGAGTGACGATCGAAACCAACGAGGGCACTGCGAGCGGCGACTGCCTGCACGTCTACCCACTCGACGAAGCCGTTCGAATCCGTTTGACCGGCAGCCCGGCGCAGATCGACTACCGGACGCCCGAAGACAGCCAGGAGGAAGTCTTCGACCTGACGACTCGGGCTCTGGACTTCCGCATGATCGGACGCGCGGTCCCCGACCGCTTCGCGCGACTCCTTCGGATTCCACCAGCTATGGGCAGCGCTCTGCGCACGACCTGGATCGTCGCGGACCGTGAGGTCGAACTGGACGGCAACTCGACCCCGACGCCGGGTATCGATGGGTCCGAGGAGCGAGAGCTCTCCGCACGAAGCGACCGACTCATCACGCGTCTGGACTCACGCCGAGCGCTCTTGATCGGCGCTCCCGCGACCGCTCGCCTGGTCGACAGCAAGGGCCGCACCGTCGAAGCCCGCGGGCCGCGGATCCTGATCGACGTCGAGAATCCGGACGAACCTGTGCTTCGCCTGGTTCCAACCAGCGACGAGGCGCCTTACCTCGACCTGACGAACGAGGGCAGCGGACCCGAGTTCGAGCGTCTGCGGATCTCCTGTGAAGAAGGGATCGCGCTGCGCGGTGGGCGGACAGAATTTGGCGGCGCGGTCACCGTGCGTGCCATCGACGATCAGGGCGTGCCGGTGCCAGGAGGACTGGATCTCTTCGCTCCAGAACTCGAAGTCGACTGGGATCCGACGACGGAGCGCCTGCGCGAGCTGCGCGCGCACAACAACCCGATCCTCAACCTGCGTGGCAAGCGGGCAGAAGCCGTGTGGATGAACATCCATGGGTCGACGGTGACACTCGAACCGAGCTACGAAATCGAGTTGCTCGGCACCGACGACGAGCCGGTCCTCTGGACGGACGGAGAAGGCTCCCCACCGATCGCCGCGGAGCGCGTGTTGCTGCGCTACCCGGACGAATACGTGCGCGTGCAACGGGCCCGCACGGTCAGCCGTCTCGAGCGTTCGACCGAGGATCCGGAGACTGCGAGAGATCGCTGACGACCCGTTCGCGGTCGTGGGTTTTGGGTAGCGGGGTTTTGGGTAGCGGACTGCTACGTTAGCCCCCGGTGGTGGTGCGGTTCGGAGTGATGTCGCAGAGGTCTCGATCGGCGTGCGCCCTTGGTCCCACGCTCGCGATGCTGCTCGCAGCGACCGCCCCGACCTGGCTCGCGAGCGACGTCCAAGCGCAACGACGCACGACCGAGGAAGAAGATCTCGAGCGCCTCGAGTCGCCGATCGTCGAAGTCGTCGAGGAGCCACTCTTCGAGCCGGACGAGCTCCCCTACAGCGTGACCGACTCCGTGCTTCGCGCGGTGGGGGACGAGGACGAGATCATCCTGAGCGGACTGGTCGCACGTGACCCAGCGAGCGGAATGACGATCGAAGCCGAGCGCGTCGTCGTCCGACTCGATCGCGACCTGCGCTCTCGACTTCGCCAACGCATCGACGCGGACGGAGATCTCCCCCGGCGAGGTGCTGCGATTCCTCGGACCCGGCGTCTGATCGACGGCAGGACAGTCCGTGCTCGGATCGAGAGCTTCCTCAGTTCGTTCTCACCCGAGTCCGCGGTCGAGATCCCATCCGACGTCAACGAGAACATCGAGCTCGTCCGCTCGATCTACATCGAAGGGTCGCTACGGATCACGCTGCGAGGATTGGAAGTCCTGCGTGCCGACTCACTGAGCTGGTCGATCCTCGACGACCGCATCCTGATCGAGAACGCGACGCTGCGCTACGACTCCGGTCAGGCGGCGCGAGGTGCTTCGGTCACCGGTTCGGCGCTGCTGACAATCCGCACTCCCGCTCTGCTCCGCCAGAACGGTCGATTCCTCGCCGCTGAGGCACGGGTGACCAGCGACCCTCGTGCCAACCCGAGCTTCGAAGTACTGAGCACCGAGATCGAGATGTTCGAGCTCGGCGATGCATTCCGCATCCGCACTCGCGGCAACGCTCTGCTCTACCACGGTGACGAGGTCGTCCCGCTCCCCGACCAAACCTGGGACACGGACGAAGACTCCAACATCCCGCTGAAGTCCTTCTCGCTTGGCTTCGGTAGCCAAGAGGGTGTCGTGGTTTCGGCCGCGATCGGCGGTTCGTTGACCGAGACTCTGACGTCGATCGTAGAGAGTCTCGGCGGCAACCCCGAGGGACTGCGGGCCGAGTGGCGACTCGGGCGCGGTTGGATCGAGAAGCGCGGCATCCCGATCGAGCCTCAGTTCCGCGTGCGAGCGGACGGATTCCAGTCGAACTTCCGTGCCTTCGGACTGAGTGACGAAGGCTTCGACCGCGGGTTCGTTCGCACCGGCCCCGACGGCAATCGCATCACCGAAGACCAACGTTCTCTCGTCGAATGGGAGACGCTGTTCGATATCGGCGAGAACACGACACTCTCACTCGAACTCTTCGACGCGAGTGACGCTGGCGTCTACGCCGAGTTCTACCGCGGAGCGTTCATCCAGAACGAGCTGCCCGAGACCTCGATCCACCTCCGCGACTCGAACCGCAACTACCTATCGACGATCACCGCCCGCGCGAACCTCGCGGACTTCAACTACACCGACGACCGCACGGTCGCGACCGCGACCCGAGGGCCGTTCGTTGAAGAGCTCCCGCGCGCGACGCTCGACTTCTACGCCGAACAGCTCGGTGAAGTCTTTGACACCCCGATCCTGCTCTCGACCTCGACCGACCTTGCGGTGTTCCGACAAGACTTCGCACGGGGCACCGGCATCGACGATCGCGACAACACGCGACTCGATCAGCAGTTCAAGTTGTCGACGCCGTTCGCGGTCGGACCGATCCGGTTCCGGCCCTACGCCGCGTCGCAATTCTCGTTCTACGACCGCGGGGTCACCGCCGACGATGACTTCCGAACGGCCTACTCCGCCGGACTCGAGATCGGCACACGGATCTCGAAGACCTTCTCGTGGTTCAACTCCGACGGCTCCACGCAGCGCGTCCGCCACGTGATCGTTCCGACCCTGCGCTACGACGACGTCTTCAGCGTCAGTGACTCGCCGTTCGACTTCTTCCAACTGGATCCGATCGACGCGTTGACCGAGAGCCGCCGGGTTCGCGTCGGTGTGCTACAGCGCTTCCAGACGCGCCGGATCGGCGAGGACGGTGAGGGCGAGACCAACGAGTTCCTCTGGATCGACCTCGCCCAGGTTTTCTTCCCCGACGCGGACCGGGACAACGGCGGCGAGTCCCTGGGCTTCTCGGAGTATGAGATCATCCTCCGCGATACGCCGGAGTGGCTCGGCGGACTGCCGATCCGCTTCGTCTTCGAGGGCGAGTACGACTGGCTCAACCGCGAGCTTCGGACCTTCAACAACTACTTCGAGATCCGCACCGGCCTGCCGCGGTGGTTCGTCGAGTATCGCAAGGACCGCACCGACGACGGCCAACTCGGCTACGGCGTCGCGACCTCGGTCCGCAACCGTTGGCGGTTGCTCGGTCGTGCGCTCTACGACTTCACGCGCGACGAGCACATCAACTACACGGTCGAGTTGACGCGCTTCGACCCGAACTTCTCGCTGTCCTCGGGCGTCCGCTTCGACAACATCCGAGACGAAGTGTCGCTCACGTTCGACGTCGAGTTCGTGCTCGGCGGCCTCGTCGACGATCGCCGCCGCCGCCGCCTGGACGGCGCGGACGGACTCGCCCGCAACCACCCGGCGTTCTGAGCAGCGAAGCGTCCGGGCCGCGGAACAGGCCCAAGCCTGCGCGTCAACACGCGCTCGAACTCAGAGCGAGTCGAGGAACTTGCCCGGCTCGTAGTTACCGAGATCGAGGATCTTCGTGCAGACGCGGTCGAGGAAGTACCGGTCGTGAGACACGATGACCATGCATCCAGGGAAGTTCTGAATCGCTTCCTCGAGGACACGGAGCGTGTCGAGATCGAGATCGTTGGTCGGTTCGTCGAGCAGGATCAGGTTGCCGCCGCGTGCGAGCATCTTGGCGAGCTGCACACGGTTGCGTTGACCACCGGAAAGGTCGCCGACCTTCTGCTGCTGCATCGGGCCGGTGAAGTTGAACTTCGCCACGTAGCTGCGGCTGTTCATCTCGAACTTGTCGAGCTTCAGGATGTCCTGACCACCTGAGATCTCCTGCCAGACGGTCTTGTCCGGGTCGAGCGTCTCTCGCTCCTGGTCGACGTAACACAGCTCGACGGTCTCACCGACCGTCACCTGGCCGGAGTCCGGCTGGAGCTTGTCGGTGATCAGCTTCAAGAGCGTGGTCTTGCCGGTGCCGTTGGGGCCGACGACGCCGAAGATGTCACCCGGCTGGAGCTCGAACGAAATGTTGTCGAGGACCTTGTTGTCCCCGTCGTAGCTGAAGTCGACGCGAACGAATCGCAGAACAACGCCACCGAGTCGGCGACCTGACGGGATGTGGAGCTCGACGGTGCCATCTTTCTCGAGCACCTCCTGTTCCACCATCTTGTCGTAGTTCTTCAGACGCGCCTTGTTCTTCGTCGCGCGCGCCTTCGGGTTCATGCGGATCCAGTCGAGTTCGCGCTCGAGGAACTTCGATCGGGCCACGTCTTCCTTCTCCTGCTGAGCCATGCGCTTGGACTTGGCTTCGAGGAAGTCCGAGTAGTTGCCCTTGTAGGGAATCGCTCGACCGTTCCAGATCTCGAGCATCCAGCCGACGACGCGGTCGAGGAAGAAGCGGTCGTGAGTGATGACGACCACCGTGCCCTTGTACTCCGCGAGCGTCGTCTCCAACCAGCCGACCGACTCGACGTCGAGGTGGTTGGTCGGCTCGTCGAGCAGGAGGATGTCGGGGTGCTCGAGCAGCACCTTGCACAGCGCGACGCGTCGCTTCTCACCACCCGAGCACTCACCGACGATCTTGTCGTCAGCGGGCAGGTGGAGTTTGGTCATCGCGGTCTCGACGTGACGATCGAGTTCCCACCCATCCTTCGCTTCGATCTCGTGCTGCACGCGATCGAGCTCGGTCATGACCTTGTCCATCTCGTCGGCCGACAGCTCCTCGCCGAGCTTCATGCTCAGCTCTTCCTGTCGGGCGATCAGGTCGCGCATCGGCTGGACCGCGAGCTCGACGTTCTCGCGAACGGTCAGCTCGTCGGCCAGCTGCGGCTCCTGCGGGACGTAGCCGATCGTGACGTTGTCGGCTGCTCGTGCTACACCGTCATACTCGTTGTCCTGGCCCGCCATGATGCGGAGCAGGGTGGACTTGCCAGCACCGTTGGACCCGATCACGCCGATCTTGGCGTTCTCGAGGAAGACCAGGCTGACCTCATTCAGAACCGGCTTGCGGCCGTAGCTCTTGGTGAGCTTCTCGAGGGCGAAGACGTTGCGCTCGGACATGGGGGCGCAGAGGGTAGCAGAGAGGCCCGTCGACTCTCCACGCCCGGATCGGGCTGGCCCCTGAATCCCAGGGAATCGGAGCCCGGTGGTTGTCGCACCGGTCTCGGCGGCCGATCATCCCTCACCCATGCCTTCCCTCCCGGTCCTGGCGTTCTTCGGAAGCCTTCAGGAATGGATCGTGATCCTCGTGCTCGGTCTCCTGCTCTTCGGGAGAAGACTGCCCGAGGTTGGGCGGCAGGTCGGTCGCGGCCTCGCCGAGCTCCGTCGGCACGTGGACCAGTTCAAGGCCGAGATCGAACGCGACGACAGTCTGCGCAGTGCTCGCGACTCCCTCGGCGAGGCCCGCAGGGGTCTGTCCGACCTCAAGCGCACGACCGACATCCGTCGTCAGCTGCCGACGCCCAAGGGCATCGTCGACGACCTGACTCAGTCGGCTCGCGAAGCGGGGCACGACGTGCCCGACGATTCGGCGAGCGCAGCCGCCGACGAGCGCAACGGCGCGGACCCCGAGGCCGGCGCTTCACCCCCGGCCGACTCAGCCGGCGAGTGACGTCTCAGCCAAGGCCCTGACGGACCTGTTCGTCGCCGACGTCGAAGATGTTCTGCCAGCCGTCCATCGGAGCCTGCGCACCGCTCGGCTTCTGGTTGATCTGGGCCTCGATCTTCTTCTTGCGCTCCTTCTCCCAGTCCAGGTAGTTGGGGTAGCGCTCAGCCAGGATCTTCCGGTTCTCGGAGACCAGGCCGATGTAGGGGTAGAGCTTCTTCTTCGCGGCGCGTTCGATCTTCCCAAACGTCTCGAACGACGAGTAGACCGGAAGGGCGACGGTCAGGACGTCCTCGAAGATGTCGAGCGGAACGACCTGCGTCTCGAACAGCACTTCCGCCGGCACGACCTCTTTGATCTCGGCCGGCGATTGATAGTTGCTGACGGTGAAGAACGGCAGCTGGAACTGCTCGACGACGATCTTCGCCAAGTCCCACTCGGTGACGGCGCCCGAATCGATCAGAAGCTCGACGAAGCTCTGGCCGCTGTGTTCCTGCGCGTAGAGCGAGTCGCTGACGATCTCGCTCGGCACCGCACCCTTCTGGGTGAGTGCCTCCGCCAGGCGGATAGGAGTGAACTTGTCGAGACCCTTCACTTCGGGTTCATCGAGACAGGAGCCCGGTCGACTTGAGCCGGACTCAGACCGACTTGAGACGGGGCAGCCGTCCCGTACCGATTCGAGTCACCCGTAGAGAGCCAGGGTGAAGGCCGCGTGGACCGTCAGAGTGGCGAGGATTCCGAGCACGATCGCGTTGTCGACCGCCATCGAAACGGCTCGCGACGAACGTTTCGGACCGGTTCCGACGTGGTAGGTCAGCACCGCGACCAGGAACGCGGACAAGACCGCTTTGCCGACTGTGCCGAAGACATCCCAGCGATCGAGGTCCTGCAGGAACCAGCGGGACCAGGACGTGAGCCGGACCGAGCTGACCGCGACAACGGCGACGGCGGAGCCCGCCGCGGAGAAGACGATTCCTATGGCCGTGACCAACGGCACCGCAAAGAGGGACCCGAGGACTCCGGGCGTGCAGAGCATGTCGACGGGGGACAAGCCGAGCAGACGCATCGCATCCAGCTGCCGACTGCGCTTCATCGCTGCCAACCGAGCCGCGGCTCCCGCGGCGACTCGCGCCGTGAAGAGGATGCCCACTAGGAGAGGCGCGAGGACCGCGATCAGGATCTGGCCGAGACCGGCGATGACGGTGTTCTCGAACGACCCTTCCAGCGGGTTGTTGCCAAGCGCGAAGTAGGTGGCGAGGACTCCGACGACGAAGGTTCCGGCCGCGACAAAGAGTGCTGCCTGGAGCGTCTGATCGACGAACGCGTGAACGCATCGCATCGGATGACGAGGCACGATGCGCAGCAGAGCCTGGACGAACGAACTCGCCAGGTCGGACGTGGCATGCACGAAATCCGACGCCGGAAGCTCGAGCGCCATTTCCTCGTCATCGACATGCGGTTCGATCGCGGACTCGGGTGGCTCGTCGTGTCCGAAACGAAGCGTCTTCGAAGCCGGGTCAATCCGTAGGTGATCGGGCTTGAACCGTGAGAACGCCCCGATGTCGTGCGTGATGACGATTGTGGTGCGCAGGGATCCAGACGCGATCTGCTGTTGATGGGTCTGATGGATCAGCTCGGCGATCGCGCGCGCGGAGTCCGGATCCAAGCCGGCCGTCGGCTCGTCGAACACGAGAAGATCCGGTTCCCCCGCGAGAGCCCGAGCGACTGCGAGCCGCTTTCGCATGCCGCCCGAGAAGCGAGAGATCTCGGGAAGCGGCTCGGAGAGGCCACCTTGAGCCATCAGAGCCGGCGCCAGTGTCTTTGGGCGTGACGCTGCTCGGAGCGCGAGCTCGACGTTGCCACGCGCATCGAGTTCGTCAAACAGGCCCCCGTCCTGCAGAACCGCCTGCACCTGCGAACGCATCGTCCGCGGGAGGCGGCGACGGATCTTGGTGCCGAGGACCGAGAACTCCCCGCGAAGTCGGGGCAACTGTTCACGTGGATCCCAGAGCCCGGTGATCAGGCGCAGGAGCGACGACTTGCCGGCACCGCTCGGACCGGTGAGCAGCACGAAGGAGCCCCGCGGGATCTCGAGATCGACCTCACGAAGAAGCGGTGTCGAGATGCCGGGGTATCCGAGACCAAAGCCGCGAAACCGCAGAGCAGGTGTGTCGCACGCTTCGCTCACCGCGGATCCGGGGTCGGCTCCTCCGGCCGTAGATCGGTCGGGATGCGATCGAGACCGATCTTCCGCCAGTTGCCGTCCTCGTCCACCGAGGCAAGCCCGACGACCCGCCCACGCGCATCGAGGAGCGCTCCTCCACGGAACCCTGAATCGGCATCCCCGAGATAGAAGCCATCGCGGCCGAGTGTCCGCCGTTGTCCGTCCTGGCCAACCACCGTGACCGCGTCGTCGACCGACGCGCCGAACTCGATGAGGCCTTCGGTCACCTTCTGGTCCTCGGTCCACTCGACCTGAACGACCGCAAGGTCGAGCTCGTCATCCTCGCCCGCTGTCCATCGACGGGAGGCACCGAGAGGACGATTGCCCTCGTTAATCGCGCGAATTGTCTCCCACTCGATGTCGACGGAACCGATCCAGTCGGACATGACGAAGGCCGCGTCACAGGCCGCTCGGGTGGTCAGTACCAATGATGCCCCGTCACGGCCGCGATAGAGGACGCCGACACTCTTGCGGTAAAGGCGATCGTTGCTGTTCAACCAATCCCCTTCCTCCGCCTCGTAGAGAACCTCGACCATTCGAACCCCGGTCGTCCCGGACGCGTCCGAGCCCTCACCACGAAGGATCTCGTCCGGCCAGTTGATCGGTTCGACCTCAGGTGGTTCTTCGACCTCGACGATGCGCGCTCCATTGGTCACCGGAACCCCCTCGCCTTGTGGAGTCGAGTAGGTCACATACGGGAACACAGCCGAAAGCAGGTTCGACACCGAGAATCCCTCGAGTAGAGAACCATCGACGGTGGGACGAGCGACCCAGAACGACGAAGCGTCCGTGACCGTTCGGCGCGCTTCGGCATCGATGCGGAGTCGAACGATCACGCCGGTCCCAGACTCGGGCAGCTCGACCGCACGGACGTCCCCGACCTTGCTCCCGCGGTAGCGCACGGCGGATCCAACCGTCAGCCCATAGGCGTCGCTGCAGAGCAGCGTCATCAAGAGGTCGTTGGAGCGGATCGGTGCGAGGTTCGAATCGTCACGGGGCGGAACCTCGGCGCCGACGATCGTCTCCCGATCTTCGAGCGGTTCGGACGGAAGCCTTGCCGGCTCGAAGGTCACATATGGATCGCGAATCAGGGTGTCGAGTCCATCGACCGGGGCGGAGAGGCCACCGACGCGTGGACGTACGATCCAAAAACGCGAACCATCGCGAGCGAAGCGTGCGCCTTCCTCGTCGAGTGAGATTTCGACGACGGCTGCTTCGCCATCACTTCGAAGTCCGACGCGATCCACGACCCCGACCACGACACCGCGAGTTCGGACGGAGGCGCCACGACGTAGGCCGCCAGCATCTGCGAATTCGACCCGCAGGCGGAGCGCGGCGGATTCTGCCGCTCGGGTCCAATCGAGGAAGAGCCATCCGAGGCCAAAGGCCCCTAGGAGGGTCAGGACACCGAAGATGTAGCGAAGGCGTTGCACAGCTCTCCCGAGTGTTCGGGTGATTCGACTGTGGCCGACGACACGTCGACCCTGTTTCTGCGAAACAGGCGCTCGCTACCAAGACGCGAATCGCGTCCCGCGATCAGACGTTCCAGACGCCGGATGTCGAGGACATCAGATGTCCCAGAGATCAGATGTCCAGGTTGGTCACTTCGAGCGCGTGCTCCTCGATGAAGTTCCGGCGCGGTTCGACATCCGGTCCCATCAGCACATTGAAGATCCGATCCGAGTCCGCCGCATCCAGGATCGTCACGCGATAGAGCGTGCGCGTCTCCGGATCCATCGTGGACTCGAACAGCTGATTCGGGTTCATCTCGCCGAGTCCCTTGTAGCGGTTCGTCTTCACGTTCTGTTCCGAACGACCGACCAGCTCCTTGAGGCACTTCGACAGGTTCTCGACCTCGATCGGCTCCTTGCCGCCCTCGATGCGGAAGCGGATCTCGTCTTCACCGGCCAGCAGGTGTGGCGGCAATCCGAGTTCCGTCAGCTTGCGGAGCGGACCACGGATCTTCTCGATGACGGTCGACATCGGGAAGTCGAGGACCTTGTCCTCGCCGAACTTCTCGCGAATCGCATCGACCTCAATCTGTGAGTCAGCGAACGATCCACCGTCCGGCGTCTGCACCCAGTGGCTCGGCAAATCGAGATCGGGCTGTGCGGCCCGCGCACAGAACTGCCAGACGTCCTCTTCGACTTCGGGCGGAACCTGGTTCGTCGCCGCGTCAATGAGCGTCAGAAGTCCGATGACCTCGGTCAGTTGGTTCTGATCGAAGGCCTTTGGTGAATCGCCGACGAGCAAGTGGAGCTTCGAGTCACCGAGCCCGAGTCGTGCGACGAGTTCGTTCTTCTCCTTCTCGTCGTGGACGTAGAACTTCTGCTTGCCCTTCTCGACCATGTAGAGCGGCGGCTGAGCGACGTAGACGTAGCCACGCGACACCAGCTCAGGCATCTTCCGGTAGAAGAGCGTAAGGAGCAGCGTGCGGATGTGACTGCCGTCGACGTCGGCGTCGGTCATGATGATGACCTTGCCGTAACGCATCTTTGCCGGGTCAAACTCCTCAGTGACGTAGCCGGTGCCGATCGCCGAGACGATCGTTCCGATCTCCTCGTGATTGAGGACGCTGTCGACCGGTGCCTTCTCGACGTTGAGGATCTTGCCTCGCAACGGAAGGATTGCCTGGTTGCTGGTGCGTCCCTGCTTGGCGCTACCACCGGCCGAGTCACCCTCCACCAGGAACAGCTCCGCGTCCTCGGGCTTGGTGCCCTTCTGGCAGTCCGCGAGCTTCGCGGGAAGACCCGAACCCTCGAGAGCCGACTTCCGGCGAACGAGCTCACGGGCCTTGCGAGCTGCTTCGCGCGCGCGCCGGGCTTCGATCGCCTTCTGGAAGATCGCCTTCGGGATCGCTGGCTTCTCTTCGAACAGCGTGCGGAGATGGTCTCCGACCAGCGACTCGACGATGCCCTGAACCTCTCGGTTGCCGAGCTTGATCTTCGTCTGGCTCTCGAACTGCGGCTCGGGAACCTTGATCGAAAGCACCGCCGTCAGACCCTCGCGGAAGTCGTCGCCGGTCGGCAAGGTCTCCTTCGGTTTGAGGATCTTCTCCGACTTCGCGTAGTTGTTCAGTGTCCTCGTCAGCGAGGTCTTGAAGCCAGAGAGGTGCGTGCCGCCTTCGAGCGTGTGGATGTTGTTGACGAAGGTGAGAACGGTCTCGTTGTAGCCGTCGTTGTATTGGAGGGCCAACTGGACCTCGTACACCTTCGACGGGTCCTCCGGATGCTCCATCGTCCCTTGCACGGCGACGATGTCCTTGTGCACCGGGTCTTTCGTCTCGTTCAGTGTCTCGACGAACTCGATCAAACCGCGCGGGTAGTGGAACTCTTCGAAGAGGTCTTCGCGCTCGTCCCGTATCGACAAGGCGAGGTCGGAGGTGCCCATCAGGTAGGCAAGCTCTCGCGCGCGCTTTCGTAGCACGTCGTACTGGAACTCAGTCGCTTCCATCACGGTGCCGTCCGGAGTGAACCGAACGGTCGTGCCGGTGACATCGGTCTCGCCGATCACCTCGAGGTCCGAGGCCTTCTCACCGAGCTCGAAGCGCTGACGATGGATCTTGCCATCGCGCTTGACCTCGACCTCGAGAACCTTGGCGAGCGCGTTGACGACCGAGACGCCAACGCCGTGCAGACCACCCGAGACCTGGTAGCTGCCCTTGTCGAACTTTCCACCCGCGTGCAGCTTGGTGAGGATCAGTTCAACAGCCGGAATCCCGGTCTCGTGCATGTCGACCGGGATGCCCCGGCCGTTATCGGACACGGAACAAGCACCGTCCTTGTGGACCGTGATGTCGATCCGAGAGCACCGTCCGGCAAGTGCTTCGTCGACAGCGTTGTCGACGACTTCCCAGACCAGGTGGTGGAGTCCCTTGGCTCCGGTATCGCCGATATACATCGCGGGTCGCTTGCGAACCGCTTCCAGTCCTTCGAGGACTTTGATCGACTTGGCGTTGTAGCTTTCGGTCATCGGATTCCTCCGAGAGTCAGTTGCACTCGGTGGATGCGTTCTGGTTCGAGTACGCGCTCGCAAGCGCGCCGAATATCGTCCATGTGAAAGTTGCGGAGCTCAGCGAGGAGCGGTGCGGATTGAACTTCGAGGCTCAACACACCGTTTCGCAGCCGCAGGAATTCGATCTGTTCGACCCACTCCTCTTCGAGGCACTCGGACAGGGCGTCTGCGACCTTTTGTCGGCGAGGTGCCTTGTCGAGGTCGCGCACCAGGTCCTTGAGAAGGTCACCCGCCGCGAGAGGCTTCCCCGATCGCTCGGGTTCAGGTCGTCTCATCGACACTTGTGCGCGGGTGGAAGGTCAGGGCTCTCAGGATCCACTGACCGGCATGAGGATGTAGGTGTAGGCCTCGCCCAAGGTGACCTTACCCGGAGTCGACTCGTCGCTGAGGTCGAACCGAACTTGCTCCAGATCGGACACCTTCAAGGCGTCCAACAGGAACTCGGGGTTGAAGGAGATGGCTCCACCGTCGCCCTTCACCGAGATCTGCATCGATTGGTCGGCACGTCCGACGTTCGCGGATTCGGTGGTCAAGGACAGGGTGTCGCCGTCATAGGCGAACCGGACCATCGGGACGTCGCCGCTGCAGAGCACTGCGACGCGGCGTAGGTTGCGCTCCAGGTCCACACGGTCGATCTCGAGTGTGGTGCTCGCGGCCTTCGGGATCACCTGCTCATATTGCGGGAAGCGATCCTCGAGCAGTTGGCTGACCATGTAGAGCGGTCCGTTTCGGAACGCGATCTGGGTCTTCGAGACCGAGACGGTGACCGTCGAATCCTGGTCGAGCGCCTTGGAGATCAGCTGCAGGGTTCGGAGTGGAACGACCACGCGACCTTCGGTGTCCGGATCATCGACCGCGGCATAGGTCAGCGCGAGACGCCGGCCATCCGTCGCGACGAGACGGACGCTTCCGTCCTGCACGTGCATCAGCAGGCCGTTGATCGCATAGCGCGTCTGCTCCTTGGCTGCCGCGAAGCTGGTTCGACGAACCATTTCTTGCAACGCCGAGGCAGGCAGCTCGAACGACATGTCGGCTTCGACCTGGGGTTCCTTCGGGAACTCACGGGGATCGTCGCCGAGCAGGACGAACGAACCGGAACCGGCATCGATGCGACAGCGCTGTTCCTCGCGGGTCAGCGACAGCGAGGTCTCGCTGATCTCACGGAGGAGGGCTGAGGTCTCCTTGGCGGGGAGAAGCAACTCACCGGGCTCACGGACATCGACCTGATCGATGCGGATCTTCGCGGACAACTCGAAGTCCGTTGCGACGAGTTCGAGACCAGCATCCGTCGTGCGAGCGAGCACGTGTTGGACCACCGGCTTCGTCGTCTTCTGCGGCGGAATGCTGCCGATCGCGGAAAACGCATCGAGCAGTCGTTGGCGATCGCAGAGAATCTTCATGGCGAGAGAACCGAAGCTCCACCCGTTTGGCTGCCTGGAGTGCCGCCCACGGCCGGGATCGGAGTCGCTTGAGTCTACGGGAACCGGGGGTCCGAGGGAACGAAGACTCCTCGCTCGAGGAGCCCGCTGGGGGAGTCCCTCGCGGGTTGTTCTCGCCGGTCCGTGACAGACAGACAGAGTGAATTGGTACAGATAGAGGGTTCCCTCTTTCTGTCACTCTTCAGCGGGGATCGACTGGGGAAAGTCGAGGCTCCGGACGACTTCGTGCTTGCTCGTTCAAAGGGTTACGACGAGCCACGAACCGTGGACATCGTTCCTGGGTTCGCGCTGCGGTCGTGGGTCTCTCGGGATCACTTCTCCGAGAACGACCAGGGCACTCACGAACCGTTCCGGAGAGAACGGTCCGTGGGCCACGTTCGACCGACGGGAGACCAGCAAGACTCCCGACGGGCGCAGCCCCAAGGGCTGCCGTTGTGCCTTTGGAAGCGGCACACGACGTGTCAAAAGTCAAAAGATCGAGCGGTCTCAGAGTTCGGACAATTTCTTCGCGAGTTCGTCGATGTCGGCACTTTGGAGGTCGTCGCTGGCGATCGGAGGAAGCTCCTTGAAGCGGCGGTACTCGTCGATGCTCGCCAGCTCGACATAGTCGCGGTAGCTCATGCGGGCCTGGTCCGCATCGGCGTTCGAACGCTCTTTCTCCTCTCCGTTCACCACCTGGAGCAGGGAGCGGCGGGCACGGTTGCAGATGGCGAGAGTGTTCTCGAGGTTGGTTCGGATCCGCTCGAGACGCGCGTCGTCGGCGTTCGGATCATGACGGCTGCGGTCGACCTTGGAGATGGCGACTTCGAGCACGCCGATCAGGGCGTTGATCTTGGTCAGGAGGCGGCTGCGGTACTCGGTCGAGCCGAGGTTCGAAGAACGGTCGTCAGGGCGTTGCTGGTCCATGATGCGGGTCGGATGGCTTTGGAAGAGGATCCGAAGGACCAGGAGCAGGGGACGGGCCAGGTCGGCATGCGATGATCGGAATTGCGGGAAGTCCCGATGCGAATGGGGAATCCCCTCTGTCACGGACGACGCGGTCGCCTAGGCGCGTTGCGTAGACGCCACAGCGCGTTGTGCTCCAGCACCGCGTGTTGCGACGGGACAACGCTTCGGGAGCCTCTGGGCGGCTTCTGCGGCGCGCAGAGAGGATCCGAGTCGACTCTCAGCTCTGGGATAGATGCCAGGTCACGAGGAATCCCTGGCGAGAATCGTCGAGAGGCAAAGCTCGAGACACAGGGCGCCGCTCCGCGAAGCGTGGGCGCTCAGTTGTGCCGCAGGTGGCGGTAGAGATCGGTCGCCACCGAGGACAGCTCCCCGTGACCGATGCGGCCGACCACCGTGACGATCAGGCCGGCACTGCTGCGGAACATGAACTGGGCCATGTCCCGGTCGGTGAAGGTCAGGATCGCGTTCTCATCCCAGCTCTCGAAGGCGGTCCCGACGTTCTCGTTGGGCAGCACCGAGGCTAGCGGGATCGAGCTCTGGACCGTCGAGACGACGAACATCTGGTCGATGCCGTCTCCGTAGGTGAGCACGGCCGATCGCTCCGGTGAGAGATCACGTTCCACCGAGTGCACGCGCTGCAGCTGGTAGCCCGATGGGAGGGTGTGAGCTGCCGGGATACCGACCGGAGTGTCCGCAAAACGAAAGTTCAGGTCCGCGGTGTTCTGCACTTCGGTCACCCGGCGGCGCGGCTGCCACCAGCCGATCCAGAAGTCCGTGAACTCACCGGCTGAACGTTCTTCGAACGCGACGGTCTCGACGACGCTCAGAGGCACTCCGGCTGCGTCGAGCGCAACCGCGAGCAGGACCTGATTCGTCTCGGTATCGACTTCGAGGATCCAGGAGGCGCGACCCATCCGACGCGGGAGAACCGCGATCCGGACGATCTGCCGACTCTCGGGAGCGAAGTCCTCGAGGACCGAGGGCCCGATCGTGGCCTCTGGATCGACGGTCGCCAGCGCGAGCGACTGGTCGGTGTTCGCCAGGAGTTGGCGGACACCCTGGCCGATCACGAACAGGCGGTAGTTCGTGTTCGCTGCCGTCACGGACTCGATTCCGAAGTCCGAGTGCTTCAGCAGGTAGGCCTCGTGAGTCTCGAAGCGCTGGTCCTGGGCCGTGTCAGCCGTCTGCCAGTTGCTGGCGTCCACCGGGCTCTGAACGCCGAGGAGATCGGCGTCGAAGTCCTCGCCGTGGAACGCGACCCGCTCGAGCGTCGCAGCGGACGCCGAGGCGCGGGGAATCGTCAGGGAACCGAGGATCGACTCTTCGATGGCTCCACTGTTTCCGGGGTGACTGTTTCCAGCCTGACTGCCTCCGGCACCTTGCGAACGGGCCTTGGGAGCAGACTCGAGAACGGTGCGCCGCCGGATCGCGACATAGCCGCGGGCGTCCTGGGCCTCGGCCAGATCCGCGAAGGTGATCGAGGGCAGCTGCGGGGTGGGCAGAGGGCCCTGCGTCCCGCCGGTGACCTGGTGCAGTCCGGTGGCACCGATCAGAAGAGCAGCAAGAACGCCGCCGCGCAGGAGCTTTGCTCGTTTCTCAGCGCGGTGTGCCATCCTGAATGTCCTCGACGATCGACGCCATCGATCTGTAGTTGGTAAACGGGCGTTTGGCTTCGACGAAGCGCAGGCCGTTCGTGTTCGCTGAATCGTCTCGTTCACGGACGGTCCACGGATCAGCCTCGGAGGAGCCGAACGGAACTGGCCCGCCAGCGAAGCTCCAGACCCAGGTCGCGGCGACGAACAAGGCCGCCACAGCACTCCAGACACGCCAGGAGCCGGTCCAGTGGCTTGCTCGGATTGGCTCGCTTTCGGCGACCGGTTGGCTCGGAAGCTCCGGAGCAAATACCGGGACTTCGGAGCCAGCGTCGTCGACCCGGGAGGTCTCGAGCTCAGCCTGAACACGCGCCCAGAGCCAACCCGGGGCCTGCGTCTCGGTTGTCTCGAGGAACTCCTTCACCGCCGGGATCGACGGCAGAGCCTCGGGTCGTCCGAAGACCGCGCGGAAGGCATTTCGCCCGTTCGGGTTCGTGTCGAAGATCTTCGGCAACTCGATGCCGTCGCGGAGCAGCTCATCGAGTCCTCGGCCGAGGCGTTTCTCGAGGCGCGCCCGGGAGATCTCCGGGTCGAGACCTGCCTGGACTTCGAGCAGTCCGCGCCGGAGTTCGAACTCGTTCGACGGGCGCAGTTCGTCGTTGGCGGACTCCAGCTTCTCGCGCACCTCGGAGCGTTCGACCTGCTGATCGGACAGTCCGGCGAGCACGTCTTCGACACTCGGCAACTCAATCGACGGACCCGGTGCGTGCTGGAGCTCACCCATGACTCGCTCCGCGAAGCGAGCGGCTCGCTCGGCCTCGGGGGAATTCGGGTCGACAGGGTTCTCGTCCCAGCGGGCTGCGGAGGAGTCGTGGTTCATCCTGCGGCTCCTGACGCTGATCGGTTCGGGTCGTCGTCGGGCCGATCGCTGTTTCGGCTGTCTCCGGACGCGTCGTCCTCAGCGGTCTTCTCGAGCGGGTAGTCGTGCGCAGGAAGCGATCCTTCGAGGATCTGCTCCAGAGCCACGTGGGCGCGCGCGAGTCGGGACTTCACCGTGCCCAACTGGATCTCGAGGGTTTCCGCGAGCTGGTCGTAGCTCAGACCTTCGAGGTAGCGCAGGACCAGGACCGAGCGGAGCTTGTCCGAGAGTCGGCCGAGGGCTCGGTGGACGTGTTCGCCGAGTTCCGAATCGGCGGCGGACTGCAGCGGGTCGACCGACTGATCGGCTGGCTCCGCTCCGTGGTCAAACTGCTCGAGACTGGCCGGGACTCGGGTGGTCCGGGCGGTCTCCCGACGGTTGTGGTCGATGCTGCAGTTGACGACGAGACGGTAGAGCCAGGTGCTGAACTTGGCGTCCGCGCGGAAGCTCCCGAGTTTCTGGAACAGGACCCGGAAGCACTCCTGAACCACGTCCATCGCATCCACCGACTGACCGGTCATCCGGTAGGCGATCGCGTACACGCGGTCCCGGTATCTGCGGTAGAGCTCCGCGAACGCGTCCTCGAACGCATCCGACTGGACGTCTGCGCAAATCTTGGTCAGCTCCTCATCGCCGAGCTGGCCGAAGTCCGTGGGATTTTGGGGAGATGTTGCCAAGTCGTGACCTTTTCTCGGACGAGCGGGCCACGGACCCTGGTTCCGTTGAACCGACAAACTGGCACGGAAACCTCAAAACTGGCGACGTGGAACCTCGGAAATCCCGAGTTGTGGAGCTTCGACCCGATAGGAAGGTTCCCGAGTGCGATCTTCAGCTGGGCTCTGAGGCTCAGCTAAGGCACTTCGACGGAGGTCTCGGAGACGGTTCAGCCGCCGGTGATGGCAGCGATCACGTCCGGAACGAGAATGAGTCGGCCGACGGAGCTCGAGCAGCTGGACGGGCAGACAGCCGTGGATTGAGTGACGATGCAATCCGCGCTCACAACCTCCAGGAGCGTCGCGTCCGGAGCCGTTCCGAGGATGCCCAGTCGCATGAAGCACATGCGGCTCTGGTCCCAGAAGCCGTCCCCCTTGCGATCGGGATCGGTTGGCTGCTGGGTGATCGCGTCGGTGGCGAGCGGAACCGAGGTCGAGAGGCCGCTTTGGGTCTGCTCGACGAGGACACCCGAAACCTTGGACTCGTGGTCCATCGTGGCCTCGAGGCCGATCACGCCCGGAAGCAGGAAGCCCAGGTCGGACTCCAGCGCGAACGGGAACGAGATCCGCACGAAGCGACCGCGATCGGGATCGAACTGGCTGTCGATGTCGAGCGGGCTCGTGCTCAGGGCGCTCAACAGCGAGAGACGAATCCCACTGTCGGTGAGGAGGAAAACGTCCATCGTCGAAAGCGTCGGCGAGAGCTGCTGGCTCACGACGTGGAAGAAGCAGTTGACCCACAGGACCGGGCCGGCCTCCGACTGCTCGGAGTGCACCGCGATCCGAATCTGGTTCTCCGGGGCTGCGGAGGGCGCGCCGAGCACCTTGAGGAAGTCCTCGCGGTCCACCCAGCCGTTGCCGTCCGAATCCGCCGAAAGCGGATCGAAGGTCAGCACCTGCTCCAACCGGTCTGGGAGCATGTCGCCGTCGATGTCGGAGAGCCCGGTGGTCACGCCGGGGAGCGTGCCCATCCCAAGGCCCATTCCAGCGCCACGGATTCCTGTTCCACGCAGGAACGAGGCCGTCGGGAAAGCAGAGCCCTGAGGCGCCAGGACGCCGTCGAACGAGCCTGTTCCCGACAGGGCGTCGAGGACCCGGGCCATCCCGGCAGCGTGCGATTCCGTGGTCCGGAGCTCGGACCGGCTCGTCGGTTCGGACGAACGGTTGTCCTCATTCGAGGGTTCGACGAACGCTGGAGCCACGGAGAGCGCAAGGCTGGTGGCGGCGGTCAGCGCTGGTTGCAAGCCGAAAGGAATCAGCACGGTGGATCGAGGGGCAGTCGCGCTGGTCTCCTGCAGCCGTGCGAGTGGCGGCGGTCGACCAACACACCAATTGAACCGGCCATCCGGATTCCGCGCAAGCGCCTCGAAACAGGGAGACTGGGCGGTTTTCCGACCGAAGAGCCGATCAGGGAAGTCTAGCCCCTGACAACGGTGCGGTTACCTGATTGGTTGACGCGAAACCCCTCATCTACGGGTCATTCCGGGGGTTTCGAAGCGGTGCGCCGTCCTGTGGATTCTGTCGCCCGCATCGGAAGTTCGCGGGCGTCGAGGCACCCTTGAGTCCCTGATCGGACCTCGCTACCGTGCTCCGCCCGTCTCAATCGGACGGCGGGCGCCCGTAGCTCAGCTGGATAGAGCGTCGGCCTCCGAAGCCGAAGGTCACAGGTTCGAATCCTGTCGGGCGCGCACCCCCTTCTCCAGGCCCCAGGGGCCTCTTTCGAGCGACCCGGGTCGGATCCGGGGGACGCGGAGCAGTTGCGCGCGGGGCGCGGGCGTCGTCCTCGGACGCCCAGACATCCCTGATGAACCTTCTCCGCTACTCGATCGGGCTCGCTGACCGCGCTCGAGGTGAACTGACCGTCGAGCTGACCCTTCCGCCTCGTGGCGAGTGGGAATTGGCCCTGCCTCGCTGGACGCCCGGCAGCTACGTGTTCCGGGACTTCGCCCGCCACCTGATGGACCTGGAGTGCGAGGGTGCTTCGTTGACCCGGCCCGATCCGCATCGAGTCCGCGTTCTGGCTGAGAATCCGGACTCCGAGCTCACTCTGCGGTATCGCATCTACGCTCGGGAGCTCACCGTTCGGACGGCTTTTGCGAGCCACGACTGGGTGTTCTGGAACGGCGCCTGTGTCTACCTCTGGCCGACAGATCGCCCGGAGATGGAAGCGGAAGTCTCGGTTGCCTTGGACGAGTCGTCGGCCGCCTTCGAGTTCGTGAGCGGTCACGGACCGATGGCGCGCGAAGGCGACCGCTACGCCCTGCGGTTCGAAGACCACGACGACGCCGTCGACACTCCGATTCTCGGCGGCGGCCGGGTCGCGTTGGAGTTCACGCTCGACTCCAAGCCGGTCCGCTTCGTCGAGGCCGGGGATGCGGACATGGTGCGCTGGGACGACATGTCCGAGGCGATCGAGGCGATTCTCGGTGAGGCGACGGCAGTGTTCGGCGGCGGTCTCCCGATCGACGCCTACCACTTCCTGTCGCTATTCGCCGAATCCGGCCGCGGCGGCCTTGAGCACCTGGATTCGAGCACACTACTCGCGCCGCGCACCCTTCAGGGATCACGACGAGAACGTCGCGATTTCTTGGGGCTGATCGCCCACGAGTTCTTCCACCTCTGGAACGTGAAACGCATGCGTCCGTCGGAGTTGTGGCAGTTCGACTACTACGACGAAAACCCGACACGATTGCTCTGGGTTGCCGAGGGGTTCACTGCCTACTTCGACGATCTCTGCTGCGTTCGCGCCGGTGCCTTCGATAGCGAGCACTACCTGGAGCGGCTGGCAGAGCATTGCAACAACCCTTGGGCGGACACACCGCTCGGCGACGCCAGCCTCGAGGCTTGGACCAAGCTCTACAAGGGTGGCGAGAACCTGCGGAACAACTCGGTCAACTATTACGTCGACGGAGCACTCGCCGGTCTCGTCCTCGACGTGACCATCCGGCTTGAGAGCGGTGACCAGCGTTCGCTCGAAGACTTGATGCGTGAGCTCTACCGAACGACCTTCGAAGAGGGTCGCGGCTACACGATCGACGACGTCGTCGGAGTCGCCGGGGCGGTCGGTGGTCCGAAGAGCGCTGAGATGGCTCGTCGACTCGACCACGAACCGGTGCGTCCGCTGGTCGAGGGTGCCTTGCAGAGTCTCGGCGTGAAGATGACCGTGCGCCGGCGAACGAGTCGTCTCGGAGTTCGGGTGAGCGCCAACTCGACCGAGATCGCGTCCGTTGTGCGTGGCGGTCCGGCCTGGAACTCGGGTCTGCGTGCCGGGGACGAAGTGTTGGCGATCGACGGGCTCCGCGTTCGTTCCGGCACCTGGCGGACGATCCTGGATCAGCGATTGGTTCGAGGTCTCGACCTGAATCTATTGATCGCCCGTGAAGGACGAGTGCTCGATCAGGTCGTTCATGCCGCGCCCGAGGACGAGGCTCGCCCGGATTGGAAGCTGACTCTCGATCCGGACGCGAAGAAAGCCGAGATCGCGCGACGTCAGGATTGGCTCGCGGCGCGGCGTTCTCGCCAGTGACGCGGTCTGGCGGTCCGTGCCACCCCTTGGCTGGTAGTTCCCCGGAACTGACGCCGGCCCGTGTTGTGACACGATCCAGTCGCCTCAAGCGCCTCCGCCCAGGGCTTCCCAACGATCGACAGCGGGTATCCGCTTCGCCGCCCGAAGTCCTGTCGCCACGACAGCACCTGCCACGGTCGAAGCCGTCGGGGTACCCAGCCGGCCAACTGCGCCGGGGTTTGGTCGTCCCGGTTGAACCTCGGCTGCACGAGGTTGCGGAAGGCGAGGTAGATCTGCAGGTGGGAGTTCAGGTACCAACGCCGTTTGCTGACGAGCCACGACTCCCGCCGGAGTCGGCCGGTCAGGTCTCGGAGAACAGCCTCGGTGTGGTTGATCGGGAACAGCGGGTTCCAGGTCTTTCTCGGCAACTTGCTCGAGGTCTGGAGGTGAATCAGTCGGTCGCCGAAGACGGACCGGGCGAGGCCTGGATAGGTCGCCTTCTCGTCGGTCTCCAGAAGGACGCTCTGTAGATCTTGGCAGAGGTTGGCGCCGGTTCGCAGGACGTGGCGAACGACGGCCTTGGAGCGCGACGGCCGCCGGCCAAACCGCTGTTCGTCCCCCTGGATGGCCTTGAGCCGCCTTTTGGGTTTCGTACCACTCGGTCGGATGGGAGCGGAACGAGCGGCGAGGATCAGACGTGTCTTCCGTTCGATCAGGATCGGAAGAGTCAGCGGCCTCGTGTTGCGGCGCCCCTCGTAGGTCTCCAGTTCGTCCATCTG
>JBCBZB010000141.1:0-2719 GCA_039815565.1 Planctomycetota bacterium
CCGGCGCTTACGAAGCCTACTGCTACACACAGGGAAGCCAGCCCGGAACGTTGAGCCTCGAGCTCTATTCCGGAGCATGCGGGAGTTTGACCCCCGTGGGCTGCGAGTCGAGCGCGAGCTTCCTCCAACCTCCCGTTCTTCAATTCTTTGCAACGGCGGGAACACCCATGTTCGTTCGGGTGGGAGCCGACGCGTCGGCTGGCATCCAAGGCGCTGTTCGTGTGGTGCCGGGCCCTCCCAACGATCGCTGCGAAGAAGCCACGGCCGTTCCGCTGGAAACTCCGGTTGCGTTTGAGACAGGAGAAGCGAGTCCTTCGCCGATTCCGTGGACCTGTCCGAGCGGCGATTGGGACGACGTTTGGTTCCGCTTCCAAGCGGCCGTTACGGGTCCCTTGCGTGTCCAGGTCTGCGATCCGACCAACAGTCTGATTCCGGAGGTGTACAGCGGAGACTGCACCAACTTGCAGAGCCTTGCCTGTGCGGCAACAGGCGGGGACTGCATCTCGCGGTCGGCGGTCTTTCAGGCGGTAG
This sequence comes from Planctomycetota bacterium, assembly GCA_039815565.1. Lineage (GTDB taxonomy): Bacteria > Planctomycetota > UBA1135 > UBA1135 > UBA2386 > JBCBZB01. The sequence goes on from JBCBZB010000141.1 coordinate 532, forward strand.
GTGGAGTGGACTACTGGGTGCGTGTCAACGATCCCAACTTCAACGCCTCAGGCGAGATCCTGGTGACCTCTCAAGTCTTACCCGCCAACACCGAGTGCGCGCTCGCCGTGGACCTCACGGTCGGTAATCCCGTGGCCGTTGACATGACCTTGGCCGCGACGAGCGGGTCCGCCTGGACCGTCTCCAGCTGTTCGTCCGGTTCCTGGCCGGGCCTCTTCTACCGTTTCGTTCCGACCGTCTCGCAGCGCTACGTCTTTCGCGCCTGCTTCGATACAGCAGGAGGTGAGCTGAACCTGTTCGAAGGGGTCTGCAACATGTCGATGTTCCGGGCCTGCTCGGGCGCCATCTGCGGCAGTGATCCCAATCAGCCGGGGGCGACACTCGAAGCTGACCTCGTAGCAGGTACGCCCTATCTGCTGCGAGTTGCGGCGACGCAGAACTCGCGGCCCGTAGGCACGCTGGAAGTTCTTCAAGAGGCGCCTCCTGTCAATGACGATTGCGCGAGCGCTCTGCCAGTCAGCCTTGGAGACACGCCCTTCGACTCGGGCTTCGCTACCGGTTCGGGAACGCCCTTCGGTCTTTGCAGTGGGCTGGGGGCCCCGGACCCCGATCCAAACGATCTCTGGTTCCGCTACAACTCCATCAACGGCGGCCCGACGAGCCTGTTGCTTTGCGATGCGCCGCTAGTGACTGTGCTCTCGGTCTACTCCGGCTCGGACTGCGCCTCGGCGACACCGATTGAGTGTTCGATCACGGGCGGCGCCCCGGCATGCGGCCAGTCGCAAGGGCAGCGCCCGGGCCTCCTCTTCTCGGCCGTCGCCGGTCGGGACTACTTGATTCGAATCGGCCGCAACCGGTCAGTAGGCTTCGCGGGAACTCTCACAATCCGGGAGGGCTCCAGTTCGGGCTCCCTGGGTCTTCCGTATTGCAGTGGCGTACCGAATGTGACCGGTCAGCCCGGGGTCCTGTCGGCTGTCGGAAGCGCCTCCGTCCTCGCGAACGACCTCACCTTAGTTGCGACTGGTCTCCCCCAACCCTCGATCGTGCTCTTCATCGTGAGCCGCAACCAAGGCTTCTCTCCGACGCCGGGCGGCAGTTTCGGCAACCTCTGTCTCGCGGGCCCCATCGGCCGCCACCGAGGTTCCGGTCAGGTCCAGGCCGTGAATGCTCAAGGCGAAGCGAGCCTGAGCGTCGACCTCGGCTTCCTTCCCCAGGGTTTGCAAGGTGTCCCCGCGCTGTCCGGCGAGACCTGGAACTGGCAAGCGTTCTATCGCGATCGTTCCGGTGGGAGTACCGGGACCAACTTCACGAATGGCGTGAGTGTGTTGTTGGAGTAGGGGACGCGTACCGGGTACCGCGTCAGTCACCTTCCTCCACTCAAGGTCCACGCCCGACCCTCCGCAGAATTCGACTGCGGAGGGTCAGGCGTGTGACATTCCCCCAATAAAGTGGACACCTCAGAAGCGCTCTGCGCGAGGATGTTCATCATGGCGAGAAGGAAGCGACGTAAGTTCACGAACGATCAGAAGGCCGATGCGGTGCGCATGGTCCGGGAAACGGGCAATATCACGCAGGTGGCCCGCGACCTGGATTTGACCCGTAGCGCGCTCGATACCTGGGTCAGACAGGCTGAAGTCGACGAAGGCCGGGGGCCGGAGGGCGCTCTGACGAGCGACGAGAAGGAGGAGTTGAGGCGACTACGCAGGCAAGTCCGCACGCTCGAGATGGAGCGTGACTTCCTAAAAAAGGCCACGGCCTTCTTCGCCAAGGAGGACGATCGGCATTCGAGCTGATCGTCGCGGAGAAGGCGAATTTCCCCGTAGCGCTGATGTGCCGAGCACTCGGCGTCTCTCGGAGTGGGGCCTACAAGCGACTGAGTCGAGTAGGGCCGAGCGCTCGCGAGCGCTCTGATCGTGTCTTGCTTGAGCAGGTGCGGGCGATCCACAAGAGTAGTCGCGGCACCTACGGCAGCCCGCGCGTCCATCGTCAGCTCCAGCGGGAAGATGTGCGAACAGGTAGAAACCGCGTTGCACGCTTGATGCAAGAAGACGGACTGCGCGGTCGAATCCGCCGCCGGTTTCGAAGGACTACCGATTCGAATCACTCGCTACCGATCGCTCCAAATACGCTGAATCGACAGTTTGACGTCGATTCTCCCGATCGCGTTTGGGCCGGGGACATCACGTAC
>JBCBZB010000008.1:0-106789 GCA_039815565.1 Planctomycetota bacterium
CCAGCGAGATCGTGGATCTCGCGGAGCGCTTCGGCCGCTACGGCTACCGAACCATCACAGGGCTACTTCGGCTGAGCGGTTGGCGGGTGAACGCCAAGCGACTTGAACGCATCTGGCGGCAGGAAGGGCTCAAGATGCCTCGTCGTCAGCCAAAACGAAGCCGTTTGTGGCTGAATGACGGATCTTGCGTGCGGCTACGGCCGCAGCGCAGAGATCATGTATGGAACCACGACTTCGTGCATGAACGCACTCACGACGGTCGGGCCCTGAAGATCCTGACCCTGATCGACGAGCACACACGCGAGTGCTTGGCGCTTCGGGTCGAGCGCAAGATGAAGAGCGAGCAGGTGCTCGAGACGCTGGCCGAGCTCTTCGTCTACCGAGGAGTGCGCGAGCACATCCGGTCCGACAACGGCCCGGAATTCACGGCACAAGCCGTGAAGGCCTGGCTCGCCAAGGTGGGTGTGAAGACCCTCTTCATCCAACCGGGCTCTCCTTGGGAGAACGGCTACAACGAATCCTTCAACGGCAAGCTGCGGGACCAACTGCTCAACGGCGAGATCTTCTGCACCCTGCAGGAGGCCAAGGTGCTGCTCGAGAAGTGGCGGCTCCACTACAACCACGAGCGTCCGCACAGCTCGCTTGGGTACCGACCGCCGGCCCCGGAGGCCGTGACCGTCGGTAGTCCGGCCTTCGCTGCGCTCCGGCCGGACTACCGAGCAGTCGACCCGAGGCGCTTGTCAAACAGCGAACGACTCACATAGCCTTTGGCACCGGTTCAGGGGACAGGTCACTGGGCGAGCTGGTCTGCCGAGAGGAGCTCGATCCGTGAGGTACGCCGAACCCTGTCACCTGACAGCTGCGGAGAGGTTCGCGGAGATCGCGGACGTCTTGGCAAGAGGCGCCCTCCGATTGGCAGCAAGACGCGCCCTGCTCCGCTCTTCGCTCGAATGCGATGCGAATCCACTTGATGTGGAGGGCCGATCTAAGGCTCCATGTCCGACGGGTGCCACGCACTCCCAGCGCGAGGAGCCCGCGGCATGAACACCATCAGCGAACAGTTTCGGGAGCTTCAGACTCTGACGCCGGCCGAGCTGTCGGTCCGCTACGAGGACCTGTTCGGCAAGCCGCCCCGCGTCCGCAACAAGGCGTTCCTGCAGCGCAAGGTCGCCTGGAAACTGCAGGAGCGTGAGTTCGGTGGACTGTCCGACCGCGCGAAGGCCCGACTCGAGGAGCTGATCCAACAGATCGACCTCCCGCTTCCTCCGCCCGAACCGAAGCGCCGGTCCGCGCGTCGCAACGCCGGCGCACAGCCCCCGTTGGTCGGGACGACTTTGACCCGCCGCTGGCACGACCAGGACATCCGCGTCGAGGCCCGTGATAACGGCTTCGAGTGGAACGGGACGCTCTACCGATCGCTGTCGGCGGTCGCCCGCGCGATCACTGGCGCGCACTGGAACGGCAAGCTGTTCTTCGGCCTGAAGACCCGGAGGAAGACATCGTGATCGCTCGACAAGACCCACCGCCGATCCGCGTCCCGATCTACTGCCGGAAGAGCGTGACCGAGGGCCTCGACCAGGAGTTCAACAGCCTGGATGCCCAACGTCAGTCCTGCGAGGCCTACGTGCAGAGCCAGGCCGGTGCCGGCTGGGTCGCCCTCGATCGCCACTACGACGACGGCGGCTTCTCCGGGTCGACGACGGAACGCCCGGCGTTCCAGGCGCTTCTGCGAGACGTCGAGGACGGCTTGGTCGACGCGATCGCGGTCTACAAGATCGACCGGCTCTCCCGCAGCCTGTGGGACTTCGCAAAGTTGATCGACCTGTTCGAGCGGCGCGGAGTGACCTTCGTGTCCGTCACGCAGCAGTTCTCGACCGGGACATCGATGGGGCGCCTGACCCTCAACATGCTGATGTCCTTCGCCGAGTACGAGCTCGAGGTCATCGGCGAGCGCATCCGCGACAAGAAGCAGGCGATGCGCCGCCTCGGCATGTGGACCGGCGGTCGCCCTTCGCTCGGCTACGACGTCGAGGACAAGAAGCTCGTCGTCAACCAGGACGAAGCCGCCCAGGTGCGCGCAACCTTCGAGCTCTACCTCGATGCCCGATCACTGAGCGGAACCGTCGCCGAACTCGAGGAGCGCGGTTGGCGGAACAAGAGCTACCGCACTCGTGACGATCGGATGATCGGTGGCCGGCTGTTCTCGAAGGCGACGCTCCAGCGACTTTTGACGAACCCGATCTACCGGGGGCAGATCGAAACGACTGACGGCCCGATCGACGGTGTCCACGAGGCGATCGCAGACTCGAGGTCTCGCAACTCTTCGGCGGAGCACCTAGAACCACTCCGAAGCGCGTTCGAAGCCGGTTCCGAGGAGCCCGATCTCTTGATCGAGCTCGCTTCAGGGTTGGTGACCGACAACCAACCCACGGCAGCCTTGCCCGTTGCGCAAAGGTTGATGGATGCCCGGCCTTGGGACGGGCAAGGCTACGCACTGTGTTCGCGCACCCACCTCGCCCTCGGAAACAACGCCCGAGCGATTTCGTTCGGCAAGACCGCGGCCGCTCTGAGTCCGACGACCGCAGACATCTGGTCCGCGCTCGCAAAGGCGCATCTGGCCAACGGAGACACGGACTCCTCGGAGCAGGCAGAACAGCAAGCGGCCGAACTCGCTGCAGCTGCTACGACCGGGTCACCCGGCCCAGCCGCCGTCAAGTGATGCGCGTCTGGTCACGCACCAGGCGCTGATCGTCCGGTCGGGCCAGGTGTGGCACACTCCACCGAACCCCATACCTTACTTCACGTACCGCTCGCGCTCGGCCTCGGTCAGAGTGGCCCCAGTCCACTTCCCCAACTCGGCGCGCATCACGCCCCAATCGAGCGGTGCCTCGTAGGCCGTTTTGGAGTCCGCAGCACGCGATCAGCCGCCCCCTCTTCCTGTCCATGAGAATGTAGGGCATCTCCTACTCCGGCCGTCCTTGCGTGTCGCACGCGGGCGGACGCGGGAATCGAAACGGCTCGAAAGACCGACCCCAGTGCCAGAGCAACACGTGTCTTTGTGCGATCCCCGCGAGAGTTCTGGTCTCCTCGTCGATGTCCACGTAGGGAGCGTACTCGAGATCAGCGGACCCGGCGGCGCGCTGCGCACCGCGGTCGCCGAGCTCGAACGCGACCTCGCTCTGGACCGGGGAGACTCCTGATGCGCAGGTCCGTGGTTTTGCTCACAGCGCTCGCGTGCGCCAGCTGCGCCGTGCTGGTGGTCGACGTCGACGTCTACAAGGGCCCCCTGGCCAACCACCGCGAGGTGCAGGTGCAGCAGATGGCCGCAATGGCCGTCGCCGCCAAACCGGTCCTCGTGCGACTGCGCAACGAACAACGTCGGCCGCTTTCTCGGACAGAGCGGCATTAACTAGTCGTGTGATTCACTCTGTTGCCGACTTATCGAGCGCGACGCGAGCGCGGCCGACCTTCTCAAGGATTACGTCGGCAGCTTTGGTCCAGACGATGGGCTTCGGATCGTCGTTGTGGTTCTCGACGTAGCTCATGATGGTGTCGATCAACTGCGGAACGCTGCGGAAGGCGTCACGCTTCAACCGCCTCTCGTCGAGGTTGCGGAAGAACCCCTCGACGATGTTGAGCCATGAGCTGCTCGTCGGGATGAAGTGCATGTGAAAGCGCGGGTGCCGTTTCAGCCATCGCTTCACCTTTTCGTGTTTGTGCGTCGCGTAGTTGTCGACGATTACATGCAGGTCGAGTTCGCTCGGCGTCTGCGCATCAATCATCGCGAGGAACTTGATCCACTCCTGATGCCGATGGCGCTGCATGCACGTGGCGATCACTTCACCGTGACCGAGCTCCATTGCCGCAAGGAGCGTCGTTGTGCCGTTCCGCCTGTAGTCGTGGGTTGCAGTTCCGCACCGTCCCTTTACGAGCGGCAGCCCAGGCTGGGTTCGATCGAGTGCTTGGATCGAGGTCTTCTCGTCGGCGCTGAGGACGAGGGCGTTCGCTGGAGGGTTGAGATAGAGGCCGACGACGTCACGCAGCTTCTCTTCGAAGCGCGGGTCGTTGCTGACCTTGAATGTTCTGATCAGGTGCGGCTTCAGTCCGTTGGCCTTCCAGACGCGGTAGACCATCGACTGCGAAACGCCGAGCTCCTCCGCGAGTGTTCGCGTGCTCCAATGCGTCGCGTTCTTCGGCTTCTCCTGCGTTGTCACTCGAATGATCCGCGACTCAACTTCTGGGCGCGTAGTCGGCTTTCGACCACCGCGTGGCAAGTCCTTCATGATCGCGTCGACGCCGCACCCGGCAACACGGCTTCGCCACCTGGCAACCGTCTCACGATTGATGTTGAGGTCTTCGGCGATCGCTCTGTTCTCGTCGCCACGCGCGGCGGCAAGAACCACTCTCGCCCTCATCGCGATGCGCACCTCCGTTCGCCGACCATGCGCGAGTTCGTCAGAGCTTGTCGTTGGTCATCTGTCAGCTCGATTGAGGCGGCCTTGCGCATGCGAGGCTGTACGTTACCCCCGACACGATCGGCTCCATAAAGTTGGTCTACTTGCGAATCACACGACTAGTTGCTTCACGTCGGGGAAACCATGAACAACGTTGGAATGCATCGCATGGCTCTGGCACTGGCGGCAACTTCGAGCCTGTGCGCGCAACAATGGTCCCAGATCCTCACGCCAACCCAACCAGCTGCAGCAAACTGTGCGGCGATGGCCTACCACCACGCGACGGAACGCACGGTGTGGTTCGGCGGCCAGAGCCAACTAACCGGCTGGCCGATTCCCTTCTTTCATGAGACCTGGGTGTTCGACGGCCGGGGCTGGCAGCAAGCTTCGCCAACGACACAGCCTTCCCCACGTTCCTTCCACGCCATGGTCGGCAGCGAATGGTCTTCACAGTCGCACGTCTACCTGTTCGGCGGCGGCGCTGCCGACGGCAGCCCCCTCAGTGACCTCTGGCAATGGAACGGCACGACGTGGCAAGACCTGGCCGTCAGCCCCGTCTGCCCAGCACGATGCAACCCAGCGATAGCGAGCTACGGCTCGGGACTCTGGATCTTCGGTGGCTACGACCCGGTCACCGGCGACAACCTCAACGACACCTGGTTGTTCGGGAGCGGTGGCTGGACGCAGACAGCGGATGGCCCGATGGCTCGGCATGGCGCACGCGCGGTCGAAGGCGACGGCTTGACGATCACCATGCACGGCAGTGAGTCGACGACGGGAATCCTCAGCGACCCCACGCCGCTCGATCGCAATCAGGAAGGCGCTCTGCACCAGGACCTCCGCGAGCTGCCGATCGCGCGCCACGTAGGCCGCGATGTTCAGTAGTTCGGGCGTCGCCGCATCGAACACCTCGCCGAGCGCGCGCGTATCTCCCGTGCGCAAGAAGCGCCGGAACTGCCTGTCGATTCGAGCCAGCCGGAACATGGAGCACGGGTGCTTGCACGCGAGGTCGTTGATGCAGCACGAAATCCGTGTTCTTGCGCAGCTCGACCGCCGATTCCCGGTTCTGGCGACCACCGGGCTCGACGAGTAAGGGCTAGTTCGATCCGTCGTTCGCCCTAGACTACCGGGGAAGGAGACCGGCCGACTTCCTAGGAAGGAGAACACGGTTGTGCAACCAATCCACGAACCGAACCACGACTGGTGGAGCAGTGAGTTCTGACTCCGACGCATGGAACACGCTGGCCGAGTTGTTCGGCAGCGGCAGGGCGGTCCGCGGACTGCTCGTCGACGCCGGAGTTCCGGCCACGTCTGTTCCAGTAATCGCCGAACCAACGGCGCCGATCGACCTCTGGCGACACGTCAGAGGAGAGCTCCAGAAAGGCCTGCTGCCGAACCCGCTACCGACCCTGACGCGCCTGGCCCTCGAGCGCTACCCACACAACAAGGTGTTGTCGGAATACCTTCGTGGCCACCAGGCCCGGAATACGACCAGGGCGACTGCAGCCGGACCAGGCAAAGGGCTGTTCGCCTCCTATTGCACCGAAGACCGCCCGTTCGTCGATGCCGTGCTCGAACAGCTCGACGAGCAGGTGCCAGGCATCTGGAACGACGCCAACCTGGCGCCCGGCGAGGACGTTCTCGATGAGATCTCCCGGGCCCTGACGGGAGCGGATCGTTTCGTCTACTTCTGCGGTCGCGCTCCCGGTCCATGGCAACGGAAGGAACTGGGTGCGGCGTTGACGCTCGAGCATGAAGGACGGCTCAGGATCCTGCCGGTCCTGCTGCTCGGAACCGAGCCCGAGCACCTGCCGGTCCTGATTCGGACTCGAGCCGCGATTCGCTTCTCGAGCCCTTCCGATCCCGCCGCGATCGCAAAACTGACCGCCGCTCTCCAGCGCCCAGGTGCCGCCACATGAATAGCCAGGGCAAGGAAGTCCCGACCGAAGACGATCGAAGCCCTTCGGTGGAGAGCTTCTGGAACAGCTACACCACGGCTTCCGACCGCGACCCCGGTTCGCCATCCCGGACCGGTCGCCTGACAACATCTCTGGACTCGACCTGGCTCTACCACCGGTGTCCGTCGTGCCGGCATACCTTTCGGGTCGGCGACACCGTCATTCTGGGTGAGGACGGCGCGGTGCGGCACGATGGGGACCGCGCGTGCCAGGGGCCCGATCCGCAGAACGCGTTCGGCGACGCCGTCCTGCAGTTCTTCGAAGGACTCGACCGAGCGTGCCCGCCGCCCCGCGGCATCCGGGTCGTTCGACTCGAAGCAGGTCATCGCCTTCTGAGCGAAGAGAAGGGAGCCTTTCGCCGGCATGGCTGCGCGGTCTGTGGCCACAGCTTCCGAGCGGGCGACCAGGTCGTGATCTGCCCGTGCAGCCCGGATTCGCCACGCTGCATGATCGCCGTACACCGTGACTCCGTGCACGGGCTCTACTGCTGGGACGACTGGTCCGCTGCGAAGCGCGACATGCTCTGCCCGATGAACGGGAGACGCATGTGACCGCAGCCGAGTGGTTCGACCGGCAGGAACGCATCCGCGGCTGGGACCAGTCCCGACTGCGGGAGGCCGCCGTCGTCGTGGTCGGACTGGGAGCGATCGGCAGCGAGGTCGCCCAGAACCTGGCGAAGCTGGGCGTTGGCCGGCTGCTGCTGTGCGACCACGACGTCATCGAGCCATCGAACCTGTCGCGAATCAGCTACGCCGCCCCCGGCACGGTCGGTCGTCACAAGGCCGAAGTCGCCGCCGAGGAACTGGGTCGAATCGCCCCCGACTGCGAGGTAGAAACTCGCACCCGCGCGTTTCAATCCGGTGTCGGTCTCGCGGAACTGCGAGAAGCCGACCTCGTGTTCAGCTGCCTGGACACCCGGGCCGAACGCGTCGAGCTGAACGGACGCTGCAACCTGGTCGCAACGCCCCTGATCGACGGCGGAACCCACCCCTGGGGAGGAGAGGTCAGGTTCTTCGTCGAAGCAGATGGCCCGTGCTTCGCATGTGTTCCCGGGCCGGCCACGGGTGGAGCGACGGACCCCCGCGAAACGTGCCTCGACGAATCGGAGCCAGAGCTGCTGCCGTCCCACATCGGCACCTCGGCCCTCGTGGCGGCGTGGATGTGCACGCTCGGCGCCCGCGTGCTGATGGGGATGCCGGTGCAGAGCGGAATCGTGCTGGTCGACTGCCTGCGCCACCGCGCCACTTCGGTTGCGATCGAGCGAGACCCGGAGTGCGCCTTCCACAACGCCATTGGCCCCACGACGCTCGTCCAGTGCAGCCATCGCCAGACGGTAGGCGACTTGCTGCAGCTCCTGCCGGAGGGAGCTTGTCCGATCGCCTGGCACGCGATCCCGGACGGCGGCTACTGCCGACTCTGCGCGACCAAGGTCCGTGCACGAACAGCAGCTCCCGATGCCTGCCCGGAGTGCGGCGGCGAGCTGATCGCGAGCAGCACGCTCGAACTGGCCAGCATCGCGACGGATCGCGTGCTCGGAGATCTGGGCGTCGCGCCCCGGGAGATCCTCGCCGTGGACATCCGTGGCGAGATCCAGTGGTTCGAGTTGGTAGCATAGATCGAGGAATCAAGAAGGAGACCCAGCCATGGACATCGAACGATTCCGCGAAGCCAAGTTTCTCGAGTTTATCAGCGAGCTGGCCAGCGAAGAGAGCAACGCTCGCGCTCTACTCGAGAGCGTGGGGTTCCCCCGCAACCGGATGCCCTCCTTCGGCAACGGGACCCCGATCGACTTCTGGCGGGCGGCGACTACCGAGATCCACGCCGGTGCGACCGAAGGCGGCCTCGGCGCGCTGCTGGCTCGGGCCGCTGAACGCTGGCCCCACAACCAACAGCTCGCGCCCTACCGTTCTCAGGAGGCAAGAGGAACGGCGCGTCCATCCACGACAGGCGTTTCGCTGATCGCCGAGGACTACACGGGCGACGCACTCGCGATCTTCGACCGTGCCCAGGAGTATGCGCGGGAGGCAGGTGGCATTGGCCGCGTGGAGCTCGACTTCGCCGTGCAAGGCGTCGTGGCGCTCCATCTCGAGGACGCGAGCACCGAGGACGCTCTGCTAGTCGTGCGGAGACTCCAGGAGAACGAGGAGGCAACCGTGAGCGTGGCCGGCGACGGCTATCGCGACTACCTGCTCCATCAAGTGTTCGTCGAGGGCCCCGATCAACGTCGCTTCGAGCTGCGCAACGTTCCGGCCTCCACCTTGGTTGCCGATGTCACCGAGTCGACGATGCATCACTACGAAGACGAGGCCTGGCCCATCGACACATCGGGCACTCCTCGCGAAGCCGTCGCCGACGTCATACGCCCCGGGGAACCTTCAAGACGACTCGACGGCGACCAGTCTCTCGACGATTGTGGCGTCCGCGAAGGCGAGACGATTCAGATCTCGCCGGAGAGCACGGCGGGCGCCGTCCATGCTGCCCTGCGCGCACAGGCCCTGGTGCGGGTGCGGAATCAGATCGCGGAGTTCGCGACCGGCCGCGCAGACTTCCAGGTGCAGGCCAACGGCCGCCAGAGTCCCACGGAATTCGTGCTCGATTTCGCGGCCCCCAGCTTCGCGCCTCCGACCGGCCCCGGCACGCCACCGGTGCGAATCGACCGGCACAAGCTGCTCATCCAGCTGCGGGCAGGGTTTCCCGTCGAGGCTCCGCGCGTGTTCTGGCTGACGCCCATCTTCCACCCGAACATCGACCAGAAGAACGGCTTCGTCTGCCTCGGGGAGCTCGAGGACAAGTACCAACCGGGTTTGGACTTTCGACACCTCTGCGGACAGCTGCTGGACATCGCCCAATTGCGCAACTACCAGACCGGTGAAGGCCTCAACCGGGCTGCTGCCAACTGGCTGAAGAGCGAACAGGGAAGGGAAGCCGCGGCATCGATTGGTGCACGCGTGCACGAGCCATCCGAGGACAGGAGCCCCAAGGAGCGCCGCCGGGCCCGCAAGCTGCAGGTCAAGGACTGCTACTGATCGCCATGGACGTGCATGCGAGCAGCCTGGATTCGGATTCCGTAGCCGTCGACGTCTCGTTCCGCGATCTACTCGACGAGTTCTTGCAAGGCGAAGCGGAGAAGGCCGGCGGCCCCGTCGAGCTTCGCTGGCTGAGCCGGTCGGAACAGATCATCGAAGTCGTCCACAACACGGGCAAGCGGTCTGCCCATCGCCGCATCGCAGAATTGCGACATCTCACCCGTGACGTCTTGCGGCGGCGGCTGCAGCGACTTCACCCTCAGGTAGAACGCTGGGAGATCGCCTTTCGGGATCCGATGAATGACCGGGTCGTGCTCAAGGACATCCTCGGGCCGGAAACGGCCCGCAACCCGTCGCAGGGCCGGCGCAATCTGTCGCTGCGGCCATTGGAACCTCAGCCGTTGCCGACTCTCGATTTCGCCCCCGTGCCGGTGCTCCGTTGGCTCGGTGGCGAGGAGTCGAAGCAGGTTGTCGCCGTCCTGACCGAGCGCCTGCTGGAAAAGCTGTCCGTCGAGATCCCGTTTTCGCGTGATTACGAGGAAGGCGGCTTTTTCGCGGGATCCGCCTTCCGACGAGCTGACGACCCCGATCGATGCGTCGTGGTAATCAGCGACCTGATCGCCGCGGAACACACGGGAGCATCGCGCATTCATCTGACCCTTACCGGTGACACGTTCGCCCAGGCCAAGACGGTGCTTCGCGACCGCCTCGCCGGCCGCTCGCTGGTCGGCTGGTATCACACGCACTTGTTCCCGGCGACCGATGACTTCGGCCTGTCCACCGTCGACGTGCAGCTGCATCGCGGAACCTTCCGGCAGCCCTGGCAGGTAGCGGGTCTGGTCAATCTCGAGGACTCGGGCCCGAGCACGGTCCGCTTCTACTGCGCGAACGATCGCGGGCTTGCGGGTTGCGCCGCCGCCGTCGTCGAAGAACTGCCATCCGAGTCGCCGGCACGATGACCGAGGAACGAATGATCGAATGCTCCCTGGCGCGATCGGAACTGCTGCTGCGGATCGAGCAACTCCGGGCGATCGTACCCGAGGCCAACGTCAGCCCTGACGTCCTGAACACAAGGCTGGCGATCCTCTCCGGCTACGGCCGGGACGACTTCGAAGTTCTCCTCACGGCGCTGGCCGAACGTCGCTACGACCATCCAACCGGCTGGTTCATGGCACTACGGCACCTGGTGGCATCCGGCCAGATTCGATGTATCGACGACGCGGCTGCCGCCCCCGCAGCCGGCCCCACGCCCCTGAACCCGTCGGAGAGTCCGCGCACGGGGAGGCTGCGCGGCCAGGTCATCGGCACCGTCGACCAGCTCAGCCAACGCCTCGACTGGATCAAGAAAGCTGTGGGCCTGACCTGGATCGTTCTCCTAGTCACGCTCTCCACGCTGTGGCACCACTGGATCGAAGTTGCGTGGTGGCGGGATGTGCTGCTGTTCATCATCGGTGGCTTCACGTCCATGGCCGTGGTCGGATTCTTCGCCCACAACGCCGGCAGACTCGCCGCACGACGGGCGGCCGCGAAGATCGCCGGGCTGGTCGAGGACGAGGAACGCGGCAGGTACCGCGCGCTGCTGCTGCTCGCTCGTTGCAAGGGCGGCAAACACGAGCCAGAACTGGTGACTGCTAGGTTCTTGTCCCTGGGCGATACGACCTGGGCAAGCTCGTCCGCGATGGTTGCCTCCGGTGATGCGGTCCGCCTCGGGCAGCTGTTCGGCCGCACCATCTCGCACTCGCGCAAGATCTCCGTCGAGTTCACGGGCGGCATGGTCGCACTGCCGTGGCTCTCAACGCTGGTCTATCTGCTGGCCGATCCCACCGCGTCATTCGTGCTGTGGCTCAGCGGCCTGCTCTGGGTCCCGTTTGTGGTCGGGACGGTCCTGAGTGTCCGTTCGAATGTGAGACAAGCCCGAACGGAAGCCCGCTACGCGGGCATCCTCGGAGATCTGTTTCCGGTTGGGAGCAGTGGTCACCATCGCGCCGCCCGGGCCCTTCGCGACTCCGGCGGCTCGGCAGCCAGCCGGGTGCTCGCCAGCTGGAGCACCACGGATGCAGCGAACGACGCGCGTCCGCTCGAACTGCACGAGCGGACGGATTCGCACCCGGTCGAAAGCCCTCGTGTCGAGACCGAGATCCCGCGCCCGCCCGCGCCTTCGCCGACTCCACGCCCGCGGAAGACACCGGAGCGAACGGCATCCGGGGAACGGCGGCGGAAGCGGAAGCCCATCGCGACGGCGGACAACATGTCCGACGCGGATGCAGTGTTCGTCGCCTACTCGGCCCAGATCGAACAGGTCGCGTCGATGCTCAGCGTCGGCTTGTCGATCCTTGTTCGCTGCGACAAGATCATCGTGCAGCACCTCTGGGAGGCGATCACCAGCAGTGCGAACCTGAGCCCCACGGTGCTCGGCATCGCCGAATCCAGCCCGTCGAGCGGTGGCTTCTTCGCGGATCAGATCTCCGGCATGCGCCAGATGTTCGCCTCCCTCGACCGGGCCAACGTGCTCGTGGTGCCCAACCTCGACCTGCTAGCGGGCGGCTCTTCCTATCCGTCGGAAGCAGCCCGCGAGTTCACCGAAATGGTGTACCGGGCCAGCAATCAGGCCATTCTCGCGTTCGCGGACCCTTCGCTCGAGATCCCGGAAGTGCTCGCCTCCCGATTCGCGATCAGGATGTCGATCAGTGGAGTCACTCGTACGACCACCACCGAAGACGGAGAAGTGGAGACCTGCGACGCGCTGTTGTCCGCCCAGCAGATCAACACGTTCGCCGACTACGACCCGGGCGAGCTCTACCGCAATGTCTCGGGGATGAATGCGATCCAGATCCGGCGCGCCATCACCTACGCAATCAACGAGAGCGACGGTGATGGGCCGATCTCGATGGACGCCGTCAAGAAGACGATCCAGGCCTTCAAGGCGCGCGCGTCCGTCAAATTCGAAGTCCCCGATGTCGGGTTCGACCAGATCGGCGGCTACGGAGACGTCAAGAATGCCCTCAAGCGCGCGATCTTCTTGATCCGGGGCCGCTTCCAACTGCCCGATGAATCGGTCCGGAAGGACCTGATGCCGAAGGGGTTCATCCTGTATGGCCCACCCGGCACCGGCAAGACGCTGTTTGCGAAGGCCGTGGCCAACGAACTTGACGCGACCGTCATGGTCGTGTCGGGTCCGGAGATCGTCGACAAGTACGTCGGCGAGAGCGAGCGCAAGATTCGGGAGGTGTTCACCGAAGCACGCCGAAACGCCCCGGCCGTCATCGTGTTCGACGAGTTCGATGCGATTGCATCGGAACGTTCGACCGGCACCGACGGTGGTGCACGCGTCAACAACTCGATGGTCGCCCAGATCCTCACGGAGATGGACGGGTTCCGGGCGGAGGCTCCGGTGCTGGTGCTCGGCACGACGAACCGGCTCGAGATCGTCGACGAGGCCTTCCTGCGACCTGGAAGATTCCAGGCGATCGGTGTCCCGCTCCCGCGTGAACAGGAACGTCTGGCGATCGCCAGGATCTACGCCCAGAAGTTCGGTATCGAGCTGCCCGCGGACGTGCTCAAGGCAGCTGCCACCGCCCTCGAGGGCTGCAGCGGTGACGAGATCCGCGCGGTCTTCAAGGAAGCTTGCATCGATGCCTTCTGCACCCATCCGCCCATCCTGGCCACTCCCGCACGCCTCGGAGAACTGGTCGGCCAGGTGCGTCGCTCCAAAGAACGCCACGTCACCACCAGGTCTTCACAGGCGCCGGGCGGCAGGACGGGAAACCGCCTGGTCGAGGAGACCATGGTCACGCTCGTGCCGCATGAGCGTGCTGCGCCCCGGGCCGACACCGATCCGGACGAGAGCCAGGACCACACGCCCGGCGACTCGATGGAGACGGAACTGGACCGGCTGCGAGACTAGGCCCGGCCCCCATCACTCACGAACTCCCGCCACCCGTCGCCAGGGTCGTGCCGAGAACAGCGGTGCCGACGAGCTTCTTGTTCATGATTCTGCTCCGGTCCACGCAATCGCCCACGTCGCCGCGCCCGGCGTTGTCGCCGTCGCCGCTCCGACATTCGAAGCGTGGGCCAGCACCGCGGCGCGCATGGCGGGCAGCCCTCCGGTCGCCACCGCCGCAACGATCGCTCCGGCGACGAAGCCGCGCGGCAATCGCTTGCGCTACAAGCGCACGCTCGACGTCCGCTGGGTCCCGGTAGCGTGCGAGGATGCCGAGGTTCGTGCTCTCGTTGGCGCCGATCGCTTCGATCGCGTCCTGTCCGAAAACTCGATCGCACGAACTCACAACACGTTACGACGACCATCGAGAGCGCGCATCATCCCCGGTGATGCCCGACCTCTTCCCGCTCCGCCTCCTGCTCGCGACCTTCGGCGGCTGGGTCAACCGCCACCAAGCCGACGCGATCGCCTACCTTATCGAGGAGAACCGCGTCCTGAAGGAGCAGCTGGGCGGACGCAGGCCTCGACTGACCGATGATCAACGCCGGCGCCTGGCCGCGAAGGGTCAGAGGCTCGGGCGGCCCGCACTCTTCCGCATCGCCACCATCGTCACCCCCGACACCATCCTGCGCTGGCATCGGCGGCTGATCACGCTGAAGCACACATTCCCCAGCCGCCGCGTCGGCAGGCCCGGGCTGATGCAGGAGATCCGCGCCCTGATCGCGCGCATGGCCGAGGACAACCCGCGCTGGGGCTACTGCCGGATCCAAGGCGAGCTGAAGAAGGTCGGGCACCGAGTCGCTCGATCGACGATCGCGAAGACCCTGAAGGACCACGGGGTCCCGCCCACCAATCGAAGGACGACTTCCTGGCGCACCTTCCTGAGCGCCCACGAGGACGCGATCGCCGCCACCGACTTCTTCACCACCGAGGTCTGGACGAGGCGCGGCCTGGTCACCCACTACGTCCTCTTCGTCATCGACCACGCAACGCGCGCGGTCGAGATCGTCGGCTGTACGACACGGCCCGACGCAGCGTTCATGGCACAGATCGCCCGCAACCTCACCGACCTCGAGGACGGCGCCCTACGTCGAAAGCGCTTCCTGGTGCTCGATCGCGACTCGAAGTTCACGGCGCAGTTCCACCGCATCCTCGGAGACGCTGGGGTGACTACGGTCCGCACCGCGTTCCAGGCGCCGAACATGAACGCGATCGCCGAACGGTTCATCGGCTCACTCAAGCGGGAGTGCCTCGACCAGCTGATCCTGTTCGGGGAAGACCACCTGCGACGCGTGCTCCGAGAATACGTCGCGCACTACAACACCGAACGTCCGCACCAAGGGATCGGGAACGAACCGATAACTCGCCGTGTGGACGGTTCCGCGAACTCAGGCCCAATCGTCGAGCACGAGCGCCTCGACGGGCTGCTCCGAAGCTACTCGCGTGCGGCCTGACGGCCTCTACCGCCCCAGACCGTCTGTGTTCACGGCCACCTCCGGGCCGCCGGTGTGGGCTCACTCCGCCGAACGGTGACGACCGCGATCGCCCGCAGCGCAAACTGAGGCCCGCTCTGACGGCAGAATGCGTTGGGCCGAGTTTTCGGACAGGACGGGTTCGACCAGCGTCTCACTCACCCTGCGAGATTCGCTCTCGGGTTCATAACCCGGAACGCGCTCTGAGAGTCTGAGAGCATCCGAGCCCCGATCGCGCTCTCCGGCCGCCAACCCCGAGACCACCCTGCGGGAGCACCGGTCATCCACCCATCGTCACAACCGGCCCCACCCGGCCGACTTAAGCCCCAACCGTACAAGCAAACGCCCGCGAGTCTCTCGACTCGCGGGCGTTGCAGAAGTCTCAACAGTTAGCGGGGACAGGATTCGAACCTGTGACCTTCGGGTTATGAGCCCGACGAGCTACCGGGCTGCTCCACCCCGCGCCGGTTAGGGACGCCAGACCATAGCGAGCAACTCGCTCGAAGCAAGCATCGGTGTGCGGGAATCGTGAGATCCTCAGATTCCGCCGCCGTCGCGGCCGATCGTGGTCTCGAGCTCGGCCAGGATGCGCTGGTAGCGCTCGGCTTCCGGCTTCTGGTCGAACGCCGAGCCGTTGGCGCGCAGGACCTCGAGGTCCTGTGCGTTGTTCGCATCGAAGTTGACCTTTCGATCCCAGTAGTCGAGGAAGCGCTCCCGCCAGAGCGGGAGGTCGTCGGGCAGCGCGAGGTAGGCCTTGTGAGCCCACGGAATCGACTCTTTGCCCTCCGTCGCCTCCGCAGCCCGTCGGAATGCGTCACTCGCCGCCACCCCGGAGAGATCGCCGAGACCGCGTAAGAGCTCGAATCCGGCCTCGGCTTCCCCGCGCCCGAACGCGATCCGAGCCTGCTCGGTGGCGAGCAACTCGCGGTTGTCGGCGACGCCCTCGACCGTCTCGAGGCCTTGCACCATCGCCTGGGCCTCTTCGTAGCGCTCGAGCACGAGACGCGCGTCGAGCGCGAGCAACTGGTCCTGCAACGAGCGGGCTTCAGGACGGCCATCTAGGGTCGCCTCGACCAGCCATTTCGCCAAGGACGCAGGCACCTCTCCGGGCTGCCACAGTCGCGCAACCTCGAACAAGATCTCGACGGCTGCCGTGCGATCCGAACTCTTGTCGGTGAGCAGGTTCGAGATTCCGCGCTGAGGCAGAACACCGAGCAGTGCCTGCCGGGCGCCGAGACGAACCAACCCATCCACCGCCACGAGCCACTGATCCGCTCCACGGGCCGGGTCGATGGACAGCGTGCGAAGCGCTTCGATCAGAGGCACCCGACGCGGATCCGAGGCACTGTCACTGCCCACAACCTCCGCGACGCTGACCAGGACGGCCACGGCCTTCCCGACCTCCGGATGGTCGGCCGGGAAGCCACGCAGCGACTCGATCCAGGTCGTCGCGACACGCAGCCGGGTCTCGCTGCGCAGCGTCTGTTCGGCGACCTCGATCGCACGTTCGAACAGCCGCTCGTTCCGCAGGTAGCTCCCCCATTGCTGCCCGAGTGCCCGCCGGATCGCGATCTCCGGGTCGAGAGCGAGTTCCGCTGCGGTCTCGAGAACAGTCGACGCCACGCTCGGCAAGCCGAGGAACGCCGACATCTTCGCCGTCGCGAGGACCCGGAGGCCGACCGGAGCCGAAGCATCTTTGGCCAGGTTGCCCAACGGCTCGAGGACCGACTCGACCAGAACACTTGAGTCGTCTCGCAGAGACGCCGCATCGACCGCGAGCTGCCGGAGATCCTCCGAAATCCCCGCACCGATCAGCAGGGAGCTCATCAGATCGACCCACTGCTGACGGTCGTCCGCGACGTCGTTCGGCGCCGACCAGCCCGGCGCGAGGAGGCACTTCACCGCCGCGAGCAGGACCGGCTCACTCGACTCGGCGACCGCGCGCGAAGCGGTCCGAAGAACGCGAGCCCGCGCCTCCACCGACGGGAACCGCCGCTGCGCCTGCAGTCCGGCTATCCGCTGCGCTTCATCGCCCGATTCGAGGATGCGCGCGAGACGAGCATCGAGCGCCTGGGAATGGCCCGGGTCGTTCGGGTCCGCGACCGCGCCCGCCACACGGATCCAATCGGGGTGCCCGACCGTCTCCGCATCGCCGAGGAATCGGTCGATGTAGTCACCGAAGGCCTGACGCCCCGGACCGAAAGAGCCGAGGCCCTCCCCCGAACTCAGGCGTCGAGTCAGTGTCTCCGCAAGTTGACCGCGAACGGCCGAACGCACCGCCAGGTTCTGGCTCGACTCGATGGCACTCTGCAGGCGCGACCATCGCGGCGGGTTCGCCGACGCGAGCGCATCGACGAACAAGGCCGCCTGGTCGGCGACGCGCTGATCGGCGAGCGAGCCCTGCGAACGCAGCTCAGCGCGGTAGCGAGCGATCGCACGTTCGGCCAGATCCACGTAGCGCACCGACGCGTTCTGGCGCACCCACTCTTCGACCGCAGCGCGACTCTCGAACTCCGCTGCGGAGAAGGTGAGCCTGCTCAGCGCATACCGTGCGTCGTTGGCGACAGCCGGATCGTCGAAGTGGGATCCGAGCCAGGAGACCAAGCCGAGATCACGGAGGTGGCCAGAGGCCCGGAGTGCGTTTCGAAGCCGATCTCCCCCGGCGAGCCCTTCCGACTCGACCAGTGACCGGCGGGCTGCTGGATCGAGGTCCCGCAGGAGCCCGACAGCGGCAGCCGTCCACTCGCTCATCGGCTCGCGGTTCGTCGTCGGAGAATCCTCTCCGATCCGCCGGATCGACAACTCGTAGTTGCCGACGATCGCGAGCAGACACTCCCCCCAGGCAGCGAGCGCCAGCGAACGGCTTTCCGGATCCGAGCGACCGTAGACGACGTGGTGCTCCGACCGCGCCGCTCGATCGAGTCGCGCCAGCAGCTCGGTGGCGGTGCCATCGGGGTCGGCCTCATTCAGGATCCGAGCCCAGACGAACTCGATCGCCGCACGGACGTATTCCACTTCGGCACGCGCGAGCAAGGCATCGATCGCATCAGATCGAGTTCTCGCAGCTTCGGGCCCTGGCTGCCCGAGATCCGCGAGCAACCGCTTCAGCGGGTCGGTCTGGATCAACGCCGCCTCGGCGACTTCGGGCGGCGGAACGCCACGGCCCGGTTCCTGACTCGCCGGATCTTCGTTGCCTTGGGCCCAGAGGCTGGAGCTGAGGAGCAACGAAACGAGCAACCGACGCATTGTCGGCAAGGATACCAAGACGACCGGTCTCGGTTCGACTCTTAGGAACCGGCGAGATAACGACGCAAGGTCGACTCGTCCGGCCGGGAGCCGGTGAAGATCCGGACCTGCTCGGCTGCCTGGGTCAGGAACATCTCGAGCCCCGAGACCGCAACCGCTCCAGCCGCTGCGGCATCCTCGAGGAAGACCGTGCGACGCGGCGTGTAGACCGCGTCGAGCACGAAGCAGCCCTGGGGCGGGCGCCAGTCCGGGAACGGCCGCTCGCGGACGAAGTCGCCGGACCCGATCGGAGTCGTGTTGACCACAGCAGCCGGCTCGAGCTCCTCGAGCACCTGTGAGCGCCAGCCGGCGAGCCGATAGTCGCGTTCCCGCGCGAACTCGCGAATGCCCTCGAGACTGCGAGCGAGGATCGTCGGTTTGAGGCCGAGTTCCTCGAGGGCGAAGGCCGCCGCACGAGCCGCCCCCCCTCCGCCGAGCACGACACCCGGCCGCCCTTCGCCGGACGAAAACCCGGCACGTCGCAGCGCGCCCTTCACACCATCGACGTCGGTGTTCTCGCCGACGGCCTGGTCGTGCGCCTCGAACGTGATTGTGTTCACTGCACCGAGCGCCGTCGCTCGCGCCGACAAGCGGTGGCAGAGTCGGGCCGCGGTTTCCTTGTGCGGTGAGGTGACCGAGAATCCTCCGAGCCGGCGCAGCGGCAACATCGCCAGGACGTCCTGCGGCCGCTGAGTCTCGAGTGGCACGTAGATGCCATCGACGCCGGCGGCACGAAGAGCCCGGTTGTGGACCCAGGGCCCGGCGCTGTGCAGGGCCGGGTTGCCGAGCAAGCCGAAGATCCGGGTCTCGGAGTGCAACTCACGCACCCGATACAGCCCGGAGACCAGTCGAACCGGCCACTGACCGGGCGCCGTCGACTCCGCCCCTTCGAGACTCGCGTAGACCAATCGCGCGCCGAGAGCTGCGGACAGGACGCGCGTGACCGAGGCTGCCGGCCCGAGCGCGAACGCGGCGGTCGGCGAGAGACTCGGATCAGACGAACGCAGGAGCGCCAGCAGTGGTGCGGTCTCGGCCAGGTCGTGCGCGGTGCCGACGATCTTTGCCACCTGGCCTCCCTGACCGAGCAACCGGTCTCGGAGCTCCGGCAGGTTCTCGGGCATCCGTCGCAGGTCGTGGTGCGAGCGAACGATCAGTTCGAGCGAATCCGCGGGCGGCGTCCAGGTCTCCCAGTCCTCGAGATCGAGACCACGAGCTCCCGCTTCGACCGCGCGCTCGAGAAGAGCGATGCGCTTGCGCGCGGGGCCCTTCCAGGAGCCTCCGTCTCGGTCGGTCCGACAGGTCGCGATGATCGGGACGCGAGCCGAGCCGAACGCCGACTGCAGGGACTCGTTCTCCGGCCAACGATCGAGACGCACCTCGACCCAGTCCGCCCCCGCCATCGCCGCGCGACGGAGGTCGCGGCGAGTTTGGTCGGGGTTCTCGGCGAATACGCTGACGACGATTTCGGCCATGGACGCTTCACGACAGAACCGGGACCGGATCCCTGGACGCCCCGCCGCTCTGCCGCCACCGCGATTCGGGGTCGCACACGCGTCAACGGGTCCGCTCGTCGAGGAGACCCAGGAGAGCTTCGTCCCCAGGACGTGGCCCCCGCCGTCTCCGCGCGAGTCGGAGTGCTGCGCGCATGCTGGCAACGTAGAGCGGAACCGCGTCTGGATCGACCGTCTCCAACGCGTTCAGGTGCGCTTCGATCGTCGCGGGGTCGCTGCGCTCGACCGGGCCGGTCAACGCGGCCTCCGCTCCGACGTCCTGGATCGAACGCAGAGCCCCGGAGACGAGGGCCAGAACCCATTCCTTCGCCCTCTCCTCGGAGACTCCGACTGCCCCAGTCATCAACCGGATCGACTCGGCTATCAGAGCCGTCGACCCGTTCGCCGCGAGGGCACAGGCCGCGTGGTAGGCCGACGCATCGTGCTCGGCGACGCGCTCGACCCGCAACCCGATCTTCGACGCGATCCGACGGGCGAGGTGCTCCGAGCGGTCCTCGCAGACGAGGAGCCCCGGCGCGCCGGCCAGATTGTCCGCCCCGCGTTCCGCGTCGGGCACCGGAGCGAGTGGGTGAAGAACCGCTGTGCGCGCGGATTGCTCCTCGATCGACGACAGAGCCTCCCGAGGCCTGCTGCCCGAGCAGTGCAGCCAGAGCGAGCACGGACGAACGCAGGAGGCCGCAGCGAGACTCGACGCAACCGATTCGAGCGCATCGTCCGACACGGCGAGAATCACGACGGCTGCCGTCGCGAGGCTGTCGGCGTCGAGGGTCGCACCGACTCCGAGCTTGTCGACGGCCGCTTGTGCCCGCTCCGGGTCCCGCGCATGAAAGCCCAGGAACTCGACATCGACGTCCGATCCGGCTCGGTTCTCGAACACCAACCGCCGGGCCACAGCCTGTCCCAGACGTCCGGGGCCAACGATCGCGATTCGGATCGGCATCGTCTCGTCCAGCTCACCCAGGGCGTCGGCTGGCATCCAACCCGCTCAGGCGGACGCCTCTCCGCCTGCTTCGACACCACCATCGGATTCGAAGTGCAGACCGTCTTCTTCCTCGAACTCGTCGAGGTGCTTGGGGACGTATCCGTCCTGACGCGAGTCTTCGACTTCGTTGTGGTAGGCCTCGAGGATCGCAGCCTCGAGTCGCCGCCGACAGTCGCGGTTGATCGGGTGCGCCAGATCAGCGTGAAGCCGGGCGCGCCCCTCCTGACCGGCGGTCGCACGAGCCGGATCGAGCTCTGCACCACATTGATTGCAGAACCGCGCGCGCAGCGGATTCTTCTCTCCGCAGTGCCCGCACCGATCAGCGAGTTTTCGGGAAGGCATCGCAACGAACTCGCCTTGGTCGGACGCGATGACTTTCAGGTCACGGACCACGAACTGGTCCGCAAAGGTCACGCTGCAAAAGGCGCGGACCCGTCCGTGCTCACGCTGATTGAGCTGCACACGGACTTCGGAGATCTCGAGAGGCGGATGACGCATCACGAATGGGCAGGGGAGATTGGGGAGAGGATCGCTGTCAACCGTCCTCGATCTCGAGCGGATCGACGACGATCGGACCGCCGCAGCGAATCAGTCGAACGCCACTCTGCGGATCGAGGCACTGACGAATCTCGTCAAAGACCCGATCACGAGACGCTTCGTCGGTCCGCACGCAGAACATCGTCGAACCAGAGCCCGAGAGAGCGAGGTCGGGCACGACTCGACGAAGCTCCCTTGCGAGTCTCTCGAGGCGCGGCTCGACGACGAACGCCGGCGGCTCGAGATCGTTGCCCAGATCGAAGGGCAGTCCATCGACGTGAATCGACGCTGCACGCAGGTCCTCGAAGCTCGCGGACTGCGTGGACCGGGTCGTTGCGTATTGACGGAACACGGTCGCGGTCGAAGTGCCGAAGGCAGGAACGACCAGGACGAACCATAACGGAGCGGCCACCGCCTCGGCCGTGAGTTTTTCGCCAACGCCGACCGCTCGTTGCAATCCACCCTCGATCAAGAACGGCACATCGGCGCCCAATCGAAGAGCCAGATCGGCCAATTGCTCATCCGACACGGGCTCAGGCATCGTCGCCCGACCGCATCGAAGCGCCTGGGCAGCGTCGCTCGAACCGCCACCGAGTCCCCCACCCGCCGGAATCGCCTTGATGAGCCGAAGACCAAAGCCAGAGTCCTCGCCACAGAGGCTCCTCAATGCACGGCAGACCAGGTTGTCGTCGGTCGCCGGCACGTCGAGACCGGTGCCGATCTTGTCGGTGACCCGGAGCGCGTAGCCGGGCGCCTCGCGCGTCTCGATCTCCAATTCGTCGAACAAGTCGACCGCGCAGAACAAGGTATCGAGCTCGTGATAACCGTTGTCGCGTTGCCCGGTCACACGGAGACCGAGGTTGAGTTTCGCGGGGCAGCGGGCAGAGACCTTCATGTTCTCGGGAGTCGCGGTCGGTCAGCGGGACAGGATCAGATTGTCGAGCAGGCGAGTCGGCGGCGACCCGAAACGCCCAGCGACCAGCATGCGGTAGAGCTGCGCCTCGGGATCCTCCAGTCGATCGCCATCGATCGCCGAGAGGTCCTCGAAATGGCGAAGCTCGAGGTAGTCGAGTCGCAGCCGCGGCTCCGCGCCGAGTAGGTCGGACGCAATAGCGAGCAAGTGCTCCTTCGAACGTTCTCCGTCGAGATAGGAAGTCCGCACAGCCTGCATTGCGCGATGGAGGATCGGTGCGGCATCTCGGTCTTCAGCGTCGAGGTAACGATTGCGCGAGGACAAGGCCAGGCCGTCGTCCTCACGAACGGTCGGACATTCGACGAGTTCGCCACCGAGCCCGAGGTCGGCCGAGAGACGACGGAGCACGGCCACCTGCTGCGCGTCTTTCTGACCGAAGTAGCTGCGGTCGGGTTCGGTCAGCGCGAACAACTTCGCCACGACCGTCGCCACCCCATCGAAGTGACCCGGCCTCTGGTCTCCCTCCATCCCGACGCCGGCCGTGCCGGTCGCGATATCCGAACAGAACCCCTGCGGATACATCTCGCCGGCATCCGGGAGGAACACGAGGTCGACCCCGACCTCACGACACACCGACAGGTCGTGCTCCAGGGTTCGCGGGTAACGGTCCAGGTCCTCGTGCGCCCCGAACTGCTTCGGGTTGACGAACAGGCTCATGACGACCTTCGTACACTCGACGCGGGCCCGTTCGAGCAGCGCTCGGTGCCCGACATGCAGAGCCCCCATCGTCGGCACGAGCCCGATCGAGTGACCTCCGCGTCGCAACTCGCGACACAGTGTTTGGAACTCGGCGACGCCTTCGATGACTCGCGGGACTTCGGGCGCGGGCGGCACCTGGTCGACACCGAGCTCGAGCAGCGGCTCCTCGACGAACGCTCGTCCCTTCATCCGCGGATGAGGCACGACCAGATCCGGCGAGTCGACCGACCCGGCGGAGTGAATCAGCAGATCGAGATCGAGAACGCGCGGGCCGTTCCGCTCGCCGCCGAGTGGGCGCCCCTCGTCCCGCTCGATGGACTTCAGACACTCGAACAACGCCCGCGGACCGAGCCGTGTCCGCAGTCGAGCCGCCCCGTTGAGATACTGCGGCTGGTCCGCGGGCCCGCCGACCGGGTCCGTCTCGATCAACTTCGAGACGGCCACGACCTCGGTGCCAGGCAGGCTGCGCAGACGGTCGAGCGCCCGATCGATCGTCGCGCGACGATCGCCGAGGTTGGCACCGAGCCCGAGGTATGCGTCGAAGAATTCCGCGGTCACGGCGGCGACGATAGCAATCGACGGCGGGCGTTCGAGCGCCGAGGAGCAGGTGTCAGACCGGGCGTTCTTTCCAGGACACCGTCCGGCCGCGGGCCCGCTGGATCCGGGCGTGCCACTGCAGGGAAAGGAGCAGCAGGACGCCGAGCGGATGCAGGAGCGCGGACAAGGGATCCTGACGCAGCCTCCAGGCCAGAAGAACTCGCCCCAGCGGGGCCGCGAGCGCGCAGGCCCAGAGCAGCGAGCGCGCCGCCGTGGAACCTTCCCCCACCCCCATGAGGAGCAGCAAGATCGGGAGCCAGGCGCCGGCACCGAGTATGACCGTCCAGACCCAGATCGACACCTTGCCGCCGAGCCCTTCCTCGGCGTTCTTCGAAAGACCTCGCCAGACTTCGGCGCCGGACTCATACATCCGCACCGACATGCAGTCGGAGGCATCGAACACATCGGTGCGTAGCCCCGCTCGTCGATACGCCCGCGGGAGCTGCACACCGTCGTGACGAGAGGAGCGAATCACGGCATGTCCCCCAGCTCGTTGGTAGCTGTCGCGGTCGGTGAAGAAGCACTGACCACATCCAGCCCCGAACGACGGCTTGATCGACCGCCGCATCCAGAACATCGGGAGGTAGCCAAGAAGGACGAAGTGAATCTGCGGGAGTAGGAGTCGCTCGAGGAGTCCGACCGTGATCAAGCGCGGGAAGCCGCTGATCAGCGGGATCCCCCAACGCCAGGACGTGCAGGCGATGCGAGCAACTGCGTCGGATTGGAGGCGGAGATCTGCGTCGAGAAACAGGAACTCGTCGTAGCGCGCTTCGTCGGCGAGTCTCTGGCACGCGAACTGCTTCCCGTTCCAGCCCGATTCCGGCCCTTCACCCGTCACCCGTCGGAACCGTGGGTCGTTCTCCGACCACCGGTCGACCAACTCACCAGTTCCATCGGTCGATTGGTCATCGAACACGACAACCTCAAACTCCACGTCCGTTTGTGCCGCGAGGTCACCGAGGAGTCCAGGCAAACGCTCCACCTCGTTCCGCGCCGGGATCAGCACCGAGACGGCTCCACGAGTCGGAACGCCTTCCAGTTCCTCACCGTCGTTCAGGTCCTTCTCGCAGAACCCGAACAGCGTCAGGTTCCAGCACACCATCAGGAGCGGAGTCAGGCTCAGCGCCGCGACGAGGATCAGGAACGGGTCGATCTCGGGCATCCGATCACACCTCGTCAGTTCTCGGCTCGAAGCCCCGGGTCGTCGTCACGCGAAACGGGTTCGTGACCGGCCGATACTCGCTTGCCGCGGAACACCCCACCCAACCGACGCATCGCGTCATACACCGGGTGCATCCCGCGACGACCGATCTGCAGCGGCACCAGGCGCTCCTGATCCCTCGCCGTGGAGGCTTCGATCAGTTCGTCGAGAAGCCGTTCGAGTGGTGCCCGCAACCAGTCGTTACCGGTCGAGGCCGATCCGGACGAGTCACACTCCAGAACATCGCCATAGGCAAGGAACAGCTCGGGCCGCTTCTCGTTCCAGAATCCGTAGTGCAGCGCCAACGGAACGAGTTGGGGCTTCAGGCCACGAGCGTGGAGCCGGTTCACGAGCCGGTCGAGGCCGGCGGTCAGTTGGACCGGGCGCAGACTGGAGTCCCGGAATTCACCCTCCGGAGTCATCCAGATCACGGTCCCCGGCTGCCCGCAAACGCGAGTCGACACCTCCAGAAAGGTCCGACTCCCGGCGCGCGACTCTCGCTCGATCCCGTAGAAGCCGAGTCGACGGAAGAGCGGATACTGCCGGAGCGCATCGGCGTCGATCGGCCCGAACGCCGCGCGCTTCGGCTGCACGCGCCGGGTCTGATCGATGCAGACCAACGGGTCCCACCACGACGGATGGTTCAGGTAGACGATCAGCGGCCGCTGTTCGTCTACCTCCGGGAACTCGTGCCCCCGTAGGATACGAGTCGACGCAAAGCCCTTCCGTAGCTCTCGACGGGCGATCCCTGAGAACGCTCGGAACAACCAGCCGACGCGCGGCGGCAGTTCGGTCGGAGCCTTGCGCTCGTCACCCAACGGCGGCTGCGCTCGCCGTGTGACTCTGAGAGCGCGAGGCGATCCCATCGGAATCGAGCGCATCGCCCGCGATCCAGCCGGACATCATGACCATCGGCATACCCGGTCCGGGGTGAGCTGCGCCACCTGCGAGATACAGACCGGACACCAACTTGCTGCGGTTGGCCGGCTTGAACGCACCCTGGAATTTGCCGTGACTCGCGATGCCGTAGATCGCGCCCTGGAGGACCCGATACCGATCGTGGATGTCCTGCGGCGTGAGCGCGTGCTCGACTTCGATCCGCTCTTCGAGGTCCTCCATTCCGGCGCTTCGCCCGAGCTTGTCGAGGATCTTCCGACGGTAGTCCGGGAGCATCGCGTTCCAATCGTGGTGGTCACGCAGGTAGGGCGCGTGCACGAGGATGTAGAGCGCCTCGCCCCCGTCGGGAGCGACACCCGGTTCGGTGCGAGACGGCGCACAGATGTAGGCGGTGAGATCGTCCGCTGGCTCGCCGCGACGATAGATGTCTTCGAACTCCGCCTCCGGATCCTTCGAGAAGACGAAGTTGTGGTGCTCGAGGTGCTCGTAGGCCTTCTTGAGGCCGAGGTAGAGCACGACGCCCGAACAAGCCGGATCACGGCGGTTCTTGCGATCGAACTTCCGCTGGGCCGGAGTGCCCTCGAGCAGCTCCCGGTGCGTGCGGTAGGAATCCATGTTGGACACGACCGCGGACAGTTTGACGGTCTCGCCCGACTTCAGCTGCAGGCCGGAGGCACGCTTTCCGTCGAGGACGATACGCGAGACTTCGGCCTCGGTCCGGAACTGCACGCCGAGCTTCCGCGCCAGGCCTTCAAGGGATGTCGGCACGGCGCGGGTGCCGCCGATCGGATACCAAACCCCTTCGTCGGTCTGCATGTGCGCGATGCCGCAGAGCACCGCCGGCGACTGGTCGGGCGCCGAGCCGACGTACTGCGTGAAGTGGTCGAGCATCTGCGCGACGCGAGGCTCCTTCACGTGCTTGCGCACCGCGTCGAAGACCGACACGCCCATGCGCATCGACATCACGTCCTTCAGCGTCTTGAGGTCGAGGCTGCCCTTCCAGTCGAAGGTGTCGGAGATGCCCCCGACCGACTTGTAGAAGAAGTAGTTCTGGCTGACCTTGTCGAGCTGCTTCGAAAACGCGAGGAAGTCCTCGTAGCCGCTCGAACTACCCGGATGGAATCGCTCGAGCTCCTGCTTCATCGCGGCGTTCTCCTGACGCAGATCGAGCACCGACCCGTCGTCGAAGAAGCAACGCCACTGCGGGTCACAACGGCGCAGGTCCAGCCAGTCCTCGAGACGCTCGCCGGCCTCGTCGAAGATGCGGCGCAGTACCGAGGGCACGGTCAGGATCGTCGGCCCCATATCGAAGCGATAGCCGCCGTCCTCGAGGACCGCCGCCTTGCCTCCAACCCAGGGGTTCGCCTCGAACACCGTGACCGGGTAGCCGCGGGCCGCGAGGGTGCAAGCGGCCGCGAGCCCGCCGAGGCCCGAGCCGATGACGCCGATTGGTGCTTCAGTCATGACTTTCGTTCGCTGAGGTCGTCGGAGAAAATTGCCCGCGATTCTTGATCGCGCGGATCAGGTCTCCGAGGGCGCGCAACCGCCCGAGTGGATTCGGTGCGTGATCCATGCGAGCGAGCGCCGTCAGCAGGGCCGCATCACCTTCACACGGGAGTTCGAGATGACGAAGAGGACCGCGACGACGGATCGACGTCGCCCGCGGTGTCGTGAGTTCGAGGAGGCCTTCCGCACCACGAGTGACACCGAAGCCCGATCCAGCACGCCCTCCGAACGGCAACCGCGGATCGGCGGAGCCAAGAATGACGTCGCCGACCGACACGAAACCGACTTCGAGCTGCTCGGCGATGGCCTGCGCGCCGGGCCCAAACACCGAGGCACCGAGTCGGAACGGGTGCTCGTTGACGCGCGCAATCGCCTCGCGGTCGTTCTCGACCGCGAAGGTACCGAGGATCATCCCGGCCGGCGCATCGTGTGAGTCGACAGCCGGCCAGTGACGCAACTCGTCCAGCCCCGAACAGTCGTAGGCGATCGGAGCCCGATCGGCTGGAAGCTCGTTCAAGATCGGTCGAGCTCCCGCACGCTCCGCCCGGACGGCAAGTGACCCGAGAGCGTCGCGTTCCTCGGACGGTATCTCGGTCCCGCGCATTCCGAGCTCGTCCTCGAGCATCGCCACGAACCGGTCGAGAGTGGCGA
Source organism: Planctomycetota bacterium (assembly GCA_039815565.1). Classification (GTDB taxonomy): domain Bacteria; phylum Planctomycetota; class UBA1135; order UBA1135; family UBA2386; genus JBCBZB01. Next base: position 27,690 of record JBCBZB010000008.1, read on the forward strand.
CCGATCCGTAGACACGGCGCGGCGCGATGCACGAGTGTCCCCGATTCAGCGACAGGCCGAAGGCGACCGCTCTCGCCGCATGGCGGAGCTCGGAATCGCCCTGGATCTGCTCGGACAGAATCACCGCATCACACCCCGACCACTCCGCAGTCGAAGGAACGCCTGCTGCGGCGCAGGCCGCGTGGACCTGGTGACCGGCCTTCGTCGACCCGGTAAAGATCAGGTGGTCGACACCTTCGGCGAGGCAGTCGTGGACCGAGGACGGATCCGGATCGAGCAGCAGGAACGCATCACTCGGCAGCCCCGCTTCGATCAACCGGTGGTGGAAGTCCTCCGCGGCCTCGACTCCGTCGGGCGCGGGCTTGACGAGCACGGTGTTGCCCGCGACCAGCGCCTGAGCGACCTGGATCGCCATCAACAGAAACGGATAGTTGCCCGGCGCGACGATGAGCACGACGCCAAGCGGGCGCCGTTCGATCCTCGCGACGAGACCTCCGAGCCAACTCGGCCGCCCGCGTCGACCGAGTCTGGTCCGACGGAGCAGACGAGGCGCCTCGCGCTCCAAGAAGGCCAAGGCTTCGAGGACCGGGAGGACCTCCGCAGCCACCTTCGCCGCTTCGTCCCGGTGACGGCCAGAGGCGGAGTTCGACGCCGTCAACGCCTCGTTCGCGAGCCGGAGCCGGAGCTTCTGGATGATCGCGAGACGATGGCGGACAGGGGTCCCCGACCAACCACGCTGCGCGAGTCTCGCGGCCTGAACTCGCCCCCTGCTCGAATATTCGGGGCCGCTCGAAACGCGGACTGCTCCTTCGGAGACCGGCTCGACCGCGGTCACGACGCGGTCTCCAGCGGCAAGGTCCGTCCACGGCGGAACGGCCACACCCGACCTCGACTCCGCAACGACGAAGCCACACCGAGGTCCTGATCGATCAGACGCCGGGCGATCCGCGACGACTCGAAGATGACCGGAAGGCCACTACCCGGGTGGGTCCCTCCTCCGGACAGGTAGACCCCGTCGAGGTCCTCGAACTTGTTGCGCGGCCGCAGGAGCAGCATCTGACCGAGATCGTGGCTCAGGTTGAAAGTCGCACCGAGGTGGACCTCCAGCTGTTGGTTCCAGTCCGCCGGAGTGAATCGCTTCTCGACGAGGATTCTCTCACGGATATCCGAAAGTCCGATCTGGCTCAGCTTGTCGAGTACCAGCTCACGGAACGGCAGTTCGGACTGCTTCCAGTCGACGTTCGGATTCTCCTGCGTCACCGGAACGAGCACGTAAAGCGCGCTCTTGCCGGATGGCGCCATCGTTCGATCGGTCACGCACGGGTTGGCGACGTAGAACGACGGGTCCTGCGAGAGGACGTGGTCCTTCTCGATCTCGCGGAGATTGCGCTCGTAGTCGCGACTGATGTGGATCGTGTGGTGCGGGAGGTCGACCTCCCCGTCCACGCCCAGATACATCATGTAGGTCGAGCACGAGTAGCGGCTCTTCTTGAGCTTCTTGTCGCTCCAGCGACGGCGCAGACGCTCGGGGACCAGACGATGCATCACCCGGGCAAAGTCGGCGTTCAGCACGACTGCATCCGACTCGTAGCGGCCGTTGCTCGTGCGCAGAGCCTTCACGCGTCGGCCCTCGAACTCGAGTTCCTCGACCTCTTCGCCGGTCCGGATCGTGACACCGTCCTCACGGGCGCAGCGCGCCAGCATCTGCATGAGCGCGTGACAACCGCCCACCGGGTGGTAGACGCCGTACTCGTACTCGAGGAACGACAGGATCGAGAACAGGCTCGGGCACCGGAACGGTGACATCCCGAGGTATTTCGACTGGAAGCTGAATGCGAGGCGGACGCGTTCGTCGCTGAAGAACCTGCCGAGGTCGCCATTCAGCGAGCGGCTCGGGCGAAGCAGCGGTAGAGCCTTCAGAAGGTCCGGCTTGCAAAGGTCGCGCCAGCTCAGGAACGGCCGCTCGAGAACCGAGCGAAACGCGTTCAGCTTGCCCCGGTTGTCCGAGAGGAATCGTGCGAATCCCGGAGCGTCCTCCGGGCACAGACGGGCGATCTCCTGCTCCATCCGTGCGACATCAGCCGTCGCGTCGAGATGGCCTCCGGCTCCGAACGAGATCCGGTACTGCGGATCGAGCCGCTCGAGTTGGATCTCGTCGGCGAGCCGCCGACCACTCTCCTGCAAGATCTCGTCGAGAACCCGCGGGTAGAGAAAGAACGTCGGTCCGAGATCCCAGGTGAACCCACCCTCGCGGAGCTGCGAGGTGCGACCACCGATCTCCGAGCGGCGCTCGAGCACCGTCACTTCGTGACCCGACTGCGCGAGGAGGAGTGCACTCGCGAGTCCGCCCGGACCTGCACCGACGATGACGACCTTGCCCGACATGCGTGCCGGGGTTCGCCGGACCGAAGGGCATGGATTCCGCACCCTCGGAAAAAACCGGGTCGACGCATCGGCGAGGCATCCGGCGGGACGGGGAAATCGAACCCTGCGGCATGCCAGGAGCCACTCAGCGGGAGGCCGCGACACCGCTCGCGCCCAGGATCGCCGTCGTGCTGACTTGCATCTTGGTTCAAGTGTCTTGTCGCTCAGCCCCCGAGGCGCTGCTCGATGACTTGAACAATCGTCGAATCGAGTCCGACTCGAGCCCGGATTCGACCGCGTTGGACGAGGATTCCCGAGCGACCCTGACGGTTCTCGATCTCCTGGCCGAGATCGCGGCCGATCGGGACCGCGAGACCGATCCGCTGGTCGAGCAGGCGAGAGCCTTGGACGAACGCCTGGGTTCGCCGCGATCCCTAGCCCTCCACGGCGCCGCGATCCTCGTCGATGCGAGGGACGACTTCGTCTGGAACCAGATCGGAGCGCTCGACGAGGGCGGCGAACGACTGGATCGCGCCATCGATTCCGCTCCGGAAGACCGACTGGTCCGCTTCCTCCGCGCGGTCGCGACCTTCCCACTCCCCTCGATCGCAGGGCGTCGAGATCAGTGCTTCGAAGACCTCGAGGGACTGGTCGCCGATCTCGGAGACTCGGACGCGCTGTGGACCCCCCAACGCCAGGCGTTCAGCTGCTGCATGTTCGCGACGCTCCTCGAACAGCGTGACGAACTCGACCTCGCGACCGACGCATTCCGACGAGCTCGAGACCTGGCTCCAGACTCGCCGTATGGCCGCCTCGCGAGCGAACGCCTGAAGACGCTCCGAGGCTAGATCATCGCCGCCGAAGTCGACCGCGACGAACCTTCTCGAGTAGGCGGCGGCTACGCTCGCGTCGCTCGCGGGCCTCGATCTGGGCAATCGCTCCGTCGAGCTCGGACATGCGCTCCAGCGCCGCTTCGTAGCGCTCCCAGGTTCGCGGGCGCACCGCCGCTCGCAGCTTCCGCCGCTCGGCACGCCGCTGCTTTCGAAGCTGGCGCCGTACGGAGCGATCGGTCGGCGGGCATCTCAATCGGCAGTGTGGATCCTCGCTCCGAGTCGAGGCGAAACGGGTTGAGAATCGATCCACCGGATCAGTCTCGACCCTCGCGTGCAGGTTGAGCGGCGCCAGCGGGGGAAGGATCGGCACGATCTGCGAGCCGTCCTCGAAACGCGCCTGCGCGGGCAAAACGCTCCCCAGGATGTCGGGCCCGATCGCTGGCCAGTCGAACCCGTCGAAGTGTGACGGCGCGTCGAAGCGGATCATCGAGTCCGGGAGGAAACCCGGCCAGGCGACATCGAGGCCTGCCGGGGACTCATTCGTGTGGTGGCGGGTGTCGAAGACACCATGCTGCTGTTGGACCGGACCGAACTCGAACTCATTGCCGACCAACACCTGGTGATCGGAGTGATCGCGAACCGACGGAGCCTCGGACTCGATCCGGTTGCGAAACAGAACGTTGCCCGGGCCGCTCGGACCGTAGTAGTCGGCGTGGATCGCATTCTGCGCCACGTTGCCCTCGAACAGATTGTGCGTCGGGAAGTGGCCGTGGAAGCAGATGTCCGCGGGTGTACCGCTCGCTGTCCAGGTCGGGTTTCGAGAGTAGTTGTCCACGAAAGCGTTCGAAGCAGCTCCTTCCTTCACCATCATCGCGTGGCGAAGTGTGTCGAACACGTTGTCCTCGATCAGGCACCGCGTCGCGTGCTGGCCACAAACGACTCCGTAGCCACGTCCTCCTCCGCCGTAGTCATGGCTGTGGTGGATATGGCTCGACCGGACCTCACAATTCGTTGAGATCGAGATCCAGATATGGGCAACGACCGTGTGGTCCATCTCGATGTTGCGGACGAAGCAGTCGACTGCGTGCTTGATTAGGATCGTCGTCGATACCCCCGCATCGATACGAACGATCTTCAGGCTCTCGATGCCCGCGCCTTCGATCGCACGGAACCGCCGCACCTTCGGCAGGCGCCAGGCGTGGTAGTCGTGTTCGAGCGGCCGGTCGAGCTGTAGTTGGTTGCCGTCGATCGACACGACCCGAGCGATCTCCCCCACCGAGTTCTGCGCCCAGGGCACATCCCAGTCCGAAGAGGTGTACATCCGCTCCGGATCGTTCTCCTGCTCGAGCTCGAGGTGTTGGCCGACGAGGAAACTCGACGCGTCCTGGACCGACAGGGTCCTCGAGCCGCGCCCGTGGTCGCCCAGAACATCGACGTAGTCGCCACGGTCCCAGCGACTGATCACGATCGGGATCTCGCTGGAATCGCTGAGGTCGAATCGTAGGACCGTGCCAGTCGGCGATTCTCCGCACAGGGTCACGTGATCGGGAATGTTCAGACGGCGGCCGACGAGGTAGTTCCCGTCCGGCAGGTAGACCGACGAACCCGGGACAGCCTGATCCAACGCGCTCTGAATCACAGCTCCGTCGTCCGTCACGCCATCACCGACCAGACCCAGCGTCGACGCGTCGACCGACACCGGGCGCAGGGGGATCTCTCCCGAGAACCCCACGTCGCTCCAATCCTCGCCACCGATCGCATGGACGGCATTCGGCAACCAGGCCACCGAGACCGAGTCAATATCGATCGTCCCGACGTTCGCACCCAGCCAGTAGACGATGCGCAGATCGGACGAAGTCGTCACCGGTGAGACGAACTCGTATTCGACGGATCGCCAGTCCTGATCGATCTGGAAAACATGCGCTTCGTAGACCGTGTAGGGCGACGAGTTCTTCTGCAGGCAGACGGTGACTTTCGAGTTGCCGTCTCCCGCCCGCAGCGCCATCCGGACGAGGTACCGCTCGTGTTGGTCCACGGCCAGCCCGCCTTGCTGCAGACGGACCTTCCACGCCCCCGGGCTTGCCGGCACCGAGTTCACCGCGACGCGCGCGAAAGAGAGGCCGCTGTCTGAGGCACCGGACTCGGCGGAGAAGTCGACGTCGTAGCCGGTGCCGCCGTCGCTCTGCGCCCAGTCGGAGAGGCCGGATTCGAACCCCCCGTTGTGCAGGAGCTCGAACGACTGGGACCGGATCGGGTCCGCCGCACCGAGAACGAAGAGAGCCGCGAGAACGAGAGTGGAGAGCCGTCTCATGCCCTTCTGCGATCGACGCGGATCCACCGCAACTGTGGCGATTTCCGACATTCCAGCGCGGGGACTTTCGCCTAGGGGAAAGCCGCTGGGAACGCGATTCCCGTTCCATCGCAGCTTGGGGTTTCGGCCTCCCACATCGTCGTCACATCCGGACACAGCGAGGTGATCCGTAGGTTGGAACGGCGTTTCGATCCCGCCGCGAGACATCGGGTTACGATCGGCCCCACCCTGCCGATGCTTCCCGACACCGAGCCGCGACTGTTCCGACGCCTGTTCCTCGACACGCTCTACCGCGGCCCGACGCCGAGGGAAACGCGCAGCTTCCGCCCCGCGCCGACCGACCGTGTCGTGTCTCACCTGCTGCGACGGCGCGAGATGTTCGAGCAGTGGGTCGAAGCCGAGCTGTTCTACTTCTTGCTGCTCGATCGCTTCCGCCCGGCGAATGAAGCCGTCAGCGACCTGACTGAGCGCCTCGCGGGCGGTCAAGGGTCCGTGCGGGACGCGACGGCCGAGATCCTGCTCTCGTCCGGTTTCTCGCTTCGGAACCCCGGAAACGACACCTTCGTGACGGTCCTCCTGGAGCAATGCCTCGGCTTCGAGGTCCAGTCGCGCAAGCACGCGAAGACACTCGAAGCCGGCAAGAAGATCTACGACGGCGAGGCTGGAGACTTCCTCGATCAGGAGGCGCGCACCCAAGCCGACCTCGTCCGAATCGTGCTCGACCGACGAGAGTTCACAGCCCTGACCCTCGACCGGCACCACCGACGCTTGTTCGAAGCCCCACTCCTCGGTGAAGACCGGCGTGGGAACCCGACCGAAGACGAGGCAGCCACCGCACTGATCGACCGCGTCCACGCCGACTGGAGCGAGTTCTTCCCGGTCCTCGGAGACTGGCTGACCTCGGAGAGCTACGCATCTTCGGTCGAAGAAGCCCGCCCGAAGACCGACCGCCAGTTCGTCCGCTCGATTTTCTCGGACCTGTGCAGCCGACAGCCGGACTACCAAGAACTCCGGAACGTCCGCAACGCGATGCAGTCGATGGCGGACTCGTCCCCGCTCCGTTCAGTGATCGCAACCGTCTTGCTGAACTCGGACGAGGCCGACCTCCCAGACCTAAGTGCCGGCGAGGAAGCCGAGTTCGTCGCGACCTGCTTCGAGCGATATCTCGGCCGAGAGCCTTCTGACCAAGAACGGCAGACCTTCGTCAGTTCGATCAAGGAAGGACGCGCGAACCGCGATCTGGTCGTTCGAACCCTCGTCACCTCTTCCGAGTATCAGACCTACTGACCCCCGAGACCGACGCTCGGCGCAGGAATTGCTAAGCTCAGGCGATCGGCCCGAGCCGACCTGCAGCTTCCCTCGACTGCTAGCGATCATGAACGAGTCCACGCGCCGCCGGTTTCTCACCGGACTCGGCCTGACGGCCGGTGCTCCACTCGCCCTCCCGGGCTTCTCGCAGGCTGCGGCCTACCGCGCTCTCCTGGGTGTGAACCCAGAGGTCGCGGGTAGAGCACCGAGTCCATTCGGCCCGCAGACCGAACACGTCGTCATCGTCGCCTTCGCTGGCGGTGTTCGGAAGAAGGAGGTTCTCGAGGCCGCGGATAACGCTCCGAACCTCAACGCGATCGGGCGGTCCGGTGTGATCGCCCCACGGGTCGCCTGCCAGAACCTCGGCCACTACGGCGCGGCTCTGTCGATCTTCACCGGACACCACGAGGCGATGGGCATTCGCGACAACGAGCGCGGACTGAACCCGACGCTATTCGAACTGCTCCGCAAGGACATGAGCCTCGGCCCGGCCGACATCTGGTTGTCGACCTCGAGCGGTGCGCAGGGCCGCCTCTTCGCGCACTCCGATCACCCTGAGTACGGCGCCGACTTCGCGGCGAACGTGCTCGACGGCGACGGCCTCTTCAACGTCGAATTCAAGCGGCTGCTCGAGTCGTTCGGCAAGCCGAAGGTCGACTCGGACCAGGAACGCGCCGTGCTACGCGAACTCGGTGACGCGATGCGTCCGGTTGAAGGCGGGACGAGTCTCGACCCCGACCAGCTCCGCGGCATCTCGAACTTCGTCCTCGACCAACTGACAGGCAACACCGCGCGCATCACCGGACCAGGATCCGGTGACGCAAAGGCGATCCGTGTCGGCGCGAACATCCTGAAGAACTTCCGCCCTCGCCTGCTCGGCATCACCCTGCAGAACCACGACGCCGCACACGGCTCGTTCAACGGCTACGTCGAGATCATCCGTCGCAACGATGAGGAGATCGGCAAGCTCTGGGAGATGGTCCAGCAGGACGACGCCCTGCGCGACAAGACCGCCCTGCTGGTCCTACCCGAGTTCGGGCGCGACAAGGACCTGAACGAGCGGAACGGACTCGATCACGGCGACCAGTCGAAGGAGCTCCACGAGGTCTTCCTGATCGCAAAGGGTCCCGACATGCCGACCGGCCGCGTGATCAGCGAATCGATCTCGACGATCGACGTCGCGCCGACGGTCTACCAGCTGCTGAGCGGTCAAAGGCCGCCGCGCACCGAGGGACGTGTCCTTCGCTCGTTGCTCCGCTGAACCCAAAGAGAGTCTCGGATTGCTTCGATCGTTCGTGCATCGACGCGGCCCAAGCGCGGAAACGCTTTGGCCCTTGCTGCTGGTCCTCCTCTCGGTCGCCCTCGGCTCGGTCAGCGTCGACAGCTCTGACGACGGCTCCGCCCTAGCCGGTTCGGCCGCCAGCTCGACCAACGGGCTCGCCCCGAGCAGCTGTGTCGAGTGCCATGCCGGCATCGAGGACATTCACCCAGGCTTCCGCCTCAGCTGCACGGACTGTCACGGCGGAGACGCTCAGGCCAAGACCAAGGAAGGCGCGCACGTCATGCCGCGGTCACAGCCGCCCGGCGACGAACGCGTTCTGCCGATCGACTACGACCTCGCCTGGCAGCGATTCGTCAATCCGTCGAACCTGCGCGTCGCTCCGGTCGTCTGCGGCGACTGCCACCAGGAAGTCGTCGATCACGTCCTGAAGAGCCTGCACGCGACGACGTCGGGGCACCTCGGTGACGGCTACTACGAACACGGCCTGGTCGACTTCAAGACTCCGCGCTTCGGCGTCTTCCCGATCCGTGACGAGGATGGCGACATCCCGGAGGGCGCTCTGGAATCCGTCGTCCAGGTCCCGCCGTTCCAGAGTCGCGGCGACCGCAACGAGATCGCCACGCACTTCTCGGACCTACCGCGCAAGGCGTGCATGAATTGTCACCTCTGGTCGGTCGGGCGCGCGGTCGACGGCCGCCTCGGCCTGGACGGCGATTATCGAGGCGAGGGCTGTGCGGCGTGCCACGTGACCTACTCCGATGATGGGCGCTCGAGGAGCGGTGACCGCTCGGCCGTTCGGGACGAGCCCGGGCACCCCCTGCAGCACCGATTCACCGCCGCGCCACCGACCGAGACCTGTGCTCGTTGCCACTACGGCGACGCCAGCATCGGCCTGCACTTCCGAGGACTTGCGCAGCTTGTTCCCGGCATGCCGGCCGGACCGGACGTCGAGGGCACGACCAACGCGCTCAAGAACGGTCAGTTCTACATCGAGGACGAAGACCTCACGCCTCCCGACATCCACCACGAAGCCGGGATGCACTGCATCGACTGCCACACGTCCGCCGACACGATGGGCGATGGCAACCTCTGGCCGCAGATGGATCACGCGGTCGAGATCGAATGCTCGAGCTGTCACGGCACACTCGAGAAGGTCAGCGATCTGCAGACCTCACACGGTCGCCGGGTCACGAACCTGGGCCGAGACGGCGACGACTTCTTCCTGACCTCGAAGGTCACCGGTAAACGCCACCGGGTGAAGCAGGTCGTCCACGTCATCGACAAGACCCACCCCGACTACAACCCACGCGCCCGGGAGGCGATGACCTCCGACCACGCGCGGATGGAGTGCTACACCTGCCACAACGGCTGGAACGTGGACTTCTTCGGGTTCCACTTCGACCGCAACGAGCAGTTCACGCAACTCGACCTGATCAGCGGCGAGCGCACCGAGGGTCGCGTCACGACGCAGGAAAAAGTCTTCGCGACCTTCAACCAGCTCCGGCTCGGCTGGAACCACGAAGGGATGATCGCTCCCTATCTCGTCGGATTCTCGACGATCGGGTCGGCTCGCGGCCGCGACGGAGAGCTCTTCCTGCATCAGGCGACACCGGAGACCGACGCCGGACTGTCGGGTGTGACTCTGGTCCCCCACCAGATGCACACGACGAGGCCTGAGGCCCGGTCCTGCGCCGAGTGCCACCGCGCGCCGACAACCTACGGACTCGGTTCGGTCAACTTCCGACTGACCCGCGAGTTCGGCTACGCGGTCACCGGCGGCGGCTTCCACACCGTTGCGATCGACGGTCGGACTCCCGCACGCACGCAGACGATCGCCGAACTCGAATTCGAAGAGGATCCGATCGCCCTCGCGATCGATTCCGACCCCGTGCACGCCCGAGCCAAGGCCGCCTACGTCGCGACCGAGCAGGGCAGCCTGATCATCGTCGACCTGAGCAACCCGGGCTTCCCATCCGTCCGCTCGACCCTCAAGCGATTCTTTACCGACCCGCGTCGCATGCTGATCCAAGGCGGCACGCTCTACGTCGCCGAGGGACCAGCCGGTGTCTCCGTGTTCGATCTGTCACGATCCGACAAGCCGAAACCTCTGAGTCGAATCCCGACCGCAGATGCTCGGGACCTGGCACTCGCATGGCCATGGCTCGTCGTCGCCGATGGTGCCGGCGGCGTGAAGTTCGTCGACGTGCGCGACTTGGAGGAGCCACGGGTCTTGTCCGAGGCATCGCTCAGTCAAGGCGATCAGGAGATCCAGGAGGCCTTGGATGTCGACGTGCTGTTCCAATACTCGCGCACGAGGCGGTCCCGGCGTGAGGACGGCCTGGTTCGCAGCCGGTCACGGCACATCGCCGCCGTTGCCGGCGGCCTCGACGGAATCCGACTGATCGACTTCACGGATCCCGAGCACCCGGTGGTCCTCCACGGTCGCACGGCGCGAGAGACCTTCAACCTGCCACGCGGCGACGTCCGCGGAGTCGCGCTGAACACGGTGTTCGACATCGGCTCCGAGGGCGGCGGCCTGAAGAGCGGCGAGCGGGACTACCTCTACGTCTACGCCTCGATCGGTCCGAACCAGAATCGTCAGCAGCGGATCTACGTCTACGACATCACCGACCCGGTCCGGCCACGGCGCGCTCGAGGTGAACGACCACGCGTCTACGGCGGCACTGGCGAGCTCGTCAGGATCCGGAGCTACAACGAGCCGTTTCTGACGCACGGAGTCCTCGCCGTCGGCGCCGGGGGCATCGGCTCCCTGATCGACGTCAGCAAGGTTCCGAGCACGGGTCCGACCGTGCGCTCGGTGATCGATGGTCTCCAAGGCGTGCGGGACTTCGCGATCGAAGAGTTCGCCTTCGATCGGCTGCAGGACGAGCAGCAGCGCCCGATCATGGACATCAGCCACGAGAACTGTCGTTTCCTCGACCGGGACGAACTCCTGCGCGTGCTCAGCGCGGAGATTCCGCTCCCCGAGGACGAGACCGACCAGTACGGATTCCTGATCGAGCCCCAACGGGAGCGCAACCGATGAAGCTCACGACCTCCCTGATAGCCCTCTGCGCGGTCGCCATGACCGACTTCGCCAGCGCTCAGGAGCAGCGACGCTCGGCGGCCGAATCGGCCTATGTCCGCCTCGTGTTCGCACGGTCGGACCGGGATGGCAATGGCGTGGTCGTGGCGGAGGAATTCCCTGGCTCCGACGAACAGTTCGTCGCGATCGATCGCAACCGCAACCGGAAGATCGAGCCGAGCGAGTGGGAACGCTCCGCGATGGCGAACGACCTCGTGCGCGCACGCCGAGCGAACGAGCGTGCCCCGCGACTGCGCCAGGATCCGATCCGGCTACGGATGGAGCGCTTGCAGAACCTGTCGAGGTTCGACCGTGATCGCAACGGCCGGATCGATCGGGACGAGTGGCTCGGGACCGACCGCGACTTCCGCAATCTCGACCTCGACGACAACGGCCGACTGGACAAGAACGATCGCGTGCTCTCCCAGCGAGCTGTGGCGCGCGCACTCCCGGCCGAACCTCGATTCCAACGACGTCTCCGGTCGGCCGGAGAACTCCTGGAGCAGTTCGACCAGAACGGGAACGGCAGTCTGAGCCAGCCCGAAGTGCGCAAGAGCGACTTCGCGCACGCGTTCGAGTGGGCCGATCAGGATCTCGACGGCGAGCTGAGTCGAGCGGAACTCGAGCGACTGGCCCGCAAGTCGAACCAGGACGTCGAGCAGCGCCGCCTCGGCCGCGCGCGACCACAGGCCTTCCGCCCCCCCTTCAGCGCCTGGGACAAAGACAAGAACGGACGACTCGAGACCGCCGAGTTCCTCGAACGAAAGTACTTGTTCCCGCGGATCGATCAGGACCGTGACGCGAGCATCACCCGAGAGGAGATCGAGCGCTACGCCCGCTCGGTCGAGAAGACTGGCTTCCTCGACCGGTTCGACCTGAACGATGATGGACGCGTGACGTTCGAGGAGTTCGGCGGGCCACGCGGGGCTTTCCGACGCGCCGACACAAACGGCGATGGCGTCGTGACGAAGCGCGACCGTTGAGGTCCGCGCTCAGATCGAACGAAGCGCCGAGACTCCGAAGCCCGCCCGGATCACGGTCCAGCCGGTGATCGCGATCCAGACCATGGTCAGGCTGTCCGCGAAGACGATGGCCGCAACACCTGCACCGGTCGCGAGCAGCATCACGTTTCGAAGGAACGCGTAGCGCGAGACCGCCCACAGCGCGCCGTCCGACGCGAAAGCCAGCGCGTTGATCGGCTGCGACAGGCAGGCCACGAGCCAGGCCGCCGAGAACGCCTCGATCGCCCGTTCGCGGAACGACCCCTGGAACGCTTCTGCGGCGACCAGATCCGTCACGAGGTACATGCCAAGCCCCAGTGCAACGCCACCGAGCACGCTCTGCTCGACCCCGATGCGGACGGCCTTGCGTGCCAGGTCTCGCCTCGAAGCTCCGACGAAGTAGCCGACGAGACTCTGGGTCGACACGGCGAACGCATCGAGCAGCATTGCGGTGAGGAGCCAGACCTGGCGAACGACGTGATGAGCGGCGGCGGCTGCGATGCCGATGTCGTTCACGCGACGGACGGTCGCGAACAAGAAGACGTGGAGAGCCGCCGTCCGCAGGAACATGTCCCGACCAACCCGCAGGAGAAGAGGAACCTCCCTCGCACTCGGCGCTGCGAGGCCGACCCGTCGGAACACGCACACCGCGAGAGCGATCGCACCGATCGCTTGCGCCACGGTCGTCCCGATCGCAGCGCCACGGAGCCCCATCGTCGGCACCAGCAGCGCGTCCAGCCCGATGTTGAGCAACGCCGTCAGCACCGCGATCCACATCGGAGTCCGCATGTCCTGAAGTCCTCGAAGCACCCCGGTGCCGGCGAGCAGGAAGATCACGAAGGGAGCCGACGCGGAGCGGATCTGGAGGTAGCGCGAACCGGAGGGCACGGCCGCCCGGTCGAGTTCGAACAGCTCCAGGATCTCCTTCGACAGTCCGAGCAGAAGGCCCGCGAGGAACAGGCCGAAAGCAACCGAAAGAGCCGTCATCGTCGCGGTGACGACGCGCAGTCTCTCGACCTGTCCGGCGCCGAACGATCGTGCGATCTCGGTCGCCCCACAGACGCCGAGAAAGTTGAACAGCCAAACCGTGCCGGTCATGACCGTGACCCCCACCCCGAGCGAGGCCAAGGGAAGTTCGCCGAGGTCGGACACGAACCAGGTGTCCGCGAGACCGGTCACCGGCTCGACGGCCAGCGCGAAGAACTGCGGCGTCGCCAGCCGCCAGAGGGAAGCTCGCGTCGGCGGACTCAGTGGATCGGCAACCGGAGCCGTTCCAGACGGATCGCTTTGCCCATCGTGTCCTTGGTGCGACGATGACATCGATGAGCGCTCTGTCCGACTTTCTCTATCCGGAGATCGAGCCGTACGAACACGGCCGCCTGAAGGTCTCCGACTTGCACGAAGTGTATTGGGAAGCCTGCGGGAATCCGGACGGGAAGCCAGTCGTGTTCTTGCACGGCGGCCCTGGCGGCGGTGCCGGCGCGGTCTATCGGCGCTTCTTCGACCCGAAGCGCTACCGCGTAATCTTGTTCGACCAACGCGGCTGCAACCGCAGCACTCCGCACGCCGAGCTCCGTGAGAACACGACCTGGAACCTCGTCTCGGACATCGAGAAGATCCGTGAACACCTCGGCATCGAGCGCTGGCAGGTCTTCGGCGGCTCGTGGGGAAGCACACTCGCCCTCAGCTACGCCCAATCCCACCCCAACCGCGTCACCGAACTCGTGCTGCGGGGCATCTTCATGCTGCGTCGCAGCGAGTTGATGTGGTTCTACCAGGAGGGCGCGAGCCACCTGTTCCCCGACGCCTGGGAGAAGTACCTCGAACCGATCCCGGAAGTCGAGCGCGGCGACATGATGAGCGCCTACTACCGGCGGCTGACCAGTGACGACCCCGAGACCCGACGACGCGCGGCGAAAGCCTGGTCGATCTGGGAAGCCAGCACGAGCCTCCTGGTGCCGAGCCCCGAGCACATCGACTCCGCCAGTGGTGACGAGTTCGCGGTCGCGTTCGCCCGCATCGAGTGCCACTACTTCGTGAACGGAGGCTTCTTTGAAACCGAAGACCAGCTCCTCCGCGGGGTCGACAAGATCCGCCACATCCCCTGCGTGATCGTGCAGGGACGCTACGACGTGGTCTGCCCGGCGCGCTCCTCCTGGGATCTGCACCGCGCCTGGCCCGAGTCCGAGCTACAGATCATCACCGAGGCCGGTCACTCAGCGGTCGATCCGCTGATCGCGAAGGCCCTGGTCGAGGCGACGGGTCGGTTCGCCGAGGCCTGAGACTCCCGAGAGCCCGCACCCCGTCTCGAGGTCTCGAAGCGAAGCTCGGAGGCGCGCGACCGGGCCTGATCCCTCGCCGTCCCCCTGAGAGGACACTCGGCCGGAGAGGGCGTCACTCAGCGAGTGACGCCGGGGGTGTGGACACCATCCCGCCCAGCGGAAAAGCGGATCGGGAAGTCCTGGCCGCTAGTCGGGAAGACCTGCCCCTGGGCGAAGCCACGGGCGCCGTTGTAGCGGCGGGTCGAGGCCGAACCGCGACGGATCGGCATCCGACGGAGCGTCGCCTGCTGGGCACGCTGCGCGCGTCCGTCCTCGAGGTCGTGATTGATCAGGACCGGCGGCGGACCGGCCTCCTCTTCGATGATCGCGTCCGCATCGACGACCCAGCTCCAGCCTTCAGGATCCTCGTGGGCTCCGTTGGTCGGGACCTTGAGGTAGCCGACGTAGCTGTGACCCGGGAAGAACGCGAAACCCATCGGGTTGATCCAGCGCACGGCCGAGGAGCCGCGCACGTCCATCCCGGAGTCGAGCACGTCGAGTTGCACGAAGGCCTCACTCATCGGGACCTCGGTGGTGTTCACGTAGCGGATCTGCGCCTCGATCCACTCGCGGCCCGGCGAGCCGGCCAGGTGCCAGCGAAGAACTTCGATCGTGCCGATGTCCTCGAACTCGTAACGACGGCGGTTGAATCCCTCACGCCACAGGCTGGCCTTCTGAGCCTCCAGCTCGCGGTACTCCTCTAGAATCAGCTCCTTCTGCGCAGCGAACTCCAGGTCGCTGTTGTGGCTCACGCAGCCGAATCCGAGGGCGGACAGGAAAAGGACGGTGAGGGTTCGTGTCGCCATGGTCGTGGGTGGAACGAGCGTTTGGACGCCGGCCGCAGGCCATTCTGCCCGAGCAGCGCGGATTCGCGAGAACCACTCCGTCTGCAACTCACGTGCCGCTGAGCTCGATCCACACCGGGCAGTGGTCAGATCCTTCGGTCTCAGGCTCGATCGAAGTCGAAACGACGCGGTCCGCGAGAGCCTCGTCGACGCAGAAGTAATCCAAACGCCAGCCGACGTTCCGTGCTCTTGCCCCGGCGCGGTAGGACCACCACGAATAGCCGATCTCGTCGGGGTGCTGGCGACGCCAGGTGTCGAGATAGCCACGGCCGAGGAAATCGGTCATCCACTCCCGCTCCGCCGGCAGGAAACCGGGGTTCTTCACGTTCTCCTTCGGACGCGCGAGATCGATCTCCTGATGCGAGACGTTGTAGTCCCCGCCGAGCACCGGGCGCAGCCCCTCCGACCGCTTCTGCTCGCAGAACTCGATCAGCGCCTGACCGAACCCGAGGCGGTAGTCGATCCGCTTGCCTTCGGCCTGGCTGTTCGGGAAGTACAGCGACCCGATCAACAAGTCGTCGTAGCGGGCGAACAGCGCGCGCCCCTCGTCGTCGAAGTCCTTCACGCCGAGGCCCTCGATCCATTCGTCGGGCTCTCGGCGGTAGTAGATGCCGACACCCGAGTAGCCGCGCCGCGCGGCTGGATGGAGTCGCAAGCGATAGTCCGACACCTCCGTCAGGTCTGCGGACAGATCACTCGGAAGCGCTTTGGTCTCCTGGAGGAGGCAACAGTCGGACCCACTCTGGTCGAGCCACTGCGCAAAGCCCTTCCGTCCAACGGCTCGAAGGCCGTTCACGTTCCAACAGCTGAGCTTCATCGTTCGCGTCAAACTCGCCTCTCTGGAGCGCTGGACTGCCGCTCGACTCGCGATTCCCATTCTTTGTCGTGTGCCGCTGAGACCAGTGGACTCAATCCGCCGCGCCGGCGCGCACGTTCATGCCGCGCTCGTCGAACAACGTTTCGATCCGATCCAGGACTTGTCGCACATACTCCCGCTTCTCGCGGTACGAACCGGGGAAGAACGAGCGCTTGAAGCCGTAGATCAGCGTGTTCTTCACTTCGCTCGGCGTCAGCTTGAAGACCTTCACGGCCTTTTCGATCTCGTCGGTGCAGGTGGTCCGGGACACGAGGCGGTTGTCGGTGCACAGCGCTGTCGACACCTTCGCCTTGCGCATCAGCCGGAACGGGTGAAGGTGCAACTTGTCTCGGAACTCCGGCAAAGTCTGCTGGTTGCTCGTCAGGCAGACTTCGAGGGTGATCCGCCGATCGGCGACGTAGCGGACGAGTTCTTCGACGTAACGATCCCTGTCGACGATCGACTTGTCCTGGATCCGCCCCTTCCGCATCAGCCAGGTGCCGTGGCCGATCCGGTCCGCGTGGCAGACCGTGATCGCCTGGAAGATCGATTCGGGACCGTAGTCCTCGCCGGCATGGACTGTCTTCCCGAGGAAGTGCTCGTGGACCAGCTGGTAGGCCTCCGCGTGATCTGCAGCCGGGAAACCACGCTCCTGACCCGCGAGATCGAAGCCGACAACCGGCAGCCCGTCGTCCTCCCGCGCCCGGACCGCGGCACGCGCGAGCTCGAGCGAGGCCGCAGCGTAGATCTGCTCCGGTCGCGCGTGCGCCATCGTCTCGAAGAAGGCCCGGTAGTGCTGCGAGAACACCGGCAGAAAGAAGCGCATCGCGCAGACGATGATTCCACAGCGGAACGGCGGCTTCGTCCCGTTCTTTACCTCGGGGTCCCGGTCGGCATGCTTTCGCCCCCGCTCGAGCCCCTTGGCCACGGCCCTCAGCACATCGCGAAGTGGGAAT
The DNA here is from genome assembly GCA_039815565.1 of Planctomycetota bacterium. Taxonomy (GTDB): domain Bacteria; phylum Planctomycetota; class UBA1135; order UBA1135; family UBA2386; genus JBCBZB01. The sequence continues at coordinate 44,852 of JBCBZB010000008.1, forward strand.
CCCGGGTGAGCGTGCAGCTGAGGGGCGAAGCGGACCTCGAGGTAGTGGCAGTTCTCGGCCTGGCAGTCGAGGCACAGCTCGTAGGCCGCCCGCTCGAGCGCCTCGGCGTCCTGGAGGCAGGCAACGGTGAATTCAAACCCGCGGAGATACTCGGGCAGGTTCTTGTAGGCCCGTTTGAAGACCAGCCGACGCATGCCCTCCGAGCTGCGGCTCGGAAGCTCGACCGAACGCTCCTTGGCGAGCTCCAGAAGCGTCTCAAGACGGAGGCTGCCGTCGAGGTGGACGTGAAGATCGGCCTTGGGAAGCGCAGCCAGCAGGCTGCGATCGAGCGACTTTGGAGAATATGCGGCAACCATCTTCCCAGCGGAGCGTAGTCGGCCCGCAGCGCTCGGCAAACGGAGGAATCCCGCCGGTCCGCGCGCCGATCGATGCCGGGTCCGGCGGCCGGCACGATCCTCGCTCCTGATCGCCGGAACAGCCCGACCCACGCCCGCCCTTTTGCGTTCTGTCGTAGACCCCGACCCGCTGCTAGGATCTGGACCGCAGATGCCCGACGAGAAGCCCACGACGCTGCACTCCGGTGCCAATCAGACCCGGGATGCGGCCGACCCGCGCCACGCGCTCGCAAACTCCCTCGATCAGCTCGCAGACCTGATCGACCGACTCGATGATGCGGGCTACGCGACGACCGGCATCAGTGGCTTCGATTCCTCGATCGGCCAGCACGTGCGCCACTGCCTGGACCACGTGGACGCTCTCCTCGTCTCCCTGCGTGATCCCGAGTCCGGCCGCTCGGCGGAGACCCCGGTCGCCTACGATCGCCGTATCCGCGGCACGGACACCGAAACCGACCGCAGCGCGGGCCTGACAGCGGTCCGCTCGCGAGCGAACGTGGTGCGAACGATCGACAACGCGACTCTTGAGTCTCCGTTGCAGATCCTGGCGATCGTCGACCCTGCAGCCCCGGAACGCCGGTTCCAGACCACGGGCAACCGCGAACTGCTCTACGTGTTCCATCACACGGTCCACCACCTCGCGATCGTCGCTGCGCAGGCCCGCAGCCTCGGGATCGGTGTCGAGCGTGACTTCGGTCGCGCTCCCGCCACCGTCGCCGCGGACCGCCAGCGCTGAAGCTTCCCCTCGACCATGTGTACGCTGACGATCGTCCCGGTCGCCGGGGGTCCCGACCGCACCCTGCGTTTCCGCGTCGTCTTCAACCGGGACGAGCGACGGAACCGTCGCCCCGGTGAGGCTCCGCGGCTCCGTCGCGTCGCCGGTCGCACGGCAATCTGGCCGCTCGACCCGGCCGGTGGTGGCACCTGGATCGCCGTCAACGAATCGGGCCTCGTGTTCTCGCTCTTGAACCGCACTCCCAACGGAGACGGCAAGACCTGGCTCGGCCCCGACCCGAACGCCAAGAGCCGCGGCCGACTGATCCCCGCACTCGTCGCTTCGGACTCACTCGAGTCGATCGCGAACCGCATCCGATCGGCGTCGGAAGGGATCACCCGAGGTTTCCGCCTGGTCGTGACCGACGGCCGCCGCATCCTGGAAGCCGAGGGCGGCCTCGACCAGGTCGCGGTCCCGGTCCTGCGATCGCTGGACGGCGCATTCTTCCGCACCTCATCCAGCCTTGGAGACGACCTCGTCTTCGAACCGCGGCGTCGACTGTTCGTCGAGCGCTTCGGCTCGTGGCTCGAGGGCCCGGCTGCCGATGCGAGCTCGGCTCGCACCGTTCAAGACCAGTTCCACCAGAGTACGTTCGAGGGCCGCGGCGAGATCTCGGTCTCGATGACCCGCGCCGACGCCCGGACCGTCAGCGCAACTTGTGTCGAGGTCCACGACGACCGCATCGTGGTCGCTCACCGTGACGGTGGACCAGCCGCTCCGATCTCCAAGCATCTCGAGTGGCCGACCGCGACGTCGCAGTCATCGCTCGAGGCATCCTCATGATCGCCGGCCGACGCCTGACCCAGATCCTGTTCGCGGTCTGGGTCCTCGCAGTCGTGGCCTCTCAGCTCGTCGTCCTACAGACTCCGGATCTGGATCCGCGAGATGGCGCGCGGATGGTCCAGGTCTTGAAGCCGACCATGCCGCTCGGCTCGACCGGAGAGCCACCAGCCCTCGAAGTGTTCGAGTATGGCCCGGCCGACGCGGAACACACGATCGTCGCGTTGCACGGATCGCCGACCTTCGGCGAAGACTTCCGGAGGCTCGCCGCAGCCCTCGGCGACGACTGCCGAGTGATCGCCCCGGTGATGCCCGGCTACGGGGCGTCGGATGATCGCGTCGACGACTACGGAGTGACCGAGCAGGCGCGACTCGCGCTCGGCGTGATGCACACGCTCGGAATCACTCGGGCACACCTCTTCGCTCACTCGCTCGGCGGCGGCACGGCCTTGCGCATGGCCGAGTTCGCACCAGACGAGATCGCCTCGATCACGGCCTACGGCGCGATCGGTATCCAGGAGGGTGAAGGGTCGGGCGACTACGACTTCGAGCACTTCAAGTACTCCGTCGGCCACCTGCTCGTCGTCAACCTCGTCGAGCTGATCCCCCACTTCGGTGCCCTCCCCGACCGCGGCTGGCGCCGTGCTTGGCTCCGCAATTTCACCGACACCGACCAGCGACCACTCCGACGCACGCTCGAGAATCTCGAGACGCCCCTACTGATCCTGCACGGAGTGGACGACCAGCTCGTGCCGGTCGCGACCGCACGCGCCCACCACCAGATCGTCGAACACAGCTCGCTCGAGGTCTTCGACGCATCGCACTTCATGGTCTTCGACGACGAGAAGGCCGCGGTGCTCGCCGACCGCACTCGGCGATTCGTCGAGGCGGTGGACGACGGCACGACGATCGAGCGATCCACGATCGATCCCTTCGAACCGTCGAGCGGCAGCACCGAGCTACCCGGCGGCCTCGAACTCGGCCGCGGTCAGAGCCTGTGGCTGCAGTCCGGGATCATCATTCTCGCAACGTTCGTTCTCGAGGACCCGACGTCGATCGCGGTCGGCTTCGCGATCCGCGAGCAACTCGTCGACCCGTTCGTCGGGATCTTCGCCACCGTGCTGGGGATCTTCCTCGGTGACCTCGGCCTGTACTTCCTGGGGTTCCTGGCCGCCCGAACCCGCTTCGGTCGCAAGTTCGTGGCCGGTCGCGTCGGAGAAGAACGCCTGGCCCGTCTCGGCTCTTGGTTCGATCAAAAGGGCTGGCAGGCGATCGTCGCGTGCCGCTTCCTTCCGGGCACGCGCTTGCCGGTCTACCTAGCAGCGGGCTGGACTGGGAAGAAGCCTCTGCGCTTCGGTCTCTGGACGCTGATGGCCGGCGTCGTCTGGACACCAGCCCTCGTGATCGGGACCGCAATCTGGGGCGACGGCCTGTTCGATTTCCTGACCGGCATCTTCGGCACGAACCTCCTCGGTCAATTGCTGGCCGGGTTGACCGCGATCGTCACGATCGCGCTGTCGATCCGGGTCGTGATCTGGCTGATCACACAGCTGTCGACACGACGCGGCCGCCTGCACCTCCGCGCCAAGTTCGGTCGCCTGTGCCGCTGGGAGTACTGGCCGTCGAAGGCGCTCTACTACCCGCTGATTCCGTTCTTCGCTCGGATCCGATTCACCAAGGGCGGCATCCGCAACGCGAGTTCGGTGAATCCGGTATGGCCCGACGGCGGCTTCATCGGTGAGTCCAAGCAGAAGGTCCTCGACCGGTTTCCGAAGGAAGCCGTGCTCGAGAGCTTCTTCATCGAGCCCAACGCGGACGGAAGATACGACGAGGAATGGATCCTCAAGGAGATCGAGGACCGGCAACTCGGCTGGCCTCTGATCATCAAACCCGACCAGGGACAGCGTGGAACCGGCGTCAAGAAGGTGGAGTCACCAGAAGACCTGACGACTCGACTCCGAGACCTGTCGGTTCCGATGATCGTGCAGAAGTTCCACCCCGGGCCCTATGAGCTCGGCTTGTTCTGGTGGCAGCTGCCCGGCCAAGAGAAGGGACGGCTGTTCAGCATCTGCGAGAAGCTGTTCCCGAAGGTTGAGGGCGATGGCAAGCACACGCTGGAAGAACTGATTCTTCGCGACCGGAGACTGTTCCTGCAGCACGAAGTGTTCTTCGAGCGGTTCGAGGATCGGCTGAACGAAGTCCCAGAAACCGGAGAGACGGTCGAACTCGGGACCGCCGGCAACCACGCCCAGGGCTGCCAGTTCGTCGAAGGCGAACACTGGCGGACCGACGCGATCGAAGCCTGGCTCGACCGGTCCTGCGTGCCCGTCGAGGGGTATTGCTTCGGCCGACTCGACGTGCGTTTCACCGACCCCGAGGAGTTCAAGCAAGGCCGAGGCGGCAAGATCCTCGAAGCCAACGGGATCAGCAGCGAGTCGACGAACATGTACGATCCGCGCTACTCGATCTTCAAGGCATGGCGACTCCTGCGCGAGCCATGGCACGCGATCCTCGAGATCGGTAAGCACAACCGGAAACAGGGACTGAGCGACGGAGTCGGGTGGTTCGAGCTGCTCGGCCGCGTCAAGCGCTGGCGCAAGGAAGGCCGCGTGAGCGACGTCGCAGACTGAACCGATGCGGGACGAGATCGAGTTCTTCGAAGCGGACACCGAGGAGCGGGAACGCTTCTCGGACTTCGAGCGGATTCTCGAAGCCTGCGACTCGGAACCCGTGCTTCCAGCGAATCGGCTCCGCTCGGTGCACCGCGTCACCGACTCGGGGCGCACCTGGTTCGTGAAGCGATTCCGCGCCACCCAGCGGAAGAACCAATGGCGCAACCTGACGACCGAGCCACGCGCTCGCTTCGACGGCACGAGGGAGGCCCGGGTCTCCGAGGCTCTCCGAGCGCAGGGCACGAACGCGCCAAGGCCGGTCGTCGTCGCTCGACGCCGTGGCGAGACTCTCTACGTCTGCGCCGAGCTCGGGGGCAGGAGCCTGCGCGAGCTGTGTGTCGACGGCATCCCTGACCGCGCACTCGCCGATCGGGCTGCCCGCGCCTCTGGATCGATGTTCCGATCGGGCTTCGCGCTGCCCGACCTGTCAGCCGACCACCTGTTCGTCGACCTGGCCGATGGGGAACCCCGATTTGCCGTACTCGACCTCCACAACGCGACGATCGGCAAGCCCGGCTCCGTGTCTGAACGAACGCTCAGACGGTCGCTCCGGCGATTCCGCCGCTCGGTGCGAGACCTCGACCTGCCCGTCGCGATTCAACTGCGATTCGCGATGCTCCTGCTCCTGGAGAGCGGGGTCGACGCCGAGGCTCGTCGTCGTCTACTCGCGCACTTTCCCCCGCTCGACACACGGGCGAAGTACAGCGCCGGCCGCCCGGAGCGCTACGCGACCCGCAACCCGAAGCGACATGGCCGCGAGATCGAACTGCTGAACGCGGTATGGCCAGGTCAGCCCGGGGAATTCGTCCTCGATCTGCCCTGTGGCGCCGGTCGGCTCGGGGAGTTCCTGACCGAGAAGGGACATCGATTCGTCGGCGCCGACGGTGCGTTCCCGATGCTCGTCACCGCGGCGGATCGCACCGGGCAGCAGGGGTTTGCCGCGGACGCGACCGAGATCCCGCTCGCGGACCGCGCAGTCGACGGCGCGGTCTGCTTTCGCTTTCTCCACCACTGCGGTGACGAGGTGCGTCGATCCGTTCTGCACGAGCTGACCCGGGTCGCGCGGCGGTTCGTCGTACTCAGCACTTTCCACCCGATCTCGACGCACAACTTGCAGCGAGAGGTCCGACGCCGACTTCGCAACGAGGCCCCGCGACGATTCGCGGTCTCGAACAGCCGACTGGACCAGGAGATGCGGCAGCGCGGCTTCCGTCTGGTCGCTCGGCGAGCCCAATCGCCGATGTTGCGCGACCTATGGGTCAGCGCCTTCGAACGGACCGGGGACTAACCCTCAGTCGTCGCTCGGCTGCAGTAGATCGAGGTTTGGGCGACTGTTGAACAGGCCACCGTCCTCGGACTCCGACTCTTCCTCACCGAACCCACCGAGGACCTTGTCCAACGCCGAGTTGACCGCGAGGTCGTCGTCGTTCTCGTCCAGCGCCGTCATCGCGGACTGGACCGACTCCTCCACACTCATGTCGACTGAGAAGACCTCGTCGACACCTCCCGGAGCGAAGACCGCCCCAGCCTTCGCAAACGAAGTGAGGTAGCGGTAGACGTCGAAGAGCGGCAATCCGAGCAGCTCGGCGAGATCACGCGGCGAGTGCTCGCCGTCCAACAGAGTCAGGAGCTTGATCTCGAGGACGCCGAGCGCGACGTCGCCGAGGCGCGAATGCATGTCCGGCAAGGGCTCGATCGCGGCATCGCAGTCCGGGAACGCGGTGGTCATCCCGCGCCACTCGTCGAGATTCTTCGAGACCTCGAGCAGCACCGGCGTGATCCCGAGCTTCAGGTCGTAGTCGTGCAAGAACGAGGGCATCTCCTCGTGTTGCACGTAGCGGAAGGCCGCTTCCTCTTGCGAGCGGATGAAGTCGAACAGCACCTCGGTGCCGAGCTTCAGCAGCTCATCGCGGACATCGGTCTTGCCGAACGCCCCGAGTTCCGCGAGGGTCAGCAGCAGCGGCGAGCCATCGTGCGTCAGTCGCTCCTCGGCGATCTTCAGCTTGTCGTCCGGCAGCTCGCGGTAGTCCATCATCGACGAGCCCGGCCAGACCCGTCGCGTGATCCGATGTGGGTCGAGGAAGACGATCCGACCGCGATCGATGTAGATATCGAGTCGGTTGTCCCGCTTCTCCAGGCTCAGGCAGCCACTGTGCTTGCCCGAGGCCAGCATCTGCATCAGCTCCTCGATGCGGATGAAGTCGGCGCGTCCCGCGAAGCTGAAGTCGGTCGGTCCCGAGTGCTTCAAGATCGCTGAGTCGATCGCAGCGGCGAACTCGAGCAGACCCGCACCGCCGACGATCGCGCTGAGCGCCCACTCGGCGACGCGGACCTCGTTCTCCCCCATTCCTGAGCGGAGGAAGGTCCGAAAGGCCCGTCGCAATCGCGAGAACACGATCTCACTCGCGAGGTCCTTGGTGTCGTTCTTCGACCCGCGCATCGCAACCTTGCGTTGCACGAGAGCGCCCACCCGCTCGAGCAGGATCTCGAAGTCTTTGGCCCCATCGTCCGAGTCGGAATCGGCGAGGAGCCCAAGCACCTCGGCGACTTGCTCGGCAACTTCGGCCGTCTTCAGGGGGTCCAGCGAATCGGAGAGGTCTGACACGATCTTCTGCCGTCCTGTTCGTCGTTCGGGAACCCGCTTCTTGAGCTGCTTGGCCCGTCGAACGAGGTCGGGTCCTTGCCGATCGGCGCTGAGGACTGCAGAGTCGATGTCGATGTCGCCACGAGGACCCGCTCTCGCCGTCTGGAGCCTGCTTGGATTGCTTGGGTTCTCGTCCCTCGACGCCCTCGTCCCATCTCTGGACAACGTGTCGCATGCGCCGACGGCGCTGTCGGGTTCCTCCTGCGGGAGAACCCCCGAGCATGCCTCGGACTCGGATCCGAGCGAGTGCCGCAGCTGCCACGGCGCGATCTACACCGAGTGGAGTGACAGCCTCCACGCGAAAGCGTTCCGCGACGAGGTCTACCAAGAGGCGATCGAAGATCTCGAGGATCCCGAGCGCTGCGTTGGCTGCCACGCGCCCGAACCGGTGCTCCCGCGCCTCGGACGCCTGCCTACTCCTCGGAGGGAAGGTCGCTCACACGGCGTCTCCTGCCAGAGCTGCCATCTCGACCGCGGGGACGTCATCGCGGGGCCGTTCGGGGCCGAACACGACGACCACGAGAGCCGCCGCCATCCGGCATTCCGCGAGGAACGATCGGACCTCCTCTGCAACTCCTGCCACGACCTGTCCATCGGACCGGTCCACGCGCTCGGACGGGACTTCCGGGAATCAGGTCTCTCGCGCGGCGGCACTTCCTGTGTGACCTGTCACATGCCCGAAGTTCGACGAGTCGTCGGAGACGGCGGCCCAGAGCGCGACGGGCGTCGGCACACCCTCCTCGGCCCATCGAACGCGGAGTTCGCTGCGACGGCGTTCGACATCACGCTCGACCGTGATCCCGAGGGCAACGTGGAACTCCGAGTCGAGAACCGGGCTGGGCACCGAGTCCCGGGCCTCGACGGGCGGACCTTCCGGTTCGAACTCCGTCACGCAAGCGGTGTGGAGACTGTCGAGATCAGCTCGGAGAACCCGATCTACGTCTCGGAGGACCGTCGGTTCTCCTTCGTTGTCCGTGAGGAGGCCGAGTTCGAACTGATCGTCTCGCACCAACACCTCGGTCAGACCGCGGAAATCCTGCGTCGGACAGAACGCTTGTGAAGCCGACGGCCCCGACCCATCGAAAAACTTGGCTGTCGAACCCTCGACCTGATCTCTCGCATTGGTCATGGTCGAATCGCGACGCGTCGCTGCTCCATGCTGGAGCTGCGCCGGAGGACCCCGATTGACGACCGACCAGGCTCTAATCGACCAACACCGTGCCGACGCACGTAAGGTGCTGCAGGAACTCGGTCTCGAGGAGAACGAGCACGTCCGCCTGCGCTCGTGCTCGGGTCACAACTCGTCGATCCTGATGCCCTGCATGGGGCCGGACGGGCGGACCTTCCTGCTCAAGTACGCCGTTGAGCCGGCGGATAGCCGCTTCTACCCGCCAGAAGTCCGCCTGGAGGACTACCCACGCCGGGAGGCGGGCTTCTACCGCTACCTGGACACGGTGGACCCCAACCGCCATCGGATCCACGCACCGAAGACGATCCTGATCGACTCACAGGATCCACCCCGCTGGCTCCTCCTCGAGTGGATCGGAGGCGCCGTTGGCCCCGCCGAGGAGTGGCTGGGCATGGATGAGTTCCTGAACGTGCTCCGCGAACTGCGCGAGATCCCGCTCGACCAGCTCCTCGGCCGACGGCACTTCCCGCTCAACCACTGGGATGTCGTCAGCTACCGCGACCGCATCCGTTTGATGGTCGACCCGATGCACGACGTGATCGGAGCCGACCGTTGGCAGTCGCAGATGCGTGTTCTGCTGGAGGCCCAACGCTGGCTGGAATCCCGGCCCGTCACGGTCGTCCATGGCGACTTCACCGAGCAGAACGTCCTGGTCGACGCCGAGGGTCGACCGTTCCTGATCGACTTCGAGCGCATCGGGATCGGCAACGAGGACCACGACTTCGCGTTCCTGTGGGCGCACTCAGAGCGCAACGAGGCCTGGAAGCGCGATCTGGTTTCCCGCTACCTCGATCAGCGCCATGGATCCGACCGGATCAAGGCCGAATGGGGCATCCGCTCCGCCTTGATCTACCTCGCGATGCGTCGCCTCCGTTTCGCCCACCTGGTGCACGGCGAAGCGGACCCGAACCGTGAGCAGAACCTCGCTCTGCTCGACGCCGCTCTGCAGGGTGGCCCCGCCCTCTTCCCGATCTGATCGCGCGGGCTCGCCGCACCCTCAGATCGCCGGCAGATCTCGGCGGAGTTCGACGGTTTCAACGCCTCGAATCGCAGGCGGCAGGTGCCGAAGAAAAGTGGCACCTGGGCCTGCCTCCGCGCCCCGGCGCCACCTTAAGCCAATGCCTGACAGCGGTTAACGACGGGCGAGGAATTTCGCGACGGCTCCGGCACGGGCGTTGCTCTCCGGCCCGGTGATGTCGGAGTCCACGCAAACGCCCTCGCCGATCGAGCCTGCCTCGAACCCCGCCGAGCTCACCGACGACGAGCTGATGGCTCGAGTCGAGGCCGGCGACGCCAACGAGACGCTGACCCAGATCCAGGAGCGCTACGGACGTCGAGTCCTGCACTTCGTCCGCGGTCTGGTTCGCGACCTGCACCTGGCGCAGGACGTGGCCGCTGAGGTGTTCGAGAAGGTCTACCTGAAGAGCCACCTCTACCAGAACGGCACGAACTTCCGCGCCTGGCTGTTCGAGGTCGCGCGCAACCAGGCCCTCTCGGCTCTGCGCAGCCGACGCCGCAACCCACTGCCGGTCTCCAGCCTGGGCAGCGCGGGCGACGACGACGAGCCGAGCCTCCTCGAGTCGATTGCCGAGGATCGCGTGAACCGCGATCTCGAGGAACAGGAGTTCATGGATGCACTCGATCGCGCCGTGAACGCTCTCCCGGAGCACTACCGCACGGTCTTCCAGCTCTGTGTCCGCGAAGGCCGCCCCTACCAGGAAGCCGCCGACCTTCTCGACCTGCCGACCGGCACGGTTGCGATCCGCATCATGCGGGCTCGCAAGCGCCTGTTCCGTGAACTGAGCGAGCACCTGGGTCGACTCCGTCGTCCGCCCGCCTGCTTCCAGTGAGCGCGCCGAGCGAATTCGATCTCTCGCACCTCGTCGTCGACGCGGTCCGCAGGGAGTTCGAACGCTACCGTGTGCTGCTACTCGGCAGCACGCAACAGCTCACCCCGAGGCAATGGGTCGAGCGACCCGGAACTGAGCAGAACTCGATCGCCATCTTGTTCCAGCACCTCGCCGGGAACCTCCGATCACGGTTCGACGAGTTCCTGACGACCGACGGCGAAAAACCAAGCCGCAACCGGGACGCGGAATTCGAAGCCCCGACGTCCTCTGCCTCGCCCGAAGCGCTCGTCGCCCGACTCAACGCCGAGCTCGCTGAGTCTTGGCAAGCCCTGCACCACGCACTCGACGAGGTCGAACGAGCGTCAGCGCTCGGCCAAACGATCACGATCCGCGGAGTCGAGCTCCGAGTCGCCGAAGCCTTACAGCGCAGTCTCGCGCACGTCGCCTACCACACGGGTCAGGTGGTCCAGCTCGCCAGGATGTGGCGCGGAACGGAGTGGAAGTCGCTGTCGATCCCAGCGGGCGGATCCGCCGCCTACAACCAGGACCCGACCCGCGAACGCGCACCCGACGCCGAACGATCGAGCTGAGCCGAGGAATCAGACCGGCGCCTTGGAATGCTCGTCCGCTCGCTCGAGAAGACGCTCGGGCACCTGCGCTCTCGTCAGCCCCGCGCGCATCTCGGTCGCGTTCATCTCACACATCGAGACCAACGAGCCATCCTCGAGCGGCAACTTGAACACGCAAGCTTCGAGTCGCTCCTTGCCGCGATCGGTTTCGAGCTCCTCCGCTCCCATGAAGCGGTGCACGACGACCATCAACGGACGGATGCGGGGCAGCTTGCCGCGCATCAGCGTCGACAGCAGGAGCGGGAGGAGCATCGTGCCCCGTACGAAAAGCCACGCGCTCCCGGTCAGGAAGGTCCAGGGCTGCGAGACCATCGCCAGCAAGCCGTTGCCGACCGTGGAGAGGACGTTGCCCCCCGCCTCGACTTCGGTCGCGAGCGCACGCGCGAAGATCTTGCGGTCCCAGGTCGAGTGCTTGCGGATCACGTCGACCACGACCGGACGCTCGCGCCCGACATCGAGGACCAGCAGCGGAACTGTCGCGTTGCACTCCTCGTGCCCGAAGTGCACGGCGTCGCGGTTGACAGGCGCGCCACAGGCTCGCTGAACCCGTTCCCACACGGCGTCGAACGACGCCTCCGCCCCCTTCTGATCCTGGGTCCGTCCGACCTCGGCAAGCGGCTGAAAACTGACCATGCGCACTGCGTCACAGTTACGCAGCATCCAATCCATCACGTCGGTCATCCCATCGAGGTTTTCCTCGGTGACGGTGACCGTGTGCGCCGCGTGGAGCGCCTTGCCCGTCTGCTTGCGCGTCGAGCGAACGAGCTCGGCGAATTCATCGCGATAGACGTGCAGGTCGGCCTCGGTCTCCCCACCCTTGACCCGCTCAGGCTGGGTCACGTCGACATGGCAGCAGATCTTTTCGAGGCCGAACTCCCCGACGAGCCTGGGGAGGTAATCCGGCTTGTCGAACAACCGCTGTCCGTTCGACATGACCATCAAGTCGAGTCCGAGGTCACGGCCCGCACGCACGATCTTGCCAAGCTCCTCGATCGACAGCAGCGTCACCTCACCCGAGGTAATTTGCACCTTGCCGCCGTGGCCGAGTTCTTTCCGAAGCGTCTTCAGCTGGTCGAGGACCTTCTCGTACGGCAGTGGCTTCGCCCAGTTCGCGAGGCTGGTCAGGTAGCAACTCGTGCAGGTGTAGTTGCACTTCTCCATCACGCCGTGCGTGGCGCCACAGGAGATCGCTCCGCGGCCGGCCCACTGCGTGAGGAACTTCTGGGACTCCGGGAGCGAATCCCAGCGTGCGCGCAGCAAGCGGCGGCGCTCCCGTGCGCGTTCACGACGGGCGCGCAAGCGCGCGAGGATTCCGGTGTTCTTGGACGCGGTGTCCGGCATGCGGCGATCGTCGCAGATTCTTCGCCGAGCGGAACCGTCGACGTCCTTTCCGACGCCCTTCGGACCCGTTAGGACAGTTGCATGTCGGCTCGCACCAAGCCCCGATCTGTCTCGGTCTCCGCGCTCGCACTCGCGTCTCTCCTGCCCCTCGCCGCCTGCGCGACGACCTTGGATTACGACACGGTCGCGTTCAGCCGGTATGACCTGGCCCCCGCTGACGACCTCGACGTCGTCCGAAAGGACTTCTTCCGGCCGTATGCGAACGTGTTGCGCCGTGTCGTGGCAACCGGCGAGGGCGAACAAGGCCTCGTCGACTACGAATCGCTGGTGGCCGACCCCGAAGAACTCGAGGAAGCGTATGCACGGGTCGCTGCGCGCTCTCCTCGGTCACACCCCGATCTGTTCCCGACGGCCGAAGACCAACTCGCGTACTGGTTGAACGCCTACAACCTGACCGTTCTCCGACTCGTCATCGACTACTACCCGATCGACAGCGTCCACGATGTCGGATCGCCCTTGCTGTTCCCGGGCTTCCTCTTCGAGGACGGCGCCGGGTTCTTCTACTGGCAGGAACCGGTGTTCGGTGGCGAACCGATGGACCTGCTGACGGTCGAGAACGAGATCATCCGCTCAGAGTTCGACGACCCTCGAATCCACTTCGCTCTCAATTGCGCCTCGACCGGCTGCCCGCGGCTGCTGCCAGAGCCCTTCGACGGCGCGTCGCTCTCGTCTCAGTTGGACCGCGCGACGATCGAGTGGTTCGGCGAGGAGCGCAATCTGCGGGTCGACGACGATGGCTCGGTGTGGATGTCCCAGATCCTCGATTGGTACCGCGAGGATTTCCTCACCTGGCTCGACCGCAACGATCCGACGGCCCCACGCACCCTGCTGGAGTACGCAGCGCGGCACCTGGACTCAGCCTCGGCGCAACGGCTCCGCTCGCTCGAACCGGAGAGCATCCGCTTCGTCGGCTACGACTGGAGCCTGAACCGCGCGAGCCGCTGAGCGATCGAATCAGCCGAACGACTCCCCTACCCTGGGCGTCGAATGGCACCTGACCCGATCAAGCAGAGCTTCCAGCTCCTCGGCACCGACGTCACCCTCGAGACCGGCCGCATCGCCCGCCAGGCCTCGGCTGCGGTCGTCGCCCGGATGGGAGACAACCTGCTACTCGCGACGGCGACGCTGGGCCCGAAGAAGCCGAACGACTTCTTCCCGCTGACCGTCGAGTATCGGGAGAAGTTCGCCGCGGCCGGCCGCATCCCGGGGAGCTTCCAGCGGCGCGAAGGCCGAATCAGCGACCACGAGGTGCTGCAGTGCCGGCTGATCGACCGCACCCTGCGCTCGCTGTTCCCGAAGGGCTACACCCGCGAACTGCAGGTCCAGGTGCAGGTGTTCTCGGCCGATCCGAATGCCGACCTCGCGACGCTCGGAATCGTCGCCGCCTGTGCAGCGATCCACCTCTCCGAAGCTCCGGCGGAAGGCCCAGCGGCCGGACTCCGCATCGTGCAGCACAAAGGGAGCTTCTCGCCGTTCGGCACTCTGCCGCAACGCAACGAAAGCGACCTCGACTTCCTCGTCAGTGGCGGACCGAGCGGCCTCGTCATGGTCGAAGGCGGCGCGAACGAAGTCGCGGAGTCGACTTGCGTCGAAGCCCTCGAACAGGCGCAGGAGTGGATCCAGAAGATCGCCAAGGCGATCGGTGCGATGCGCGAGCAGGCACTGGCGAAGGGCCTCGCTCAGGAGAAGGAAGTCGTCGAGGAGGCCCCCGCACTTCCCGAGCTACCCGCGGACATCCGTTTGAAGCTCGAGCAAGCGCTCTCCGTCCACAAGAAAGCGGACCGCAACGACGCGATCGCCGCCGTGAAGACCGAGCTCGCCGACAGCCTCGGCGGAGACGACACGGCCGAGGCGACGATGGAGTCGTTCGACAAGGCGCGGTCACAGATCGTGCGCGAGCGCGTGCTCAGAGGCGGCGACCGACTCGATGGCCGTGACGCGACAACGGTCCGGCCGATCTGGACCGAGATCGACTGGCTCCCTCGCACGCACGGTTCCTCGATCTTCACGCGCGGTGAGACCCAGGCACTGGTCTCTTGCACCCTCGGCACCGCGGAGGAAGCGCAGCGCGTCGACGGAATCGGTGGCCTGCAGGACGAGCACTTCCTGCTCCACTACAACTTCCCGCCCTACTCGGTCGGCGAGACTCGACCGCTTCGAGGACCCGGTCGCCGCGAGATCGGCCACGGCTTCCTCGCTCGGCGTGGCCTCGTCCCCGTCATGCCTCCGCCCGACGAGTTCCCCTACACGATCCGTCTCGAGAGTGAGATCAGTGAGTCCAACGGCTCGTCGTCGATGGCGACCGCCTGTGGTGGCTGCCTCGCGCTGATGTCTGCCGGCGTCCCCCTCAAGCGCCCGGTCGCCGGAATCGCCATGGGGCTGATCAGCGATGGGGAGCGCACCGTCACGTTGACGGACATCCTCGGCGACGAGGACCACCTCGGAGACATGGACTTCAAAGTCGTCGGCTCCGAGGAAGGCGTCACCGCGATCCAGCTCGACAACAAGATCGGCGGCCTGACCAAGGAGACGCTCGCCGGTGCGCTCGATCAGGCCAAGACCGCCCGCCTGCACATCCTGCAGGAGATGGCGAAGACGATCAGCGAACCGCGCCCGAGCGTGAACACGCGCGCGCCGCAGGTGCTGCGCACGGTCATCCTCCCGAGCTCGGTCGGCGCGCTGATCGGCCCCCGAGGCCAGACGATCAAGGGCATCACCCAGTCGACCGGCGCGAAGGTCCAGGTGAACGACGAAGGTGTCGTGCGCATCTACGCGACCGATGGTGACTCTGCTCGCAAAGGCCTACGAGCCGTCGGCCAGGCCGCGGGCATCCCCCGCCGTGGCGGCTACTACAAGGGCACGGTCGCGAACGTCCGTGACTTCGGCTGCTTCGTGAAACTCAACGAAGTCTGCGAAGGGCTCGTCGGTCGCGGCGAACTCTATGAACGTGGCCAGAAGCCCGACAAGGAGTTCGAACCCGGCGACGAGATGATCGTTCGGGTGATCGGCATCGACGAGCGTGGCCGCCTCGCGCTCAGTCGCCGTGCCGCGTTCGGCGTCGACGAGTCGGACGTCGAGTGGTGACACTCGAGTTAGGGCCACTCACCAGTAGTAGCCATGAAGAAGGCAACGATGAGAAACAGTCTCGCGGCCACTCTGACCCTCGCAGTCCTGTCGGGATGCAGCACGTCGCGTGTCGAGCCGGCCGAGACGCATGACGAGCTCGTCCGTGCGTTGTCGAGTCTCGACCCGGCCTTCGGTTCGACCCCCGTCATCGCCGCCGTGTTTGGCAGCGGTGGCATGACCGCTCCCGCCGATGACTACTCGAAGTTTCTCAAGGCCGTCGAGGAAGGACGCGCCGCTTTCGATCGTGCCGCACGGGATCGCGCCGGAAAGATGACCGTGGATTGGTCGACGACGGAGTTGCGGGACACCGTCGAGTTTCTGCGCTCAGATGCCGGACGAAGCGTGTGCGTTGCGATCACGGACTCGATCTTGGTTTCGACGCGAGGCGTTGCCATTGGCCTCGGCGGCAAGCGCTCGCTGGAAGTCCTCTCGGATCCAGGCTCGGTCAGCATCTTCGCCAAGCGTAAGATGGATCGAATCCGAGAGATGGTCACGGATCCCGACGCTGAGAACCGCTTCTCCCCGAGCCCGATCGGCCTCGCGATTCTGATCGGCGCGATGCAACTCGACGTCGTTCCTTCCGTCCGACTTCGCGAATTCCTGCAATCAACCTCAGGAACAAAGTGGCTCGAAGCGAGAGAGCCGGTCGTCGAAGAACTCCACTCAGACGTGCTCGGCCCACTCCGCAACGACTGGGGCGAAGCAGGAATCGTCAACGAAACGTTCCCGCCCGTCAGCGGATCGATGGTACTCCCGCGAGCCGAGCGGCAATGATCCGCTCAATGCGGCAGCTCGACCTCGGCGGCGATGTGCCCGAACGCGCCCCAGGCGTCTCCCGCGACGATGCTCTCGTAGACCTCGGTTGACTCGTCTTCACGACCCGCAAATGAGAGCAGGTTGGCGACGCCGAAGGCGAGCGTCGCGTTCTGCACACCTTCGCCAGATGCGACCGACTGATGGACCTCAGCGAGCAGATCGTCCACCGAGAGAAGCCCCCTCGCCGCAAGGAGCAGGCGGTGGTAGGCATGGTTCTCGATGATGTCCATGTCCTGAGTGATCGGCGCGAGCAGCTCCATCGCCTCGTGGTGACGACCGAGCCGCCGAAGCGTGACGTAGAGCCACTGCGTCGTCGCGCAGACCATATCCGGGTTCTTCGACGCCTCGAGGCACTGCTTGTACTCCACGACCGCAGCCTCGTAGTCACCGACCAGGAACTCCGCGAGACCGAGGTGGTAATGAACGTTGGTGTGAAGCGTGCTCGTCGGAACGCCACGGGCATTCGGCAAGCCGTCGGGCTCGACGACGTCTTCGGCTCCCTCGATCAACGTCACCGCGTGGGACAGGTCTTCGATCGCTCGATCGAAATCGCGCAGCGTGATCCAACGGTGACCTCGATGTCGATACAGACGTGGCTCATCCGGGAAACGCTCGATCGCCTCGGTGTAGATCTCGATCGCTCCGCGGTAGTCACCGAGGTAGGCCTTCCGGCGCCCCTCCCAGATCCAGTTCGTCGCATCGCCCGGATCCGCGCGTCGCGCCGCGGTCGCCTGCTTCAGGTTGGCCGCCCGCTCCGCGAGCACCTCGCTCGACAACTCGGGTCGGTAAAGCGGTGTTCCATCGAGCGCGTAGGCCTCTGGGCTCGGCTGGCAAGACGGAAGAGTGAGCACCACCGCAAACGCGGCTGCGGACCGGCCAAGCCGAGATCGGAAGAAGTTCATAGGCAGACGAGCTCCTCGACAGAACTCCTCCAAGGCTAATCGCCCGACACTCCCCACGCGACGAGCGTCACCGTTCCGTCATTTCGTTCGGGCCTCGGTCCAACTTGCGAACTTCTCGTCGCCCAGGGCTTGCGCTTCTCGATCCCATAGCTACTTTCCCTCGCCACACACAGCATCAAGAGCCCTGAGAGCACTGGCGAGAGCCGGGTCTCAGGCGGCAACCGAGCCCCTAGTCGTCGGCAGACGGCGTTCACGGGTCACGGTGCCGGACCAGTCCTCTGAGTGCGCGAAGTCATCTTCACTCACTCGCAGGGCGTGCAGTCGATGCGGCTCGAACGCCATACGGCGGATCGATCAAACAAACTCCCAAGGCCTCGGAGGTCGGGATCCGGACAGCGGTCTGCGATCACTTCCTCCACCTCGGGTCACGGCGAAGTCGCCGTGGCGCCCGGGACTGGTCCTCGAGGTGCGGTGTGCCAGCGAACCTTCGTCATGACACTCCTCCCTCACCAATCCCAGCAGCCTTGCATCCCCCTGGTCCCGCCGCTCGTCCAGTCGACGACCTTCGAGCAGACCGAGATCGGAGCCGATGCCCCCCACCGCTACTCACGCGAGTCGAACCCGACCGTCGATGCACTCGAGAAGGCGCTCGGCGACCTCGAGCGCGCGGAGCCGGCTCTGTGCTTCGCGACCGGCCTCGCCGCCGAGACCGCGCTCTTCGAGACCGTCACCCACCAGGGCGGCCACGTGGTGTTCCCCCGACAGGTCTACGGTGGAACGACACGCCTGCTCGAACAGGTCCTGTCACGCTTCGGAGTCGCTTCCTGCGCCGTCGACACCCGGGATCTGGGTGCTGTCGAGCGGGTGCTCGAGGCGAACCGAACGCAGATCGTGTTCGCTGAGACACCGGCCAATCCAACCCTTGAGGTCAGTGATCTCCGTGCCCTGAGCCGCCTCGCGCACCGTCACGGGGCGCTGCTGGCCGTCGACAACACCTTCCTGACCCCGACGCTCCAGCAGCCACTGGACCTCGGCGCGGACGTCTCGGTCTACTCGACGACCAAGTTCGTCGAGGGACACTCGACGGCCCTCGGAGGCGCCCTCGTCACCCGTGACAAGGCGCTCAGGGACCGTCTCTTCCTGACCCGCAAGTGCACCGGGGCGATCCAATCACCGTTCGGGGCCTGGCTCACACTGAACGGACTGCGCACACTGAACCTTCGCCTCGAACGACAATCCGCCACGGCGGCCGCCCTCGCCGCCTGGCTCGAAGAGCACCCAGAGACGACGAAGGTCCTGCACCCCTCCCTTCCGAACCACCCGGACCGCCAGGTCGCTTCGACACAGCACCTAGGCGCTCACGGAGCCGTCGTGAGTTTCGAGCTCCAAGGCGGCTACGAACGTGCGGTCGCATTCTTGGCGGAGCTGCGTTCGATCAAGCTGGTCGAACACGTCGGATCCGTCGAAACGCTGATCACGCACTCGGCGTCGATGACGCACGGAGGCCTCACCCCGGAGCAACGAGAGGCTGCTGGTCTGAGCGAAAGCTTGCTCCGCCTGTCGGTCGGAGTCGAACCCGCACCCCAACTCCGCGAAGAACTCTCGCGGGCGATCACCGCGAGTCGTCTCCGCCGCTCGGAAGGAGTCCGCGCATGAGCAGGCCTCAGAAATCGAGCCGACCGGGTGCGGTCGTGCTGAAGATCGGCGGTTCGGTGCTCGACGACCGATCCTCGCTGCGCCTGGCAGTGCAGGAGGTCGAACGAGAGTTGCGGGCTGGCCGTCGCGTCGCGGTCGTGGTCTCGGCGTTCCTGGGACGGACCAACGAACTCCAAGAATCACTACCACGCGCGGTCACTCCGACCGACGCGGCGGAGACTCTCGCGACCGGTGAGTTCGAGGCCGTGCGGGCACTGACTCGAGCCCTCCAAGCCTCCGGCCTTCGCGCTCGCGACCTGCATCCGACTCAGTTGGGACTGATCGCGCGTGGCGGTTCGGTCCTCGACTCCGAGTCGGCACGCATCGATCTCGAGCGCGCAGGCCAGGTCTTGGACTCCTCCCGGGTCCTGGTGATCCCGGGCTACGTCGCCAGCGGCGCGAACGGCTGGACCCGTCTGCTGGGTCGTGGTGGATCAGACTG
This sequence comes from Planctomycetota bacterium, assembly GCA_039815565.1. Taxonomy (GTDB): domain Bacteria; phylum Planctomycetota; class UBA1135; order UBA1135; family UBA2386; genus JBCBZB01. The sequence continues at coordinate 64,168 of JBCBZB010000008.1, forward strand.
GTCGGCGTTCCTTCTGGCGGACGCCTACCGCCGCCTCGGGCACGACGTCCGATGCCGCCTGATCAAGGACGTGGATGGCCTCTACGAGGCAGATCCACACGACGGCCGCCTGGACTTCGCCCCCCGCCGATTCGGTCGCGTGCGGTTCGAAGACCTCCCGCACCTCGACACCGATCCGTCGAAGTCGATCGTCCAACCGAAGGCACTGGCCTTCGCACGAGCGCGGGGACTCGAGATCGAGATCGCGACCTGGAATCAGTCGGACCCGACCGTGGTCGGCACCGAGGACACGGTCTTCCGTGCGGCGACGACCAGACCTCCACTGCGTGTTGCGGTGCTCGGCTGTGGCGCAGTAGGTCGCGAGCTCGTCCGACAGTGTGTCGAGACGGACTTCGGGATCGAACCGGTCGTCGTCGCTGTTCGGGATTCGACCAAGTCACGACCGGACGTGCCGCACGAACTTCTGACCACGGATCTCGATCAGCTCTTCGCCGCCCAACCCGACGTTCTTGTCGAAGTCGCCGGCGGTCTCACAGACGCGCGCATCGCGGTCGAGTCCGCGCTCGGACGCGGGCTCGATGTCGTGACCGCGAACAAGGCGCTCATCGCGGAGCACGGCGGTTCGCTGACCGAACTGTCCGGTCGTCTGCGTTGTGGTGCGGCCGTCGGCGGCGGTGTGCCGATGCTCGAGACCGTACGTCGACTTCGTGGCCATGGCATCCGACGACTGCGAGGAGTCCTGAACGGCACCTCCAACTTCGTGCTCGACCGCATCGGTCGCGGACTCGATCCGGCCAAGGCGTTGGCCGAGGCCCGCGCCGAAGGGCTGTGCGAAGCCAACCCGAGCCTGGACCTCGATGGCACCGACGCGGCACAGAAACTCCGAATCCTCGTCCGTGAGGCCACCGGGGAGAACGCGGAGACCCGACAGATCGAGGCTCTGGATCCTCAGAGCGCGAGCGCACGCTCGAACGGCAAGGGCCGGGCCATCCGACAAGTCGCCGAGTGGCAAGGCCGCGAGCTCAGGGTCCGACTCGAGTCCGTTCCGGAGTCCGACCCGCTCTACCGGTTGCCATCGACACAAAACCGTCTGCTGATCGAGCTCCAGGACGGCACGGTCACGACGGTCGACGGTGAAGGTGCCGGTCCAGAGCCGACCGTCCGCGCCTTGGTGCAGGATCTCTGCGAGCTTCGCCGGGAAGCTCGCCAGCACTCGAGCGGAGCTCGGACGGAGCTCGCGCGATGACGTCGATCGGCTCCCCGCTGGTCGGCCGACGCTTGGGCGTCGTCGGCGCGCATGGCGCGGTCGGGCGGGAGACTCTGCTGCTCCTGCTCGAACGTGGAGTCGCGCCAGATCAGATCCGCGCCTTCGGCTCACCCCGGCGCTCTGGCGAGACGGTCGTGATCGAGTCGCCGCACGGTGCGGTGTCAGTCGAGGCCAGGCCTTTGCAGAGCACGGCGGACGACTTCGCGGGGCTCGACGGGGTCGTCTTTGCGGCCGACTCCAAAATCGCAAGAGAGCACGCCCCGCGAGCCGTCCGCGCGGGCGCGTTCGTCGTGGACAACTCGTCCGCGTTCCGCATGGACCCGGAGACACCACTGGCCGTCCCGGAGATCGAAACCACTCTCGGATCCGCCTCTTCCTCGTCGCGGCTCTTCGCAAACCCGAACTGCTCGACGATCCTCGCGGCCCTCGCCCTCGACCCGCTTCACCGAGCGTTCGAACTGCGCTCCGTCTCGATCGTCACCTACCAGGCGATCTCGGGCGCTGGGCAGGCGGCCAGGGACGAGTTGATGCGGTCGACTCGTGACGTGCTCGACGGACGAGATCCAACAGCAGTCGTTCTGTCGGAACCGACCGCGTTCAACGTCTTCCCGCACGAATCCCCAGTCGACCCCGACTCACTTGGCTGCGAAGAAGAGCTGAAGATCGTGCGCGAGCTTCGCCGGATCCTCCAATTCGAAGACCTGGCGATCGACCCGTTCTGCGTCCGCGTACCGGTGGAACGCTGCCACTCCCAGGCGATCCGGGTCACGCTTGCCGAACACGTCGAACGAACACGGGTCGAAGAAGTGCTGGCCAACGCTCGAGGCCTTCGGCTCGAGCTGGATCACCCCCCGACTCCGCTGCGCGCTCAGCACCAGGACATGGTGCTCGTTGGCAAGGTTCGCCCGAGCCTCGACGCCGAGATACGAGACGGGCGGACCGACTCGTTCCGCCTGTGGCTCTGCGGCGACCAACTTCGAAAGGGTGCTGCCACAAACGCAATCCAAGTGCTCGAGCGAGCGCTCGGAGCCCGTTGATCCCGCCACTGAACCTCTGACCCAGGGCGTTGCGGCCACGAGAACGGCACGCGAATGGTCATGACTCCAACTCCGCCGGCTCCATCGTGACGGCGCGCAGCGTCGAGAGACCGACGCGATCGACGTAGCGAAGCACACCGAATCCGAGCAACACGAGAGCTGCTGCGGAGAGGGTGAGGAAGCCGACATCCGGAAGCAGCCACTCGCTCCAGCGATCGGCTGTCCAATTCTCGACGTATCCGCCGGTCGGGCCTGGGCGCCGTCGATCCAAGTGGCCCGAGATCATCCCGCCAGCGAAGAACATCGAGTGACCCGCCTCGGGGAGGAGGTGCCCTCGCCCCGAGGATTTGTGTGCTGTCTCAGCCAAGTCGTTCAGCTCACGCCAGGCAACGAACGCCAAAGCGAGCCCAGTGAAGAAAACGAGGCCGATCACCCCCTTGGTCGGTTCCGCGAACTCGATCCACACGAGGAAGCCCACGACGAGAAGGACCGGGGCACAGACCTTGAGCAGCGTCGATCCAGCCGTCGCCGATCGGTTCGATGCGCGGCACAGGGCTCCTGCACAGAGGAAGACACTCAGATAGAGCGCGATCAACGACAACAAGTTGCCGGGCACCACGAGGGCGTCGATCAGGTCGACGCTGTCCTGGTAGCGTCGAAACTCTTCGGCACTCTCGGGACACCAACCTCCGAGCACCGGAAGCACGGCCAGCCCAAGGCCGAGCCGCGCAAGTCGACCAGCCCAGCGATCCTTGCCGCGAGAGAACCGGAGCGAATCGCTCACGCGCTGCGCTCGCCCGACTTCGTCCAAACGATGCGATCGGGGAAGTGTTTACGCACCCGCTCGGCATGCTGACTGGCGAGCAGGCCATAGACATGAGTGCCGGGCTTGCCGGTGCGGATCACGACCTGATGACCGCCATCGAGTTGGTGCTTATCCGCGTCGGACAGCCTGAAGTGCGGAAGGCGCCCGTCTTCGACTTCGAAGAACCAGGTCATGCGGCCTTCTTCTGGGCGACGCACTTCGGTCTCGAGGATCGCTTCGCAGGCGGCGATCTCTTCGCGAATCTTGCGCTCGGCGCCGGTCTCGGCTTCGCGCGCGCGATCTCTCTCGCGAGTTTCCGCCCGCTGCTTTTCGATCTCTCGCTGACGGTCCTTCTGCTCCTGCTCGAGCCCCTCACGACCGACCTTCTTGCGACGAACGCGCTGTTCGTGCTCGAGGCGCTTCTGGTCCTTCTTGGAGACCAGGTTGGCTTTCTTCAGCTGATCGCGGAGGTCACCCATCGGTGAACAGCGTAGGCGAAGATCGACCCGGTGCCAGCCGAGGCACGGGGCACCGCTCAGTCCAGCAGACGGACCGCAATCCCGGCCCTGCCGTCACCCTGAGGCTGGATGCGAACCAGCTCACCGATCCGCTCGCCGTCCGACGTACGAACCCGGACCTTCGGCAGGCGATCCGCGACGAAGAACACACCCTGCGCCGACTGGTTTTGCCCCTGCCCGATCAGCTCGACGTCGAGGAACTCCAGCTCGACCGCACCGGTGAACTCGATGCGCGGAGTGTCCCGTCGATCCGCCTTGGAGGTCGGGGTCGGGGAATCCGATTCGTTCGGGTTCTGGAACTCGTCTCGGTCGGCCATGAAGCTACCACTCGGCTCTTCGACCCGGTCCCGAGCCGAGCTTGAGCCGATCGATGCATAGGCCAGACGACGCACCCTGGAGCCGCCCCGACGGATACGCGGAGGCGTACGCAAACGTGCGCTTTCAAAGGGGTTCTGGCCCCCGCACCCACCGACGGGAAGCTCGCATCCTCGATTCGCTTCTGTCCGAGTGGCGAGCCCTCGAGACCCGAACCCCGTCGAACCCAACCGACCGATCAGTCGGCCGGTGGCTCGATGTCCCCTCCGGAGCCGGCCGCTGGTCCGGCCACCTGCCAGGCCCCGTGGTCTGCGTCGACCGCGACCCGAAGATGCTGGCCGAGGCGGATGCACGCCTGCCGAACGTCACCACCGTTCGCGCGACGGCCCTCCAACTGCCGTTCGAAGATCGGAGCTTCGAAGGAGCGCTGTGCTTCCGGCTACTGCATCACCTGGCGAAACCAGAGGAACGCCTGCAGGTCCTGAATGAACTACGCCGGGTCGTTCGGGGCCCCTTGCTCTTCTCATTCTTCGACAAGCACTCGGTGCAACACCTGCGCCGGGTCGTTCGACGACGATTCGGAAAGAAGCGAAGCTCCCGAAACGGCATTGCGAAGAGCACGCTTCGAGCCGAGCTCGAGCTGGCCGGCTTCGAACTGATTCGTTGGCAAGGCCTTTCGCCCTACATCAGCGAGCAGTGGATCGGCCTGGCGCGACCTCGTCGATGAACGCCCGCACCCGCTCCAGGCTCTGGTCGAGGATCAGCGACCAAGGAACGTCATCAGACAGAACGAAGCCCGCCTTGTCCGTTCTCTCGCGCAAGGCGTCGTAGAGCGGGCGGCTCCGATCGTTCGAACCGGCGAGCAGCAACACCGAGCGCGTCGTGCCAGCATCTCCGGTGAAGGACTCGATCTGAGGAACCGACGGGACCCCACCGCCCGCGAGCACGATTCCTCGCACGTCGTCTCGTTCGATGCGGCCTTCGTCGGCCAGGGCTGATGCGAGGTAACGCATCGCGACCCGGCCCCCCTCTCTCTCACCGATGACAACAATCGGCTTGTTGCGTGAGCGCGCGAGTTCGAGCGCACTCTCGAGGAACAAGCCGGGACGTTCGAGTCGTCCGACCGACTCGAGCACACACAGGTCGAACGAGTCTCCCCCGCTCGGACCGAATCCCTGCTGTCGTAGTCGGTCGTGCCACTGCCCGGCAGAAGTGCGTCGAACGGCCATCGGTCGATCGAGCCCAAGGCCTCGGGTCGGAACACCGGGCACGAAGAGGACCACGGCGGTCGGCTCTCCCGACACGAACTCGTACGTCAGCTCGCCCAACTGCGTCGTGGTCGGCCGGTCACCCTCGTGCTCCACGTCGTAGGGAACGATCAGCCGGACGACCTCATCCGGATCCGAGGCCTCGACCGTCGGGGAATCCTCCCCTCGCCGTTGAGCGTCCCAACGGAGGGCTCGGCGCAGGTCAAGCACCGGATCACGCAGCGGATCTCCACTCTCCGCGTGCCACACGCGATGAACGCCCTCGCAGGCCGACAGGAATCGACCGCGGAACCAGGGATCGGACAGAGCGCCTTCGCGCGACCCGATCAACTCCGCCCAGCGATCGCGGCGCTCGGGCTCGAGATCGAGTTGAGCTGGAGTCTGAGTCGCCGCGTCGGCGAACCCGTCGAACCGGAACACCCGCGATCGCGCCGTCCAATCGGTGTCGCGAGGAGCCTCACCACCAACCGTCAACTGCAGACCGAACTCGCAGGACTCACCGTTCTCGATCGCGTCGATCGGGATCTCGAGGGACAGCTTGTAGCTGCGGAGTTCGGCGAGCCTTCGCCCCTCCAGAACCCCGACTTCTGAGATGTCGTCACCGTCGATCCGCAGGAAGCGCACGTCGATCGGACCATCGAGATCGAACGGCACCGACAGGTGCGCCGTGAGGTGGATCGTCTCAAAGCGGTCACGATCCGCGACCTCGGGTAGCGCCAGAAGTACGCACGACGAGCGCAGTGCGGCCAGGTCATCCCCGTCTCCTCCCCGCAGGACCGACCAAGCTCGTCCAAACACCCCGGCTCCGGCCGACTCCGAACCACCGAGAATTCGAAGGGCGCGCTCCCTCCGCTCGACTCCATCAGCCTCCGAGAGATCCAGCTCCCCGAGCGACACCGACACGGCAGTGCGGAGATCTTCCAACTGGCGGAACGCGTGGCGCTCGACGCGAGCCGGCTGTGCGATCGCGGCGCCGACCAACGACAGGCTCAGGATCGGGGCGAGCAAGGAAACGGAGCGAGGCGCGGTTCGTTCGTTCATCGAGCACTGGCCTTCAACATCAGTCTGGGTCCGCGATTGTCCGCCGGCGAACCCTCGTGGCTAGTCCCGCTTCGCCCGGTGGTCACCGCAACCCGAGACGCGGATGAAGCTGAGGCAGCACGCGGACCGGGAACCTGCGAGCCGTGACGGCGCGCACGAACCCATCCAGCTGTTCCGAGGACGGAGCACCCAGGCCTCGAATCGGCGTGACCGGCTGGAGGACCACCTCGAGTCCGGCGGCCGGACGGTGATGGTTCAAGGCAGACTCGAGTTCCGCGAGCCCGGTCGTCGAGGTCACGACGATCTTCAGATCGACGGTCAGCCCGGCGTCGAGAGCGTGCTCGACGCAGAGGCGGTGCTTCTCACCGAAGTCCGAGATCGTGTTCCCGGGTCCCTGCAGCGAACTCGGCAACTTGTGATCAGCCGACAGGTGCGTCAGAGCGGGAAGCACGACGACAAGTGAGTCGGGATCGAGGGCCGCGGTCTCCAGGTGGAACCTCGAACCCTCCGGCAGAGCCGCACCGAGTTGCCGACCGAACTCCGCGAATTGCAGCGGTTCGCCACCGGTCAGACTGACCGACGGAGCCGTGTGTTCGTCGAAACCGAGAGCCCGCCAGCAACGCAAGACCGCCCGCGTGGCCTCTTCGACTCTGACCGGGTTACGGAGCATCTCCAGCGGACCGTCGCCGATCGGCACCTCGTTCGGCGCGCGATAGCTGTTCTCGGTGTCGCAGTAGTCGCAGCGGATCGGACAGGTGGCCGTGCGAACGAACACCATCGGTTCGCCACAAAAGCGCCCCTCGCCTTGGATCGAACCGAAGACCTCGATCAGCGGAGCCTTGGTCACCACCGAGAGATCGTTCCGCTCGACTTCAGCCCGCGAAGTCTCGGGCGAGCTCATTGAGCACCTCGATGCCGCGGCCGAGTCCGTCATCGTCGATCGCGAAGCTCAGTCGGAAATGCGTCGACCGCGAAGAGAACGCTGAACCTGGAACGATCAACAGGTTGCGTTCGACGGCGGCATCCACGAAGCGAAGGACCTCGACGTCGTGCGGGACCTTGGGGAACGCGTAGAACGAGCCACCCGGACGCACGAGGTCGTAGGCAGGGTCGAGTTCGGCCGCGAGGCGATCGCGCTTGCCGCGGTACTCCTCGAGGTAGTTCGACAGGTCGAGGCCGAACGCCACCTCGTTGACCGCCACCTGGAACGGTGCCGGTGCGCATACGAACGTGAACTGCTGCAGCGTCTTCATCGCGTCCAGCAGCTCGCTCGGTCCGGTCGCATACCCCATGCGCCAGCCGGGAACACCGTAGGTCTTGGAGAACCCCCCGAGCTGAAGCACCTTGTCGTACGAGCCGAGCGGCGACGCATAGTTGCCGTCGTAGACGAAGGCGTCGTAGATCTCGTCCGAGACGACTGTCGCACCGACGCGCTCGGCCGCGCGCACGGCCGCATCGATCACCGGCTGCGACAGCAGTCCGCCCGTCGGGTTCGAAGGCGAGTTGAGGAAGACGACCTTGGTCTTCTCGCAGACCAGCTCGTCGAAGCAGGCCGGGTCCGGCTCGAAGGCTCGCCGATCCGCGGTCGGGTAGCAGTCGTAGAACCGCACTTCCGCACCACACAATTCCGCGAGCACGCGATACATCGTGAAGTTCGGATCCGGCAGCAGCACGACGTCACCCGGATCCAGCAGAGCCATGAAGCCCAGCAGGATTCCGCCCGAAACTCCGGACGTGATCAGACTCGCCTCGGGTCGATGCCCAGACCGCTTCTGCAGCGATTCGAGCACCTTCTCGTTCAGATCCGGCAGTCCCTGGGTCACCGTGTAGCGGTTGAACCCATCGCGCATCGCACGGCAGGCGGCCTCGACGAGAGCCTCCGGCGGGTCGTAGTGAGCCTGTCCGATCGACAGGTTGATCGGATCCTCGAGGCTCGCCATGAGCTCGAAGATGCGGCGGATACCGCTGGGTTCGATCCGTTGAACGCGTTCGGAGAGCATCGTCGTGAGCAGGCGAGGTGGTCGCGGCGAGACCGCGACAAGGTTCGCAGTCGACCGGGAGTTCGCCGGTCACCTCGCTGCCCTCGGGAGCGGTCCGGCTCGGCGAGGGTCTGCGACCCGTGATTCTAGCGACTCGAGCGGGTCGAGTGGCTTCGGTGCCGGCCCGGGGGGGCCAGCACCTGTTTCGAGGCTCCACGCGGTCCAAACAACCGCGAGCTCTCGGGGGAGTGGCTGGGACCGGAAAACCGGCTCCTGCGGATCACCCTCCGATCGAAGGACTTCGGTCCCGCGATCGATGTCAGCCGGCCGTGTCGGTCTTGGCGGCGGCCTTCTCTTCGCGCGCAGCAGCGGCTTCGGCCTTGAGCTGCTTCTTGCTCTTGACCTTGAACTGGGTGCGAACCTTCGGGAGCCCGTGGACCGGGTCCCCTTCGTGCCAGCGGCCCTCCTTCTTCAGGATCGCGAGCCGCTCGACGCGGGTCCAGACGCTGCGCGAGCCGCGCATGCTGCCGGAGGTCTTCAGACTGGAGTGGATGGACATGGATCGATTGGGCGGGATTGCGGGCGAAGCAGAATGCCGCGAAGTGCCCGGACACGCCAGCCGCCCGGCGGGAAAAGGCTCAAAAAAGGGCCCCCAGCGCTCCGCCCGGGCCCCGGGCGCTCCCACGGGGACGAGAACCGCGGACTCCTAGCCCGCGACCGGCGTCGCCGGAGAACTCACCTGGCGTTGACGACTCGGGCGTGGCCCTGGACGTGGTCCCACTTCCCCCGGCTCATCAAAGCCGGAACCGGGTTCGGAACCTGGCCGGAGCGGAACTGCCGGACCAAACGCTCACAGGACGCCTTGCTCCCGCCCACGACGAGAAGGTGAACCGGCCTGCCGCGCTGGGCCGTTTGGACCAGACGGGTCGTCGGGTATTCGCCCGCAGCCATGGTGCGGGTGATGTCCAGCGCCAGCTCGAAGTCCGAGTCTTCGAAGTAGGTGAGCAACGCCGAAGGCCCCTTCGGAGGCTGCGTCGCCTTCTCGCGGGACAGGACCTCTCCGGGCTCCCGGGACGAAGTCGACAGCTCGCTCCGGCCATCTCCGCCGAATCCGACCGACCAGCGGCCGAGCGCAAAGCCAACGATGAGGATCCCGGCCGCCACGCCGACCAGCATCAGGCCGGGTGAGGTCGTGCGACGGCGACGACCGGTGACGGCCGAGGTCGCGTCGGAAGCTCGGTCTCCGAGCCAAGAGAAGAGCCCACGCCCCGCACCGACCGCCGATCGACTGATCCGCTCGGTCGTCGAGCCGCGCGAGCGTGCGCGAAGAGCCTCGTAGAGAAAGCCCGAACGCTTCGCCATGTAGTTGCCTCCAAGCGCAAAAGGCTGCGCCACCGCCAGCGATCCCCCTGACCGTGGGGCCCGCTGCGCAGAGGCTACGGCGAGGCGTCGCCCGGTCAACGGACGAGGGATCGAATTCGCTCGAGCAGATCTGGATCAGCATTCGCCGCAGGGGCCGCCAGGTAACCGTCGGCCAGCTCGAGAGCCTCCTCGAGTCGCTCCAAGCGCGCGAGACACCGCACCTGGTAGAAGACGGCCAGGGTCGGATCGAACTCGGATTCGCGGGCCCAGGCCTCCACGCCGCGGAAGTCCTCCAGGGCCTCGATCGTTCGATCGCCGCCGAGTGCGAACCGTGCCAAGCCGAGCTGCATCCGGAGCTGGCCGCGTTCGGGTCGGAGCTCGAGGCACTGCGAGTAGAGCGTCTCCGCCCGCTCGAAGTCGCGAACGTCCATCGCCTCAGACCCTTCGGTCTCGAGCGCCCGAAACTCCTCCTCCTCCGTGTTCTCGAGGATCGTCTCCACCGCCCGGGTATCGACGTCGATCGGCGCGGTGCGCACGAACTCTTCGAACACCACGACCGCCTCCTCGGAACGACCGGCGAACTGCAGCGCGTAGCCCTGGTTGCGGAGCGTCTCAGCGCGGTAGCGCTCGACCTCCCCATCGCCCTGCTGTTGATCGATCAAGCGATCGAAGAATCCGAGGGCATCGTCGAACTGCCGCTGCTTCATCGCGGCAACACCACGCATCTTCAAGGCTCCGGGCAGCGTGTCGTCGAGCTTCTGAATGCGAATCGCGAGCCGCTCGAGCTCCCGCGGATCGAGCTTGTCGAGATCGCGCAGGCCTTCGGCGACGAGAATTCGAGCGAGCGATCGCTGCGCATCGCGGTCGTCTGGTTCACGACGCAGATAGAACTCGAAGTGCCGACGCGCACCGGCGGTGTCGCCCTTCTGGGACAACGCGATCGCCAACTGATAACGCAGGGTCGGATCCTCGATACCGAGCCGCATCGCTCGCAGGACCACCCCCTCCGCCTCGTCGGCGAACTCCGGCTGGGACAGATAGAGCGCACCGATCGCGAGATGAGGCTCGGCACGACGAGGGTCGATCTCGATCGCACGCTCGTATTCGAGGGCCGCCTTGGTCCACCGACGACGTAGACGAGCAACCTCGCCACGTTGCCAGTGAAGGTCCGCACGACCAATCGCGACGACATCGTCGGAGTTTGCAGCCGACTCCGCAGTCTCGAACGCAGTGTCGGCGCGAGCGAGTTCGGCTTCGACACGTTCGAATACCGGATCATCCGGCGGCACTCGCCCTTGGTGAACGCGCTCTGCTTCCCTTAGCCACAACCCGGCTCGATGACAGGCGAGCAACGGTGACTCGGGAGCGATCGCTTCGGCGAGGTCGAGCTGCTTCCTCGCCTCGTCATCGTCACCGGCCTGACGAGCGAGGCGCGCCGCCTGGATCCGCGCATCGAACCGCACCGTCGAAGCTCGATCGGACTCGATCTCGGACAAGGCCTCCGCGACGGCCGCCGCGTGACGCGATGCCTCGGCGAACTCACCGGAACGCTCTGCGAGCGTCGCCCGCAGGTTCTCGGCACGCGCCCGGTGCTGCGGGTAGGACGTATCGCTCCAGCTGTCGCTCAACATCGGCTCGAGCTTCTCGCGAATCTGCTCGGGCGAGCGCCCGTCGAGCAGCATGCGACCGACCCGGTGATTCGCCAGGTTGACCGCTGCGGCGACGTTCTTCGGCTCTCGGTCGAGGCTCGCCGTCCACAGCGCATCGGAGTCGACGAAGTCACGCCCTCGCAAGAAACAGGCGACCGCTAGCGCTGCGACCGGCAAGAGAAGAGCCGGAGCCGGAATCCGCCGGAAAGAGACGAGTCCGAACGCCAGGGCCGGAAGAGCCAGATACAGATAGCGGTCGGCGGCCGCCAACGAGGTGGCCGGCAAGACCGTGTTGAACGGCCCGAGGGCAAACGCGAACGCGGCGAGGCCAAAGGCCGTCCGGCGCGCCCCGCGCACGAAGCAGAAGGCTACGGCGACCAAGAACAAGACCGTGACCGCGGATGCGATCGCGAACCGATCACGGAACGCCTGCAGCGTCTCGAGTTCGGGGTAGAGCACGTCCAGCCCAGTCGGCCAGAAGCTCGTCGTCAGGTAGTGCAGGAACGCCCCCGGCACCTGCGTCCAGGTCTCTGCGAGCGGTCGTTCGATCAGGGTCGCCGCGTCGGTGGCGATCGCGAAGTGATGGGCCGCACCGAGAGTCGTGACGACGAACACCCCCAGAGCGGGCCAGAGGTTCCGGCCACGCGCTCCGAGCGCGAGGGCTGCCGCGATCGCGATCGGGCCGAGAACCAACGCAGTGCCCTTCGAGTAGATCGCGAGCAGGCCGAACAATGCCGCGCGGGCCGACAGGCCGAGCATCGGCGACGCTCCGATTTGAACACTCGGGAGCGGTCGACGCGCAGCACGCACGACCACGTGCAAAGCCGCGAAGGTGAAGAGCCCCGACAGCAGATCCTTGCGCCCACTTACCCACAACACCGACTCACAAAGTGCCGGGTGCAACGCGAACAGCGCAGCGCCGACCGTCGCACGCAGCGGGTCCCGCAGCGCGGCGCGCAACAGGAACCACAACATCGCTGTCGCCGCGAGGTGCAGCAGTAACGAATGAAGGTGCGAGCCGAGCGGCTCGGATCCGAAGAGCCGACGGTCGAGTTCGAGCGAAAGGTGGGACACCGGCAGATACGCGTCGACCACGGTCTCGGTCGGATCGAGGATCCCGGAGAGACCGGCCGCCGCGAGTTCGGATCCGGCTTCGGCCGTCGGAATGGTTCCGAACTGCGCTCGTTCGTCCGCGGTCCGATCGACACCCTGCCCGAAAAAGCGGTCGTCGTCGAAGTTCAGGAACTCGGCGTTCACGGCATGCGTGCCGAATACCAGCGCCCCGACGATCAACACCGCGAGGAGTCCGAGGATGCCGGAACGGACTTCGCCTCCAGCAGCGGACGTCGACTCGACAGGAACTCCCGACGATTGGGTCTCGGACATGGTGCACGTAGAGCCGGATCCCGACGCACACGGAGGGGTCGCGCGCGTGAGGTTCCGATCGGAGGGGAGAACGAGAGAGAACCGAGCGGCCGCTTGCTATAGCGTTTCGCCTAGCTTTTGTCCTCTTGGGCAGGGAATCACGTCATGCATCAGCACGCTCTTGCCGCCTCGATGGCGGCGCTCTGTTCTCTCGGTGTGTTCGCGAACCCGGTGTTCGCGCAGGAAGAAGCGGTCGAAGCCGTTCCGGCTTCGGGAACCGAGACCGCTCCCGGCGACTACGTCGAACTCCGCAACGGTGACCGGATCTCCGGAACGATCACCGCAATCACCCCGGACGGCGTCGCGATCTCCTCGACCGCCCTCGGTGACCTCGTCGTCCCGCTCGGCAACATCGCCGGCATGCGCTCGTCCTCTCCGGTCAGCGTCGCGCTCCAGGGCGACGCCTACGAAGAGCTCACGACGCCGGTCCTCGGCTTCGATGGGCAGCAGTTCCGATTCGGCCAGGCCGGCGCGGCCCGCACGGTCCCGGCGAGCCAGGTGGTCGAACCCGCGGTGGGCGTCGTCTGGGACGCCTCGATCGCGGTGGGCGGCTCGATTTCCTTCGGCAACACCGAACGGCGTTCGGCCAACGTCGACGCCCGGCTGACTCGCCGGACCGAGGAGAACCGCTTCACCGGCCGCTTCAACTGGAATTACGCTGAAGCGGATACCGAGCAGGCAGCGCCTGGAGCCCCGCTGGTGACCGTCACCGACGTCACTCAGCGCACCACTTTCGGTTCGGCGCAATGGGATGAGTTCATCTCCGAATGCCTGTTCGGCTACGTGAACTCGAGCGCCGAGTTCGACGAGCTCGCCAACTTGCGCTTGCGCTTCATCGCCGGCGCCGGTCTGGGCTACCAGGTCGTCGACAGCGAGGAATACTCGCTCGCGGTCGAAGGTGGCCTCGCCTACGTCAGTGAGGACAACGTCGACTCGCCCCTCGGGCAGCCGCTCTCCCCGCCTGCCCCGGACCCGGACGCGCAATACCTGGCGGCTCGAGCCTCGATCAAGCTGGACTGGGACATCATTGAGGACGTGCACCTCTCCTCGCAGGGCGAAGTGTTCCCGAGCCTGGAAGACAACGACAACATCACCGCTCGCGTCGACACCCGCCTGCAGGTGACCCTCACGGAGAACCTGTTCGCGCAGTTCCAGTGGATCTTCGACTACGACAACACGCCGGCGAGCGGCAACGAGCGCGATGACCACTTGCTGACGGCAAGCATCGGCTGGAGTCTGTGACGAAGCCCGCGCCCCGCGGGGCGCGCCTCCGATGACCGACCTGCGACGGCAACTCCTGGCCCTCCTCCGCCACACGGCGGATGGCTTCGGGGAGGATCTACCGCTCGCGGTGAAGATCCGGCCCGCGGCGCCAAAAGCGGCTCCGAAGGCCCTCAACCGGCCAACGGGCGGGCCTTCAGGGCGCGGCGCCCCGCCCGCTGGGCGCACCGTCGCACGGCCGTCACGACCCGCGACCACTGGTCGGCCGGCCCGGCGCTCTCGAACGGATCGCATGGCCGAGACCAAGGCCCCGGAAGCCGCGGTCCCCACAGTCGCGCCCCCGATCGACCTGCCGGACGATTTGGACGGCCAACGCCAGAAGGCGGTTGGATGCCGGCGCTGCAAGCTCTGCGAGACCCGGACTAAGGTGGTCTTCGGCGAAGGCGATCCGAACGCGGACATCCTGTTCGTCGGCGAAGCTCCCGGTGCCCGCGAAGATGAGCAGGGCCGACCGTTCGTGGGCCCGGCCGGCCAATTGCTGACCCGAATGATCGAGGGCGCGCTCGGGATGCCCCGCAGCGACACCTACATCGCAAACGTCAACAAGTGCCGCCCGCCCCGGAACCGCAACCCGGAACCGGACGAGGTCGCGGCCTGCCTGCCATTCCTCAAGGCCCAGATCCAAAGCGTTCGACCGAAAGTGATGGTCGCACTCGGCCGGGTCGCAGCTCGCAACATCCTGAACGACGATCGCTCGGTAACCCGCCTGAGAGGCGAGGAACTCGCCTTCGAGGGCATTCCGGTCGTGGTGACCTGGCACCCGGCGTACCTCCTGCGCCAACCGGACGCGAAGCGCGAGACCTGGGACGACCTGAAGCGCGTGAACCGCCTGCTCGGTCGCCCCGAAGTGCCGCCCCCGTTCCGCGGTCGCTGAAACCCGAGCGGGGCAGGCCGCCCAGGCCGGCGAATCCCCGTTGCGATCGGCATCGTTCGCCACGGCGGATTCTTGACCCTGCCCTCACGGCCAGATAGCGTCCCGCCGCTGAGCTGTAGATCCCTCTGCAGCACGTCTCGTGCGTGAACGCTCCGACCCCTCGGCGTTCTCGCTGGGTCCGCTCCCTCTCGGACCCTCTGGCAACGGTGAACCCGCAATGATGACGGTCCCCCAGAACTCGGCCGGTTGGCTCCCTCGCGGCCGGCTCACAATCGCCTCGGCCATCGCCTGCAGCATTCTCACCTGCGGTTGCTCTAGCGGCCCTTCGGACGATCCGAACCCTGAGAACAACACCATCTCGGAGGCCGGCCCGTCCGGACCGAACGGTGGTCAGGGCAATCAGGATCCGGAGGTCTCGACCGACGAGCAGACCCGCATCCTGGTCGAAACCGCGCTGGCCCAGGCCCGCGACGCGATCGGCGCTGGTGACTACGAGCAGGCTCAGGTCTTCGCCAACCGCGCGCTGAACTTCGCGCCGACGAACCCCGAAGCTCGCCGCCTGTTCGACGAAGCGCTGCAACTCCAGGGCGACGACCCGGTGTTCGGTGCCGACTCGGCGCAGCGCGCGCAGGTTCAGGCTCAAGCCGACCGACTCCGCGCGGCTCAGCTCGAAGAGTCGGCTGCGGCCGACGTCGAACTCGGCAACTACGACTCGGCTCTGGCGAAGCTTCAGCAGGCCCTGCGCCTTCTGCGCAACAATCCGCTGATCGCCGACTCCGCTGGTGAGCAGGCCCTCGAGGCCGCGATCGAGAGCACGATCCAGCGTCGCGCCGATGCGATCGCCTCCGCTCGTCAGCGTGGCACGGCAGCGAGCGACCAGGACCTCGCCGATCAAGAGCGTCTCGCTCGCGAGCAGCGCCAGGAGCAGGTCGACCGCCTGATGTTCGCGGCCAATCGCGAGTTCATGCTCGGTCGCTACGGCCGCTCGGTGGACAACCTCGAGGCCGCGACGCGACTCTCGCCGAACAACCCCGAGGTCCTCGCCCTCCACGAGCTGGCGAAGGAAGCCCTCGTCGACGCGCAGATCGAGGCCGCGCGCCTCAACTGGCGCCGCCAGTGGGTCGAGGCCTTCCAGCAGATCGAGGACAGCCTCGTCGAGCAACAGAACCCGATCGAGTACGACGACCTCGACTACTACCGACGCGAAGTCGCAAACCGCAAGCCGCTGAGCTTCTCGGCGAGCGGTGCCGAGGATGACCCGAACACGGTCGCGATCCTCGAGCGCCTGCAGATTCAGCTCGACCACAACTTCTCCTCGGCGTCGATCGACGACTGGAAGAGCTACTACGCCAACGCGACGCAGGTGAACTTCATCGTCGACGATTCCGCTCGGGACCTCGACGAAGAAGCGACCACGCTGACCGACTTCCGCCTCGGCCGCCAGAGCGTTGCCCAGGCCCTCGACACAATCAGCCTCCGCTCGGGACTCAAGTGGACGATCGAGAACGGTGCGGTCCTGCTCGTCTCGAGCGACACGCCGGTGGGCCGAATTCTCGCCCAGACCTACGAGGTTTCGGACATCGTCACGGGTGTCGCCGATCAACCGGGTCCAGACCTGGTCCTGCAGACCGGCGAAGACATCGACGCGCTCGACTTCGGCCCGGACGAGCCGGAGCCGACGATCCTCGAAGACGGCGACCTGATCGACCTCATCACGAGCAACGTCGAGCCGAGCTACTGGGACGAAGACGACCGCGCCTCGGTCAGCGCCAACAAGGGCGTCCTGATCGTTCGCGCGACCAAGCCGGTCCAGGATCAGGTCGACGACCTGCTGCAGGACCTGCGTCGTTCGGTCGGCATCCAGGTCGACGTCGAAGCTCGATTCCTGACCGTCTCCGACAGCTTCCTCGAAGACGTTGGTGTCGACTTCCGCGGCCTCGGCGACGATGCCTCGGAAGGATTCCCTGGCGCTGGCCTCGGTGATGCGCCGGGCCTCGAGTTCGATGACTTCGGAACCTCGGAGCAGATCAACACCGCGTCCCCGGGCCGTATCGGCACGGGCACCGAGCCAGGCATCTTCTTCAACGATGGCCAGGACGGACAGATCCTGACGCGGACCGAGAACCTCTACGACACGACTCTCGGCGGTGGACCGGGTGAACTCGACAACGCCGGTGGTCTGGCGCTGGAATACGCGCTGCTCGACGACACCGAGATCGAGGTCATCCTGCGCGCGGTCCAGAAGGAGCAGCGCTCGGAGGAGATCGTTTCGCCGCGCCTGCTGGTCTACAACAACACTCGCGCCCACATGCAGGCGCTGCGTCACACCAGCTACATCAACGACTTCGAGGTCGAGATCGCCCAGGCCGCGGCGGTTGCGAACCCGTCCGTTGCCGTGGTCCGTGACGGTGTCGTTCTCGACGTCCGCCCGGTCGTCTCGGCCGACCGCCGCTTCATCACGATGGAGCTGCGCCCGTCGATCCTGACGCTTCAGCTGCCGATCCCGACCTTCACCACCACCCTCGGTGCCGGTCTGCCGGTCTCGATCCAGCAGCCGAGCGTCACGCTCCAGCGCGTGCGCACGACCGTCACGCTGCCGGACGGCGGCACGGTGCTGCTCGGCGGCACGAAGGTCGCCACCCGTCAGACCGAGATCTCGGGCGTCCCGGTCCTGAAGGACATCCCGCTGCTGTCGTTCTTCTTCAGCCGCAAGGGCCCCTTCGTCGTGAACCGCCGGATCCTGATCCTGGTCCGCGCTCAGATCATCCTCACCGAGGAGTTCGAGCCGGTCCTGGGCATCGACCCCTATGAGGATCTTCAGCTCGCCGGCCGTTGAGGCCGGCAATCTGAAGACCCTCAGTATTTTGCGCTCGCCGCGCAGGCGGGATCTTCGGCTCGCCGGCCGTTGAGGCCGGCAATCTGAAGACCCTCAGTGTTTTGCGCTCGCCGCGCAGGCGGGATCTTCGGCTCGCCGGCCGTTGAGGCCGGCAATCTGAAGGCCCTCAGTGTTTTGCGATCGCCTCGCAGGCGGGATCTTCGGCTCGCCGGCCGTTGACGCCGGCAATCGGAAGACCCTCAGTGTTTTGCGCTCGCCGCGCAGGCGGGATCTTCGGCTCGCCGGACGTTGAGGCCGACTATCGGAAGACCCTCAGTGTTTTGCGCTCGCCGCGCTGGCGGGATCTTCGGCTCGCCGGCCGATGACGCCGGCAATCGGAAGACCCTCAGTGTCTTGCGCTCGCCGCGCAGGCGGGATCTTCGGTTCGCCGGCCGATGACGCCGGCAATCGGAAGACCCCCAGTGTTTTGCGATCGCCGCGCAGGCGGGATCTTCGACTCGCCGGCCGCCGAGGCGACCTCTCCGCAAGCGCTCAAGGTCTTGCGATCGCCGCGCTGGCGGGACCTTCAGCTCGCTGGCCGCTCAGGCTACCTCTCCGCGAGCGCCCGGTGTCTTGCTCTCGCGGCGCCGGCGGAACTTGCGGCTGAGCTGCTGCTGAGTCCGGACGACACCACCAACCGCGCCCCCACGCCGCAGGCGTGAGGGTCAAGGACGGCCAGCTCCTCGAGTTGGCCGTCTTTCGTTGAGGCTGCCCTCACCCCGGTGGAGTCCGCGCCGAACAACCCGATCGATCGGTCACGCCGAGGCGTAATCGACGGCGGAGGCCAGCGGAGTCGCGGGCAAACAGGCCCGTTCGCTGGATCGGACCGAACCGGTCGCTATGCTGCGCCGTTCCTTCCCCCGGTTGCGCGCAGAACCCCTCCTGGCCGCGTCGAGACACGTCGTGGCCCCGCACCCGAGAACTTGCACCAGGAACCCTGGACCCCGTCCAGGCATGCGACTCATGAACAAGCCTTTCGCGCTGGGCTCGCTGATCGCCCTCGCCGCTGTTTCACCCGTCGCCGCTCAGAATCGCGAGCTTCAGGACGAAGTCGACTTCGTCCGCAAGCTTGCGACCGAGATGCGCTTCACCTCGCTCGCGCTGGACCAGGTCCAGTCGCTGCAGGCGAAGTACGAGGGCAGCGACGACTTCAAGGAGATCTACCAACTCGGCATCGAGATCTCGCTCGCCGGTGCTCGCACCGAGAACGATCGGGAGAAGCGCCGGAACCTGTTCAAGGACTCGCTCGAGAAGTCGACCGAGTTCATCGAGCGCTACGACGGCGAGACGATCGCAACCCAGGCCCGTGTGACCGCGGTCCGTGCTGCCTACGACTTCGGCACGTTCTTGTCGCAGGAGATCGCCCTCGCCCGCGAGGAGGCACCCGAGCGCCTGGAAGAGCTCGAGTCGCAGGCGAAGACCATCTACACGCGCGCCCTTGAGCACGCGAAGGTCGTGCACTCTGCACTCGAGAAGGGTGCTCGCGAAGAAGGCTCGAACGCGCAGCGCGACTACTACGTGACTTGGTTGCTGCAGTGCATGATCGAGCGCGATCTGGCTGCGGTCGCCCCCGAGGCGGATCGCGCGATCCGTGCCGACACGGCCTTCGAATCGTTCGACGAGTTCATCTTCGACGTCGGTGAGGAGACTCTGCTCGGTCAGCGTGGCTTCTTCGAGATGTCGAAGATCAGCGAAGTGCTGAAGGACTACGACGACGCCGTCGCCGGTTACGTCGACACGGTCGATCTGATCAAGGACACGCTCGACGACGAAGACATCGTGCTGCCGCCAGGCCTCCGCGCCGACATGGTGCAGCTCCTGCAGGAAGCCTACGGCCAGGCCGCTGAGGTCCGGCTGCAGAGCGGCGACCCGGAGTCCGCAATCCAGGTCGTTCAGGCGTTCCGAGGCGACCTCGTGGATTACGCCGGAGACCCGGACGTCGATCCAGAGGACCAGGACGTGTTCGAACTGGCCCACCCGGTCTTCGGACACCAGACGCTTCTGACCGAGTCGCGCGCACTTGCCGAAGCCGGCAGTGGCGACCAGATCGCCACCGCCCTCGCCCTCGCACAACGAATCAACGAGGTGCACGGCAATGACTTCATCGGCCGCCGCGCGAAGAGCACGATCCAACGGATCCTCGTCTCACAAGCCGACCTCGTCTCCGGTGAACTCCTGTTCGAGATCGCCAAGGGTGAACTGCCAACGGAGAACGGTATCGCTGGTCTGAAGCGCGCCTACGCCGCCATGACCGCCGATGAGCGCCGCCGCTTCGGCCTCGACCTCTACTACCAGATGTCGATCGCCCTCGGTCAGCAGCGGCGCTACGTCGAGTCGGCAATGGCCGCGATCGTGGCTCTCGAGCGCCATGGCGCCAACGACGACGAGGCCGTCGTCGGGGTGAAGCGTGTCGCGAGCATCCTCGGAACTGCGACCGACGCGGCCTTCGCCAATGCCCGCTCGGACTCGAGCCCGGCCTTCTCCCGCATGCGCGAGCGCTCGGACGCTTTGCAGCGCCAGTACGGCGGCGTCGAGACCGCGGAGAAGAGCGCTTTCCGCCAAGGTCGTAACCTGTTCAACAAGGGCGACTACGCCCAGGCCGCCGGAGTGTTCTCGAGCATCAGTTCGAGCGACTACTACGACCCAGCCCAGAAACTGCTTGTCGTCGCCTACGTGCAAGGCAACGACTACCAGAAGGCGCGCGAAGCGATCGGGAAGTTCCGCGAGTTCCTCGGGACGCCGGAGGCCGAGATCCCGAGTGATCGTTCGGACCTGCGAGCGACCCGCGAAGACACGATCGCTACCCACGACTTCTACGAAGCACGGATGAACTACCTCGAGTCGACGGGCACCGCCCAGGGCTCCGAAGAGGATCCGACCCGTTTCGAGCCGACCCGCCTGCAGCTCGAGAAGGTTCTCGAGAACCACGCAGAGAAGGCCCCGGCCTACATCCGTCCGACCAAGGACATGGTCGCTCGCCTCTATGCGAAGAGCGGCGATCTAGCGAACGCCGAGGCCGTCTACCGCGACCTGCGCGAGTCCTACCCCGATAGTGTCGAGGTCGCGCGTCTGGCGACGCAGATCTTCCGATCGCACTACGACCGCGTGAAGCAGCGCGCGAGCGAACTCGACCAGTTGATCGCCGACGAAGCCGGTGAGACGGACGTCGAGCGGGCCACTTCGCAGCTGACCGAAGCGCGTCGCGCCGCGATCAACAGTGGCTGGGAATACCTCCAGTCGGCGGACGACCCGGTCTGGGGAGTCAGCTACGCCACCCTGACCGTTGCGGGCGATCTCGCCAAGGTGACCGTTGATGAGGACGAGTCGGAGGCCGCGTGGAAGCGCGCCGAAGACGTCGCACGCAAGGTGTCGGAGACGTTCGAGTCGACCGACGAGCACGGTGACGAGGTTCGTCAGTTCGTCTTGCCGGTCCTCGGCGAGTCCCTCCTTCGCCAGGAGAAGTTCCGCGAGGCCACGTCGTTCTTGCTGACCGCGGTCGAGTCGAACCCGAACAACTACCCGCTGAAGCGCCTGCTCAACCTGGCGCAGGGTGGCTTCTTCAAGCTCGACCAGTTCGGTAGCTTCCAGCGCGTCACCGGCGGTGACGAGCCGGGCGCGGCCTACGATCGCCACTGGGGCGAGTACCAGACTTGGGCGCTGCACCCGTCGCGCACCGAGAAGTTCGACCTCGGGTGGTACCAGTTCCACCTCGAGAGTCTGATGTTCGCGATCCTCGCAGCGACCGACGAGTCCGGCAACGTCGTCGATACGCAGTTCCACGAGCGCGCTCAAACGCTCTTCAGGATCGCACGCTCGTTCGACGACTTCGAAGTTCTGCGCACCCAGCGCGGACCGGAAGGCGCCGAGATGGCCAAGTTGTTCGCCGCCCTCGCGAGGTTCGTCCGCTGAGTTCCGAAACACCCCTCGAGACCCAGTCTGACGCAGTGATGAACCCCCACTCCACGATGGAGAACCACTCGATGAACTTCCCCGTGCAGCCGAACGCGACGCGATCGTCGCGTTTTACCCCGATGGGTGCCGTGCTGGCGCTCGCCTTCGCCCTCCCGCTCGCGGCCCAGAACGACGTGATCGTCGAGGCCAACGGCAACCGCGTTCGCGGACTGACGATCTCTTCGACCGGCAGCAGTGAGATCTTCGCCGAGGCTGCCGACGGTGAACGTCAATTCGCGATTCGCCAGATCCGTGAGATCGTCTGGGGCGACATGCCCGAGAGCTTCGGCATCGCGATGGCAGCCGAGCGCTCCGGCGACTACGAACTGGCCTCGACGAAGTATGACGAGGCCCTCTCGGCGAACAGCCGCGACATCGCCACGCCGGACGTCGAGTTCCTGCATCTGCGCGCCCGCGCGCAAGGAGCTTCGAACGACGCGAACGAAGCTGGCGCCGTCGCCGACGACCTCAACGGCTGGCTCAGCGCCAACACCGACCACTACCGCATCCCGGATGCGACCTACTGGCGCGGCAAGGCCCTGATCTTGGCCGGCGAAGGCGCGAGCGCCGCGTCCATCCTCGACCAACTCGAGAAGGACGTCCTCCGCAACGGCTGGCAGCCGATCTGGAGTGCCCGCGCGAAGCTGTCACAAGGCCTCGCCGAGATCGCCTCGGGCGACCCAGCCCGCGCCCGCGCCACGCTGCGCGCCGCGCTGTCCGCGGCCGGCTCGGTCAACGACGACAGTGTGGCCGCGGAGATCGCCTCCCTCCAGACTCAGGCGACCGCAGCGATCGGCGAGTCGATGATCGCCGAGGGTGATGCCGACAAAGCTCTCGCGTTCTTTCGCGACGGCTCGAGCAACGAATCGCCCGCTCTTTCGGCCGCCCGCAAGGCTGGTGAAGGACAGGCGCTCTTCGTCCAAGCCGAGAGTTCCGCGAGCGTCGACGAGATGCGTCAGGCTCAGGTCGCGCTCGCTGAAGCGATCGTCCTGGACCCCGAAGGTGGCGATGTCACCGCGAAGGCACAGTTCTTCATGGGCAAGCTGCTGATGCTGCTCGGCGACGAGCGCGAACAAAAGGCCATCGAGCGCGCCAAGGACTACTTCCGCTCGATCATCGACTTCTACCCCGACTCGCGCTGGGCCGGCCCGGCGCGTTCCGAACTCGACGCCTGACCCGGCGATCTTCGCCAGATCGAGGCGCTGGATCTCCCACAGGGAGATCCGCTCCCTAGTACTGGGCTGGGACTAGTGTCAGGTTTTTTGCCCTCGCTTACGGACGAGGGCTTTCCTGGTCCGGCCGTCTCCGCCACACTCCTTTCCCCGAATCCCTACGGTCCCGGGCCTCCGAACCCCTCTGCGCCCAGACCGTTCGTCCCCTCGGACCGTAAGTCCCTCGTAAGTTCAGATGCTCCGGTCGATCAACCTCCGTGCGAGCCGTTTCCAGAACGGCCTTCCCGTCCAAGCCGCCCTCACGTTCGTCGCACCGCTGATGCTGGCTGCGATGGCCTTCGCCCAGGATGGTGAGGGCGCCGCTGAGCAGAAGAGCCCGATTCTCGAAGGCCTCGAGAACGCGGGAATCATCGGCTACATCATCATCCTGATCTCGGTCATCTCGTTCGCGCTCGTCATCGAGAACTTCATCTCGATCAAGCGCGACAAGCTGGCGCCCCCAGGCATCATCGATGACCTCGAAGCTCTCTTCGACGAAGAGAACTACCAGGAGGCGATGGACGTCTGCGAGAGCGAGCAGGGCTACCTGACCGCAATCGTCGGTGCGGGCCTGCAGAAGCTCGAGTTCTCCTACGAGACGATCCAGGCCGCTCTCCGCGAAATGCAGGAGGAGGAGACCGTCAAGCTGTTCCAGAAGATCGGCTGGCTGTCCCTGATCGCCGCCTCGGCGCCGATGATGGGACTGCTCGGAACGGTTTCCGGAATGTTCGTGACGTTCGGCTCGATCGCATCAGCCGGCGGCTCGGTCAGCCCGGCGCAGCTCGCGGGTGGTATCAAGCTCGCGCTCGTGACGACCATTCTCGGTCTGATCGTGGCGCTGCCGACCGGCGCATTCTTCTTCATCTTCCGCAACAAGGTCATCCGCGCGACGATCGAAGTGAACGCGATCGCCGAAGACCTGTTCGAGCGCTTCCGCGGCAAGAAGGCGAACGCCTGATTCGCCTGCGGGTCTGCCACGAGTCGCCTCCCCTCGGCATCTCGCACACCAGACCCGGCTCGCGCCCAGCGACGACCCGGCCCTGAACAGCCGGTCGCAGCCGGCGGACGGACGACCGCATTGAACCCCGGTTCACTGTCGGCCGTTCGAATCCTCCGGCCACGGAAGTCGCCCGGGCTCCCCCGCCCATTCGAACCCGACGAGAGACCCAAGCAGCTATGGCGAGCGCCAAAGACCAAGACACCGACATGGACATGAACCCCATGATCGACTGTGTCTTCCTGCTGATGATCTTCTTCGTCCTCGTGATCGACCTGTCACAGAAGGACCTCGAAGACATGATCCTGCCGAAGGCCGAGAAGGCGATTCCGGACGAGAATCCGCCAGAACAGCGTCCGGTCATCAACATCGCCCAGAACGGTCTGATGGTGTGGAAGAACCAGGTCAAGTTCGACCCGGCCAACCCGGGCGATCGTGACAAGGTCACCCGCGCGCCACTCAAGCTGGTCCAGTTGCTCATCGACTGGAAGAACCAGGGCCTGGTGTCCGACTTCTCCGACCTGAACGTCGGCGGTGGTCGGGTGCTCCAAGTCGTCGAGGATCCGATCCTGATCCGCGCCGACAAGTGGACCAAGTGGGGCTTCGTCGGCGACTTCATGGTCGCCTGCTCCAACCAGACGGCCCCCTACCGGAAGATCGAACTCGCGATGAGCGAGGACGACAAGGAAGCCAAGCTCGGCGGCAATTGACCGCTTGAGCTCGCCTGACCGAACGAACACCCCGAAGGACATTCTGAGATGAGCCACCTCGAAGACGCCGAAGAAGAAGCAGAAGGGGACATGACCCCGATGATCGATGCGGTCTTCCTGCTGATCATTTTCTTCCTCTGCATCGACTTCAAAGTCCTGGAAGCAAAGGTTCCCGCCTACTTGCCCACCGACAAGGGCTCGGCACCGACCGAGTCGGAGCCAGTCGAGCAGCTGTCGGTCCGCGTGGTCTGCGAGAACTTCGGCACCAAGAAGCTACGCTACCCGAACCGCGAGGCCCCGACGAAGCCGGGCCGCGAGGCGTCCTACATCCTCGTCGACCACCGGATCTTCTGGACGATCGATGCCAAGCGCGTCGACACGCTGGAGGAACTCGAAGAGACGCTGAAGAAGATCTCGAGCGACGAATCGCGCAAGGTTCCGGACAAGGACAACCCTGGCCAGCGCAAGCTGATGCCGGTCGTCATCGAACCGCAGGAAGGTGCGACCTACGGTGACGTCGCCACGACGATCGACTACGTGCGCGACGCCGAGTTCGAAGAGATCAGCTTCGGCGGCAGCCGCGAAGGCTTCGGCGAAGGCCGCTGATCGAACCAGACGGGCCCCCGCCTCTCTCCCGTCTCTCGGCGGAGTGGGCCCGACCGCAGGAGCTCCCCCGGTCCAAGCCCGGGGTCGTAGCTCCAAGACCGGGCCAAGACTCTTCGACCTCGGACGCCTCTCAATCGAGAAGCCTGGTCACCGACCGATCGCGGTCGACGAACCCCTCCGAAACCCCCCGGCCAGCGCGTGTCCCGAGCAGCGCCCGGCATGCCCGTACGGCAGGCTTTCGGGGCGCCGTTAAGAGGCTCGACCGAAGCCTTCGAATCGCAGCCCAGAACCTCCTCCCTGCGGCGAAAACACGCTGGCAAGGTTTGCCCACCACCGATACGGTCTTCCCGTTGCTTTGCGGGGTTCCCTCTCTCGCGAGCTTCCCAGTTCCGAAGATCAGTTCTTCCGCGTGGTCCCTCCGCGCAGACCACCGATCTTCAGAGCTGGCCGCCGAACCCCTCGGCAACCCGTGATCCTTCAGTCGGGATCCCGCCGCAGATCGCTGTGCCTCCTCGTCGGATGCTCGGCT
Organism: Planctomycetota bacterium; assembly: GCA_039815565.1. Lineage (GTDB taxonomy): Bacteria > Planctomycetota > UBA1135 > UBA1135 > UBA2386 > JBCBZB01. The sequence continues at coordinate 89,868 of JBCBZB010000008.1, forward strand.
CTCCGCCGCGGACTTCCGCCTGTTTCCATCGTCGCTCACTGACTCCACCCTCTCGAGCGTGCCCGCCAGTCCAGACCCCTCGGACACCGGGCCCAACGGAACCGAAACCCGATGACTCTCGAGCTTCTTCGCAAGCAGGCCGTGGCCCTGCTCGTGCTCGCCCTCGGAGCTTCGTCCTGCGCTACGCCGGACGACAACACCGACACGAGCTCTGATCCGTCGACGACCCGATCGGACGATGATCCTGCTGGCGGCGGTTCGTCGTCGATCCAGGACCCGACGCTGACGGCCGAGAACCAAAGCTTGTTCGAGTCGCGACTCGACCAGGCGACGCGTCTGCTCGGTGAAGGCACGCCGGACGCCCTGGCGAACGCGCGCGTCGCTGTCGACCAGGCCCTGGCCCTCTCACCGAATGACAGCCGCGCTCGCGGCCTCCGCAGCCAGATCCTCGAGGCGCAGGGCCAGGACGCCGAGAACGTCCAGCTCCCGACCTACGATGACATCCAGCGCGTGCGCGCCGAGCGCAACCGCGTCGATGTCGAAACTCGGATCGAGGCGGCCAAGAACGCGCGGGACGAAGGCGACTTCAGCGCCGCCCTCCGTGCGATCAACGAAGCCGAACTCGCCATCGACTCGGCGGTCGACGTCGACTGGCAAGGCCTCGACGACGAAGTCGAAGCGATGCGTGAGCGCCTCGTCGCGGAGCGTGACGCCTCGACCGCGCAAGCCCGCGAAGAGCAGGTCGCTCGAACGATCGCGGACCTAAACGCGGAGAAGGATCGTCGTGACCGCATCGAGGACGAGCAGGTCCAAGCCCTGCTCGACCAGGCACTCCGTGCCTTCGACCGGAACCAGTATGAACTCGCCCGCGACCTCGCGGCTGAGTCCCTGAGCGTCAAGCGCACGGCCGAAGGCCTCGAGCTTCACGACCTCGCGATGAAGGCCACGCGCGACCGCCGCACCGAGTCGCAGCAGCGCCTCCGCGCCGGGCGCTTGCGTCAACTCGAGCTGGCGATCGCAAGCTCCCGCATCCCGACCACCGACACGCTGTCCCTCGACCTCGAGGTCTGGGAGCGCGCTCAGCGCCGCGGCCTATCGACCCGCCAGACGGTGGTGACGCCGGAGGACCTCGCCCTGCGCGAGCGCCTGTCGAGCGAGACCCTTTCGGGCCTGACCTTCGATGAGGACTCCGGCCTGTTCGAAGAAGTCTTCAGCCGCGTCAGCACGATCTCGAACCTCGCGATTGTCACGACCGCCGAAGCGCAGACCGCGATCGAGGACGAAGAGCCGGCCCTGGTTCTCGAACTCACCGCGCCGATGACGCTCGAGAACTTCTTCGACCGGATGGTCGCGACGACCGAGACCCTCGACTGGACGGTCAAGAACGGTGTCGTGTTCTTCCAGACGAAGGAAGAGTCGGGTGGCGACGCCTACCTCGACACGAAGGACGTCCGCGATCTGATCTTCGCCAAGACGAACTTCATCGCGCCGAAGATCGACGAGATCCCGAACGGCGAAGACTTCGATGGACCACCCCGCACCGGCGGCGAGGACGAAGAGCCGGTCGTCAGCTTCGAGCTCGACCAGCTCCTCGAGACGATCACCGCGTCGACCGACGCGACCTACTGGGAAGAAGGCGGTGGCCAACTCGAGGGCACCGAGAACGGCTTCCTGCTGGTCCGCGCCAACCCGGAGAAGCAGGCCGAGGTCGACCGCATCCTCGAGGACTTCCGTCGCTTCGCAACGACCGTCGTCACGCTCGAGTCGCGCTTCCTCTCCGTGCAGGACAACTACCTGCAGGAGATCGGAGTCGACTGGCGCGGCCTGGGTGGCACGAGCCAGCCGAGCACCGTCGCCACGCTGGATGACACGAGCAACGGCCTGGATGACAACGCCGGCCAAGGCCTCGACAACGGCGGCACCGGCGACCCGGCCGGTAACCCGGCGGCCGGTGTGTTCTTCGATGACGGCCTCGACGGCTCGCTCGTCAGCCGCACCGAGAACTTCTTCAGCGATGCCCTCGGCACCGCTCTGAGTTCGACCGGTGGCCTGTCCACCGCGATCAGCTTCCTCGACGACTTCGAGATCCAGGCGATCATCGAGGCAGTCGAGAAGGAAGAGAACATCCGCGAGCTCGACTCGCAGATCGTCACCGTCCAGAACAACGAGCAGGGCTACGTCTCGGTCATCAACCAGACGACCTACGTCCGTGACTTCGAGGTCGAAGTCGCGCTCGCCGCGTTCATCGCCGACCCGCGCACTGACGTCGTCCAGGACGGTGTTGTCCTGCAGGTCCGCCCGACGGTCCTCCACAACCGCAAGCAGGTCCTGCTGCAGCTGCAGCCGACCGTCGCGACGCTCGCACTGCCGATCCCGACCTTCTCCACCTCGCTGGCAGGCACGACCACCCCGGTCACGCTCCAGCTGCCGGTGCTCGAGGTCAACTCGTTCGCCACGACGGTCGTCGTCCCGGACGGCGCCTCGCTGCTGATCGGCGGTCTCCGCGAGATCCGTTCGACGGAACGCAAGGCCTCGACGCCGATCCTCGGCGACATCCCGATCCTCAGCTTCTTCTTCTCGCAGCAGGGCGTCTCCGACGAGCAGTCGTCGCTGATGGTCATGGTCACGGCCAAGATCACGGACGTCCGCGACGCGGTTGAGCGCCTCACGCGCCGCTGAGCCATCCGGCGGGTCTGCGAGACCCGCCACCCCCCAGCCGCCTCACCCATCGGGTTCGGGGCGGCTCCTGGGTCGAGCGCCTGATCGGCGGCTCCCCGCCCCGCGCAGCTTCTCCTAGAGCTCGCTGGGGCAACCCCCGCCCACGCGGACACCGAACCGACAAGAGGGCGCCAAGGGCTCCACAGTTTGGGCTCTCACAAGGGACTCCGTCCGCCGTAGGATCCTTCCGGTCGGGCGACATGCCTGGATCAACTCGAACTCCCCTTCCAACCGATGGCCGCCCCGCTCGACGCGATCTTCTTCGACATCGACGACACGCTGTTCTCGACGTCCGTGTTCGCCGACAAGGCACGACGGGCCGCCGTGGACGCGATGCTCCGTGTCGGACTCCGCTCGACGCGTGAGGCCTGCATGAAGGAACTCTCGGAGGTCGTCTCGGAGTTCAGCAGCAACTACGGCAACCACTTCAACAAGGTCTTGGACCGACTCCCGCCCGAGGCGTCCATGAACCTCAACAAGGAGGTGGTCGTCGCTGCCGGAGTGGTCGCGTATCACGAGACCAAGTGGCGGGAGCTGAAGGTCTACGACGACGTCTACGAGGTGCTCGGCTGGATCGACGAGCGCGTGCGTATCCGAGGGATCATCTCCGCAGGCCTCGGCATCAAGCAGGCCGAGAAGGTCATCCGGCTCCGCATCCTGGAGTTCCTGTCCCCATCGGCGATCTACTTCACCGAGCAGGTCGGCATCAACAAGCCGAACCCGAAGCTCTACCGGCGTGTCTTGCTCGACCAGGGCCTTCAGCCTGAGCGGACGATGTATGTCGGTGACAACCCCCGCATGGACATCGATCCGGCGAACGAGGTCGGCCTGATCACGGTGCACAACCGGCGATCCGGAAAGCACATCGAGGCTAGCGGACGGACCGAGCCGGATTACACGATCCAGGACTTCTACGGTCTCCGCCGCTTGCTCGAAACCGACTTCGGCCTCTGAGGCGAGTAGACCTCGCGGCGCCGGAACTCGGCGTCTTCGCGAGGTGTGGCCGCCCGCCCGGAGAGGCCAGGCGGATAGGCCGCGGTCACCCGCGGCCTGGGCACCGTCTCACTTGAGCTGTTCCCAGTACTCCTCAGGCATGTCGTGAGCGATCTTCAGCGCGCCGTTGGCGCCACCGTAGATCGGCTCCTCACAGCGGATCACCTTGCCGCCACCGAGGTCGCGTTCCATGGCAGCCTCGATCGCCGAGTCCAGGCCACGCACCATCGAGCCACCACCCGCAAGCAGGACGCGGTTGCGGAGCTTGTGTTGGAACTCCGGGTCGAACGATCCGATCAAGCGGCGGATCGCATCGACGATCGGATCGACGAGCACCATGCACGCTTCCTTCACCTGAGCCGTGATGTCGAACTCGGTCGGCTTACCGTCGACCGGCAGCGTCACCATGATCCGTTCGGCCGGTTCTCCGACGTAGGCCCAACGCTCCTTCAAGTCTTTCACCATCTGGATCGTGTACTGAGCGCCGGGACAGTCCCGCTCCAGCAGCTCCGCGAGCTTCTGGTCGACGGAGTCACCAGCGATCGCGATCGTGATCTGGTCGGACTCGTCCGGCATCGTGCCGTGCATCCGGCAGAGGTCGGTCGTGCCTGCACCGATATCGACGACTAGCGCGTCCTCGAGCATGTCCAGGCCGTAGGCGACCGCGAACGGCTCACTGCACAGCATGACCGAGTCGACCGTGGCGCGAGCGGCATCGATGATCGCGTCCTTGTTGTTGATGGACGCCTGAGCAGGGGCACCGATCACCGCGTAGACCAGCTCGTCAGTACGCGGCTTCGCGATGCGGATCGCCTCTCGAATCAGGTCCTTCGCCGCGTTTTCGACAGCCTGGCGCTCGGAGTCGTCTCCATCGCTGTACTTCAGCACACCCTTCTCGAGCGGCTTGAACATCTTCAGCGAAAGACGCTTCTCCAACGCCTCCTTACCGAACAGGACATCCTTCTTCAGGAGCTTCTTGGACACGACATCCTTCGGGTACCCGACGATCGAATAGACCGTCTCACGAACACCGTTGCTCGCCGACACCGAAGTCCGGGAGGTGCCCAGGTCCATCCCGATGTAGAGGACGCCGTGGTTCTTCTCTGCGCCGTCCTCGGCGCCGTCTGGGTTTTGCGTTTCGTCGCTCATCAGTTTCCTCCCTGGAGGAGTTCCAAAAGGCCGCGGAACAGCGTCCACGACCTGAATGGGCCTCAGCCCTTGCTCTGCAGTTTCAAGTTGGCCGCAAAGATGTCGGCCATCAATTCCTTCTTGCGCTCAGCCTCCTTGCCGGAGCCCTGGAGCCCTTGAACTTCGCGGTAGATCGACGCCACGCCGGTCTCCACGTCCTTCATGCTCGCAACCTCGGACAACCGGCTTTCGGTCGCCTCGAGGGACGCACTGAGCTTCTTGATTCGGCGCTGGAGGTTGTCGACCTCTCGGTCACGAGCCGCCTCGCGGGCCTCGAGAGCCTCGCGACGCTGTTCGCCAACGACGCCCTGGATGAGCTCGTAGACCTGGCCACGCATCTCTTCCGGTAGATCTGCACTCTGCCGCTCGAAGAGCTCAGCGACACGACGAGCGATCTCCTCGTCTTCGCCTTCGTAGTCTTCCTGCCGCTGGAATTCGGCCTCGTTCAGGCGCTCGGTGAGTTCCTCCTGCAGGCGATCGAGCTGGATGCGGAGGTTGTTGGACTCCTCCTCGGCCGCCTCATGACGGGCCTTCAGCTCTTCGTTGCTCTTGAGGAGTTTGAGGAACTCCTCCTTGGTCGCATCGACGATCTCTTCACGCTCGCTGGTGACCAGCTTGTGCCGAAGGCTTCGGTGCACGGCCTCCTCGATCAGCGACACGATTCGGTCCAGACCGAGGACGTTGACCCGCTTGACCCCCTTCTTCTTGAGGTGGTCAACCGAGGTGTTGTAGGCGAGACGCTTGACCGCCTCCTTGAGCGATTTCTTGAGCTCGCTCATCGTCGATTACCCCCGCGGGGGTCTCTCAGAGCTCCTCCCTCACGTCGTAGGAGAATCGCGGATCCCGGTCGGGATCACTGCCTCGCACTTCGGTCACGAACACGCCGAGCACGTTCGCGCCGAGGTCCTGCAGATTGCGGATCGCTTCTCGCGTCGAGGCCTTCGGCGAATGCTCGAGCCGTACCGTCAGCAGCGTGCCGTCGGCACGCGCGGCCAAGACGCTCGCATCGGTCGCCGGGAGCACCGGCGGCGTGTCGAAGACCACGTAGCGGTAGGTCTCCTTGAGACGGGCGATCAACGCATCGACGCGCGGTGTCGTGAGAAGTTCGGACGGCGCCATCAGGCGGTCACCCGCACCGAGCACCGACAGATTGCGAACGCCGGCATCCCGCACTGCATCCTCGAGTCGCACGCGGTCGAGCAACACGTCGGAGAGGCCGGGTCGCGGATTGAGGTTCAGGTAGGACTCGACACTCGGCGCCCGCAGGTCGGCGTCGACCAGCACAACCGCATGACGCTCCAACTCTGCAAACGAAAGCGCCAGGTTGATCGCGGCGATGGACTTGCCCTCGCCCTTGATCGCCGAGGTCACGACGAGCGACTTGGGCGCCCCGTCGGGGTTCATCGCCAGGAGCTGGTTGCGTAGAGCGCGGTACTGCTCGGCCCGGTAACTGGTCGGCTGATGAAAGCAGACCAGATACGGGTTCACCGCCTGATCGACGACGACGAGCACGTCGTCTCCGACCTGCACCTCCTCCCCTTCGGACGGAGTCTGGGACTTGCTGCGGAATCGGCGAAACGGGATCACGATGCTCTGTCGGCGACTGCAATGGCGGTTCTTGGACCGCTCCGTCTGGTTCTTATCGTCCGGAGAAGCCCTCGGACTCGACCGAGGTCGGCGACTGAGACGGGGCGCCGGGAACGTCCGATGATACGGACGAAACGCGACGGACCGCCGGCCACCGACTCGATACGAGACACCGAACCGCCCGGGACGGCAAGGCTGCGCTCGGGGGCCAGGAGGGACTTCCCTCTACGACCACCCCCTCGAAGGCGGCTCAGAAGATCCCGAGGAGATCGCCGACCACCCTCTGCCGAGAGGTCTCCGGGACCGGTTTCGGGCCCGGCGGGACGCTGGGAACTGCCTGTCCCAGCGCTCAGGCGCCGCCGAGATCGACGCCCCGCTCTTTCGCGACGCGCTGGGCGATCTCGTAGCCGGCGTCCGCGTGGCGCATGACACCGGTTCCAGGGTCAGCCATCAACACGCGCTCGAGCCTGCCACGGGCCTCATCGGTGCCGTCGGCAACCGTCACCTGACCGGAGTGGATCGACCGGCCGATTCCGACGCCGCCGCCGTGGTGGAGCGACACCCAGGTCGCGCCACAGGCCGTGTTCAGCATCGCGTTGAGCAGCGGCCAGTCGGCGATCGCGTCCGATCCGTCGATCATGCCCTCGGTCTCGCGGTAAGGCGAGGCGACCGAGCCGCAGTCGAGGTGGTCACGACCGAACACGAACGGAGCCGACAGCTCGCCGGACTTCACCAGGTCGTTGACGGCCAGGGCGAACCGGTGCCGCTCGCCATAACCCAGCCAGCAAATCCGCGACGGCAGGCCTTGGAACGCGATGCGCTCGCGCGCCGCGTGGATCCAACGACCGAGCGCTTCGTCCTCCGGGAACATCTCGAGCATCAGCTCGTCGGTGCGGGCGATGTCCTTCGGGTCCCCGCTCAGGGCGACGAACCGGAACGGGCCACGCCCCTCGCAGAACTGCGGCCGGATGTACTCCGGCACGAAACCCGGGATGTCGAACGCCTTCTCGACACCCGCGTCGCGCGCCTCAGTCCGCAGGTTGTTGCCGTAGTCGAAGGTGATCGCACCGCGATCTTGCAGCTCCAGCATCAGGCGCACGTGGTGAGCAGCGGTCTCACTGGACTTCTGGATGTACGACTTCGCGTCCGACTCCCGCAGCGCGACGGCCTCTTGCAGACTCATGCCTTCCGGCACGTAGCCGTTCAGCATGTCGTGCGCGCTGGTCTGGTCCGTCAGCATGTCCGGCGTCTTGCCCGCGCGGAGCAGGGCGTCGAGCAGTTCCGTCGCGTTCGCGACGACTCCGATCGACTTCGCTTCTCCCGCCGCGCGCTTTTGGAACGCCAGCTCGATCGCCTCGTCGACGTCGTCCACGATCACGTCGATGTAGCGCGTGTCGAGGCGCTTCTGGATCCGCTCACGATCGACGTCACAAGCGAGACAGCTCGCACCGGCCAGCGTCGCCGCGAGCGGCTGCGCGCCGCCCATTCCGCCGAGACCAGCGGTCACGACCAGCTTGCCGGTCAGGTCGCCGTCGAAGTGCTTCTTGCCCGCTGCGACGAAGGTCTCGTACGTCCCCTGGACGATCCCCTGGCTGCCGATGTAGATCCACGAGCCGGCCGTCATCTGGCCATACATGATCAGGCCGAGCTCTTCGAGACGTCGAAACTCATCCCAGTTGGCCCAGTCACCGACCAGGTTAGAGTTCGCGATCAGCACGCGCGGTGCATTTTCGTGCGTGCGGAACACACCCACGCACTTGCCCGACTGAACCAACATCGTCTCGTCCGGCTTCAGGCGCCGCAGCGTCGCCAAGATGCCTTCGAGCGCTTCGTGGCTGCGCGCCGCCTTGCCCGAACCGCCGTAAACGATGAGCTTCTCGGGCTCCTCAGCGACCTCAGGGTCTAGGTTGTTCTGAAGCATCCGATAGGGAGCTTCGATGGCCCAGTTCGCGCAGGTCAGCTCAGAGCCGCGCGGGGCACGGATGGGTTCGGTGCGGGTCGTCATGACCGCAAGATACGCCCGAACGCCGCGGAGAACTTCACCCCGCCTGCGATCCCCCTGCGGTCGGCCCCTGCCCCCGGGACCGGATCCAAACGCTCAGAGAAGCGGGCCGGTCACCGACAACACCGCATCCTCGAGCGAGCCGTCGACCAGCAGCTGGAAGGCCGCCTCGAGGTCCGGGGCGAGAAAACGATCCGAGTCGAGCGGCTCCACGCGTGCGCGCACGGCCCCGTAGGCCGCCCGGACTCCCCGTCCAGGTTCGAGACCCTCGCCGCAGTCCAGGCCGGCCATCGCCGAGATCAACTCGATCCCGAGCACGCGAGCCGAGTTGTCGACAACCTGACGAGCGTGCCGGGCCGCGGTCACCCCCATCGAGACGTGGTCCTCACGGTTCGCGGAGGTCGGGACCGTGTCGACGCTGGCCGGGTGGGCCAGCGTCTTGTTCTCCGACGCCAGCGCTGCCGCGACGACCTGCGGAATCATCAAGCCCGACTCGACACCCGGGTTGTGGGCGAGGAACGGTGGCAGCCCGGAGATGTCCGGGTTCACCAGGTTCTCGACGCGACGCTCGCTGATGTTCGCGAGGGTCGAGATCCCGATCTTCAGAATGTCCATCGCCTGACTGATCGGCTGGCCATGGAAGTTGCCGGCTGAAACGACCTCGCCGTCGGGGAACACGAGCGGATTGTCGGTGACCGACTCCGCTTCGCGCAGCAGAACCGACTCCGCAAAACGCAGAGCCTCCTTCGCCGCCCCGTGGACCTGTGGCGCGCAACGCAGCGAGTAGGCGTCCTGCACCTTCGAGCAGTTGGCGTGGCCCGGAATGATCTTCGAGTCCTTCAGAAGCGAACGCAGGTTGATCGCGGTATCCCGCTGTCCCGGATGCGCACGCACTTCGTGCACGGCCGGCATGTACGGTCGCTCGCTTCCCTGCAACGCCTCGAGCGTCGACGCGCAGCAGATGTCTGCCGCACGGCTGACGCGCTGGGCTCGATGAAGCGTCAACAGACCGACGGCCGTCATGATCTGCGTGCCGTTGATCAGCGCGAGGCCCTCCTTCGCCTTCAGCACGATCGGCTCGAGTCCCGCATCAGTGAGTGCCTGCGCCGAGTGAACGACCTCACCGCTCCGTCGGACGTAGCCCTCGCCGATCACCGGCAGGACCAGGTGCGCGAGTGGCGCGAGATCTCCCGATGCACCGACCGAGCCCTGCTCCGGCACTACCGGCACGAGGTCGTTCCGGTAGAGGTTGAGCAGCGCTTCGACGAGTTCGAGTCGAACGCCCGAGCAGCCCTTCGCAATCGAGTGGACCCGCAGGAGCAAGGCCAGTCGCACGACCTGGTCGTCGAACGGCTTGCCGACTCCGGTCGCATGCGACAACAGCAGGTTGCGCTGCAGGGTGCCGAGCTCCTCTTCACCAACCTGGACGTTCGCGAGCTTCCCGAACCCGGTATTCACACCGTAGACGACCCGGCCATCGGCGATCGCGTCTTCGACGACCTGACGGGAGTCATGCAGCGCCGCTGGCGTCGACGACGAAAGACCGACGTCCCCACCACCCTGAGCGAGGGTGACCCACTGATCGAGAGTGACCGGGGAGTCGATCTTTCCGAGAAAGACCTGCGCATCGGAGGCTGTCATCGCGGGGAGCGTAGCGGCCGCGGCGAGATCGACGAGTGCTTGGATCGGTTCTGCCGACGAATGTCTCGCGGCAGCGCCAAGACCGCTGGCGAGGCCCCCGAAGGCCCGCCCGCGGCTCCCTCAGAGCGGCGGTCGGCCCTGATCGACTGCGACGATCTTCCGGAGCCATTCGGAGTCGGTCGAGTCGAGCTCGTGGGCACGGCGCCAGAGCGCGTAGGCCTCGTCGCGGCGGCCAGCGCCCCAGAGTTCGTCGGCGAGGTCGCCGAGATACTCGTCATCCGTGGATCCCACGCTCGCCGCGACGAACCGCTCCGCGGCGCCGGCGGGGTCCGTGCGAAGCAGCTGGCGCCGGACGTTCCGATCCGTGGGCCGCTCATCGTAGACGCCGTAGAGAATGTCTCGCGCCTCGGTGTTCCGGTCCTCGGCGAGGAGCCACGAGGCCAGGTTGAGTCGGAGACGGTGGTCGCTGTTGACCGACATGCGCTCCCTCGCCCAGGCGATCGCCTCCCAGCGATCGACGTTGGCGAGTCGCTGCATCAGCTGCCGGTCGTCAGGGCGCGACTCGAGCGTTGCGAGCAGTGTCTCACGAACCTCATCGTTCCTTCCGCTACGGGTCAGCATCCCCTCGAGTCGCTGGGCGAAGGCGCGCTGAGCACGCTCGTTGCCCTCATTCTTGCCGACGAGGCCGCGTAGAGTTCGCTCGGCGAGTGACGGGTTGCGCTTGATCAGCTCGTTCCACGCACTGTCAGACAAGTTTCCGGCCTCGAGCAGCGGCTCGAGCAGAGCCATCGCCTCGTCGTCGCGGTTCAGCGCGAGCAGAGCGAACGCGCGCCGCTCGTCGAGCCCGCTGATGGGCACGGTCAGGGAATCGAGGTAGGCGAGGGCATCACCCGGCGAGACCTGGAGTAGAGGTCCGAAGGCCTCCCACCCGGCGAGCGTTCCACGTAATCCGTACAGCAGTGCTTCCCGCGCACGGGCACGGTCTCCGTTGGCGAGCAACTTTCGACCGAGATCGCGCAACATCCCAGCCTTGGGATCGAGCGACGGATCTCCGAGATCGTGGATCCGCCGATAGAGGTCGTAGGCCTCTGCGTAACGCTCGGTCTCCTGCAAGTGCTTCATGACGAAGCGGAACAGGTCCTTCGGGTTCTCGCTGAAGCGCTCGGCGAGCGTGCCATCGACGTCCACCTGACGGAGCACGTCGAGAAGGATCTCCGTCCGGTCGAAGCCGATTCCCGACAGCGACACCTGTGGATCACGGTTCTCGCTCTCCATCGGGATGATCAAGGTCGCATCGGTCTCGACCGGCCCGCGGCGTAGACCGTCCGACCGGGCCAACTGGGTCCGCAGACGAGCATTCTCGGCCTGCAGCGATTCCACAGTCACGACCCCACCACCATCGCCGGCGTGCACGACCGGCGGCGCATTGCGATCGACCGCGTCGTTCGAGTCCATCAACAAGACGACACAAGGAACGGCGACGACAGCGGCTCCGGCGAGCAGCCCTGAGCAGAAGTTGCGGTCAGGCATCGAGAGGAGTCGGCTTGGAGAACAGGTTCGGCGAGGGGAGAGTCGGGGCCATAGCGAGGCCCTGCCGGTCGACGGCAACGCCTGGAGTCGGTTCCAGGTTCAGCGAACGAACTCGCCGATGTCCCTGGTCTCCCCGGGTTCGTCGCTGGCACTCGCCGTGGATGCGTCGGGAATCGCCGACCGTGCCCGAGTCTATCAGGACTGCGCACTATCGCGGACTCGGGTCCGTAACCCCGATCCTAGCGAGCGATGGCTCAGGGTAATCGAGCGCCGAGGCGCCGCAACGAAGCTGCCAGACGGAGGAGCGGCAATCCTTCGATCGCCGTGTGGTCCTCGCATTCGATCCGATCGAACAAGGTGATCCCCAGACTCTCCAACTTGTAGGCACCGGCACAATCGAGCGGCTGATCGGATTCGACGACGCGCCGGATCTCCTCCTCCCGGAGATCGCGCATGGTCATCCGGGCGACGACGACGAACTCGTCAAGGAGCTCAGGCTCCGCATCTCGCGCCTGCTGCGCAACGCAGACCGCACTGTGCAACTCATGGGTCCGACCAGCGAGCCGACGGATCTGATCGATCGCTCGATCGACGGATCCAGGCTGGTCGAATCGCTCCGCGCCGAGGGCACACACCTGGTCACACCCGAGTACGACCGCCTCGGCTTCGCCTTCGGCGATCGCGAACGCCTTCTGCCGTGCGAGTTCCGAAGCCAAATTCGCAGGACCGAGACCCGCACCCTTCAGTCCATCCTCATCGACTCCGGACGAGAGCTGTTCGAAGGGCAGCCCCAACCGCTCGAGAAGAGCTCGGCGGTAAGGCGAACGGCTGGCGAGGATCAATCGCATGCGAAGCTCCCCACCCTGGGCCTCAGCGCTGCGGCCAACCGTCTTCGAGAAGACCGGAGAGCATGGCCGCAATCGGGCGGCCGGTCGGACGCCCGTGCTGCCAGTCGAAGTTCTCGGTCGCAGATCCCGCGACGTCGATGTGCGCGAACGGCAATGGCTGATCCGAATCGACACCGTGCTTGTCGAGTCCGGAGGCGATCACGAGGAACGCCGCTGGGAACTGGTGACCCCGCGGCGTCGCCGAGGACGCTGCGTTGTTGCACGACAACACGTCATCCGCCTTCGAGCGCGGACGGATGAAGTCGTAGTCCTCGCGGCGCAGTCTCGACTCGTCGCAAGGATCTCCGACCAGGTCTCCGTGCTCCGACATCGCGCGTCCGATTCCGGCCGCACGGGCCGGACCGTTCTCGACGACCGCCGTGTAGGGACCGAGAGCCTTCGCGGCGTGCCCCGTCAACGTCGCGATCGAGAACAGCGAGGACTCGCGGATTTCCTTCGCCTGCTCGCGAAGATGCGAGAGCAGGTCGGCGAGAACCAGACGCCCTTCGGCGTCGGTGTTGCCGATACGCACCCGCGTCCCCGCATGCGACGTGATGATCTCGTCGGAGACGAAGGCGTCGGCACCGACCGAGTTGCGAACTGCACCGATCTCTGCGATCACCCGCACACCCGGCAGGCCGAGTGCTGCGACCGCGCGCACGAAGCCGGCGACGGCGGCACCGCCGCCCTTGTCGCGGCTCATACCAGCCATCGCACCGTCGGCTTTGATGTCGGCACCACCGGTGTCGTAGCAAAGCCCCTTGCCGGCGAAGAGCAGTGTCTTGTGAACCGGGCCCGCCCCCTCGTAGCGCAGACGAATGACGCGCGGGCGATGGCGCTCGACGACCTCCGAGCAACGGGACACACCCGACAGGAGCGGGTAGTCACGGTGCAAGACGTCGAGATCGGAGACCACTTCGCAGGTCACCGGCAGGCCGTCGAACGACTGCTCGCAGAGCTCTGCGAAGCGCGGAGGCGCCATGCGCTCCGGCTCGGTGCCGCCCAGGTCGCGGGCGAGGCGCACGCCGGAATCGACGGCCAGTGCCCACTTGGACAATTCATCATCGACACCGTCCGTGCCAACGACGTGAAGACCGAGCTCCTCGATCGGTTCGACCACGCCGGCACCGAGCGCCTCCCTGGCTTCGAGCGGCTCCCAGATCGCTCCGAGTGTCGCAAGGGCCAGAGCCGGCAGAGCGCGCTGAAACCGACCGTCGCTCGGCAGCGCCTGCACCAGAACCAGCGGGCGAACCGATCCGGCGTCTCGCGCGCGTCGCACTCCAGCGTGGATCGCGTCGGTGATTCGGCGGACGTCATCGTAGTCACGATCGAGCGGCCCCGTCGGTGACATCACGAGACGGTCGCCACAGACCATTCCCGGGGCCGGCATCATCCGTAGCTCGTCGTCCGCCTTGCCGTCGACTTTGCGGACGATGTTCACCATCTGACCCAGACCCGCCGGAACACACTCGGTCCCTGGAGCGAAGACCAGGACACAGGAATCGAACGAGGACCCCGACCCGAGGGCCGCATCGAGATCGCGAACGGGAGTGAGCTTCACCATGCTCCCGATCGTGCCGGCGGCAGCCGCCGCAAGAAAGACCGACCCCGCCCGAGCCACCGGAATCAGCGGAATCGAGCCGGGTCGAGACCGAGCTGCTTCACCTTGCGGTGCAGGTGGCCGCGCGAAAGGCCCGCACGACGCGCGGCCTCGGAGACGTTGCCACGGGTCGACCGGAACAGGCTCGAGAAGAACTCCAGCTCGAAGGCGTGTAGGGCCTCGTGGTAGCCCGACACCGCCTCTTCGCGCTGCATGGCCTCGAACTCCCCGAGGTGGGACAGCTCGAGAACCTCCACATCACGGTGCAACACGACCGCGCGCTGCACCATGTTCCGGAGCTCTCGCAGGTTGCCCGGCCAGGACAGCTGTTGCAGGCCAGCGAGAACCTCGGGCGAGAACTCCCTGCAGACTGCCCCGAGTTCGACTGCGGACTGCCGCAGGAATTCCTCGGTCAGGGCCCGGAGGTCCTCGCGCCGGACGCGCAACGGGTCGACGCCAATCGATCGAGGAAACACCGAGGAGAGCGCTCGGGGCAGATCGGTGACCGCGCCTTCCAAACCTCCGAGAATCCGACAGCTCGCGCGTCCGAGTTCGTCACACAGCGCCTCGGCCGCCTCGTCGTCCAGGTCCTCGAGCCCAGCCAAGTAGAGCGTCCCGCCCTCCGAGCGAGCGAGCGCCCGGCGCACCTCACTCCTGCGCTGGGACAGCTCCTGGCCCGCCAGTTCCAATCGCTGGAACGGCTCCGTGCCGCGCTGCGACGAACCATGAAGAGCACGAGCGCAGTGCGTCTTGCCGACACCAGACTCTCCGTAGAACACGACGGCCTCGTCAGAGTCTTTCCACGCGACGATCGCGTCACGCATGGCCCTCGCGGACTCCGACTCTCCGAGGATCGAATCGACTTGCGCGCTGGACCTTGAAGCCCCGCCCTCTCGCACACGCCCGATCAGCAACGCGAGCTCGTCGATCTCGAAGGGTTTCGCCAGGAAGTCGCTCGCGCCCTCGCGCATCGCCTGCACGGCGTTGTCGACGCTGCCATGCGCGGTGATCACGACGACCGGCAGATCCGATCGCTGCCGACGGATCCGCTGCAGGAACTCGAAGCCGTCGATCCCCGGCATTCGCAGATCGGTCACGACGACGTCGAACGAAGCCTTCTCGAGCTCTGCGAGCCCCGCGGTTCCCGAATCTGCCGTCGTGACCGCGAATCCACGTCGCTCCAACCCGCGTCGCGCGAAGTAGCGAACACTCTCCTCGTCATCGACGAAGAGCACACGACAGGTCTCATCCGACTCGCTCATCGCCACCATCGTCCCCGGTCGGAAGCTGAACTTCGAACGTTGTCCCAACACCCTCTTCGGAGCGCACCTCGATCCGGCCCCCGTGGTCTTGGATCACGCCGTAACTGACGGCGAGACCGAGCCCGGTCCCGCGCCGGAACGAATCGGTCTCCTTGTCCTTGGTCGTAAAGAACGGATCGAACACGTGGCCGAGATCCGCCTCGGGGATGCCCACGCCGTGGTCGCACACTCGCACCAGCACACCGCCCGGCGCGGACTCCAACCGGACCTCGACCTGATCTCCCGCAGAGGATGCCTGGATCGCGTTCGTGAACAGATTCACGAACACCTGCTGGATCGCACCTGGGTCAGCCGGCACGCGCATCGAATCGAACACCTCCGAATCGAACTGGAACGCGATGCCGACTTTCCGCGCCTGTGGCTCGACGAGTCGGCGCGCATCGTGGAGAACGTCGAGAAGATCGATCTCGACCTTCGCCCCTCGCTCACGACGTGCGAAACGCAGGAGGCCACGGGTGACCTGGTCCGCGCGCTCGGCCGTGCGCTCGATCAGCTCGAGCGGCTCCCGACGCCCGGGATCGGTCTCGACCTCGAGCACGTCTTGCGCGCAGCCCTTGATGCCCGCGATCAGGTTCCCAAACTCGTGGGCCACGCCGCCCGCCAAGGTTCCGACGGACGACATCTTGGCTGCGTGGACCAACTGGTCCTGTGCCCCCCGCAGATCCTCGAGAGCTTTCTCCAGGTGAGCAGTCTGCCGCTCGACCTCCGAGCTCAGTGACTCGTTGAACTCGGCGAGCTTCGCGTTCTTCTCGCGGAGTTCAGAGCGCGCAGCCCGCAGCTGTTCGACCATCTGTTGGAACTCCCGTGCGAGCGCATCGACTTCGTCGCCGCTCTTCGCACCGCTCGTCTGAACGACCACGTCGAGGTCTCCGCCCGCGACCTGCCTGGCCGAGTCTCGGAGCCTCTGAACGGGTCGGACGACCGACCGGAACAGTCCGAATCCGAGCGCCCCGAACAATAGCAGGAACACGCCGAGCGCGAGCACGAGGAAGTCGACCTGAACGGACGACGCGAATCCGGCGCGAAGAGCCCGCTGCTCGGACTGAATCTCGACCAGAGAGCGAGCGATCTGTTCCCGAACACGCCGGTCCATCTCCTCGGACAGGATCTCCACGTTCTTCCGCAGCCGCTCGCCGAGATCTTCGTCGCGACGCTTCACGGCCTCCCTCAGCGCCGTCGTGTCGCCGCGATAGAGCTCGAGCGGCAGATCTTCGAACAAGCGCTGCCGAGAGCGAGTGGTGTGGTCGATCAGGCCAGTCAGGACGCCGCGACTCTGTTCGACGACCTCCTCTCGCGCCTCGCGAAGCGCATCCGAGCCCCGCTCGACGAGCACGTCGCTCTTCTCTCCGAAGCTCTGCGCCGCGCGCGGCGAGAACAGTGTGAACGCCAGCGTCGTGACGACGAGCCCAGCGATGAGAAACGCCAGGCCGAGTTTGCGGCCGAGGGTCAGCCTC
>JBCBZB010000041.1:0-41776 GCA_039815565.1 Planctomycetota bacterium
CGCAAGGACAGCAGTCGCAAGGACAGCAGTCGCAAGGACAGCAGTCGCAGGGACAGCAGTCGCAGGGACAGCAGTCGCAGGGACAGCAGTCGCAGGGAGAGCAGTCGCAAGGACAGCAGTCGCAGGGGCAGCAGTCGCAAGGACAGCAGTCGCAAGGACAGCAGTCGCAAGGACAGCAGCAAGCCCGACAGGACGCGCAGCAGTCCTTGCAGCAGGCTCGCCAGGAACTCGAGCAGGCCGCGCAGCAGCTTCAGAACGCGCTCGACGCCGATCAAGCGAACCGCGAAGCCGCTCTCGAGCAAGCGGCCCAGAACGCCCAGGATCTCGCCCAGGAAGCGGAGGCCGCGGCCGCACGAATCCAAGAGGCGATCGATCAAGGCGAACTGACCGCGGACCAGGCTCAACAAGCACGCGAGCAAACCGCCCGCGCAGCCTCGGACCTCCAGCGCGCTCAGCAGTCTCTGCAGAATGGCCGGCAGGCCTCGGCCAGCGAGTCGGAGGCCCGTGCGGCGCAGTCGCTCCGCGACGCTGCTCAGTCTCTACAGGAGAACCGGCCGATGACCGACGAGCAGCGCGAGCAGCTCGAAGACATCGAGCGTCAGCAGCAAGAACTCGAGGAGGAAATCCTCCGCTTGCGGGAGCTCAACGACGAACGCGACAACCAGGACGCGAGCCAGGCACTCCAACGTGCCCAGGAGGCTTCCCAACAAGCCCGTGAGTCGTTCAAGAAGCAGGACCCGCAGGAGGCGCAGGAACAACAGGAACGCGCGGAGCAGGAGCTGCAGCGAGCTGCCGACGAACTCGAAGAAGAACGCCAGCGCTACGAGGACCTACGCCAGGAAGAGTTGCTGTTCCGACTCGAGGAAGAGCTCGTCGAGTTCCTCGAGACGCAGCGACCGATCACGATCGCAACGGCCGAGGCCCTGGCCGATCTGGAGAACGGAGGCCGACTCTCCCGGCCCGAGCGACGACGTCTGAACGAGGCAGGCGAGACCGAACGCGAACTCGCCGCGAAGACGAAGTTCCTGCGCGAGGCGCTCGAGGAGGACTCCGCTCTGGTCTTCACGCACGTGCTTCGCTCCAACGAAGTCGACCTGAACGACGTCGCCGACCGCCTGGTCGGACGCCGCCCGGACGTCAGCCCATTCACTGTCCAGCTGCAACGCGATGTCGAGCAGCGCGCGGAGCGGATGCTGAAGTCGATCCAGGACGAACGCGAGCGCATGCGCGAAGAGCGCGAGCGCCAGGAGCAGGAGGGTCAGCAGGACCAACAGAACCAACAGGACCAGAACGGCCAACAGCAAGAGCGCCTGGTCTCGGCGATCTCCGAGCTGATCATGCTTCGCAAGCTCGAAGAGGATCTCGCCGAACGGACCCGGGTCCTGTCCGACCTCTACGGAGCCGTCGGTGACGAAGGCCTGACCGAGGCGGACGCCTCCCTGGCCGAGCGACTCGCCCACCAGCACGAGGAACTCACCACGATCTTCGAGAAGATCAAGTCGCAGGTTCAGGCCTTCCTCGGCGAGCAAGCGGCCGAGCCCGGCGCCGACGGCGAATCCGGCCAGGAGGGATCCGGCCGATGATCCGTCGAACCTCCTACAGCGAACAGAGCCGCCCGACACCCTTCCGGAATCCGGTTACCATGCACTCGATGATTACGCGCTCGATTCTGCCTTTCCTCGTGCTGTTCAGCGGCTTGGGCATCGGATCCGAGCTGCGAGCTCAGGATCCGCGTGAGGCCGTGAAGAAGATCCTCCGCGAAGTCTCCGAGGAAATGTCCGACATCGACCGCCTGCTGCGTGAGTCGAGCCGTCGGGCGACTTCGAGTGGCTCGCCCAACGAGTCCAGCTCCCCCGACCGCGAATCGGCGAAGGACCTGGTCGACGAGACTCGAGACTCCCAACAACGCGTCGTGCGCGGGATCGACCAACTGGTAGACCAGTTGCAGCAGATGGCCCAGGAAAGCTCGAGTAGCTCGTCGAGCAGCGAGCAGGAACAGCAGGATCAGCAGCAGAGCCAGCAACAGCAGCAACGGTCCCAACGCGAGCAGTCCCAGGGTTCGGATTACCAGAACCAGCAGCAGGATCAGCAGCAGCAAGACCAGCAGAACCAGGACGGACAACAACCGCAGGGTGGCCAAGAGAACCCGGACGGTGGACAGAACCAGCCTGGGAGTCGCCGTCCGGAAGACGGCGTCGAGGAAGTGTCGCGTGGAGACTCCGGGGTGTTCAGCGTCGAGCTCCCCGACTACGCGCAGTTCCTGCACACGCGCGGCGGCGCTCCGAAGGTTCCAGCCAAGTACCGCCGCCTGCACGAAGCGTGGCTGCGCCGCGTGAACCAGGCAAATCGTCGCTGAACGCGACCAGCGACGCGACACGCTCGTCGCGACCCGGCCGACGGCGCCCCCCGAAAAATGCGGGGAAGAGCGCCGGCGCCAAGGCGCCTGAACTGACCCCGCTCGGTGTTGGTGGGGGGAATTCACCGGCTGGTCGCTCTGTCGAAGTCTTGCCCGAGGTCACGATCCTTCCCCACCACTTGGGGCGACGAAGGCTCTGCACCACGTCAGTCGCTGCCATGACCAAATCAGTCGGAAAGCCATCCAGGCGGCCTCTCGGGCGACGTGTGGCCATCCGTATGTCGCGGGCGTTCGAGGTGCTGCGGCGACGGCCTCGAAGTGAAAGAAAACGCAGTGCGCCCGCAGTTCGAGCAGCGGTGGGGTCAGGTCATCAGGCTGTGGATCGGCCTGCACCACCTCGGAGGGCCTCCCTCGTTCCAAGTGCCCCGAAACCGTCCTGGGTCACTGAGAAACGTCGTGAACTACTGTGAGCCGAAGTCCGACCAACACGGGCCGGGGGCAGTTCACACTGGCCCGAGGATCATCCATCGATCCTTCCTGGGGTTCTATCGAGCTCTGCGCCCCCCACAGACCACACCCCCCCTGTGCTCACGGGGTAGAATTCGCGTAGACTGCGGCCTACGGCGTTCCTCCGGCGCCCACCTGCCCACCACCGAACGGTCAACTCGCCCTGCCACCGGCGGTTCGACCTCTACCAAGAGACACTCGGTCCCACGACCGGAAAGGTCCCTCCGTGAATCTGCGCTTCGCGCTACCTGCTGCTTCACTCCTACTCGGCTCTTCGCTCTTCGCTCAGGGCGCGGCGGATGTCCCGCTGCCCCCTGTTCCCGTTCCGCCTGAGAACCCGATCACGGTCGAGAAGGCGGTGCTCGGGAAGATCCTGTTCTGGGAAGAGCAACTCAGCTCGTCCGACAACGTCGCGTGTGGCACCTGCCACATTCCGTCGGCTGCCGGTTCGGATCCCCGACCGCCCGCAATCAACCCAGGCCTCGACCAGGCCGTCGGCACTGCGGACGACGTCGTGGGTTCCCGCGGCGTGATCTCGATGGACAGCTCGAAGATGTTCACCAAGGACGCGCTGTTTGCGCTGGGCGTCCAAGTGACCGGGCGATCGAGCCCCTCCGCGATCTCGAGCCAGCACTCTTCGACCCAGTTCTGGGACGGCCGCGCGACGGACACGTTCGTCAACCCCGAGACCGGTGCCGTGTCGATCCCGACGGGCGGCTCGCTCGAGTCCCAGGCTGTGGGCCCGATCCTGAGCTCGGTCGAGATGGCACACGAGGGTCGTACTTGGAGCGACGTCACGACGAAACTGCAGAACGCCGTCCCGATGGCGCTCGCAAGCAACCTCACCCCGGACATCGTGGCCGCCCTCGCGGTCAACCCGGACTACCCGAGCCTGTTCCAAGCAGCTTTCGGTGACTCGGCGATCACGGCCGAGCGCATCGGCTTCGCCATCGCGACCTACGAGCGCACGCTCGTCCCGGACCAGACGCCTTACGACCTCTGGGTCGCAGGCGACCCGAACGCGATGACGCCGGATCAGATCACCGGTCTCAACGCGTTCCGTGGCGCGCAGTGCGACGCCTGCCACAGTGGTGGCGAGTTCGCCGACCACACCTTCCGCAACATCGGCCTCCGTCCGATCGCGGAGGACAACGGTCGCGAGGCAGTCACCGGCTTGAACTCCGACCGCGGCAAGTTCCGCACGGTGAGTCTGCGCAACGTCGGCCTGAAGCCGACCTTCATGCACAACGGCGCCTTCACGACGCTGGGTCAGGTGCTCGACTTCTACCGTGGAGTGATCCCGGGCTTCCCCGACAACCGCGACCCGCTGCTGCCGCAGATCGTTCCGGGCACGTTCCGCAACGCCGTCATCGACTTCATGGCGAACGCCTTGACCGACCCGCGAGTCGCCGCCGGCCTTCCGCCGTTCGACCGTCCGACACTCCGCAGCGAGCAGCCGATCTCCACGGCCTATGGCACCGGCATGCCGGGCACGGGTGGAATCACGCCGTTCCTGATCGCCGAGCAACCGGCGTTCCCGGGTGCGGTCGACTTCCGTATCGGCCTCGGTGACGGAGCCACTCTGACGAAGGGCGCGATCACCGTCGGACCGAGCGCCTCAGCGATGGGCCCACTCTGGGTTGATCCGGCGACCTCGGTCGTGCTTCCGATCATCACGGACGCGGACGGCACCGGCACCTTCAACCTGCCGATCCCTGGCCTTCCGGCACTGTCGGACCTGGTCCTGAACTTCCAGGGCTTCGTGCTCGACGCGGCAGCCCCGCTGCTGTTCTCGTCGACGGCCGCTGCGTCGATCACGTTCGACTGAACGTGATCCGCTCGCCCGCGAGTAGTCGATGCTCGCGGGCTCCTCGGCGCCCGGCGCGCCTCAACGGAACCCGGTGCTGCCGAGCGTCCACGGACGACGCGCACTGATGTTGAGCACCAGCCCGATCGCGATGGCTGCGGCCAGGGTCGAGCTGCCTCCGTGGCTCACGAGCGGCATCGGCAGCCCGGTGGCTGGCACGAACCAGCAACAAACCGCCACGTGCATGATCGTCTGGGCTCCGATCCAAGCAGCGATCCCGACGGCCACCAGGCGGCCAAACGGTTCTCTGGTCCTCATCGCGACGCCGAGGATCGCGAGGCAAAGGGCGAAGACGGCGAGCAGGATCGCGATCGCTCCGAGCATGCCGAGTTCTTCGCAAACGACCGCGAAAACGTAGTCGCCGGAGCGGTAGGGCAGGAAGTCGAAGCGGCTCTGCGTTCCCTGAAGGTAGCCCTGGCCGAACATCCCTCCCGAGCCAATCGCGATGAGAGCCTGCCAGGGTTGGTAACCGTGGACGCGGAGCTGACGCTTCACTTCGGGGTCCGTGAGAACCTGCTCCTTGGTCCAGCTGAAGTGATCGATCCAGACGTCGACGCGTGCACGCTGGTAGTCGTGCATCAACGTGAAGTAGGCGAGGACGAGCGCCAACACACCGACGACGACGAACGCGACCAGCGTGCGTATACTCGCTCCCGCGGCATAGCAGACGGCGAGCATCACCGGCCAGAACACCAGCGAACTACTCAGGTCCGGCTGCTTCAGGATCAACAACACCGGCAGCGACACGATCGCGAGCGGCACGAGTAGGCCGTTTCGAAGTCCCTGCGCGGGCCGATACCGGAACCAGGCCGCGAGACCGAGGATGACCGCGACCTTCGCGAACTCACTCGGCTGCAGACCGAACCCGAGGATGCGATACCAACGTTGAGCCCCGTTGATCCGCACTCCCAGGAACGGCAACCCGACCAGGAAGAGGATCGAGAACGCGTAGATCCACCAGACGTAGCGCGTGAGCTTCAGGTAGGGCGTCACCAAGACGGCCAAGACGACAGCCGCACCGGCCCCGAGGAACAGCACCTGCTTGGTCGCGAGCGACTCGTTGTCGAATCCGTAGGTCGCCGAGCGAATGAAGAGATAACCAGCCGCGCTGATCACGATCGCCCAGACCGCGACCCACCACTCGGCCCGGCGCAGGAAGTCAGCCGGTCGCCCCGGCTCGATCGGTGTCGCTTCGCTACTCACTTGCGATCCAGGTACAGGGTTCGGAGGTCCTCGTCTCGGCTCATGCCCTCGAGGAGATCCATGACCATCGGGCCGGCCTCCGCCGCTCCGTAGCCTTCGACCAAGTAGGCCGACGCGACGACAACGAGACGGGACTGGCTCCGCGTGCCGAGGACGAAGGCGAACCAGGAGTTGTGGAAGTCCCTCTTGTAGTCCTGGTCCGACATGGACTTCTTGAGGATGAACGCGGTGCCGGTCTTCGCGAATGCGTCCTCGAGCAGACCGAGGCGCTGGATTCGTCCAGACCACTTGCTCGCGGTCCCGTAGCGCACACAACCCTGCAGCCCCTGGTAGACGAGGTCGAGATGTTCGTCGCTCCAGCCCGCGGACGGTGCCGCGCGATCGCGCTCCTGAACGAGCCCAAGTGGGACTCGTCGCCCGGTAGCGAGCATCGCGTACGCATGGGCCACATCGAGCGCCGAGACACACCAGTCGTAGCCGATCGTTCGAACCATCGGGCCGCGCCCCTTTCCTCCGGACGGGTGGAGCTCCCGTGGCGTGACCTGCAGGCGGCTATCGAGCCCCGGCACGAGGCCACGCGAACGGCCCTCACGCCAATTCAGTCGAGCGGCCACGAGCTCCCCGATCGGATCCACACCGGACCGATTGGTCGATCTCCGCCCCGCGGCGAGCTTGTCGAAGCCATCGGCGCGCCGCCAGACCTCGTAGAAGAAGATGTTGCAGGAGCGGGCGAGCGCATGAACGACGTCGTGTGAGGCAGTGCCATGCGGGTGCGAACAGCCGAACCGCCGCCCCTCCATGACCTCCCGGTAACGCGAACCCGGATCTCCGCAGACTTCGAAGTCTGTCGGTTGCACGCGGTAGCGCCCGTCGCCGAGGGCCGTCAGATA
Organism: Planctomycetota bacterium; assembly: GCA_039815565.1. Lineage (GTDB taxonomy): Bacteria > Planctomycetota > UBA1135 > UBA1135 > UBA2386 > JBCBZB01. The sequence goes on from JBCBZB010000041.1 coordinate 6,824, forward strand.
CTCCAGTGCGACGAAGGGTTTGATGACCGAGCCGATCGACGGGTCGGTCCGCGGCCAGGTCGCCGCGAGGTCGAACCCCGTCCCATCGATGTCATAGCCTTCGATGTTCCACAGCTCGTTTTCGTCCTCGTCGGGACCGTCCTCGTCGATCTCGTCCGGGTCGGGAACGAAGTTCAGCCCGTGACCGCTGAGAGCGAGGATGTCTCCGGTTTGCGGGTCGATCACGACCAGCGCTCGCTGAGAGGCTTCGCCGAGTCTGCTGGTGATCGAATCCGCGATCTCCTGGATCCCCGGCTCGATCGTCAACGTCACCGAGTCGCCGCTCTCGACGCCGACCATGTCGTCCATCGAAAGCTCCTGACCGAGCCGGTTGCGATTGATCACCCGAAGTCCCGAGACGCCACTCAGACGCTCGTTCATCGACCGCTCGACACCCGACCGCCCAATGCGCAGCCCCTGCATCGCCTGCGACCAGACGTGCGCATCCAGCTCGCGGTAGAAGAGGAAGTCCGCATCTTCGTTGACCGGACCGCCTCCCCTCGACGGAGCACTCACCTGGAACCTCGTCACGTCCTCGACGAAACCGTCGGCAGCCGTGGGGTCACCCTCCCGGTCCCAATCGATCTGGTCTTCGAACGACAGTCGCGAGACCTTGCCGATGTAGGGGCCGATCCCCCCGAGCTCGAGCTCGACGCGGCGCTCGACCGAAGGCCGCACTGAGAGCCCCAGATGACGGGCATACCTGGTCTCCAGTGTCACCGCGTCGTCGAACAACACTCGACGCACGATCACTCGCTGCTGGTGCTCATCACGCAGGCGCGGCGCCTCGAAGCCCTCGACCTCGTCGAAGAATCGGCCGAGATGCTCCCGGATCTTCAAGTCTCGGGCCTCGCCCTTCAGAGCATCGCTGCTCCGCTCGATGTGCTTCGCCAACGCCTTCGCCGCCTGCTCGCGGGCCTCTTCAAAGTCTCGCGCGTCGGTTCGACGCAGCTCTTCGTCAGATCGCAGCCAGTCACGAACGGTCGAGTATTCCCGCCTCTGATGCGCCAGCCATCGCCAGAAGTCTCCGATCTCGACGTAGCGCTGCACCCGCTCGCTCAAGGCGCGCGCGTCGGCCTGGTTCTCCGCGCTCTTCCGAGCATCCTCCAGCACCTCGACGAAACGCCACGGGTTCTTGAGTGGCTCGCGCCCCCGTCGCAGACGTTCCGCCGCATGAAGCTCGTCGAGCAAGCCGGCCAACTCTTCGAACTCCGCGACCCGTTCTTCGAATCGCCGAAGCAACTCCACGCGACACTCCTCCCCACTCGCACCGCGCATGTCGAACGCTTCGGCGAGCTCCCGTCGCAGCGAGTGGGTAATCGGGCCCGCGGCTTCTTGCCGCTCCGAGATCGCCAGACTCCAACTCGTCCAGCTGCGATCGGTCAGCCCACTGAGCATCGACGCCAGATAGAAGCGCAGGTCCTGATCGACGGATCCGGTCGGTCGATAGCGAGGTAGTCGCTCGAGCAGGTCCTCGTCCAGCTTGGAGCGACCGAGAACCGCCAGATCCAAGCGCGACATGACCCGGCCCGCGGCAAGGATCGCTTCACGTCGGTCGAAGCCATAAGCCTCGTCCATGTCCCACGAGACAGCACCAAACGCCGAGTCGTAGAGGTTGGCGCCGTGAACCGCGGCGGCGACCGGATGACGACGCCGGAACTCCCGGTAGGTCAGCTCGATGTCATAACTCGGGACATCGACCGCCAGGACGCTGCCGTCGCGCCCACGGATCGTGGCACGACGGGGCCAGACCGAATCGAAGGACAAGGCGTTGTCGCTCGCTCGCGCACGCCACAGGTCGTGATCGAATACGGCGATTCCGCTGAGGCCGACGACCAGGACCGCAAACGCCGCCCCGAGGAAGAGGACCAGCGAGCGGATGCGCAACTCGTTCATTGGATCTGCTCCTCGACCCGCGCGAGTCGAAGCGGAGGGAAGGTCACCAGCAACCGCGCCAACACCGGAACAAACAACAGAGCGGCGAACCCGTCGAACACGCCAACCGGTAGCGCGACAGCCGGCTGCCCGATCACGCCAGCCAGGGCGTCCGACAACCGCGGAATCAGCAGCGACAACGACGCACCGCAGAGAGCCTGCACCGACAGGCTGTGCTGATTCAGGATCGAGCGCGCCGGCAGCGCGATCGCGACCGGAAGGCCGAGGGCCAACATGTGTAGCGCGATATCACCACCCATCCACAGCGAGCGCGCGACTGCGGTCCCGACGAGGATGGGCACGATCAACGGCGTGCGGATCCAGAGCACAAGGGCGAGGCACTGCGCTGCGCCTAAATCGATCCGGAGCGGTGTCCGGGTCGCGAGCTCGCCATCGAGGAGACAGATCCACGGCGCGAGGAAGAACCACAGAAGGACAGCGATCACAACCTTCCCCCTGACGGTCGACGAACGACCACTTCGGCCCGACGGTCGTTGTCACGCAATAGGCGATGCCGGGTGACGGCGAAACCGGACCCCGTGCCGGTCACAGGTCCGATCCACAGGCCGGACGGGTAGTGGAGCCCTCCACCGCCGGTGAACAGGTCTCCGGAGGACAGGGTCAGATTCTGCGGCACCCGCAGCCGGACGAGATCTCCCTCGCGCAGCGTCACCTCACCCTCGAACTCGATCGGATCTCGACTCTCTGCGGACGGAACGAACAGGAAGGTCTGTCGGTCCCCCGGCTCACCGAACGGCGAAACGATCCCAAACCCGTTTCCCGCGGTCTCGATCCGACCGAGCAAGCGAACTCCATCGACGACGGCTGCCCCACCCGGGAAGGCACGGCTCGACCCAGACGACGACGCGGCGAGTAACCGACGCCCCGAAGCCGTCGGGGTCCGGTAGCGCAGCATCGTGACAGGCTCGAATTCGACGTCGCGCAGGAAAGCCCGACCGACGCCCCGATCGGGGCGGGAGTCTGCGTCTGGAAACCACACGGTGACCGTCGCGAGCGACTCGGGTTCGACGATCGGCTCGACGAAGTTCTGGACTGCGACGACTCCAGACTCGTTCTGGTAACCCCAGATCGCGATCTTGCCGATCCTCAGACCGGCTGGCACCCAACGCCCTCGCGACCCTTTGCCCGACCAGCCTCCGGGCACGACAGCACCAACGCTCTCGGCAGAATACACCGGCGAATCGAGCAGACCTGTCTTCGAGTCGAACTGGTGATCACTCCAGAGCGAGCAGCTCAGCGGGAAGAGCGCATCGACTCCAGCCGGTTCGACGAGGAATCGCAGCGGCTCCGAACCCGAGTCGAGCACCGCGAGGGTGGCCTGGGAATCCGACAAACCGCTGGCGTGATGCATCAGCTTCACCCGCGCGTGGCGAGCCAGGGGATCGGGCCGCCGACGCTCGTCGGTCGAATCAACACCGCCGTCTGCCAAGAACCCAACGAGTACCTCGGCGTTCTTCCGCCTCCCGACGCGCCCGCCCGAGACCGTCACAAACGCATACGAGCCTTCGAGCTCCCGGTCGAATCGATCGAGGACGAGTTCGTCGACCGATCCGCCATGACTCCGACGATCGATGATCCGACAAACAACGCCTCTCATGCCCTCCGTCGACGTCTGCAAGCCGCCATGCTCGGGCCGACCGAACGACACATCGGCTGCGTGGAGAGTGGCCTCCGCTTTCGACTCGAGGCGATCGAGCATCGAACGGACTCGGCCCCGCACCTGCTCGGCCAACTGGGCCCGGACTCGCTCCTCCTCCGGGCGTTCCGCGGCCGAGGCCTCGTGGGCGAGGAACCAGCGAACCGTCGCCGAGCTCGCGCCGTGGAGTCGCCGCTGAATACTCCGGAGCGGATCTGGGTGGGCGAGTGCGAGCAGGGACAGGGCCAAAGCCACGTAGAGCGGCGCCGGAAACATCCCGTTCGATCGGCCGATCTGCACGTTTGCACCCTCCCTGGGTCGCCCGTTGGCCTCGCGAGTCCCGTCTGACCGGACCGGAGCTCGCACGCTCGCATCAACTCATGTCTGTATCGCCTTCGAGGAACTGCGCGTAGAGGTCGAGGTTCTCGAGGAAGATCCCGGTGCCGCTCGCAACCGCTTCGAGCGGGTTCGGTGCGATCCGGGTGGGAAGCTCGATCTCACGCTCGATCAGTTCCGGCAGTCCACGGACGAGGCTGCCGCCACCACACATCGTGATCCCGGTCTGCACCAGGTCCGCGCTGAGTTCTGGCTGCGTTCGCTCGAGGACGACCTTGATCGAATCGATGATCTTGCGGATCGGCTCGGCGATCGCCTCGCGCACATCCACCGAAGTGACTACGACCTTTCTCGGCAGACCGGTCAGCGAATCTCGTCCACGGATCTCGACCTCGAGCTCTTCCTCGAGGGGAATCGCCGACGCGCAAGCGACCTTCAGCTTCTCAGCAGTCACCGGACCGACATGGAGTCCGTACTTGTTGCGGATGAACTGAACGATCGCCTCATCGAAGTCATCCCCTGCAACGCGCAGGCACTCGCCTTCGACGACGTTCGCGAGCGAGATCACCGCGACTTCCGAGGTGCCGCCGCCGATGTCGAGGATCAGGTGACCGATCGGCTCGTGAATCGGCAGACCCGCGCCGATCGCCGCCGCCGTCGGCTCGTCGACGAGGAAGACACGACGAGCACCCGCCAGCTCGGCCGAGGTGATCACCGCGCGCTTCTCCAGCTTGTTCGTGCCATACGGCACGGCGATGACGACCTGCGGCTTCACCAGGTGCCGCGACGGCTGCACCTTGTGGATGAAGTAACGCAGCATCTTCTGCGTGATCTCGAGATCCGCGATCACACCACTGCGCATCGGACGCGTCGCGACGATGCCTTTCGGCGTCCGCTCGAGCATCCGCACCGCCGCCTCGCCGACGGCTTCACCGTCCATCAAGACTTCGCCGGTCTCGCGGTTGACCGCGACGACGCTCGGCTCATTGAGGACGATTCCCTGGTCCTTGAGCGCAACCAGTGTGTTCGCGGTGCCGAGATCGATTCCGACATCGACCGCGAAGCGGCTCAAAAGCCAACCGAACAGATTCATCCTCTCGCCCTGACTGGATTCGGCCACGAGCTGACCGACGCGTGACGCAACCAGCAGTCTACCGAAGCCGAGCGACGAATCCCCGTGGGAAGCACGGAACTCGGGCGTGAAACACCACTGCTGGTAGGGCGACCGATCGCGCGCCCCCAATCCATGGGGAGCTGGGGCTCGGTGTTTCCCCGACCCCGACGGCCCGAACGAGCCCGAACCGAGGGCGGTCAAGCCCGGAGGCGCAGGCCGCTGTGGGCTCACGGACTCGGAACTCGTGCGAGGATGCTCCGGGACCGACGAAGCCAGCGAGACCCAATCCTGGGAAACTCAGCCGCAGGAAACCCGTCCTGCGACACCCGATCCGGGGAGCACCCCCGGACCTAGCGGCTCACTGGTTCTTGAGCCAGTCGGCGTAGGTTCCAACCCCGCCTTCGGGGTAGGAATCGCCGGAGATCATCGCGACGGCGATGACCGCGATCAGCAGAACGATGCCCGTGCCGACCAGGATCGCGTCCTCGAAGGTCATCGCGCCCTCGACGACTTCGACGCCGTCCTCGTCGACGATCGCAACTTCGGCCTTCTTGGCCTTCTTCTGCTTGGGAGCTCCGCCGCGGGCCTTGCCGCCCGAGCGGCCCTTGCTTGCCGTGTCACGCTTGCGTGCAGCCATGTGAATTCCTTTCCAGTGTGGCTCGCCCGTGGGCTACGCCGAATGGGTTGACCGAGTGGGATCGGACCCGGCCCACGGTCCGCCCGCTGAGGCGGGCAGCCCTCGGACCGGAGTCCGGCTCAGCGACGGGTGAAGGCCTCGTCGCCGACTTCCGGACCGGCCGAGCCGGACACGGTGCGGAACGTGCAGAAAGCCGCGCCGTTCGTGTAGACCTCGCTGACCGTCGCGACGGCCTTGAGGCGACCGCCCGAGGCGATCGAGAACGTGTAGCCGACCTGGACCGGCTGGTCGCCTTCCTGGACGCGCAGGGTCAGGTAGTTGCCCGACGGCTCGACGCGAATGACCGAACCCGAGAGGGCCGGAACCAGGTTCGAAACGCCCGGGTCAATGCCCGCAGCCACGAGGCGCTGGCGCAGCGCTTCGATCAGGAGCTCACGCTCCTGCAGCGTCTGGACCGTGTCTTCGTAGGTCGACTGCAGCGAGGCCTTGTCGGCCTCGGTGTTCGACAGGTCCTGCCGGACGTCGGCCAGTTCGGCGACCGCCTCGTTCTTCTCACGAACCGCTTCGTTGCGCTCCTGCTCGGAGGTCGAGGCGGTCTCGCGAGTGCGGGTCAGCTGCTGTTCAACCGACTCCAGCTTGCCCTGGATCTGGTTCCAGCTGCTGGACATCGAGGTGACCTGGCCGTTGATCTGCTGGAGCGTCGACTGCAGCGTCTCGTTCGCGTCCTTCAGCTGATCACGCTCGTTGGCGGCCGCGTTCAGCAGCCCCTCCGTCGCGGTCAGACCATTGGTCGCGTCGGCCAGCTTGTCCTGGGCGGACTGAAGGTCGGACGACAACTTGTCCTCGCGCTGCGAGCGCTCCTCACGCTCGGTCTCGAGCGTCTGCTGCAGGTCCGTCTGATTGGTCAGGTGGACACCGGCGAAGTAGAGGAACCCACCGGAAAGCAGCAGGTTGAGGACCACGAAAATGCGACCGATCGTGCTCATGCGTTCGAGTCTTTGAGTTCGACACCGGCCGTAGCCGGGCGGAGGGGTTTCGGGCGAGTGTGCGTGCCGATCCGAGGAAAACACGCCATGGCTTCAGACAGGCTGAAGAAACAGGCGGGCTCTATCCGGAGCGATTGCACGCGCTGAGTGGAGGACCGGACCGGAGAGTGTGAACGAAGGACCGCTCTCACTCGACGACCAGGTCGATGGAATGCCGAGCGTTGGCTCCGAACCTTCGGAGTTGACGAGACGACAGCTCGGAAGCGGCGAGGGAGTCCGCTCGTGCCGAGCATCGAGGATCCTAGCTTCGCGAGGAGCGGGGTCAAGAACGCGCTTTGCGCCGCGCGAGGATTCCGAGCAGCCAGACCAGAACCGTCACGACGGCCAGGAGCGGCCCCGAGAAGGCCTGCAGGGACAAGGTCGGATGGTGTACCGCACCAGCATCAAAGGTAGCCCGGAGAACCCTCGGATCGTGATCCTGAGCGCCTCTCTGGCCCAATTCGGCGCGAATCTCCCCGTTCGGCTCGACCAGAACGCCCAGGCCATCCACGGTCGACCGGATCCACGGCAAGCCAGTCTCGATCGCCCGGCACACGGTCATCGCGATCATCTGCTGGAGCTCGCCCCCCTGCCGGTACCAGGCCTCGTTGCTCGCGACGGCGCAGAATGCCGCCCCGTCGCGAACCGCCCGACGGGAGACGTCGTCGAACGCGTTGTCGAAACACAGGAAGGCCGAGAACGGCACGCCAGAGGCGGTTCGGAGAACCTCGCGCGGCTCCCCAGCCTCGAGATTCGGAGCCGTGCGGACGAGGCCGGTGAACATCCGGACGATGGAGTCGACCCATTCCTCGGGCAACAGGGCCACAAACGGGATCCGCTCGCCCCCCGGGACCGGGTGGATCTTCTGCTGATGGCCGTGGTACTCGCCGCCCGGACCGACCAGGACCGTGACCCCCCGTCGCCGACCCTCGTCGGTGCGGAGTTCCCCGCCCGCCAGCAGCCGCACCGAATCCGCGAAGGCCTGGACCGGACGCTGCCCAGGGCCGACGAGCCCGCCGTCGACAAAGACGTTGCGAGTGCCCGAGAAGATCGGTCGCGGGAACGAACTCTCTGGCCAGACCAACAGGTCCGGCGGATCGGCGACGTCTCGGCCGGCGACCTCAAGAGAGAGAGGAATCAGTCGATCGAGCAGAACCTGGGTGGTCGGCGCGTTCGACGCCATGAACCCCGCCGGCAATCCAGGCTCGATCGCCGCGACGTCGACTGGCTGCGTCGCTGCACGCCCAATCGGTGACGGCAAGAGCCCGGGCAACACGAACAGCGCCGTCGCAAGTCCGAGCAATGCGAGCGCCCGCGAACGCCCAGGCTCGGCACGCCGCCAGCTCCGCCAGGTCACGACGAGCGAAGCCGCGAACAAGGCCAGGGCGAAGTTACCCCCCGCCTCACCGATGTAGCGGAGCGATCCGAGGAGGACCGGCGTCTCGTAGAGCGCGTGGATCGTCTGCCCGTGCGGATACCAAATCTCCGGGAGGTGAGCACGGAGCCATTGAGTTCCGGCGACGCCGATCGCGAATCCGAGCGCCCCGAGGCCTCTCTTCGCCGCAAACCGACAAACCGCGGTCGCGAGCGCGAAGTACAGCCCGCCGAGCACACCGATCGCGATGTAGCCGGGCCAGGTGAGGTGACGGAGCGACCACGACATCCAACTCATCGCGACCACGCCGCAGAGATAGGTCTGCAGGCACGGCCGCCGACCGTTGGTCGCGATCGCGAACCACAGGGCACAGGCCGGCACGATCAGTAACCCGCCGCCAGGGACCGGCGAGGGCGGCAGCGCCACGGCCAGCAAGACGGCGAGGGCCGGGAACGCGATCCGAGGCGTCCGCTCGACCGCCTCCGTGGACTCAGGGCTCACCGCGGGCCCTCGCCACCGACGACCCTTAGCACCTTGGTCTCCTCGGGAGCCGCTTCGCCTGGAACCCGGGCGAAGACTGTTCCATCGAGCAAGCCGAAAGGGTCCCCAGACGGCTTGAGGCGAGCGAGTTCGACGACGAGCCGCCCATCTTCCTGAGCGCGCAGACGAGCAGGAACGACCTGCTCGCGCCAATTGGAACGCCATGGGACGCCGGCCGCATGGGCCTGCAGTTCCGCCCGCGGCGCCGCGCCGTTCAGGATCGACAGCGCCTCGACGACGAGCATCTGAAACGTCGCGTAGGTCGACTGCGGGTTACCGGGAAGACCGAAGACGAGGCAGTCACGCCGCCCCTCCCGGGCCCTGCGGCCGAAGTAGGTCGGCTTGCCGGGCTTCATCGCGATGCCGTGGAACACGGTCTGCACGCCGAGTTTCTCGAGGGTGGAGTGCACGAGGTCGTGGGTCCCCTTCGACACGCCGCCGATCGTCACCAGGACGTCGGCTTCCAGCCCACGCGAGAACATCTGCTCGAGCTCTTCCTCGACGTCGTTGGCGATGCCGAGCCGCTCCCCCGTGGCCCCGCTCCTCTCTGCGAGCGCCTGCACCGACCAGGAGTTGGAGTCACGAACCTGATGCGGCTTCGGGGTCTCGGTCAGATCGACGACCTCATCACCGGTCGACACGATTCGGACCACCGGCCGTCGCACGACCTCGACCTCGGCTTGACCGAGGACGGCGAGCGCCCCGATCTCGGCCGGCCCCACCAGGTCGCCCGGGTTCAGGAGAACCGCGCCTTCTTCGACCTCGGAACCCTGCGGACGGATGTTCGCCCCAGCCTCGACATCGGCTGTGATCGAGACTCGTTCCTCACTGCCAGACGTGTCGTCGAAGCCACTCGTATCTTCCACACGCACGACCGTGTCCGCGCCTTCCGGAACCACGCCGCCGGTCATGATGCGCACCGCGTTTCCCGGCTCGAGGGCACCGACGAAGGGCTGGCCGGCCAACGAGCGCCCGACCACAGGGAACTCCTCTGACGCCCTTGGGCCAGCACCGCCGGTCGCGACGGCGAAGCCGTCCATCGCCGACCGATCCGTCGAAGGCCACGGCCCGTCCGAGCGATACCCCGCAGCGAGGATCCGACCGAGCGAATCCGCGAGCGCGCAGCGCTCCGTGGAAGACGCGTGCGCTTCCGAGAGTTCCGTTGCCACCGCGCGGACGAGGGCCTGCGCCTCATCGAGACTGATCGTTCCGGTCACCATGTCGAGAAGGGTCCTGGGCTCGCGAACGAATCCTCACAAGCCTCCATCAGGCGGCGTAGAGTGCCCGGTTGATTCGGACCGTGAAAGGCCAGGGTCCGAATCGTCCACGAAGCACATTCATGCAGTCGTCGCCCAATCCCTCGGACTGCCCGGCGACGGGCAGCTCACCCCGAGACACTTCGACTTCCCCCTCCTCGATCTGCCGACTGATGTCCGCGAAGCCTGTCGGCTCCACCTCCATCTTGCTCCGCTCCACGTCGTTCCTCCTCCTCGCCGCGCTCGCTGCCTGCAACCCGGGAGGCCCAGGCGCGGGTCCCCAAGGTGGTGCGGGGCAACAGCAAGGTGCCGCTCAGGTTCCGCTGGTTCGGACCGCGGGCGTCGAAGAGCGTCAGGTCCAACGCGTGATCGAAGTCTCGGCGACGATCGAAGCGCGCCGCACAGTCACGATCCAACCGAAGATCGCCGGGCGGGTCCTGACCCTGAATCTCGACGAAGTCGACGAGGGTAAGACCGTCGAGATCGGCGCCCCGCTCCTGTGCCTGGACGCTGCCGAAGCCCAAGCAGCCCTCGAGCAGGCGAAGGCCCAGAAGGAACAGGTCGAAGCGCTGCTCGCGGACCGCAAGCTCCAGCTCGACCTGCAGGAACTCGAACGCGAAGCGCGGACCCAGCGGGTTCGGGAGACCGAGATCGAACGCGACCGACTCGAGGCCCAGGTTCGACGGAACGAAGAGCTCGATCCCGACCTCGTCTCACCGCAGCAAGCCGAGGAGGACCGACTTGCGATGCAGGCCGCCGAGGTCGCGGTGACCGTTGCCGACATCAACCTGCAGAAGCACGCCGTCGAACTCGCCCTCGCCGAGCAAGCAGTCAAGGAACTCGAAGCGCGCGTGAAGATCGAGACCAAGCGAGTCGACGCGGAGCAACTCCGCGTCGATGAGCACGAGATCACCGCGCCGATCTCCGGAGTGATCTCTGAACGACTCGTCGAACAAGGTCAGACCGTCGCCACGACGACCTCGCTGTTCACGATCGTCGACACGAGCGAACTGATCGCATACCTGCAACGACCGCAGCGAGAGCTCCCGATCGTCCGCACCGCGAAGTCCGTGCGCTTCACGACCGACGCGGTCCCAGACCACACCTTCGAGGCGAGTGTGGACGTTCTCCTCCCAATCGTCGACGTCGAGTCGGGCTCGTTCCGGCTTCGCGTCCGTGTGACGGATGACGAATACACGCACCTGCTTCGCCCCGGGATGTTCGTCCGCGCGACGATTCTGACCGAGGACGACCGCGATGCCCTGATGGTCCCCAAGCAGGCGGTGTTGAACGACGGCGTGAACTCGATCGTCTACGTCGTCCGTGACGGCATCGCCGAGCGCGTCGTCCTCCAGCCCGGGGTCGAAGAACGGTCGTTCATCGAGAGCACCGACCGCGGCGCCAACGGACTGCAGCCGGAAGATCGTGTCGTGATCAGCGGCCACTCCGGACTGCGCGACAAGATCGCCGTCGAGGAAGTCGAAGAATGAGTTCGACCCCATCGGAGGAAACTCCGACCAGGGATCCGGCACTGTTCGTCTTCGCGGCGAGTCGCCCCGTCGCGGTCACGATGATCGTGCTCGCAGCGGTCGTCTTCGGCACGGTCGGACTCGTTCAGCTACCGGTCGATCTGCTTCCGGACGTCTCGTACCCGACGTTGACGATCCGTACCGAGGCTCCGGGCGGCGGCCCGGAGGACATCGAGGAGCAGATCAGCGAGCCGCTTCAAGAATCGGTCAGCGTCGTGCCAGGCGTCCGTCGAGCGGTCTCGATCAGCCGAACGGACGTCAGCGATATCCAACTCGAGTTCGCCTGGGGCACTGAGATGCCGTTCGCGATCGCCGACGTGCAGGAGCGACTCGAACGTGTGTTCCTGCCTCCGATCGCGAAGCGACCTCTCGTTCTTCGCTACGACCCGAGCCTCGACCCCGTGATGACGATCGGGATCTTCGGCGCGCTCGACTCGAAGGAGTTGAGGCGACTCGCCGAAGACGAAGTCGAACGTGAACTGGCCAAGATCGATGGCGTCGCGGCCGTGAAGATTCGCGGCGGTGCCGAGGAAGAGATCCGCATCGCGGTCGACGAGTCCGCACTCACGGCGCTTCGTATCGACACCGAGACCATCAGCAACCGATTGCAGGCCGAGAACGTCAACACCGCGGCCGGCAGCATCGAGGAGGGTCGCACCGAGTTCCTCGTGCGAACGCTCGGGGAGTTCGAGAACCTCGAGGAGATCCGCCAGGTCGTCATCGACCGCCGCAACGGCGCCCCCATTCGCCTGCGCGAGGTCGCGACTGTCGAGCGCGTCGCCAAGGACCGGGATGTCATCTCGCGGATCGATGGCCAGACCTGCGTGCTGGTCGACGTGTTCAAGGAAGCCGGAGCAAACGTCGTCGCGCTCGCGAAGCGCGTGCGGGAACGCCTCTCGGGCACACCGGAGCAACAGGCCTACGTCGCCGGACTGAGCGGCAGCCTCACGGCTCCAGAACCACCGCCGGGCGCCGATGAGAAAGCGCGCGCGTTCCTGCGCAGCCTCTTCGCCCGCAACACCAACTTCCTCGAGTTCCGCGTGCAGCGCGGCGGCGCCGAACTCTCGGTGCTCCAGGACCAGTCGGTCTTCATCGAACAATCGATCCGAGAGGTCCAACAGTCCGCGGTCCTCGGCGGCGTTCTCGCGATCCTCGTCATCCTCCTGTTCCTGCGCCGCCTATCGACGACCGCGATCCTCGCGGTCTCGATCCCGATCAGCCTGATCGCCGCGTTCGCTCCGATGTTCCTGTCCGACATCACGCTGAACGTGATGTCGCTCGGAGGTCTCGCGCTGGGCGTCGGCATGCTGGTCGACAACTCGATCGTCGTACTCGAGTCGATCACCCGTGCACGCGAGCAGGGGCACGGCGTTCGACGGGCCGCGATCCTCGGCGTGTCGCGGGTCGCGGCTGCGGTGACTGCCAGCACCTTGACGACGGTCGCGGTGTTCTTCCCGATCGTCTTCGTGGAGGGACTCGCCGGACAGCTCTTCCGCGACCAGTCGCTGACAGTCGTCTACTCGCTGCTGATGTCGCTCGGCGTCGCGCTTCTCGTGATCCCGATGCTCGCCTCGCGATCGCAACCCGAGCAGTTGGCAGACCCGGACCCCGAGCCGAGCGAGGTCCCTCGACCAAGGGCCACCTGGAAGCGCGCAGCCGCAGCTCCCGTCCAGGCCGTCGGATTCGCTATCGGTGCGCTCACCGCACTGTTCCTGAGCCCGTTCTGGCTCTTCGCCCTAGTGCTCAACGACGAGCCGGTCGAACGCTTCGCCCAGGGCACCTTCTCGGGCTCGACCCAGCGCGGAGGCGCCTTCGTCGTCCGCATCTGCCTCCTGGCCCTCGGACTCCTCAGCCGCGTCCTGGGCCTGGTGTTCAAGCCGATCGCCGTCGGCTTCGACGAGGTCTACGGCCAGCTCGAGTCGCTCTACCCGAAGATCCTCGACCGCTGCCTTCGCCTTCGACTCGCCGTGCTGGGCGTGGCGACCGCTCTCCTCGCGATCGCCGCGCTTCGCGTCGGCTCGCTCGGCGCCGAGATTCTCCCGGAAGTCGCCGCGGGTGAGTTCTACGTCGAGATCTTCCTTCCACGTCAGTCGACCGTCGAGCGCACGGACGAGATTGTCTCCCCGATTGAACGCGAGATCGCCGCACTCGATGGAGTCGAGTCGACCTTCCTCGCGGTCGGTGTGGACCGCGACGAACTGAACAGCGCCGAAGAAGGAGAGCACTCGGCGAGGATCCTCGTGCGCGTCGCCGAGACCTCCGACCTGCAGTCCACTGAAGACCGGCTGCGCACGGCGATCCGGGGCCGACTCGAACGAATCCCCGAGATTCAGGACTTCCGGTTCGAGAGCCCCAGCGTCCTCGCCTTCGACACGCCGCTCGTCGTCGAACTCGTCGGCGACAACCTCCGATTGCTGCAACAGGCCTCGCGTCAGGTCGAGGATCTGTTGCGCCAGACCGAGGGGCTCGCCGATGTCCGCGCGACCCTACAACGCGGCAACCCCGAGATCGTCGTGCGGCTCGATCGCGAGAAGATGTCCTCGCTCGGTCTCGACACGGGAATCGTCTCGAACATCCTCGGCCGGAAGATCGAAGGCGATGTTCCGACCCGGTTCAGCGAACGTGACCGAAAAGTCGACCTTCGCGTGGCGATCGCGAGGGAGGAGCTCAACCGCGTCGACCGCTTGATGCAGGTCAACGTCAACCCGTCGGGCAGCCCCGCCATCCCGCTCTCGACGATCGCCTACGTCGAGCGACTCGACGGCCCGAGTGAGATCCGACGACTCGGCAACACGCGAGGCGCAGAGATCCAGGCGACCGTGCGCGGCTTCGACCTCGCGACTGCACAAGCGCAGATCGATGATGCGCTTCTGTCGCTCGATCTTCCCGACGGGGTCGAAGCACGACTCGGCGGTCAGAAGGAGGAATTCGAGCGCTCGCAACGCAGCGTGCTACTCGCCCTCGGCCTCGCGATCTTCCTGGTCTACGTCGTGATGGCCAGCCAGTTCGAGAGCTTCGTTCAGCCGTTCGTGATCCTGGTCTCGCTGCCGCTTGCCTTGGTCGGGGTCATCCTGGTCCTCGAATTGAGCGGAACCCCGATCTCGGTGCTCGTCATGCTCGGTTGCATCGTGCTGGCGGGCATCGTCGTCAACAACGCGATCATCTTGATCGACCAGATCAACCAGCTCCGACGTCACCAAGGCATCCCGAAGCACGAGGCCATCCTTCAGGGTGCCAGGACCCGCCTCCGTCCGGTGCTGATGACGACGACGACGACCGTGCTCGGCCTGATGCCGTTGACGGGTTGGTTCGGCGGCGGCGACGGCGTCGAACTCCGGGCCCCACTCGCCATCACGGTCGTCGCAGGCCTCTCGGCCTCGACCCTGTTGACGCTCCTCGTGATTCCGGTCGTCTACACCTTCTCCGATCGCCGTGCCTGAGAACGAACAGACCAACGCTCCCGAGCAGACGAACACCGCCCCGCCGCCGGTGCCGCCCGGCGCAGGCGGCCTCGTCGGGATGTTCGTCGACCGACCGGTGATGACCTCGATGGTCACGCTGGCGATTCTCGCGATCGGCGTGCTAGCCCTGATTCGTCTACCGCTGCAGCTCGCGCCCGACGGCCTGAGCGCAGAGGCCTCGAACATCTGGATCCCGATCCGTCAGGACATGCCGCCCCGCGAGGCGCAGGATCGGATCCTCGAACCGCTCGAGGATCTGCTCGAAACGATCCCAGGCGTCGGTGACATCGAGGCCACGGCCTCGTCGGGCGGCGTGCGGGTGACGGTCAACTACGAGGGTGGGATCGATCCGAACCTCGCGAACGCAGAGGTCCGAGACCGCCTGCAACGCGCACGCCTCGAGTGGCCCGAGGACATCGACCGCTGGTTCTCCTGGCGAGAGGACCCGAGCGCTGCGCCGTTGGCGTTCTTCCAGATGCAGACCCCGGAGCGCAACTCCGATTGGGACTCGAAGATGGACCGGATCGTCACGCCCAAGCTCGAGGCGGTGGACGGCGTCGGCCGCGTCGACCTCTGGGGCATCCTCGACGAGACCATTCGAATCTGGTTCGACAAGGACAAGCTGGTCGAACACCGGATCGACTACGGCCAGCTGCTGCAGAAGCTCGCACGAGACAACGAATCCAAGCCGATCGGGGAACTCGACGACGGCACCTCTCGCTACGTGCTCCGACTCGACTCCCGGTTCGGCTCGCGAGATGAAATTGCGCGCTACCCGATCCGTCAGGGCCTGACCATCGGCGACGTCGCACGCGTGGAAGTCGTCCCTTCCGTCCGCGACAACCTGTCGCGCTACGACGGAAAGTTCACTTACGGCGGCATCCTCTACTCGTCGTCGGGCAAGAACCCTCTCGAGGCGAGTCAGAACGTGCGTGCGGCTTGCGACGAACTCGCTGCCGACCCGCGACTCGAAGGCATCTCGTTCCGGTTCCAGTTCGACCAGGGCGAGCTGATCAAGGACAGCCTGTCGACCCTGGTGAAGACTTCGCTCCAGGGCGGCCTGCTCGCGCTGATCGCGCTCTTCGTGTTCCTTCGGAACGTGAAGACCACGCTGGCCATCGCGGCCGCGATTCCACTCGCCCTACTGATCGCCGCCGGGCAGATGTTCTTCTTCGGCGGCTCGCTGAACATCGCCTCGATGGCCGGGCTGACGCTTGCCGTCGGCATGGTTGTCGACAACGCCGTCGTCGTCCTCGACAACATCCGTCGCTGCCGTTCCCTCGGCCTCTCGCGCCGGGACGCTTGCGTTCAGGGCACACGCGAGATGTTCCTCGCGATCACGATGGCGACCCTGACGACGGTCGTCGTGATCTTGCCGATCGTGCTGCTATCCGGCGATACGAACGTCCGAGCGGTCTTCTCAGCACTTGGCATCCCGCTGTCGGTCGCGCTGCTCGGCAGCCTGTTCGTCGCCCTTCTGCTGATGCCGACCGCGGTCGCCCGCGTCGGCTCGTCGGCGAAGAAGGAAGATCCCTCAAACCTTCGCGGACCGTTGCGGTGGCTCGCCGCGATCAACGAAGCCGTCGTCGGATGGGCTCTTAAGGGCACGAAGCACCGGGTAGCCGTCTCGATCGCGATGTTCGCCGTGTTCCTGATCGGCCTCGCACCAGCCTTCCTCGGGATGCTGCGAGTCGGCCTCGGCGAAGATGGCGGGCCGTTCCAACAGGGCGACGTGCAGATCCAGCTCGAGATGCCTCGTGGACGAACGCTTCGCGACTCCGTCGAGCTCGTGAAGGAGTACGAGGCCTACCTCGACGAGCGCCGCGAAGAGCTGTCCATCGATCACGTCTCGGTCCGCGTGAGTCGGACTTCCGCGCGCTTCGACGTGATGTTGAACGAGGACATCGCGAAGGAGCAGTTCCGCGCACAGCGAGCGAGGATCCTCGCGGAGTGGCCCCGCAAGGCCGGCGTGAACCTGACCCTGCGCGACACCGGCGCCGCAGCACGTGGCGGCGGCGGCGGTTCCGAGGAGGGAGCCGAGCGGAACTTCGTCCTCCGGCTCTGGGGCCCGGACACGGAGTACCTGCAGACCGTCGCTCTGGGACTCCGCGATCAGCTTCAGGCGATGCCAGAAGTTCGCAAGGCCGAGCTCAGCGATTCCCGCGGCGAGCAGGAAGTCGTCGTTCAGATCGACCGAGATCGGATGAACGAACTCGGCGTGCAGCCCGAGAATCTCACCGCTTCGATGTCGTCCGGACTCCGTGGTCAGGAACTTCCGCGGTTCAACGATGGCGACCGTGAGCTCCGACTGATCGCGCAGTTCGATTCCGAGAACAACCCGAGCTTGCTCGACCTGAAGGAGACGCAGGTCTTCACCCGCAACGGGTCGTTCCAGCGAGTCGACGACCTGTCCAACATCCGGTTCGAGCGCACGCTCGAGGCGATCCGCCGCAAGAACGGGCGAACCTACGTGTCGATCGTCGGTGAGCGCGCCGACGACGTCGATGGCGTGCAGATGAACAACATCCTCAAGGGGATGATGACGAGCACGCCGCTGCCGACCGGGTACGACTGGTCGGATGACAGCGCGAGCCGTGAGACGCTCGAGCAGTTCCGAGAACTCGGCCTCGCCGGCCTGCTCTCCATCGTCCTGATCTTCCTGCTGATGGGAGTCCTGTTCGAGTCGGTGATCGTGCCCGGCGCGATCCTCGCGACACTCCCGTTCGCGATCGCCGGAGCCATCACCTCGCTCGGAGTCTTCAAGGGATCGATCGACGTCATGGCGTTCATCGGCATCCTGTTGCTCTGTGGCATCGTCGTGAACAACGGCATCGTCCTGCTGGACACGATCACGCGCTTCCGCCGCGACGGCCTCGACCGTCGTGACGCGATCCTGCAGGCGATCCACGTACGCCTTCGCCCGATCGTGATGACGGCGACGACAACGGTGCTCGGCCTCCTGCCGATGGCGATGTTCGGCGAGTCGACCGGCTCGGGGCTCAGCTACGTCGGCATGTCGATCGCTGTCGCCGGCGGTCTGACCTGCTGCACGGTGATGACCAGCGTGGCCGTACCCCTCGCCTACACCTACCTGGATGACTTCGCGCTCTGGCTGCGCGGGATGTTCGGGCGCGCGCGAGTCGGGTTCTGACTCAGTTGGTGATCAGGGCCGCGCAACAGAGCTTGTAGAGGATTCGCGCGCCGACGTTCGCATCGATCGAGTCGCCATCGTCACCCGGCGCCACCTCGCAGAGGTCGAAGCCCACGATCCGCCGCCCGGAGTTGGTCAACGCCTCGAGAAGTAGACAGGCTTCGTGGAACTGCAGTCCGCCCGGCACGGGCGTGCCGGTGTTCGGGCAGAGGCTCGGGTCGAGACCATCGATGTCGAAGCTGATCCAGACCCGCTCCGGCAGCGAGCTGACAACGTCCTCACAAACAGCGCTCAAGCGATCGCCATCACCGAGTCGACGCCGCCACTCGAGGTCGAAGAAGGTTCGCACCCGCCCCTCACTCTCGCGGATTGCCTCGAGTTCACGTTCCCCGAAGTCCCGGATGCCGACCTGCACCAGGTGCCGCAGATTCGGAATCTCGGACAGGGCGTTGTGGAAGATCGACGCATGACTCTCGCGAAACCCTTCGAACGCGACCCGTAGATCCGCGTGGGCATCGAGGTGCAGCACACCGAACTCCCCCTGCTCGCCGATCGCCTGCATCGCTCCAAGCGGACAGCTGTGGTCACCGCCGACGACTCCGGGGATCTTGCCCTCCTGGAGGATCGCCACGGTCCGCTCGCGGACGACGCGGGTCACCTCCGTCGAGGCTGCATCGACTTGCTTCACCAGGTCTTCGTCACCGGCCTCCGCGCCACCCTTCTGCAGAATTGGCTCCGCGGTCCGGCGCGCCGACCGCGCCAGCTCGACGATCTGGGAATCCGGCTCCTGGAGGAAGATCCCTCGCTCCCAGACCTTCCCAAACTGAAGGTCGAAGAGATCGACCTGAAGACTCGCCTCGGCAATCGCGTCCGGGCCGCAGCGCGTGCCATCGCGGTAGGAGGTCGTCGCGTCGAACGGCACGGGCACCAGCACCAGCGCCGCGTCGTCCTGGCTGTGCGGCAGCCCGAACACACCAGCGTCCGGGCGAGCAGCTGCATCGGGATCGAAATCGAACATCGGTCGTATCTGTCGCGCTCTCAGCGAAGCTCAGAGGTTCGACCGAGTTGGTCGGATGGAGCTTGGTCTGAGGCCCCGCTCAGCGTATCCCCAGCGCCATGAAGAAGATCGTGATGTATCGCACCCGCTCCTGCCCGTTCTGCGTCGCGGCCGAACGGCTGCTACTGCACAAGGGCGTGACCTTCGATCAGGTCTACCTGGACGACCACCCCGATCGGCGGTCGTTCACCGCGGGCATCCTCCCCGGGCACTATTCGGTCCCGCTGGTGGTGATCGACGAAGAGCCGATCGGCGGCTTCGACACGATGCAGGAACTCGAATCTCGAGGAGCCCTGGATCCGGCGCTCGGCGTGAGCTGAACGCTCAGGCGCGGCGCTGAGCGCCGCCGAGAAAAAATGGTCCCCGACCACGTCTGCCCATCTCTTTGGGGGGAGAGGACTCACGAGAATCCGACGGTCGGGCAGACGTGGTCAGGGAACCAACCTCATCTCGGCGTCGCGAACCCATGCCCAGTCGCGACAGAGCAATGATGCCCTCTCGGCAACCGAGGAGTCGCGTGCAGCCGACCAATCGGTTGGGTCGAACGCGATCCGAGCCCCAAGCCCTCGGTGCCACCGGACCGAGGGGGTGTCCCGCGTGAGGACCTTCGGCGAGCACCGATCGAGACATGCCAACGCGTGCCGATTGCCGCGGACTTCGAGGGACTCCGCTCGGCCCCACTGCCGCGACCGAGGAGTCGATCCGGACCGAGCTTTCGAGACGGATCGCCCCCCAGGAGCGGAAACTCGGTGCGCCAGCCTTCAGAGGCCGTGATCGTGCGCGTCGGCTGGGTGTGCCGCGCAGAGCCGACCGAGGGCCGACGACGCGGACTGCAGCGCACTCGCGACGGCAAGCGCTTCGTCGACCGGCATGCTCTTCACGCGGTCATGAAGACAGCGGAGCACGTCGCGGACGTTGTATCCGTGCTCGAACAGCAACTCGATCGCCGTCTGGTCGGCGGGCAGACGCTCGCTAGCCAGATTCGCAGAGCGAGGTGAGGTCGAACTCTCGGGAGCCATAAAGGACACTACCTCGTCCAGTTCGATCGCCCGGAACGAATCACCCAGGCTCAGAAGCCCGAACCGCGATCACCCGACCGGCCTCGCGCCGACCGCGCGCTGCCGCCGCTCGTTCCGACCCTCCCGATTCGTGGACCTCTCGCATCAAGACCACCCCCAGGAACGCATCCCTAGGGAAAGAACCGACCGGTTTCATCCAAGCCTCCGGCTTCCACGATCCGATACGGCGAATGCAGTCGAGACGAGAGACGCATGGAGCCCGACACCCAGTCCGCCCGATGGAGCCAGCTGCAGAGCTCGCTCCTCCACGCGACCGAACAGGTCGAGACGTGGCTCGAGATGGGGGCCCTGTCCTTCGACCCGCGGTTCCTGGCCACACTCGGACGCAGCGAAATCGCCGAGCTGCGTTTCCTCGACCGGCTCTGGGATCGGTGCGGAGACTCGCGGGCCTTCGCCGTTCTGGCGCAGCGCCTTCAGCGGCCGGTACGGTTCGACTTTGAAGAAGTCGCGTTCTGCTTCGCGACAGACTCATGGATCCCCTGCTCGCCGGAGAGCGCGCAGCTCACGCCGATCGCTGCGACGTTCGACTTCGACTCTGCGCGACAGACTCTCGGTCAGGCGACCACCTGCGCGGGGCTGATCGAGCACGACCGACGAACAACCGAACTCCTGGGACTCGGCTTCCTCCCAGGCCACGTGAACGAACAGCTCTCGGGCCTCGAGGATTTGGCCCACACGGGTGTGCTGCCTCGCGACCTGAACCGGATCTCTGCGGCGCTGGAAGAAGATCTCGACGGGTTCCAGTCGCTGATCGATCGTGTGTCGGACCTCCGTGACGAGGTGCCGACGATCGACTCTGCACGCCAGCTGCTGGGGTTCTTCGAGGCGACCAAGATCCCGGGACGCGCCCGCCCCCTAGCGACTCGCGCTCTCTTTGCGGCGGCTCCACGGTGCTTCGTTCCGCTCGACCACGAGTGGTCGATGCGCTCCGTGCTCGATCTCCCGCACTCGAGCAAGGCTCTGCACTCCCAGGACCTGACGATCGCGGCTGGCGAGTACGTCAACGTCATGAAGCGCGCGCACGAGATTGCTCGAGCCGAGCCGGCCGAAGTCGGCCGACTGCTCGCCGCCGACCCCTGCACTCCCCTCGATCTCGAAGGGCTGGCGGTGAAGAGCTGGCCGAGAGTCCTCGATCGACTCGCTTGGATTCGCGCCGACTCGCGTTTCTGACTGCTACTTGGTGATCGTGACCGGAGGAACGGCCTCACCGTCGATCTCGGTCATCGACATCTGGAGCAGGCGCTCGAGAACTCGAAACGCCACCGAATCCCCGCTCGAAGGTCGGTCGACCAAGGAGAAGTACGCGCCTTCGTAGTCGACGCTGAACAGCGCACCATCGGGAACGGAGTCCGAGCGACGGATGGCCAGCGGCACGCGTGGACCAGGATCGAATCCGGTCTCCGGCACCTGCGCCGCAACCGCATCGAGGACACCTGCGAGGCTCCGGAGCTTGATCCACGCACGCTCTGGCCGGACGGTCGCCCCGACCCTCGAGTCCCCGAGCACGGCGAGAACGAAGTATCCCGGATAGCGCTGAGCGGATTCTTGCAGAGACGCCCGCTCGGCATCCGACCAGTTCAGAGGGTCCTGATCGGACAAGATCGACCGGCCGACGACCCGGCGGACGAGATACCTCTCTCGATCTCCAACCTCGATCTCCCTGTCTTCGATCCGATAGCCCTGATCGAGAAGCGCAACTAGATCAGGCGCTGGCAGTGGCTCAGTCCCGTCGATCGCGAATCGCTGATCGAACACGAGAGGCCCGATGTCGAGCTGGCCTGCACGGTCGATCTCGGCGACTCGAACGATGAATCGATCGAACTCGGAATCAGACGACGAGTCATTCGGAATGATACGGCGACGCGTCTCAGCCGACCCATCGACGCTCTCTTCGACCACGACGGCTTCCGCGAGGAGCCTCAGGAGCAAGGCCGGGTCGGCCCCCTGATGAATGAAGAACCCGAGCGTGGATTCGTCGAGTGGACGCAACAGACGACGAGTGAACTCCTCCCCCCGCACCGGGACGATGTTGATCGTCGGGTTCTCCGAGACGCTCACACCGAAAGACGGCAGGAGAAGGCTCGTCCCCGGGTTCTCCGCGATCTCGGCGCCGAACCCGGTGTTGGCTGCGAAGTCGAAGGTCGCGGCGATGCCCGCGACGGTCGTGAAATGGAAGGGCTTCCCGTGCCGAGCTCGTGCGATGTTGAGCAGCAACATCTCCGCCTCGGTCCGACTCAGCGCCTCGTCGTAGTCGCGGACCACATCGTCGAGGCGATGCCTCCCGACGCAGGCCGAGAGAAGTGACAGCAGCAGGCCGACGACAGCGGTCCGCATCACACTCAGCGATCGGCGAGACCGTCAAAGCTACCGCCGTGCACGCCCCGGAACACGACCTCGGAAAGCGGCTTCCGAACCCTCGGTGCGAGCTCCCGCTCCCTCAGCGGATCGGGCAGCGTGCTCGGATCACCGACCGGCCCGATCGCGAACATCGCCACCGGCTCGTGGTTCTCAGGCAGCTCCAACGAGGTCTTGGCCAGTTCCGCATCGAACCCGGCCATCTGATGCACACTCAGCCCCTGGGCCTGAGCCTCGAGCGTCAGGAACGCCGTCGCGAGACCGACATCGTGGAACGCATGCCGGTTCTCCTTGTCGTTTCGTGCGAAGCGAGTCTGCGCGACCGAGATCGCGAGCACCGGAGCGTTCTTCGCCCAGGCGTTGCCCTCGACGAGGCAATCCCCGAGGCGCGCGAAGTCCTCGCCCTGCTCACGAGTGGCTGCGATGAAGATCCAAGGCTGCTCGTTAAAGGCGGAGGGCGCCCAGCGAGCCGCTTCGAACAGGCAACCGAGCACCTCGGTCGAGACCGACTGGTCGGCGAACGCTCTCGGACTGAAGCGGTCGCGGAGGAGCTCGTGGATCGGGAAGCTGGTGTTGGCGGGAGTCGTCATGGTTGTCAGGATGCCACTTTGAATCAGGCTTTCTGGATCTCCCAGAGCACAACCTCGGCTTCCTCGGGAGATCCCACCTGGAACACCGGTTGATCGGCGATCAGCGCGCCGTCGCCGGCACTCAGCGTTTCGTCGCCGAGTTGGACCGAGCCCCGCGCGACCTGTAGCCAGGCGACCCGGTCCTCGCCGAGTGGCTGCTCGACCACATCACCGCTTCGTAGGATCCCGGCGTAGAGCCGAGCATCCTGACCGATCGTCAGCGATCCATCCGCCCCGTCGGGCGATACGACCAGACGCAGTCGACCGGAGCGATCCTCCACGCTGAAGGACTTCTGTTCGTAGCGCGGCTCGGTCCCACGCTCCTTCGGCCCGATCCACATCTGCAAGAAATGCAGACCCTCGGATTGCGAGGCGTTGAACTCGGAGTGAGTGACTCCGGTTCCCGCGGACATCAGTTGCACATCGCCGGGCCGCATCTGCGAGCCGTTGCCCATGCTGTCCTTGTGCTCGAGCACACCGCTCAGCACGTAGGACAGAATCTCCATATCTCGGTGGCCGTGGGTCGGGAACCCCTTGGCCGGCTCGACCCGGTCTTCGTTGATCACCCGGAGGTGGCCGACGCCCATGAACCGCGGGTCCATGTAATCGGCGAATGAGAAGGTGTGGTAGCTGTCAAGCCAGCCGTGGTTGGCGTGGCCACGGTCGTCAGATCGTCGAACTTGAATCATCGAATGGGTTCTCGCTTCGTTGTCATCAATAGGTTCGCGAGAGTCGTCCAGATGGACGACCCCGCTTCCAGGCCCCGCCGAAGCGCGCGACGGGAGACCAAGACGGGGAGACTGCGGGCATCGGTGGGGCGAGCACGGTGAACTCCTCGGAGCCATGCACGATCCGACCCCCGACTACGGTCAATACGGATTCGATACCCGCGATGTGAGCGGCAGGCGCGGTGAAGTAGTCCTCGCTCAGCACAGCGAGGTCGGCGAGGCGACCGGGCTCGAGCACTCCGAGGCGGTCCTCGGCCCCGGCGAACCAGGCCGATCCACGCGTGAACAGCGAGAGCGCCTCGTCACGCGTGAGTCGATTCGACTCCGGATAGAGCACGGTGCCACCGACAGTCTCGCCGGTGACCATCCAGCTCAGCGAGACCCAAGGGTCGTAGCTCGAGACTCGGGTCGCATCGGTGCCCGCACCCAGCGGAACGCCGGAGTCGAACAGCTCTCGTAGCGGCGGGGCGACCGCTGTCACCGCGGGTCCGTAGCGCTCGAGGAAGTACTCGCCTGCGAAAGCCATCCGGTCTTGGATCGCGATACCCCCACCGAGTGAACGCACTCGTTCGATCTGCGCGGGCTGGATCGTCTCCGCATGATCGATCGCCCAACGCACGCCATCGAACGGCACCCGCTGATTCAAACCCTCGAAGACGTCGAGGATGCGGCCGATGCTCTCGCCGTAGGTCGCGTGGATACGGAACGGCCATCGTTCTCGGACGAGGAGCGAAGCGACCGCCTCGAGCTGCTTGTCCATCGCCCGCTGCAAGATCGGGCGCTCCGCGAGGAAGTTCTCGTAGTCGCCGGCCGCCCAAACGAGGAACTCACCGCCGCCGCGCAGCGTGTAGCCACGACGCTCGACGGTCGCCTCGTCGTTCTCGATCCAGCCTCGGAAGTCCTGGAACTCGCGACCTGGTCGCTGCGGGAACAGGTAGTAGGAAATCCGGATCGGCAACTCGCCGGCGTCCGCCATCTGCTGAGTGGCACCGTAGTCATCCGGGAACTGGTGACCGCCCCCACCAGCATCGACGGCACCGGTCAAACCAAGCCGATTGAGTTCACGGTAGTACTGACGGGTCGAATTCAGTCGGTCCTCGACGCTCAGCTGTGGCAGCTTGCCGATGGTTTGATAGAGGATCACCGGGCTCGGCTCAGCGAGTAGACGGCCGGTCAGATGACCTCGAGCGTCGAGTTCGTAGCGCGTGCCATTCGGCGCCTCGGTCTCCGAAGTCAACCCAAGCGCGCGCAGGCCAGCGTCGTTCAACAGCCCCTGGCTATAGAGGAAGAGAACGAACACCGGAGTGTCGGGTGCAGCCTCATTGAGTTCCTCCACCGTCGGCATTCGACGTTCCGCGAATTGGAACGGCGACCAGCCGCCGATCACTCGCACCCACTGACCCTTCGGAGTTCGAGCCGCTTGCTCGCGGAGCATGTCGAGCGCCTCGCGCAGAGTCGGCACGCCTTCCCACCGGAGCTCGAGGTTGAAGAATCGCCCACCTCGAACTGCGTGTAGGTGCGAGTCGATCAGTCCGGGGATCACGGTCCGACCGTTGAGATCTACGGTCCGCGTCTCGGGTCCGATCCACGTCTTCAGATCAGTCAGCTCGCCGGTCGCGACGACACGCCCCGACGAGATCGCGAGCGCGCTGTGCACGTTTCGGTCGTCGTCCATCGTGTGCACCTGTCCTGAGTGCAGCACGAGATCCGCCTTGGGAATCGAGGCTCCCGATCGATCGTCCTGCGCGGAGCCGAGTGCCGCGAGTCCGAGGACAAGAAGGAGCCTTTGGAGATGTTCGAATGCAATGCGTTCCATGATCCGAGAAGGACGGCGACAGCTCGGAGCACGTGGGGCCATGGCTCCCGGGAGAACTTCTCGGCGGTTTCGGGAGGCACGGCTGACCCCCCGCCCCTCGAGACGTCGCCCTCAGGGGCAATCACGGGACCCCGAGTCCCACCCTGAAACCCACGTTCAAACCACGACCCGTGAACACGACTCATCAACTCCTGGCCGCCGTCTCGACAACCGGCCTCCTCGCCTGCGGCGCGGTCCTTTCCAGCGAAGAGGAAGCCCCGATGCCGAACTACCCGTCGGAGACGGTTGCTCGACCGGCCGAGAGCATCGCTCCCAAGGGTGCGTTCGAGCTGCTGACTCCGCAGAACAGCACGCTGGTGCTGATCGACCACCAACCGCAGATGGCCTTCGGCGTGCAGTCGATCGATCGCCAGCAGCTGAAGAACAACGTCGTCGCGCTCGCCAAGTCCGCTGCGGCTTTCGAAGTCCCAACGGTTCTGACAGCCGTCGCGAGCAAGACCTTCAGCGGCCCGATCTGGCCGGAGATCCTCGAGGTCTTCCCGGATCAGGTGCCGGTCGAGCGCACCAGCATGAACTCCTGGGACAACGAGGAGTTCCGCCAGCAGGTCCGCGATAGCGGCCGTAAGAAGATCCTCATCGCAGCGCTTTGGTCCGAAGTCTGCCTCACGATGCCGACGCTCGAAATGCTCGCCGAGGGCTACGAGATCTACATCGTCGAAGACGCTTCGGGCGGCACGAGCACGGCGGCGCACGACATGGCGATCGAGCGTCTGACCCAGGCCGGCGCGATCCCGGTGACCTGGCAGCAGGTCTTGCTCGAGTGGCAGCGTGATTGGGCCCGCGCAAGCACCTACGCCGAGACGACCGGTATCGCGATCGAGCACGGTGGCGCCTACGGCATGGGCATCAACTACGCCCATGAGATGTTCGGCGGCTCCGAGGCCCACGGCGACGACCACAAGTGAACGATCACTTGTAGGACCCCCCACTCGATTCGATTCCGACTGAAGGCACGGATCCTCCGCGAGGCCCGTGCCGACGCGAAAACGACATGGCGCACAGCACTTTGGTTTCCCCACGGTTGTTCCGATCCGAGCGACGGCTTAGCACAGCACAAGCTCGGCAAGTTCGGCCGAGGTCCGAGGCTGCCATGCGTTCGAACCAGGTCGGAGTCCAGAGCCCGTCCGACGTCCACCTCGGAGAGCTCGGCTCGAGAGTGATGGACACGTCCCCGACCGAATCCGAGGTTCCACTCGATCTGTACCGAAGGCTTCGTCAGATGGCTCACCGTCTGATGCGCGGTGAGTCGATCGATCACACGCTGCAGACGACGGCGCTCGTGCACGAGGCCTACATGCGGCTGATCAACTCGGATGCTTCGTTGAGTCAGTCCCCCGCGCGGCTCTTGGCCGCGTCCGGCGAGGCGATGAAGAACGCACTGATCGACCACGCCCGTTCGAAGCGGCGGCTGAAGCGTGGCGGTGACCGGCGACGCGAAATCCTCGAGTTCTCGGATCTCCCGAGTGTGCTCGACGCCGAGCCCGAGCAGATCGTCGCGCTCGAAGACGCGTTCGACGCGCTCCGACGCGAAGACTCTCTCGCCGCGGATGTGGTGCATCTGCGTTTCCACCTCGGCCTCGGCGTCGAGGAGACCGCCGAGGCTCTCGAAGTGTCACCGCGGACCGTGAAGCGCCGCTGGGCGTTTGCGCGCGCGTGGCTGTTCCGCGAACTGTCGGAGTCGAACGACACTCCGCCAACCGAAACTCCGCCATCGGGCGACGACTGAGCTCGTACGTCCGATGACGACCGCTGCCGAGTTGTTCGCACGGGTTCTCGAGCAACCCGCGCACCGCCAGGACGCGTTCCTGCTCCGATGCACACGGAAGGAGCCCGTGCTCCGTGAAGAAGTCCAGTCCCTCCTCCGCGCAAATCGCGACGCGGCCGGGTTCCTCGACTCGTCGCCCGAACCTCTCTCGGAAGCCCTCGCGGAACCACTCACAACCGCGGTCCCGGGCCACCGTCTGATCCAGAAGATCGGCGAAGGCGGATCGGGAACCGTGCACCTGGCGCGCGAGGAGGGATCGCTCCGCCGGAATGTGGCGGTGAAGTTCCTCAAGCGTGACGGACTCAGCTCGTCCGCACTCGAACGATTCGATTTTGAACGAAGCGTCCTCGCGACACTGCAACACCAAGGCATCGCGAAGATCTTCCGCGCCGGCACGACCGAGATCGGCTGCCCCTACTACACGATGGAATGGGTCGACGGCCAGCCGATCGACACCTACGCGAATCGGAGAACGCTTCCGGTCCGCACGCGAGTCGAGCTGTTCCTGGAAGTCTGTGTCGCGGTCGCCCACGCGCACCAGCGAGGGGTCATCCACGGCGACGTCAAGCCGAGCAATGTGCTCGTCAGCGACGTCGACGGAGCCCCATGTCCGAAGCTGATCGACTTTGGTATCGCTCAGGTCATCGGAACCGATCCGGTCGACGCCACAACGACGTTCGGAACCCTGCGGTCGATGAGTCCCGAACAACGGCGCGGCGCGACGCCCGACACTCGCTGCGACATCTACGCACTCGGAGTGTTGCTCCGCTGGCTCCTACTGGGGCCACCGGAAGGTCCTTCCAACGGGCTGTCTTTGATCCAGGGCTACGAGGCCCTGTCGGAGGATGACCGAGCGGCCTTGGCCGGGTCACGCTCGACCAGCGCCGGTCGCCTGTGGCGCGCGCTGCATGGCGACCTCGATCACATCGTCCGCAAGGCCACGAGCCCTGACCCGAAGGATCGCTACCAGACGGTCCAAGCACTCGAACAGGATCTTCGCGCCACCCTCGGGCACCGACCGCTGCCCTCCAGACCGACACGACCGGGAGAGATCCTTCGGAAGTTGGTGCGGCGCAACCCGCTCGGGACGATCGCGACCATCCTCGCACTCGCGACCGGAGCCGTTCTGCTGGAGCGGACCGGCCGGCTCGAGTCGATGAACGAAGCGGCGGCCGCTCGTGAGAATCGAGCCGAAGCTGATCGCCGAGCCTGGCAGGACGCGGCCGACACCACCCTCAGATTCTTCGACCAGGTGTTCGAGCAGGCGGCGCCGGACCGCCCGTCCGGGCCCGCCACGGTCCGGCACCTGATCGACACGGCCGAAGAGCAGTTCGAGAACACACAGCCCGCCGTGCCTCTCGTTCGGGCTCGCATCGCCCTCAGCCTCGGCCGAATCCGGGCACGCCTGCTGCAGTACGAAAAGGCGATACCACTCCTTCGCGAAGCCCACGCGCTCCTCGCCGAGGCCCTACCCGAGGACTCGCGCGAACTCGCCTACCTGCGCATCGATTTCGCGCAGTCGATCGCTGCCTCCGGTCACACGGACGAGAGCCGCAGCCTTCTCAAGCAAGCTCTCGAGACCCTGAGCGAGATCGCAGGGGAGCCGAGAGCCTTCGACGCCCGCGGATCCTTGGCCTTCGCCAAGCTTCACTCCGGGGACTTCACCACGGCGCGCGAAGAACTCCGTCAGACCTACGAGGACGCACGACGAGAGCTTGGCGACGACCATGCCGTCACGCATTCGCTCGGGCTCGGCCTCTCCCAGGTCGAGCAGGAGTTCGGGGACATCGAACAAGCGCGCGCACTGATCGAGCGCCACCTCGATTCGATCGCGAACGACCCACAGGCCAGCCTCCGCAGGATGGTCGAACTGAGGGTTGCCGAGGCGTCGAACCTGCATCGACAAGGACGCCTCGACGAAGCGGAAGTCGAACTCGACGGCGCGCTCGCAGACCTCAGCGAAGCGAATATCCAAGCCCCCACCCAGCAACACAGCAGCATCCTGCTGAATCAGGCAAGGATCGCTCAGAGTCGTCGAGACGCCAAGCGGACGCTCGAGCTGTTCGCGGAGATCGTCGACATGCAGTCCGATCTCTACGGCGCAGAGGCGCCTCAGACCCTCAACGCTGCGACCAACCTGGCGGCGATGCTTCTGAACTTTCGCCGACTCCCCGACGCGCAAGCGATCCTCGACGAGCACGACGCCGCGGCGGCGAAGCTCGGGGGCTACGACCACGCGATGTTCCTGCGTCTCAAGGCCCGAGCGCTGGAGCTTCAGCAGAAGGGATCGGAGGCCCTACCGATCCATGATCAGATCCTCGCGATCCTGACCGAGGAGCTCGACAACGGCCACCCGATCGTGCTCGGCTCTCGCCGGATGCGCGTCGTGGCACTGTCGCAAACCGGCCAACACGATGAGGCGATGGCCGAGCTCGAGGCGATTCGAGCCACGGCCGAGAATGCCTTTGGCGAGGCCCACCCCGAAGTCGTGTCGACCGTGAGCATGTTGGCGTTCGAGCGTGTACGCGGCGGCGACCAAGCCGCTGCCGAGGCAGAACTCGAAACCATCCTTCGTCTCGCCCTCGAGGTTCACGGTCCGTCACATTCCTCGGTGCAGACCGCAATCGGCGGGGTCGAGAGCCTCGCCGGCTCGACCGGCAACGAAGACTTCCGGCGGCGGATGCAAGAACTCTTACTCTCGGACCTCGACGAGCGGATCGCATCGGAACCGGCTCGCCCCGAATGGCAGAGCCTTCGGGCCGCCTTCTCCAGACGCTTCGGGCAGCCCCCACGCTAGCCTTCTCGCAGGCCGGTTCCTCGACGCGTAGGATGTCCGTCCCCGCTAGAGAGACTTCGCCATGAGTTGGTTCCCCGATCAGTTCGAAGCCTGCCGGCTTCCCATCAACTCCCAAGCCAGCGGCGTCGAGCCGCCGGGACACGAGTTGTCCCCGGGCGTGAAGGTGGAGCGGAGCGGGGTCTTCGAGCTCCCGCGTCGTGGCATGCTCAAGGCAGTCGGGGCCACGGCCGCGTTGATCGCAGGTGCCGGCGCGCTTCGCGCGCAAGATCGACCTGCCGCCCGCTCGAGGAGCGAGTCAGACCCCATCACCGGCCTCGAACCGATCACGATGGAACAGTTCCTCGCCGAAGCGGAACCGCTGGCAGAAGCTCTAGTGACGGCGGACCAACCGAACGAGGATGCCTACCTGCTCTACCTCGCCTCGCTGGTGTGCCGTCTGGATTCGACTCCCGGCTTCGAGAAGGAAAGCGATCGCGCGGTGCAGATGAGTCGAACTCATCAAGGACCGCGATTCGCGGTGATGCAGATCAAGATGGAGGCAGGCGCAGCCCTGCCGTTCCACGATCACTTCGAATACAACGGACTGATCCTGGGGCTCGAAGGAACGGTCTACGCCCGCAACTTCGAGTTGCTCGGCGACGAGGTCCGCCCCCCGGCGGACGAGCCCTTCCAGGTTCGCGAGACGGTCCGCTCGACACTGACCCCAGGTCGCGTCTCCACGCTCTCGCGAACGCGCGACAACATCCACGACCTGAGAGCCGGCGAGAACGGCGGTCGGGTCCTCGACATCTTCACGTTCTTCCCTGGCACACGCGGATCGAAGTACATGACGGTCGCGGACGACCCAATCGTTACCGACGGCGACGTCTACGAAGCACGGTGGGGCTGAGGTGGCGGATCGGATCGAGTCCGTTCCGACGAACATCGTCACCGGCTTCATGGGAGTCGGGAAGACGACCGCGATCCTTCACCTGCTTGAGCAGAAGCCGGCCAGCGAACGATGGGCCGTGTTGGTCAACGAATTCGGCGAGGTCGGGATCGACGGCGGCTTGTTCGCCGGCGACGAGCGATCCGACAAGCAGGTATTCCTCAAGGAAGTCCCGGGCGGCTGCATGTGTTGCGCCGCGGGCCTTCCGATGCAAGTCGCTCTGAACACGCTGATCGCACAGGCGAAGCCGCATCGTCTCCTGATCGAGCCGACCGGCCTCGGCCACCCCCGTGAGGTCCTGGAAGTGCTGGGCGCGGAACACTACCGCGAGGTAATCGACCTACGGGCGACGATCACGATGATCGACGCAAGGAAAGTGCACGACGAGCGCTACACGACACACCCGACGTTCCTGCAACAGCTCGACATCGCGGACGTCCTCGTCGCGAACAAGACCGACACCTACGACTCCAGAGACTTCGAGGCGCTTAGGTCGTTCCTCGAACGCACGGTGAGCCTCGAAGGGCGGTCGTTGTTCTCGGTCGAGAACGGCGCACTCGAGCCGGATTGGCTCCACCCCGAAGCCACCCGCTACACGTGGCCCGAGGCCCATCATCACCACGAGAGCAAGTCCGCAGCGGTCACACCGAAGCAAGCCCCGCCCGGTGGACATGTTCGCTACGACAACGAGGGAGAGGGCTTCATCAGCACTGGCTGGATCTTCGACTCTTCGTTCCGATTCGAAGCCGCCTCCGTGCGCAACCTGCTCCTTGGAGTCGACGCCGAGCGCATCAAGGGCGTGCTGATCACCGAGGACGGCATTCTCGGCCTCAACATGGTCGATGGTGTTCTCAGCGAGATTCAACTCGATGAGAGCATGGACAGCCGACTCGAATTCATCGGCCGCGACCGCGAAGCGCTCGCCGGACTCGAGGATGCGATCCTCGGCTGCGCGACGAAGCTCTAATCGGCCGAAGCGTGCCGCTTCGGAGTCGTAGCAGCACGAGTCGAACCGGCAGGTTCGGCCAACGACTTCAACCCGTGGAGCCTCCTCCTAGTCGACGGGCGTTCGCGAAAGCCTGAGCCATCTCGCCTCGACGAATCGGATTCGCGCTGTGCACCTTCATCTCCGAGGGCGGCGCGATGCCGTACACGCCCGCCCGTCGCTCGATGTATTGCGCGACACGGAACCCCTCGTTCTCCGATCCTGGAATCCCGAGATCGTTGTCGAGCGAGATCGAAACGACCGCGGATCCACGCGACTCCAGGAGCTCCACCGCATCCTCGACCGTCTTGACCCACACCTCGTCACCCGTCGATCCGAACAAGCGCTGAATCGTCGAATCCGTCGGATCACGCTCGTCGTCGAGCCAGAGTCGAATCGAGGCCATCTTGAGATCCTGTCCAAGCCGCACAGACGTCTCAAGCCCTCCCGACAACCCAACCGAAGATTCGAGGTATTGGGACCGACCACTAGCATCCGGCAGACCAGGAGATTCTGGGGACGCCAGGACCTTGAGTTCACCGGGCCGACCACGCTCGTCGTCAGGAGCCACCGGAACAACCGGTCCAGTCAGCAAGCCTTCGATCTTCGGTCGCTCGAAGATGGGTACGAGCCGCTGCTCGATCGCCCAAGCAAACAAGCACTCGTCGCCGCATGGACCCTCGCCGCGCTGCTTGCGAGCTGCGTCGTCGGCTTCAGCTTGAGTCTCGAAGGCCTGATCGACATCGGTCGCACTCCCAATGAGGGGCCCGTGTACTTCGGGGTATTCGGAGCGCTGTTCCTACCCGCGCTCGGCGTCTCCCTCACACACATCTACAGACGATCAGCCTCGTTCGTCATCTATCGGGGAGTCCAAGCCGATCTCGCACTCCTCCTCGACTCGCCCGACCCGGCAACGTTTCAGAGCTTCCAGATCGAACTGAACAGTCGAATCCGCAACGCCAAGCGGCTGACCGGAACGACGACGGAACACACGAGAGTGAGTCGGACAACTACTTCTCGCTGCTCGTCCAGCGAGGTCGTCACAAGCCTCTTTCAGAGCCGTCCGTTCCTCGGTTGGATTCGCTGTGATCTAACAGACTCACGAACCCTCACCATCGAGAGCAGGTTGCTGGGGCGCCGACACCGATCCGAAAGGGATCTTCGGCAGCTGCGCCCCGACCCGGTCTCCACCCGCGATAAGCTCCACCGTCGGCGATTCTTGGTGGCGCTGGCCCTCGCGATCGTGGTTCTAGTCGGCGAGTTACTCGCTCTGGGCCTGGGATCCGGCGTCACCCGATTCGAACCGAGGGCATGGCTCGTCCTCGCGCCGCTCGTCCTTCGCGCCGCACAAGCGGCGGCGTATCACTACGCGCGAAGTGCGACCTGGCACATCTACCGTGGCCGGGACGCATCGTTGGAACTCATGGACGCGTCCCCTGACCCGGAATCTCTGCGACAGTTTCAGGCGGAGCTCGAACGACGCATCCGAGCGACATCCGGCGCGATCGACTCAACCTCGAATGGAGTCTTCCGTGCGGCCCGTAGTCACGGTGTAGCGAGAGGGCGTGACGAGCTGAGTCGACCCGAGACGTTCCGATATCGACCGAAACTCAAGGTTTGAACGCAGTGACCAGCGGGCCACGGATCCCCGAAACCCCTCGAGCCACCACAGGGTCATCCGACTTGATCAGCGCGCACGAGTATTGACCGCAGCTCTCCGACGGGTTCTAAGACCGTCGTGGCACGATCCGTACGGGAGGAGCGAATCCGACGCGAACGCATGTGGGCAGACTGGGTCGCCTGGCTAGAAGGAGAAGGAGCCTCGACCCCGGAACAGAGGCCCGCGAAAATAAGGGAACTGCGTCTTCACCGCACTCAGAGCGGGTTCTGGCGCGACGTCTCCGTCACACGAGATGTCGATGGTGCTGGGCCCGAGGGATTGACAGTCTCCATACTATCCACGGGCAAGTACCCAGATCGGATGGTCGATAACGGCCTGATCTACAGCTATCCAAGACTTGGGGCACCGGCCACGGAGCACGAAGTTCGCTCGATGCGGAGCACGATCAACACCGGCCTTCCCATCTTCTTCCTCGAAGGAAACAGCCAGCGGCGCACTGCACGGAGAGGGTGGATAGTCGAGGACTTTCCGGGACCGAGAGAGATATACGTCGCCTTTAGCCCGCCAGGCGACGCAAGGAACGCGGAAGGCATAATGGAGCCGAGTGCCTTGCTTGACCGTCATAGGACGAGGGCGAAGGAAACAACAACAAAGCGACCGAATCAAGCGCTCTTTGCCGCGCGGGTGATGGAGCGTTACGGACCCCGCTGCGTCCTTTGCGGCCTAGCCACGAGAGAATTGCTCGAGGCAGCCCACCTAATCGCGTGGTCGGTCGGAGGAACCGACTCAACCGACAATGGGCTACCGGTTTGCCGCAACCACCACCGAGCTCTGGATACTGGCTTGATCGGAATCGAGCCTGACACGCTTCGGATCCGGATCGATGAGAACGCCCGCGAGCTCGCGGCCGACGTATATTCACACATTGCGCACGAAGGCCGTCCCCCGGCACACGAGGCACTTGCGTGGCTATTGTGCAACCCGGCACATGGGTAACACTTTTGTCCGGCCACATGGGTGACACTCGGCGGATGGTGCCCAAGGCTCGATGAAGCCCGCGGAGGAGGAGCGAAGCGAC
>JBCBZB010000039.1:0-42915 GCA_039815565.1 Planctomycetota bacterium
CCCCCCCGCGCCCGGGGCCCCCCCCCGGGGCCCCCCGGGGCGCCCCCCGGGGCCCCCCCCCGCCCCCCCCCCCCCCGGTCGGCCGCCACCCCACCGCCGTGTCGCGCGGCGAGCTCTCAGGTGTTTCGCCCGAGCAGCTTCGCGCAGACGGGCGCCAACGCCGCCGCGATCTCGTCGTGATGCTGCGGAGGCGGGTAGTAGCGATTCCAGAGGAACCCCTCCTCGGCGACCGCTCCGTCGATGGACTCGGTGCCGGGCCAGAGTTTCTGCGGCACGTGTTCGTCCGAGGAGCACTCGACCAGCGCATCCGCCTCCGCCGCGATCTCGTCCACCATCGTCCGGTTCACCAGATGGGGGAAGCGGCCCATCAGCTTCCAGAATCGCGAGATGTCGTCCTCGGTTCGCGGCGGTTGCTCGGAGATCCACAGCAAGATCGTGGGCGCCTGGATCGATCGGACCAGAGACTTCATCTGCACCGTGAACCGCTGGCGCGTCTCCTCGACGATCCGGAGCAGCTCCTCGGTCGGGCGGTCGTCGAACTCCTCCTGGAGGAACTTCTCGAATCGCATCTCGTTCCCGTCCCGCAGCCTGCGGCCGAAGGCTCCTCCGTTCTCGTTGAGGAACTCCGAGTTGCTCGCGCTCCGACCCGAGAGCATCTGGACAACGACCAGCTCGGCACGCTCGAGAACCCGCCGAAAGGCCGGGTCCAGGAAGAATCCAGGCCCGATGCCGCCGTGGCCCAGGTTCAGTGCCGGCACGCCGAGCAGGTCACCGCACTGCTCGGGGAACGGTCGCTTGCAGAATCGACCGAAGGTCTGGGCTGCTCCGAGGCAGGCGAAGAACGGGCGGTCGAAGTCCGGAATCGGGCCGCGCCATCGACGAGGCAGGCCGGGCACCGCACTCATCTCGTAGTGGAAGTGTGGAGCGTCGAGATCCGCGTATCCTTGTGCCATCGTTCGAAGAATCCCACTCGGGTGCCGACGTCGCTGTCCAGACGCAGGCCGTGCCCCGTGACCATACGTGTTCAATACCCGTGTTGAACCCTCGCTCGACTGTGTATCCCTGAACAAGCCGATGGAGAGTCAAGCACCTCGCACCTTCGTGATCATCGGCACCGGTCGGTCGGGGTCGACGATGCTCCGAACGATGCTGCACGCCCACCCCGAGGTTCACTGCTACGGTGAATTGTTCGGGAACGATCGCGAGCGCCAGTTCCGGTGGGAGACCGACCGCGAAACCACACTCGCGGACCGGGAGCTGCGCGACTCGGATCCCGTGAGGTTCTTGAGGGAGCGAGTGATCGGAGAGTGCGGTGACGGGGTTTCGACGGTCGGCTTCAAGCTCTTCTATCACCATGCGAGGGACGAGCGATTCGCCTCGATTCGTGATCAGGTGCTCCAGGACTCTTCGATCCGCATCCTCCACGTGACGCGCCGCAACCTGCTCGCGCAGATCGTGTCTTTCCAGATCGCGATGGAGACCGGGCGATGGAGCGTCGGTGCCGGTTCGACCGGGCAGCAGCCTTCGACCGTTACGCTCGATCCCGCGCACTGCTTGCGGCACTTCGGTCAGATCCTCGTGGACGAAGAGGATGCGAGGAGAGAGTTCGATGGGTTCTCGATGCTCGAGGTCGAATACGAGAGCCTCCGGGATCACCGACAGTTCGAATGTGATCGGATCCTGAACTTCCTCGAGCTCCCTCGTCGAACTCTGGATCCCTCGACGCGCCGCCAGGAACGGCGACCTCTGTCCGAGGTGATCGCCAACTACGACGAGCTGCGCGCGGCGGCCTACGGCACGCCGTGGCAGCGGTTCTTCACTTATCA
The DNA here is from genome assembly GCA_039815565.1 of Planctomycetota bacterium. GTDB lineage: Bacteria > Planctomycetota > UBA1135 > UBA1135 > UBA2386 > JBCBZB01. The sequence continues at coordinate 1,827 of JBCBZB010000039.1, forward strand.
GTGAGTCTCGGCTAGCAGTTCGCCGTCACCGGTGCCGCGGTCGTCGAGTCCGCGCGGTCCGTGGCCGGCGCCTGGCGCGACAACACGCACACCAATTCGGCCTCGTTGCGCGCGAACTCCTCGATCTCGAACGGGAACTCGAGTTCGTCGCGAGCGGCGAGCAGGGTCGCAAGCAGAGCGCGATCGTCCCAGCAGTGGAAGTGGATCTGGTCTCCGCGCTCGATCCTCTCGTCGACACGCGTGGCGACTTGGTCTGGATCCGTGATGCGCTCGTTGCACCGGACGGCTTCTTCGTAGTGCCCCCGCATCGAAGACTGAGGGCCTCTCCGGTAGTCCTCGATCAGATGCTCGGCCGTCGTGGTCGGTCGGTTGCGGTCAAAGGTCCGGCGCTTGTCGGGGATCGAGAGGTAGACGACTCCGCCTACCCGTACGACTCGAAGCATGTTCTCTAGCGCACGCAGGGGATCCTGGCAGTGCTCGAGGAAGTGGTTCGAGATCACGAAGTCCTGACTCTCGTTCGCGACGGTCGCGAGGGTCTGGCCGTCGTCGACGATGTCGACCGGAACCAGGTCCTTCTGGCGTTTCCGCGGGTGCACTCGCGCCGCGTCTTCGTTCGACACGATGTCGACGTATCGCACACGGGTGCCCCTCGGGACGACCTGGGGGTCCTGAAGGGCTCCGATCTCGAGGCCTTGGCCACGGATGTGCCGCTCGATGATCGAGATTCGGCGCGAGTACTGCCGCACCATCACGGCGCCGCGCTTGACGAACTTGGTCAGGCTCATGGTTCGGTGGCATCGGGTCTATCGGCGCGATTCGCTGTAGACCTGAGGGATCCGGTCCCGGCCGGGCGAGGCCGGAGTGGTCGGGTGGAGGCTCGGCACCGGGCCGGAATTCAGCCCGGTTGGCGGGGGTTGTTCCGGAGCCCTTGCCCGATCGGTCGGAATCCGCCGCCTGGCCGGACTCCGGGTCCCTCTCCCGCTAGGATCTGCACCATGCCCGTCTCGAAAGTCTTCGGGGCCTTCGTCGTCAACGGCGAGCGCCACGAGGTCGCATATCCACCCCATCACACGCTCCTGGAAGTGCTCCGCGAGGAGTGCGATCTGACCGGAACCAAGCACGGTTGTGAGCTCGGAGAGTGTGGTGCCTGCACCGTCCGGATCGATGGAAAGCCGGTCTTGAGCTGCCTCGTCCTGGCCCAGGAGGTCGAGGGCTCCGACCACCGGATCGACACCATCGAGGGGCTCCAGAACGGGCCCGATCTGCACCCCTTGCAGGACTTCTTCGCCGAGCTCGGCGCTTCGCAGTGCGGCTACTGCTCGGCTGGATTCCTGATGTCGGCGAGCGAGCTGCTCGAACAGAACGCCAACCCGACGCGCCAGGAGATCAAGGAGGCGCTGGCCGGAAACATCTGTCGATGCACAGGTTACATCAAGATCTTCGAGGCGGTCGAGCTCGCTGCAGCCAGGCTGCGTGGGGAAGACGCTGAACCGACGAAGGAGATGCTCCATGGCCGGGACTGATCAAGATTCGACGCCCGACCAGCCAGACCCGCTGCTCAGCGGTCCGGCCGAATGCGGCAAGCACCATCACGACGCAGACTCCGCCGAGCTGCGTGTCATCGGCAAGGCCTGGCGCAAGATCGACGCGCGTAGCCGCGCGACCGGTCAGACCAAGTACGCGGACGACCTGAGCCTGCCGCGGATGCTTCACATGAAGCTCCTGCGCAGCACCGTCGCCCACGCGAACATCAAGTCCATCGACACCTCGAAGGCCGAGGCGATGGACGGTGTCATCGCGGTCTCGACCGGAGCAGAGTTGCCGCACACTTTCGGCATCCTCCCGGTCAGTCAGGACGAGCACGCGCTCTGCCCGGACAAGGTCCGCTTCATCGGTGATCCGGTTGCGGCCGTCGCGGCTGTCGACGAGGAAACCGCCTGGGAGGCCTGCCGCAAGATCGAGGTCGAATACGAGAAGCTCGATCCGGTGACCTCGGTCTTCGAGGCCGCCAACAGCCCCGAGAACCGGATCCACGACTACGGCCGCGGGGGCAACCTGCACCGTCAGGAGAACCTCGAGTTCGGCGATTTGAAGGCCGGCTTCGACGAAGCGGATCACGTCCGTGAGGACATGTTCTTCTTCGAGGGCAACACGCACCTGCCGATGGAGGAGCACGCGACGCTCGCGTTCTCCGACCCAGACGGAAAGCTGTGCGTGATGTCGTCGACGCAGACGCCGCACTACCTGCACAAGGCGCTCGCGAAGGTGCTGCAGGACCACCTGCCGGCTCACAAGATCCGAGTGATCGCGTGTCCGAACGGTGGCGGTTTCGGTGGCAAGTCCGATCCGTTCAACCACGAGATTGCGGCCGCTTGGCTGTCCATGAAGACCGGTCGACCGGTCAAGGTCTGTCTGACGCGCGAGGAGGTGTTCTACACGCACCGTGGTCGTCACCCGGTGTTGATGAAGTCGAAGATGGCGGTCAGCAAGACCGGTCGCATCAAGTCACTCGACTTCGAGTCGCACCTCGATGGGGGCAGCTACGGCTCCTACGGCACGGCGAGCACGTTCTACACCGGTGCCCTGCAGTGCGTGACCTACCCGGTCGAGAACTACCACTTCCGTGGTGCGCGCTGGTTCACCAACAAGGCACCCTGTGGACCGAAGCGCGGTCACGGTACGCCGCAGCCGCGTTTTGCGCTCGAGTGTCAGCTCGACAAGGTCGCCGTCGATCTGGGCATCAACCCAGCGACGCTGCGCAAGAACAACCTGACCGAGGCCTTCTCACTGACGGCCAACTGGATGCGCATCGGCTCGATGGGGCTGGGCGAGTGCATCGACAAGGTCGTCGAAGGCTCGGGCTTCATGGAGAAGTGGGGCAACTTGCCGGAGGGCAAGGGCATCGGCCTCGCCTGCTCCAGCTACCTCAGCGGCGCGGGTCTCCCGATCTATTGGAATGCGATGCCGCACTCGGGTGTCCAGTTGAAGCTGGATCGTTCGGGCCTGGTCACGGTGTTCTGCGGCAGCACCGACATCGGTCAAGGATCCAACTCGATCCTCGCCTACATCGTTGCCGAGGTCTTCGGTCTCGAGCCGCAAGACCTGCGTGTCGTGACCTCCGACACCGATCTGACTCCGGTCGATCTCGGCTCCTACAGCTCCCGCGTGACGGTCATGACCGGAAACGCAGCGCTGCAAGCGGCTGAGCGAGCGCGCGATGCGATGGTCGGTCCGATCGCGAAGAAGCTCGAGATTCCGAAGAATCAGGTCACCTTCGCGGGTGGACGGGTCTTTGACTCCGCCAACCCGGAGACGGGGATGTCGTTCGCTGACGCCGTGGCGATCGCCGAAGCGAAGCTCGGGACGATCGGTACGACTGGTAGCTACCGCCCGCCGCGCGCGGCGGCTCGCTACAAGGGTGGCGGAGTCGGTCCCTCGCCGAGCTACTCCTACACCGCGGTCGTCGTCGAGGTCGACGTCGATCCGGAGACGGGCATCTACACCGTCGACAAGCTCTGGTGTGCGCACGACGTCGGTCGCGCGCTCAACCCGGCTCTGGTCATCGGTCAGGTCGAGGGCGGTCTCTACATGGGCCTCGGTGAGGCGATGATGGAGGAGATGGCCTACCGCGGAAACCGCTTCGGCGTGCACAAGATCCCGTCGATGCTCGAGTACAAGCAGCCGACCTCGATGGACATGCCGGAGATCGTCACCTACCTGGTCGAGGATCCCGATCCGAACGGTCCGTTCGGTGCGAAGGAGGCCGGCCAGGGTCCGCTCAACCCGGTGATGCCCGGCGTCGCGAACGCGGTCTACGACGCGGTCGGTGTGCGCGTTGACGAGGTCCCGGTCACGCCCGAGAAGGTCTTCGATGCGATGCAGAAGAAGGCGAAGGGCAAGGACGGTCGCTACGGCCCGACCAAGCTTCCGAACATCGAGTGGCCAGACTCGCGAAAAGTGCGCACCCCGTGGCAGGGTGGCACCGGCTACGACATCGAGCGCGAAGAACAGATGAAGAAGGAGAAAGAGGCTGCGGCCGCTTCGTCCAACCAGGAAGGGAACGCCTGATGCTGAGACTTCCTGAATTCACTCTGCATCGTCCGAAGTCCGTTCGGGACGCAGTCGCGATCATGTCGGAGCACGGGGCGCTCGCGCGCTTCGTCGCCGGTGGCACCGACCTCTACCCGAACATGAAGCGGCGGGTGCAGCAGCCGATGCAGGTGATCTCTCTGCAGAACGTGTCGGAACTGCATGAGGTCTCTGGCTCGCCCGAGACGGGATTGGACGTCGGTGCGATGGTGACGCTGCGTCACCTCGAGACCGATCCGGTCGTGGCCGAGCATTACCCCGGTGTGCAGCACGCAGCCGAAGTGATCTCGACTCCGCTGCTGCGGAACATGGGCACGATCGGCGGCAACTTGCTGCTCGACACCCGCTGCAACTACTACGACCAGAGCTTCGAGTGGCGGGAGGGCGTCAACTTCTGCATGAAGTGCGACGGTGACACCTGCTGGGTCGCGCCGTCGAGCCCGCGTTGCTGGGCCGTCCAGAGCAGTGACTCCGTGCCGTTGCTCGCCGCGATGGGCGTCGAGGTCACTCTCGTTGGTCCCGAGGGCGAGCGTCGGATTCCGCTGCCGCAGCTCTACCAGGACGACGGGATCGACTACACGACCAAGAAGCACGAAGAGCTGCTGACCAAGGTGCACCTGCCGGCGGTCGGCAACTGGCGCGCGACCTACAAGAAGCTGCGTCGACGGGACACGTTCGACTTCCCGGTCCTCGGTGTCGGTGCGTGCCTCTGGTTCGACGGGGACCTGTGCGAGAAGGCCGAGATCTACATCGGTGGCGCCGGTTCCTGGGCGATGCGAGCGCAGGAAGCCTGTGAGTTGCTCGAGGGCAAGCCACTCAAGGACGGTGAGCCGGCGACGAGGGAACTTCTCGAGGCCGCTGGCCTGACTGCGTTCAAGCCGACGCGCACGATGGACAACACCGACCACGAAGTCGCCTGGCGCAAGAAGATGGCGCCGATCTTCGTGCGTCGCGCACTCGAGGAGTGCCTTCGCGGCGAAGTCGCAACGACTCGCTGAGGTTTGGCTCGCGCGGCCTCGAGTCGCGCGGCCCAACCCCTGACGGGCTCCGCGCTGGATGGGTTCAGCGCCGAATGGGCCGGGCGTCGCCGTCGGGCTTCGGAGTCAGCACGACGTCGAGGCCGATCGTCGTCGTCTCGATCTCCCACTCGGTGCGGCTCCAGTTCTTCACCAGCCGCACGGACTCCAGCCGGTCGAGCGTCTGCGCGGTGAAGTGCGGGACCATGTCCTCGTACTCCTGCACGAGGTCGAGCTTGCGCGCGAGCCAGTTCAGCATCCCGGTCACCGGGCGCGCTCCGGGTTCGGGATCCTCGGGTGCTTCATCCAGCTTCACCGCCGCGGGGTCCGGGCCCCTTAGGCTCAGTGTGAAGGACTTCGCCGCACGGCCGATCGAGGCCATCACGCCGTCGCCGAGTCCGATGTATTCCTGGTGGAGAATGTGCACGGTTCCCTCGTGAACTCGTGCGGCCTCGTAGACCGGCTCGAGGCGGGTCTCCAGGAAGTCGCCCTGCAACGCGATGTTCAGGGCCTTCGCCATGTTGCGGCAGGCCTGATCGATGTCCGTCGAACTCGGGGACACGTCGAGCTCCATGTCCTCGAGCTTGCCGGCGATGCGGGCCGTGAGGACTTCGGAGACCTCGCCCTTCTGGATCGCCAGGGAGAGGTCGGGGGAACTCGAGCTGTTCTTCGCGGACACGACCGGGAGTGTGGCGGTGCGTCTCCCGAAGTAAAGGGCCTCAGAGGGACAGCACGACGGCTTCGCTCGTCGACCACAGCGCCGTCGGGCCGGCCATCTCACCGGCGAGGAACTGCGTGCGGAGCAGGCCGCTGACCGGCAGCGCGACCGGGATCTCGAGGTTCGCGTTCGGAGAGAACCCCGGGATCAGGATCGGCGCCAGGATGTCTGTGCGCAGAAGGCAGTTCGTCGGGGGGATCGGAAGCATCGGATCGACGGTCCCGAAGATGAAGAACTGGCCGAACGTCGTCGGCGGATGGCCGAAGCCGGTCAGTCCAATCCGCCGCTGGAGCGGGGTTCCTGCGGCGGTCTGGAGCGTGGCGAGGAAGCCGTTGGAGCTCGCGTTGCAAGACGAACCGTCGATCGCGACCGTGCCGCTCGGCGCCGGCACGAACTCGAGGTCGATCTGGCCGCGCATGATCTGCGTCGACGTGCTGGACAAGGCGCCCGTCGGAACCCTGGCGGATACATGGACTCGCACGGTCCGGGACGAGTCGACGTCGAATGGAGTCGAAACGACCCAGCGGTCGCCGAGGTCGAAGAGGATTTCGGCGAGGTTCGGGGTGCCGGAGTCCGGGAGATCGATCCGCAGACCGGTCGACAGGTCCTCGACGTTGACCTCGGATGTGTAGGGGTTGTTGATGTGTGGGTTGCGGATCGTCAGCCGTAGCTCGCCCGCTGTCGGAGTCGCCGCGTTGATCGTCCAGTCGAACGAACCCTCGAAGAAGGCTTCCCGCTGCACCGAGCAAGCAGCGTTGGTCGACGAGCTCGCCGTTGCCCGCAGGCTGATCGAGTTCGTGCCGAGTGTCAGCATCGAGTCCGCGCCGGCGCCGGCGGTGCTCGGACCCCCAGCGCAGGTCGACACCGAGTCGGCCAGCAGAGCGCCATTCATCGCGGTGAGCGGTGTGCCGGCCGGAAGGGTGTCCTGAGCGACGATCGTCCCGAGGCCCGACTCGAGCACAGTGGCTTCCCAATCGCTGGAAGTCAGAGCGCTATGCGTGATCTGTGCGCTGATCTGTGCGCACAAGAGAGCTGCGGCGAGAGCGAGCCTTGTCATGGTGTGGAGGGGCTGCCTCGCAGTCTAGCCGACTGGCTCGTTGTCTGCCCGAGGGTCACCCAGGGCCCCAGCAGCCGATCAGAACGGCAGGTCGGGGCCCTTCGGCACGATGCCGCTCGGGTTCAACTGCTTGTGGGTCTCGTAGTAGTGCCGCTTGATGTGGTCGAAGTCGACCGTCTCGGCGACGCCCGGTTGCTCGTACAGGTGCCGTAGGTAGCTCTGAACGTTCGGCAGGTCGGCGATGCGCTTCTTGTTGCACTTGAAGTGTCCGACGTAGACGGCATCGAATCGGATCAGCGTCGTGAACAACCGCCAGTCCGTCTCGGTCTGGGTGTCGGCGACTAGCCAGTTCTTGCCTTCGAGCCGTGCGTCGAGCCACTCGAGGGAGTCGAACAGGCGGTCGAACGCCTCTCCGTAGGCCTCTTGAGACGACGCGAATCCGCAGCGGTAGACGCCGTTGTTCACCGTGTCGTAGACGCGCTGGTTCACTTCGTCGATCTCGGTGCGGAGTGCTTCCGGGTACAGGTCGACGGTCTCTTCGGTCAGCGCCGCGAACTCGGTGTTCAACATGCGCAGGATCTCCGACGACTCGTTGTTGACGATCTGCTTCGTCTCCTTGTCCCAGAGCACCGGGACGGTCACCCGAGCGTCGAAGTCGGGGTCGGTCTTCTTGTAGGCTTCGCTCAGGTATCTGAAGCCTTCGAGATCATCCAGGCCGTGCCCATTTCCCTCGCGGAACGCCCAGCCGAGTTCGTCGCGGATCGGGTCGACGACCGACAGCGAGATCACGTCGTCGAGCTTCTTCAGCTTGCGGACGATGATCGTGCGGTGGGCCCAGGGGCAGGCTAGTGAGACGAACAGGTGGTAGCGGCCTGAGACGGCTGGGAACTCAGCCGTCGGATCGGCAGAAACAACGCGCCGGAAAGCGCTTTCCTGCCGGACGAATTCGCCCTTCGCGTTGGATTCTCGAGGGAACTGGGCGCTCTTGGAGTGGTCGTTACTGCTGTTCATCGGAAGGACGTGGTCGGTCATGGCCCTGCCATGGGCAAGTCCACGGGCGGTCGGGGAACGTCGGGCCGCATCGGGTCTGATTCGTTACACTCGCGACGTTCGCCACTCGTGGCCGATTCTGGAAGAGCCGGCCGGCGGACGTTCTCGAACTCCAGAGCCGGGTCGTTCGACCCGTGAATAGAACGGAATGCTTGCTCCAAACACATGGATTGCGGCCGCGCTCTCAGCGGCCGCCCTCTCCTCGGCGACGAATGCCCAGGAAGAGGGTCAGGCCAGCTTCGATTTCGAAGCTCCGGTCCTGATGAAGGTCGGCGAAGAGCCGATTCTGGTCGAAGCACCGGGCTATGCCGCCCCGTGCTGGGCCGACATCGATGGCGACGGCGATCACGATCTGCTCGTCGGCCAGTTCGCCCAAGGCAAGATCACCGTCTGTGAGAACGATGGACAGGGCCGGTTGGTCGCGCGCCGTTGGCTGGAAGCCGACGGAGAGGTAGCGACCGTTCCGGGCGTCTGGTGATGCACCTCGTCGACTCCACAGTTGGTGGATGTCAACGAAGATGGTCACCTCGACATTCTGTCCGGTTCGTACTCGCGGACGGATGCTCAGCCGATGGCTGGTCTGTTCCAGGTGCTCTACGGAAGAGAGGACGGGACCTTCGCCGCAGCCGAGCCGATCAAGGACTCGGAGGGTGAAGACCTCGTGCTCCACTTCGAAGGAGCCCGCGAGTCGGAGATGGGTGCGTTCTGCACGCGTCCCTACGCCGCGGACTGGGATGGCGACGGTCACCTCGACCTGATCACCGGTGAGTTCTTCGGCCAGATGATCCTGGTCCGCGGACTCGGCGAAGGTCGGTTCGAAGACAGCTGCGAGTCGCTCAAGGACGTGAACGGCGAGTTCCTCCGTATCCCGGGCGTGCACAGCGATCCGTTCATCGTCGATTGGGACGGGGACGGTGATCTGGACATCGTCAGTGGCACCGGCCACGACGGGATCGTGTGGTCCGAGAACCGCGCGGGTGAGGACGGGGAGCCGAAGCTCCAACCGTTTACGACCCTGATCGAGATCGGTCACTCGATGGCGCCAACCGCGATCGGAATCGCGGAGGCTTCCGCCGAGAAGCACAGCACCATGCTGCGAGCCGAGGATCTGACGGGTCCGTCGGGCAGCGTTCGCATCTGGATCGCGGACGTCGATGGCGACGGCAAGCTCGACATCCTCGCCGGTGACCAGGTCACGCTGCGCTGGCCCGCCGAGGGCGTCTCCGAGGAGGAGGCCGAGCGGCGCGATGCCAAGTGGCAGGAAGACCAGCAGAAGCTGTATCAGGAGCTCAATGGTGAGCTCTCCGAAGACGAGCAGATGAAGCTCTTCGATCGCCTTCGCGAGCACGACGAGAAGCGCGCGGAGCACCTGATCGAGAAGCGGACCGGCACGGTCTGGCTCTACCGCCGTCGCTGACGGCGCCTGAGGGTGGTCCTCGGGCCACCCTCGCCCACCTCAGTCGACGAGACTCTCCGGCACGGCGACGAACCACTTGTTCCAGCGGTTCGTGTCGGTCATCGCCGGCAGCAGGTGACGGCGCTGGAACCTCGCGAGTGCGAGGACGTCCGCGTCCTTCGAGAAGCGCTCGAGGTGGAAGAGGCCCGCGACCAGCATCTGGTTGACGCTGCCGAGCGGGTGGCTCGGGATGTAGGCCCCTTGTGTGTAGTCAAACACGCTGGCCGGAAGCCACTCGCCGTTCTGGCGCAGCGGGCACCAGTAGCGGACGGCATGCGGGATGAACGTGCCGGTGTCGGGTTCCGTGTAGTCGCGAACCCAGGCGTAGTCGATCACCTTGGTGACGTCTTCGGCGATCGCGAGAGCCTTCTGGCTGCCGAAGAAGTGGTGTGCTGCCAGGAAGCCGACCATCACCGATCCGTGCTCCCAGGGCGGGTAGAACGTGACGTCCGCACCGAAGCCTGAACGCGGGTCGGGTCGCTGCTCGCGGATGACCGGGACCGAGCCCTTCCAGCGTTGGGGTTCGATGATCTCGTCGATGCGTGCGAATGCGAAGTCTTTGAGGCGTTCGTCTCCGGTCGCGAGGTAGGCCTGCACGAACCCAGCCATCGTCCAGCCTTCGGCGCGGGCGTTGCTGATGTTCTTCAGCTGGAACCGCTCGAGGCGCATCATCGCCATCAGGCTTTCGCCGAGCTGACGGATCTCCTCCTGCGCCCAGTGGTCACCGGTCAAGGTCCAGTAGTCGAACAGTAGGTCGGTGGTCCAGTGATTGACGTCGTAGCCGTTGAAGCCGTGATTGCGGCGGTCGGTGCCTGCCTTGTAGGGCGCCATGTCTTGGCGCGATAGAAGGGCGCGTCGGCCGAGGGACTCCGGACTCAGATCGCGTAGGCCGGGGCGAGCCGGGATCGGGTCGTAGAGGTAGATGCTCTCCCTCTCGCCGACCTTCAGACCGAACAGGTGATAGGGGCGGTGGGCCTGGGCCCAGGCCTTCTCGCGCAGCGGCTGCATCAGGCGCGGGTCCATCGACTGCAACAGGTGTGCTCCCTCGGGGCTGATCGGGGCGTTGCGCGGCGTGCCCGAGGTGCCGGTGTAGATCACGTCGCCGAAGGTGCCCCAGGTCCCGAGGCCCTCGGACGATTCGTCGGCGCGGCGACGCCAGGTTCCGAGTTCGTCGTCGACTCGGGAGAAGAGGTCGCTCGGTGCATCGCAGAGATCGCCGAGGACGCCGAAGGCGCGAGATCGTTGCCAGGTGTCGAGGGTTGCGGTCGCGAGCAGTGGGTGGTCGATCCGAGCGTCGAGTCGCTCCCGTCGCTGGATCGCCCAGCGTTCCGCGGTCCACTTCGGCTGGATCAGTGCCTCGAAGCGGTAGCGACGCGTCTGACCATCCCCGAGGAAAGTGTCTCGGAGAACCGAGAAGGCGTGCGCTGCGCCGGTCTCTGAGACGTCGTGCCGCTCCGGGTCCAAGGCTCGGACGGTGTCGAAGCCCTCGAACCCGATCACGACTTCTCGGACATCCATGTGTCCGAGAGGACTGAGGTTCGGATCGTGCTTGCCGTCTCGGTCGTCCGCCCCGAGGTAGTCGTTGCCGACGATCCAGTCGACGGTGATCGAGTTTTCGATCCGACGCTCGGTCAGGTAGATCGTCGAGCTCAAGAAGTCCCGGTTCAGGCCGTTGTTGCGGACCGGTTGGTGGTAGACGCGATGGCGAGTCACGCGTTCGAACACGGTCTCGCTCAGGACCTCGCCGCCGTCCAGGCCGATCTCGGCGCGGTATTCGAATCCGAGGCCGTCGACCGCCTTCATCACGAGGCGTCCCGGATTCGACTGGGCGACCGAGTCGTTCCGGTCGAAGGCTCCATCGACCGGCGCGCGACCGCTGACGATCCCGTAGTTCCAGACGGCGCCAGCTTGGATGAAGGTGTGCCACTGAGCCTGCGCAACACGGACTGTTCCGTCCGGCCACCGTTGCAAGACACGCCAGTCGGTCGGCTGCCGACCGACCCAGAGGTCGTCGACGGTCGCCCGCTCGCCTTCGGGGAACGGGACGCTCGCCGTGACGAGCTGGTAACGGTCAGGGCCGGCTGAGTTGTCGACGTGGATACGCGGCTCGATCCATCCGTTTGCGTTCGCATCCCGGGCGAGACCGCGGACGTCGAGGGTGACGACTCCGCCGAGGCGTGGCCCGGTCACCGGGTCCATGACCAGAACCTGCGCGTAGAGGCGTGCATCCTTCTGTGCAACCGGAACCGGGAAGCGCACGCGACGCTGACCCCAGGTCGGGATCGTCAGCCGCGCGGCTTCCACCATCTGGCTGCTGTCGAGAGCAAGTGCGCCGAGTTCGGTCTTGGTCGGAGCCTGGCTGAGGGCAGGCGAGACGTAGACGACGGCGGGGGTCTGGTAGCCGCGGCGACCAAAGACCTCGAGGCCGAGCGTGCGCCCCGGGGCCGGTGCGCCGACGAGTTCCAAGCCGATCGTGTTCGCCAACCAGACCCGGTCGTGACCGTCGTCCGAGACGAGCACCACATCGTCGTCGCCGTCGCCGTCTAGGTCCCCGGTCGCTACGGAACTCGCGGGAACCTGCGTGTTTGGAACGAAGTAGTCGTTGCCGAGCCAGAAGTAGGGACCGCGAGCCAGCCATCCGCGGGCGCCTCGCTCGGAGACTCCGATGAGGTCCATCAGGCCGTCGCCATCGATGTCGCTCGCCGCGACGCCCCGAGTCGGTTCGGTACCGCCGCTCATCCAGCGCATGTTACCAATACCCTTCGCCGAGCCGTGCACGACGCGGTTGCCGTACAGGCGGCAGAGGGCGACGTCGTCGAAGCCGTCGGCGTCGATGTCGGTGACCGTCACGGCCTCAGCGCCGTGGGCCGGGAGGCGTTGCACGCCGGTCATTCCCTCGTGGGTCTTTGACTGAATGGGAACGCGGAGGACGCGATCGGTCGCGGCGACGATCAGTTCTCTTGTGCCGTTGCCGTTCATGTCCGCCGTGACGAGCGCGTTCACCGGACTCGGCAGCCCGATCAACGGTGTCGAGTGGGCGTGGAGCGAGTCGAATCGGAACACCGTCGCGTGGTTCGCTACGAACCAGGCGGCCCGGGTTGCGCCGGGAAGCTTGTAGAGCGTGAGCTTGCGGGCCGAGTAGACCTCCGGCCCGGGAGTCGCGAACCCGAAGCTGAGCGCATTGCCGTAGCCCGTTTGGATCCACGCCCGGAGTCCGTGCTCGGTGATCGCAGCCAGGTCGAGTCGGCCGTCGCCGTCGATGTCGCCGACCGCGAGGTCTCGGATGCTTCCCCTGAAGACCGTCAGCGAGACCGGCGTTCGATCCTCGAAACGGCCGTTGCGCATCGAGAGGATGCGGACACCGCCGTCGGACCCATCGCGGCCGCGGTCGTAGCCGAACACGATCTCACAGCGGCCGTCACCGTCGAAGTCCTCGACCAACACGTCACGCGTCGGTCGTCGGCCACCGAGCTCCTGGTCCGTTCGGATCTCGACGCGCTGCCCCGTGACGCAGGACGCGCACAACAGCGAGATCGCGAGGATTCGCTGAAAGGTCTCTCCACCCATCCCTCTCTGGATCGGGACGGGGCACAGAATCCCGGAGGCCTTTCTGGGACGAGTTCGAGTTTGGGAGTCCGGCTTCGGTCCCGGTCACGCGCGGGCCGCCCTGCGGCCGGTGGCACCGGCCGGGCGGCAAGGGCCCGATCAGCGGCCGGCGGGCTCGGACTCTTGGGATGCGGACGGATTCATCGCGTCCAGCGCATTGAGGAGTTCCCCGAGTTTGCCTGAGGAGAACCCGCGGTCGTGGAACCAGACCACCGTTCCCTCACGGTCGAGTAGCAGGACCCGGCCGTTGTTGCCGTCTTCGTCGCCGGTGAACTCGACGATCGAACTCGCGTCTCCGTAGACGGTGACGACGGCCGACCAGTCTTCCTTCGGGATTCCGCCTCGCATTCCCTCGTCGATGAAGCCGCCGGCCATGCGCGCGAACAGGTTTTCGATCGTGGGCATCTCTCGCACCTGCAGGTCCGCCGGCAAACGGCCATCACGCTTGGCGAACTCCAGGCCAGTCAGCCAACGATCGAGGTCGAACTGGGTCTTCTGCAGATACCCGACCATGAGCAGCGCGGGGGCGCCCAGCAGATCGTCCGGAACGGTCACGGTTTCGCCGCTGAGGGCCTCGCCTTCGACGGTCGGGAACCGCTCGCCGGTGGGGTCGCGACGCGGCGTCGACGAGCAGCTCTGCATCGAGGCCAGCGCGAGGGCGAGGAGGGCGGCCGAGGCCAGCCACAGGACACGGGTCCGGGTCATGGGATCGCTTTCGCTGGGGAGGACCGATCGGATGACCGGTCCCGCGGTCAGTTGTCAGCGACGATCCCGGATCCGAAGAGTCTGGTCGAGAACCGATTGGGCCACCTCTTCACCGACCGAGAGGCAGGTCGAGACCCCGGAACCGCCGAGAGCGGTCGCGAAGACCAGACCAGGCACGTCCGAGCTCGGCCCGAGGAGCGCCTCCCGATCCTCGCGGAAACTTCGCAGGCCGCTCCATCCGCGCTCGAAGCCGAGTTCGCTCAGCGTGGGCACGAGCTCGGCGAGCCGTGTCAGAACCTGCTCTCGACTCGCCTCGTCGCCCGGAACCGTCGAGGCTCCGGCGCTCGCATCGGATGGGTCGGGTCGCCGTTCGCGTTCGTCGCAGGGTGAGCAGAGAAAGCCGCCCGCTTCCGGTCGCAGATACAGGCCGTCTTGGTCGAACCAGCACCAAGGGTGGCCGTCGCAGGCGAGTTTGGTGGGGCGGGATTGCCAGAGGTGGCGTTGAAGCGGTCGGACGGACGCGTCGGGGTAGAGGAGGTCCGTCCACGCGGCGGTGGCGAGGATGCAGACCTCGCAGTCGATCCGTTCGTCGTCCGCGGTTTCGAGACCCTGGATCGAGCCGTCGATCGGGTCTCGGAGGAGCTCGCGGATGTGAACGCCGTGCCGGACCCTGACTCCGTGTCGCTGCGCGCCTCGCAGCAGACCCTGCCCGAGGGTCCACGGATCGCAGAGCCCGTCGTCGCGCACGAAAAAGGCCTTCTCAAACCGTGCTCCCCGAAGCGCGGGTGCCACCGACGCGATCGACTGCGGGTCGTGGACCTCGATCGCTGCGCCGAGTTCCCTCAGGTGGGCGACCGCTTCCTCATGAGCGGGCGACGGGTGGCCCAGAGCAACGATCCCCCCAGTCTGGCGGAACGGTGAGTGAGGCCAGTCGTCTCGCGGCAGATCCGCGAGGAGTTGGATCGTCTGGCGCGCGCGCTCACGCTCGGCCGGCTCGAGGACCAGGCTTCGGATCATTCCCGCGTTCTGCGCCGAGGCTTCCGAAAACGGCTGAGGACTCCGTTCGAGGATCTCGATCTCCAGGGGCGGCGCGCCAGCTCCGGCCGACCTGGCCAGATGGTAGGCGACGCTCGCTCCGGCCAGGCCGGAGCCGACGATGCGGACACGGGTCTTCAAGGATGTCTCTACGACGCCCCGATTCGGGGCGAACTTCACCGAGAGGCCTTTCGGTCCGTCGCGGTCAGGCCGAGAATACGGGGCCCATCGTCCATGCCGCCACTGACCGACACTTTCGATCGACCGCTGAGGAGCCTGCGGGTCTCGGTGACCGATCGCTGCAACCTCCGGTGTGGCTACTGCATGCCCGAGGCAGACTACGAGTGGCTGCCCAAGTCCGACCTGCTCGACTTCGAGGAGATGTCGCGATGGATCGGCGCCTTCTCGCGGCAGGGAGTCGATCGGGTTCGGCTGACCGGCGGTGAGCCACTCCTCCGACGGGAGTTGCCGACGCTGATCCGGATGATCCGCGAGGTCGCCGGGATTCGCGATCTGGCGATGACCACGAACGGGGTTCTGCTCTCGGATCAAGCGGAGGCTCTGCTGGCCGCCGGCCTCACTCGCGTGACGATCAGCCTCGATACCTTGCAGCCGGAGCGGGCGCGGATCTTGACAGGCCGAAACCAGCTCGCGCGGGTTCTCGCAGGCCTCGACGCGGTATCGGAACTCGGGTTCGAGTCGGTGAAGTGGAACACGGTCCTCGTGCGCGGTCGGAATGACGACGAGGTCGAATCGCTGCTCCGAGCTGCCGGCGAGCGCGGCGCCGAGCTGAGGTTCATCGAGTACATGGACGTCGGCGGCGCGACGCGATGGAACCGCGACGACGTGGTCTCAAAAGCGTCGCTCCTCGCAGAGATCGATTCGATTTTCGGCGAAGTCGAGTCCGTGGCGACAGATGCCTCGGCGCCGGCCCGTCGATACCGGCTACCGAATGGTCAGGTGTTCGGGATCATCGCATCGACGACCGAGCCGTTCTGTCGCAGCTGCGATCGAGCTCGTTTGACCGCGGATGGACAGTTCTTCACCTGTCTCTACGCGCGCCAGGGATTCGATCTGCGCGGAGCGATCCGCAGCGGAGTGACCGATGACGAGCTCGATCAGATGCTCACCGGAATCTGGTCGCGGCGGAGCGATCGCGGTGCAGAGGAGCGTCTCGCGCTGCGTGACGCACGCGGCCCGCTCGCCGGCGCAGAAGAGCTCGAGCGTGATCCGCATCTCGAGATGCACACACGCGGCGGCTGAGCACGGATTTTCTGCACTCGATCTCCGTGTTTGCTAGGGTCAGGGCATGACCGAACCGACGGTCCACGACCTATCGCCGACGGCTCAGGAGTTTCTGAGCGCCGTTCGCGCGGGTCTCACCAGTTCGCCCAAGACCCTGCCCTGCAAGTTTCTGTACGACGAGACCGGCGCGATCCTCTTCGAGGCGATCTGCACGCTCGATAGCTACTACCCCACGCGCACCGAGCAACTGATCCTCGATCGATTTTCGCCGGAGATGGCGCGTGCGATCGGTCCACGCGCTCGCGTCGTCGAGCCCGGTGCGGGCAGTTTGACCAAGGTGAAGACCCTGCTCGGGGCGATGGAGGATCCGGCGGAGTATGTGCCGATCGACATCGCGATGGAGCAGTTGGACGATGCAGCCACCAACCTCGCCCGTGAGTTTCCGGGGGTCTTGGTGAAGCCGGTCTGCGCGGACTTCACGAAGCCGATGGACCTTCCCGAGAAGGGAGATTCGGTCGAGCGAACCGTCGTGTTCTATCCGGGTTCGACGATCGGCAACTTCGAGCCGGAGGCTGCCATCGGCTTTCTCGAGCGCATGCGTCGTCTAGCTGGAGATGATGGCCACGTGCTCCTGGGTGTCGATCTTGCGAAAGACCAAGAGACTCTGCGCGACGCCTACGACGACCCGGCCGGCGTGACCGCAGCGTTCAACAAGAACCTGCTGTCCCACATCAACCGCGAGCTCGGAGCCGACTTTGATGTTCGCGAGTTCCAGCATCGAGTGCGCTTCGAGACCGATCCGAATCGCGTCGTCTTGTCTCTGATCTCCAAGTCGGACCAGACGGTTCGTCTCGACGGTGAGGCGATCGAATTTCGCGCCGGCGAAGAGGTCGTCACCGAGTACTCGCACAAGCCGACGATCGCGGACTTCACGAAGATCGCCGCGGCCGCAGATCTCGAAGTCCTGCAATCCTGGACCGACGACAACGACTGGTTCTCGGTCCATCTCCTGAAGTCGCGGTAACGCGACTTCAGAGCTGGCCGGAGTACATCGCCGAGATCTCTTCTCGGCCGGCCTCGAGATCGTCGGGCGTCTTGACTGGGTAGAAGCGCGAGTCCTTTCCTGTGCGCTTCACGCGCAAGAAGTTGGACTTCAGAAAGCGCGTCATCTCACCGACCAAGCGCTCGATTTGGATGGCCTTCTCGCCTTCGACCTTCTTCTCGACGAAGTACCAGCCGAGGTCGAAGTCGCGATCCAGAGCCGCAGCATCGAACGTGAATGTGTTCGTGTTGAATACGTCGACGATGTCGGCATCGAAGTCGTCCGGGTAGCGGATCTGCTCGACGAGCTGCAGTTTGCCTTCGTAGAGGTAGGGCGATCCACCGACGTCACCGGGCCACTTCGGGGCGACTTCGCACGTCGTTTCACAGCGCGACTCGATGTGATGGCCGAGGATCGCAGGGTCGATGCGGGCGCCGACGTTGTCGACGTTCGCGAGGAAGACGTACTTGCCGCCCTGCTCGAGGAACTTCTGCAGGAAGCCGCTCGTCCGTAAGGCCGGGGCAAAGTCGCCGTGTCCGGGGCCGTGCGGCGAGATCTTCCCGTCCTCGGTGCGGAAGACTTCGCCGGTAGTCGTCATGCGCACCGAGATGAACTGGGTGAAGCACTGAATCGCGTCCCGGCCGAGGCCGTAGTAGTCGTTCTGCTGGAGGTGCTCCCGGGTCGCCTCGTCGGTCGCGAACGAGTTCATCAGGAAGATCGGAACCCGCCCCCCGCACTGCTTGGCGGTTTGGGCACAGTCCTTGATCTTCAGCTCGAGGAACGAGCGGTTGCCGACCACTGGGACGACGCCCTTGACGACTCCGCCGAAGCGCGTCGCCATACCGCCGTTGAGGACGACGACGGCGAGCTCACCGTTACGGATCGCCTCAGCGCCGATCTCGTGCAGTCGCTGCCGCTCCTCGGAGCTCGAGCTCGGGAGGTCGTGCACCTGATCCTCCGCGGGGGCGCAGAGCTTGCCTTGGATCACGTTGTGCGCGGTCGACATCGAGCCGTCGGCCACACCACGTTGCCAGCTCTCGAACAGTTCCGTGTCGAAGCCGAAGCGCGTCAGGAACTGGAGATCTTCGTCGGTGAGTTGGGTCACGGTGGGAGAGGATTGCGGCTGGGAGGGTAGCACCGGGAATTCCTGGGTCAGCAGCCTCTTTGTCGGCCTCGAGCCGCTCCGGTCGAGAGGCTCGGGCGGGTCCGGCTGCGCGAACGCCGACGACCGCGCGTCCTTGCACATTGTTCGTTTGGACCCGAACATCTCCCTGACATGGTCAGGCAGGGCGGAAAGCGTCCGGCGTCGGAACCCGACGGCGGCGCCACCGAGGTGTGTCCGGACGAGGCCGAGGGACGGCTCGCCTGGGATGCCCCGTTGCACGAACTGCGCGGGATCGGGCCGGCGACGGCCGAGCGCCTGGCGGCCCAGGGCCTCGTCAACGTCACGGACCTGATCGGCCTCTTCCCAGCTCGGCACCGCGAACTCAGGGAGATCACTGAGCCCGACGGCTCGATGCTGGGGAGCGACGTTCGGGTTCGAGGTCGGATCGAGCGAGTGATCCAGAACTGGTTGCCCGGTCGCAGGGTGATGACGACCGCACGTCTGCGGACGATCACCGGGGAGCGGATCGACGCCCCGTTCTTCAACCAGCCCTGGTTGCGCAAGCGTCTCGAAGGTCTGAGCGAGGCGTGGTTCGAGGGGCGGCTGGACCAGAGCGGGAAGACCTTCCGGCTGGTCCAAGCGCGCGTGATCACGAACGAGCAGCTGGCGCAGGGTGAGATCCGGTTGAGCTACCCAGGTCTCGACGGGCTCTCCGAGGGGCGGCTCCGCACGCTGGTTTTCGCGGCGCTCGATCGCGTCGACCGGGTGCTGCCCGACGAGTTCCGTCTTCCGCCGAGTCTTCGTGCGAGTTCGCCGGAGCTCGATCTACCGACGGACGGTCTCTCGCTGCTCAACGCGATGCATCGTCCGCGCTCGGTGGAGGAGTACGAACGGGCACGCGTCGCGTTTGCCCTCGTCGAGGCCGTGCGGCTGTTCCGTCGGGTCGAGGATGCTCGGCGAGCGCGCGAGTCGCAGCGGGCGCCCGTACTCGCCTCGGCGGAGGATCACGACGTCGTGTCTCGATCCGTGCGCGGGTTCGACTTCACCGGGGACCAGTTCGACGCGAGTCGGACGATCCGCGCGCGTCTTGGGAAGGCCTCTCCAGCGGGAATTCTGCTGCAGGGTGACGTCGGGACAGGCAAGACCGCCGTCGCCCTCGATGCGATCCTCGCCTGCCTCGCGGCCGGCCACCAGGCGGCGTTCCTCGCGCCGACCGAGCTCCTCGCGCGGCAGCAGGCCCGAGTGTTTCGGAAGGCCCTGGAGCCACTGGGATTCCGGGTTCTCGCTCTATCGGCGTCCCTCGCGACCGAGGAGCGACGTGCGGTCGAAGCGACGCTTCGCTCGGACGAGGCGGTGTTGGTCTGCGGGACTCACGCGCTGTTCTCCGAACGGACTTCCTACGACCGGCTCGGCCTGGTGGTCGTCGATGAGCAGCACCGGTTCGGTGTCGGTCAGCGGGAGCGGCTGTATCGCAAGGGGGCGAACCCGCACGTGCTGGTCATGACGGCGACGCCGATCCCACGGACACTGGCTTGGACCCTGTTCGGCGACCTCGAGGTGCTGACCCTCAGGGAGCGTCCGCAGGGGCGCCCGCCGGCGCGCGCTGTGCATCTCGAACGTATCGATTGGCCGCGTGTGCTCCGGGCGATCGAGCGACGGATCCAAGCTGGGACACGGGTCTATGTCGTCTGTCCGGCCGTTGGCGAAGAAGGCGAGGTCGGTGGCGTCGTGCGTGTCGCGGAGGATCTGTCCAAGCGCTTCCGGGTCGGCGTCGTCCACGGACGTCTCGAGGCGCAGCTTCGTGAAGACACGCTCGACTCGTTCCGTTCTGGATCGATCGACGTTCTCTGCGGCACGACGGTGCTCGAAGTCGGGGTCGATGTTCCCGAGGCGACGCTGATGGTCGTGCTCCGTGCAGACCGATTCGGGTTGTCGACACTCCATCAGCTGCGCGGGCGGGTCGGCCGTGCGCAGCGCCAAGGGCTCTGTGTGATGGTCGGTGAACAGAGCGAACGCGTGCGTGCGATGCTGAAGACCCGGGATGGCTTCGAGCTGGCCGAGGAGGATCTCCGCCTCCGTGGTGCTGGTGAGATGCTCGGTGCCCGTCAGAGTGGCGAGTTTGACTTCCGCTCGCTGGATCTGTTCGAGGATCGAGATCTCCTGCAGTCGGCCCGCGATGCGGTTCGAATCGAAACAGAGGCGGCAAACGACGAGCGATCGGATCCAATCGGCGTGTCATGAAAACGATCTCCGTCGCGGAGGCGCGTGCGATCGATGAGCACGCGATCGAACAACTCGGCATGCCTGGCATTCTCCTGATGGAGAACGCTTCTCGTGGTGTGGCCCAACGCGCCTCCGGACTCGGCAACCGGTTCCTGATCCTCT
The DNA here is from genome assembly GCA_039815565.1 of Planctomycetota bacterium. Lineage (GTDB taxonomy): Bacteria > Planctomycetota > UBA1135 > UBA1135 > UBA2386 > JBCBZB01. The sequence continues at coordinate 22,336 of JBCBZB010000039.1, forward strand.
GTGGACCGGGCAACAACGGCGGCGACGGACTCGCCGCGGTGAGGCACCTCGGTCCCGCGGCGACCGTCGTCGCACTCGGGGCGCCCGATGAGAGGCGTGCGCCCGACGCATTCCTTCAGTGGTGCATCCTCGAGCGGGCGGGAATCGAGGTCCTGCCCGAACTTCCAGAATCGATCCCTGACGACGTCGTGATGATCGACGCGTTGTTCGGCACCGGATTGGCCCGACCGATCGAGGGGCGTGCGGCCCGATGGATCGAGCGATTCAACGCGCACACCGGGTCTCGACTCGCCGTCGACGCGCCGAGCGGTCTCGACGCCGACACCGGCCGACCTCTCGGTGAGGTGGCCGTGCGAGCGACACACACGGTCACCTTCGAGGCTCCGAAGACCGGATTGGTTCAGCCCTCGGCTGAGGTCTTCGTCGGAGAACTGTCCGTCGTTCCGCTCGGTTTGCCCAAGCCCTGAGCTTCACGACGCTTGTTCCCTCGCGCGGTCGTCACGACGCGCAGGGCGACCGCTGTGAACACGAACCCCGCAGCGAGGAACAGATCCGGTTCGAGTCCTTCGATGCCGAACGCGATCGACAGGCTCGTCGCGAGAATCGGCTGACCGTAGATGTAGAGCGCGACCATCGAACTCTGGGTGTGTTGAAGAGCCCAGACGTTCAGGAGATATGCCCCGATCGTGGCTCCAAAGATGGAGTGCAACACCCAGGGGCCGAGCTCGGGCGAGAACAGCGGCTCCAGGTGTGACCACTGGAAGCTCGGGATCGCTGCCACGCACAGCATCGTCGCGCCGAAGACGAAGCACGCAGCCGTAGTCGCCGCCGACGCCAACCCTTGTCCTGCACGCCGGACGTAGACCAGGAAGACCGCGTAGCTGGTCGCGTTGAGGAACGTGTAGATGTCACCGACCCAGTCGCCCTCGCCGCTCTTCTGAGGGTCGATCAAGATCGCGACCCCCAGCATCGCGAGCGCGACGGCGATCAGCTTGTCGCGACTCAGGCGTTCCTCGCCGAACGCGAGTGCTGCACAGAGCGTGAGCACCGGGATCGTCGCGACGATCACCGAGGAGTGGGATGGCGTCGTCCGCTCGAGGCCGATCGCGAACAACAGCTGATTGAGTCCGATGCCCAGAAGGGCGGCCAAGGCGAGCGGCCAGAGCTGGTGGCGCTTCGGAATCACCGGTTGCCCTTTGGCCAGAAGTGGCGTCAGCGGCACCAGGATCAGCGCCGCGGTGAGGATCCGGAAAGCCGACCAAGAGAGGGCTGGGACCTCCTCCACGATCAACTTCATGCCCACAAAGTTGGCCCCGAACATCAGTGTGACGGCCAACAACGCGAGGTGGACGAGCCACGGGGAGGGGGACTTTCGGTGCGAGACCGGCTCGGGAGGCGTTCCGGAGCCGATTTCGAGGGAATCGGCTCGGGTTCGAACGTTGGGGCGGGAGGGGTTCACGGATGGAGTGGGGACGGCGGTATAGTGCCCGGCCCACCGCGGCTCGACCCCTCGTCGCGATGGCCCGCCATCATGTGGAATCTCGCCCCCGTTCTGCTGATCGCTCTGACTTCGTTCGGTTCGGCTCACGCCGCCGCGATTCAGGATCCGCTCAAGCTCCCGCCACGCTCGCCGTCGGCTCAGCAAGATCCCCAGGGATCTGCGGAATCGTTCCGTCAAGCGATCACCGGGTTGCGGCGCCGCCTGCGCCTGTCGTCGGTCGAAGAACAACGGAGGATCGGCCAGATCGGGCGATCGTTCGACAACGTCGTTAACCGCTGCTTCGACTTGCTGCCCGGCCTTCGTTCGGACGAGGCCTACGGAGCACTGAAGATTCTGCAACGTTACGGCGGTGGAGCGGAGAGTCGTTCGCAGGTCGAGCAGCTCGAGTTCCTGCTGGTCAGTCAGCGATTCGGGAAGTCGACCAGCGTCGCGGTCGAGACGCTTGCGGCCATCGCGGGTGACGACGCTCCGGATGCACTGCTGCGCTGCATGACGATCGATCGTGCCTCCGTGCGTCGCGCGGCACTCGAGGCGCTGCGACCGATCGTCCGCGCGGATCAGGTCGACCGACTCCTCGACCTCAGCGAGAGCGATGACGAAGCGATCCAGCGCGCTTGCTTCGATCTGCTCGGTCGACTGCCGGTCGACGAACGGGTCAACGCGCGGCTCCTGCGTGGCCTGTCGCAGGCGCCGATGACCGGCCTCGCGGCCGCGGAAGCTCTGGTTTCCTCCGGCCCCGACGTCGTTTCGGCGCTCCAAGGGGTCGTACGTCGCCCCGCTCGTGGTCGTGCCTACGGCTACGCGGCCTTCGCGCTGGCTCGCATCGAGTTCGACCACCCTGAGGTCGAAGCGTTCACCGAGGACATGGTCGATGTGCTCGTGCGGGAGTTCGACACCTCGGACAAGTTTCAGCGGTCCGCGATCGCCATCGCGCTCGGACGCCTCGCCTACGAGTCGGCGGATCTCGCTGGTGAGCGCTACGCCGATGCCCAGGTTCTCGAATCCCTGGTCGACGTCGTGTCGCCGATCACGTTCATCGATCACCTCGCGAGTCTGACCCAGTTGGCGGAGGCTCGCCTCGTCCAGTTGAGCGGCGAGACCGCATCTCTCGGTCGTGCGGAGTGGCGTGATTGGTGGACTGCCCGCGCCGAAATCGAGGGGCTATGCGGCGCTCGTCGTCGCCTGCCGGTCGAGGATCTCGACCCGAAGTTTCTCCGCTTGCACTGGCGTGGTCTGGCCTCGGACATCTATGTCCAGGGGCCGAAGGCGTTCGCGTCCGAGGACGAGGGTGCGTTCATCTATCTCGTTGACGAAGATCGGATGCGCGAGTTGGTCGCGAAACTCGAAACACTGGGTTTCATGAGCGACGACGTGCCGACCGGTGAAGTCGCTGCGGAACGCTCGCTGAGCCTCGGCTTTGGTAGCACGGTTTCGCGCACGCCTCGCTTCGCCGAGGACCGCACCCTCGCGCGCTTCGCGGATCTGGTGTTCGACGTCGCGGAGCAGGAGCTCTGGCAGCTCTACCGCGATCCGATCGCCGAGCCAGACCGTGCGGCCTACTGGCGCTCGGAAACACGCTGGCGCCAAAGCCACACGGAAGAGGAGCAGGATCGTCGGCTTCTCGACCGGATCGTCTCGGCCGTGGTTCGACTCGAAGGACAGCAGCGTCTGGTCGCCGTGGGTCACCTGACCTCGATCGAGGGCTACGAATCGATGTTGACCGAGTCGCAGGGTCTGCGACTCGCGACCGTCGCGACCGAGACCGAGGTCTGGGACGATGGCACGATTCGCCTCGCCCAATTGGCCCTGCTCGCTCCGGGACAGGGCGTCTGGCAGCGTCTCGTCGCAGCTGCGGAAGCCCGCGATCTCGTCGCCGAGCCCGGCGGCGTGGCTGCTCTTCCGCGCGTCTTCTCGATCCTCGGCATCGAGCAGGTCCGTGAGGTCGTTCGCTCGGGTTCTCCGAAGGCCCGTTCGACTGCGATCCTCGAGCTCGCGGAGGCGAAGGACCTCGAGATCACCGACGATCTGCTGGCGGCCGTCGCGGATGCTGAGGAGAACGCCTCGATCCGCGATGCCGCGATCTACGCGCTCGGCGAGCTTCAGGCGTCGTCGGCACGGGAGCCTCTTCTGGCGATGATCGCGGATCCGAAAGCGGCCGGCTTGTCACGCAACTCCTACCGGACGGCGCTGCGCTCGCTGGGTCGGATCGGAGGGTCGGGCGTGGTCGACGCACTGCGTGACGCGCTGGTGCGCGGGGACGAGAGCGACCAGATCGCCGCGGTTCAGGCGCTCGGCGCCATGCGGGATGACTTCGCAGTCCGCGAACTCACCCGAATGATGGTCCTGCGAGGCAGAGACACCCTCGGCCAGATCGCGCGGGACCAGATCCGCCAGCAGGGTGACCTGCGCGCGACGCCGGCGCTGCTCAGCTACCTCGAGCACCGCTCGCCCGCGATCGTTCGTCGAGTCTCCCTGTTGCTCGGTGAGTTCCAGGAGCCGGAAGCGATCGATCGACTCGCGAACCTACTGGACGACCCGGAAGAGTCGGCCCGCGCTGCTCGACTGATCAGTGGCACGACTGGCATCGATCTCGTCAACGCTCGACGTCGCTTCGAGACCCTTCTCGCCTGGCGCCAGGAGCACCGTCAGAACACGCAAGGCGCGTGGTTGATCGAGGCTCTCGACCGCGAGGGGATCCAGCATTCGCTGAACCCAGCGGCGCTGGTGCCGGGTGCCGGTGCGGCAGCGGTGCCGGAGCTGGCCCGCCTTGCCGAGGTCATCGAAAGCCCGGTGATCCTGCCGCTTCTCGGTCGTGTCATGCGTCGCGTGACCGATCAGGACTTCGGCAACATCGATCCGTTCTTCTGCAGCGCGGAGCGCCGTCTCGGCATTCTCGAGCGCTACCGGCTCTACCACGAGTCAGCCCAGGCTGCGGCCAGCACCGGCCGCTGAGGCGGGTCAGCCGAAGAGCCAGACGATCGTCGGGACGCCTACCAAGCCTGTCCAAAGCGTGATCGGCCAGCCGGCTCGCAGGAAATCGACGGGCCGGTAGCGACCCGGCCCCATGACCAGAAGGTTGTTCTGGTGGGCGATCGGCGTGAGGAAGGCGCAGGAAGCGCCGAGCGCGACCGTCATCAGGAGCGCGTCCGTCGAGACGTTCAGCGGCTCCGCGAGCGGCAGCACGACTGGGGCCATCACGGCGGCGGTCGCAGCGTTGTTCAAGACGTTGGTCAGCGCGGTCGTGGTTGCGAACACCGCGAGCAGCGCGACCCAGGCAGCTTCACCGGCCAGCTGCGTCGCGAGCGTCTCCGACAGTGAGTCCGCTGCGCCGGTGTCGACCAACGCCTGGCCCAGGGGCAACAAGCTCGCCAGCAGTACGATCGTCGACCAGTCGATCGCCTCATAGAGCTGTCGCATGGTCAGACTGCGCGCGAGGACGAGGACCGGTAGGAACAGCGCGAGCGACAACTGGATCGGGAACACGCCGAGGGTCGTCAGAAGCAACGCCATCGCGAGGCAGAGCGGCGCAGCCCAGGGAGTGCGCGGCTTGGTCAGGCGCAGCCCCTGGCGTTCGAGCGGCAGTAGGCCGTAGGTCTGCGCGACCTCAGCCGTGCGATCGAAGTCGCCATGCAGGACGAGTCGGTCGCCGGCGCGGACGACGGTGTCCTCCAGCGGGTTCGTGACGGGGCCACGAGCGCGGACGATGCCGAGGATGTCCACGCCCGCCCGGGTGTGGAATCGCAGGCTCGCTGGACTTCGGCCCTCGATGCGGCAGCCGACCGGGACCACGTAATCGAGCGATCCTGATCGCGAGGGATCGACTTCGGGCTCCGAGGGCTCGGTCTCGCGGCCCGAGAACAGTCGTCCGGCGACGAACGCGGACCACAGTGCACCGGTCACCGCGACCATGGCTCCGACCGGAGCGAACTCGAACATGCCAAAGGGCTTGCCGCCCGGTAGGCCGGCGCGAAGGTTCGAGAGGATCAGGTTCGGCGGCGTTCCGATCAGGGTGCAGAGGCCGCCGAGGATCGAACCGAACGCGACCGGGATCAGGAATCGTGCCGGGTTGATGTCGCGTCGCGCGGCGATCTCGAGGCTGATCGGCAGGACGAGCGCCAGTGCGCCGACGTTGTTCATGAACGCCGACAGGCCGGTCGCGGTCAGCGTGAGCACGAAGGTCAGCCGCCGGGGACCGAGTGGGGAGGCGCTCAGACGTTCGACCAGTGGATCCAGCACCCCGCCGATCTGGAGGGTCTTCGAGAAGATCAGCACCATGGCGACGCTGACGACCGCCGGGTGGCCGAATCCGCTGAAGAGCGTCTCGTGCGGCACCAGGCCCAGAAGGCCGGCTGCGCAGAGGGCAGAGAAGGCGATCAGGTCCTGGCGAAGTCGTCCGGAGACGAACAGCCCAAGGGCGACGAGGAGCAGGATCGTGATCTGGGTCTGGTCCGACATCGCCGGGTCGGCATCATGCGAGTCACGGCCTTCGACCGCGATCGCGCGAAAGCCGCTCCAGACATGAATCGGCCCGTCGCCCCGCAGATCCTGACCTCGATGCTCGCCCTTTGCGTCCTCGGGACCGCTTTCGGGTGTGGCTCGGCGCCAACTCCGTTCGGGGGTCTCGAGGCAGAAGAGTCCGAGTCTCAGGCGGAGCAGGCCGAGTCCGAGCTACAACAGCTCGATCCGATCTCCCTCGAGCTGGACCCGAATCCGGCGTCGATCGACGAGGAGGCCTCCCTGAATCGCCTCTTTTCCCTCGATGCTCTGGGCGCCGAGCTGGCTCGGGCGATCCAGGAGGGCTTCGACGAGGGCGGCGAGCTCGCGGCGAAACTGCGGGATGTCGAGCGAGAGCTCGCCTGGCGGCGCGAGAGCCTGGGGCGGGATGCGATCGATCAGGCCCGGCTGCTGCGTCTCGAGCGGCTGAAGCGTCTGCCGATCGTGTTGCGCTGATTGCCGCGTTCTGGACGAATTGGGGAACCGGCTCCGGTCTGTCACGTTCGTTGCAGCCGCTCGCCGGTCGGATCCTCCGATTCCGGTCCTCGTGACCGGCTGGCGGCCCGGCCCCCGCGACTGCGAGGGCGACCGTCTCGTCCAAGTTCAGCACAGCCGTTCTCATGCGTGCACTCCGTCTGCTCACCCTCACGCTAGTCGGGCTTTTCTCCGCTCCGCTAGCCGCCCAGGATGTCCCGCGATCGTTTCTCGAGCGCTTCGTTCTCTCCCAAGACCGCACGGCGGCTCTCGAGGAGCTGACTCCGGGAACCGACACCTACGACTACTTCCGCTGCCTGGATCTTCAGCACCGGGGTGAACTCGCGCCCGTCGACCGCGTTCTCGCGGACTGGCGGCGAAGAGATGGCGAAACGAGCCTCTACTGGCGGATTCGTGATCGTCAGTCGGTTCTGCGGCTCGGTGGCGATACCTCGGCTGCGATCCGAGCCCTGGAAGAACGACTGAGCATCGAGCACGACGACGAGCCGGTGCTCCCGGGCGTCCGGGAATCGGTTCCGACCTCGCTCGATCCGGAATTCATCTCCCGCGCGGCGCTGACTCAGCGTGCGCTGGATCTGCGGTCCCGATCGGTCAGCGGAGTGAGAACCGGCGCCCTGGTCACGCTCGCCTCTCGGAATCTCGGGCCGGCGCGGATCGCCGACCTGCTGCAGCGACTCGACGAGGCCGACTTCCCGGGACTGACGACGCTCGTGCTGGGCGACCTCGACAATCCGCGCGTGTCGTTCGGTGATCGCAAGATCCACCAGCGACTCACGCTCGCGCAGCTCGGCGAACTCGTCGCCGCGAAGCCGGAGCTCTTGGACGACTCGGACTTCATCACCGGCTGGCTGCTACGTCTGCTACCGGCCGAGACGACCGATTGGCGGCGCGAGCCCGAGATGCGGCTTCAGGTCCTCGAAGGGCTGATCGGATTCGCTGGCCGACTCGCTCCGACCTTCAACTCGCTCAAGGCTCACCTCGCGTTTCATCGACTGCGCACCGAGCGCCAACTCGGCCGGCTCGACGAAGGCCACCTGCAGGCCTACCTGCGACTGCCGCGTCGCTTTGGCTACGTCCGCCGCGACCTGTGGGAGCGCGCCGGACGAGCACTCGTCGACCCGTCGAACAACCCGAACCTCGGGCTCGCTCCGATTCGCGACGACAGCGAGCTCATCCGAGAGTGTCTGCTCGAGGTGCTGGCCGACGCTGGCAGCTATCAGGCGTATTCGCCGTTCGTCCGCAAGGAGCGCCTCGAACGCTGGTTCCTCGAGGCGAAGGTGCTCGCCGGTGTCGGTGATCCGGCACAGTGGCTCGAGCAGATCGATGATCCTGGATTCGTCGACAGCCTACGGCAACGAGTCGAACTCCGATTCGCTCCCGACGGCAGCCGTCAATTCCAGCCGGAAGAGGTGCCGACGATCGAGGTCGACACCAAGAACGTCGACCGGCTGATCGTTCGCGTGTTTGAGATCGATACCCTGAACGTCTGCACTTCGCTCGGCAAGAACGTCGACCAGGCGCTCGATCTCGAGGGGCTGGTCGCGAACGAAGAACGCGTCCTCGACATCAACGCGAATCCGTTCCGGCGCGTTCGCCAGTCGATCGACTTCCCCACCATGAGCGGCCGCGGAGTCTGGATCGTCGAGCTCTTGGGCAATGGAGTCGCGTCGCGGGCGGTGATTCGCAAGGGCGGTGTTCGCACCGTCGAACGCCTGACTTCGGCTGGGCATGTCTTCCGCATCCACGATCTCGACGGTCGCCTCTGCAACGACGCGTGGATCTCGTTCGGCGGTCGCCGGTTCGATACCGATGAGCGCGGAGAGGTTCTGGTTCCGTTCTCGACCGATCCCGACCGCAAGTCGTTGATCGTCGTGAACGAAGGTCTCGCTGTCGTGCAAGGCTTCGACCACAAGGCCGAGAGTTACGACTTGAGGTTGCGTGCTCACGTCGAGTACGAGGCGATGCTGCCGGGTGAGCGAGCGTCGTTTGCGCTGCGTCCGGTGGTCCGGGTCAGTGGCCGTCCGGCCAGTCTGTCGGTCTTCGAAGAGGCTCATCTGCAGATCCGCGCGGTCGACAACCAAGGTCGACAGAGTGTCATCGACCGTCGCGATGTCTCCTTGTCGGATGACGCGGAGTTGATCGAGGAGATCCGCGTGCCGGAGAACCTGAGTTCCCTGCAGTTCACCCTTCGCGGGCGGGTCGAGTCACTCACTGGCGACGAGCCGGTCTGGGTCTCGGCGACCACCGAGCCTCTGCAGTTCCGGGCGATCGACCTGGCGACGGCGGTTCAGAACCCGCTGATCCGCTGCGTCGGTGGTCGCTATCTCTGCGAACTCCGTGGCAAGTCGGGCGAACTGATCCCCAACCAGGTCCTGAACTTCGCCTTCGGATTCCACGACTTCACCGATCCGATGACTCTCGAGCTCCGCACGGATGCGGCGGGGGTGATCGATCTGGGCACTCTCGAGACGGTCGAATCGGTCAGCATCGGGGACTCCCAGCGTCAGTACGGCAGTTGGGCCATCGACCCTGTGCACGACGGCGTCCCGCGCTCGCTCGTCGCCGGCGTGGACGAGACCATCGTTCTGGACTACGCCGGGTCCGGCACGACGCTGTCACGAGCGCAGTTCTCGCTCGTCGAGCTGCGCGGCTCGGCGACGCGTGAGCGGGTCTTCGACGACCGCTTCGATGCGCTCGAGTTGCGGGACGGGACGCTCTCGATTCGCGGCCTCGGCGTCGGCCAGTATCTGCTGCGCCTTCGCGAGCTGAACGCGCGCATTCCGATCGACGTTCTGCCGGGGCGCCGAAGCGGCGGGCTGATCCGCAGTGAGGTTCTCTGGGCGGCGGGCTTCGATCCCACTCCACTACAGGTGCGTGGGATCTCCGAGTCCGACGGCTTCATCGAGATCCAGTTGCGCAATGAGGGCCCGAACGCCCGTGTGCACGTCACCGCGTCGCGCTACCTGCCGCCGCATTCACTCGGCGAAGATCTCCAATCGCCGGTGCGCTGGTCGGATCCGACCGTCGATCATGGCCCGTCGAACACCGCGGCGGTCTACACGCAGGAGCGGCGTCTCGGGGACGAGATCCGTTACATCCTCAACCGTCGCACCGAGCGGATCTTCCCGGGCAACATGCTCGCCCGGACCGGTCTGATCCTGAACCCGTGGTCGTTTGAGGACACCGAAACCGGCCGCTTCGACGGTGATCAGTGGAACGATTCCATCGGCGTCGGCGGTGGTGCCGGTGGTCGCGGCGGCGGCCGTCTCGGCGGTCGAGCTCGCCGCCAAGCCGCGGGGGCGAACCCCGGGGACTGGTTCGATCTGACCTTCCTTCCGGACCCGGCCCGCACCTTGTGGAACCTTCGTCCGAACGATGATGGTGTGATCCGCATCGATCGTGCCGTGCTCGGGGGTGGATCGTGGGTCGAAGTCGTCGTCGTCGATGGCCTCGCGACGGCCTCGCGCAGCTTCATCATGGAGGCGCAGGAGCTTCAGCCGCTCGAGTTGGGGTTCCGCTCGGGCCTCGATCCGCAACAGGCCTATGCCGAGACACGAGCGATCGAAGTGGTCGATCAAGACCAGGCGTTCGAGATCCTGACCGTCGGTGACACCGAGGCGAAGGTTCTCGATTCGTTGCGCAGCGTGTTCGAGCTCTTCCAATCGGTCTCCAACAACCCCGAGCTCGCGACGTTCGAGTTCCTGCTGCGTTGGCCGGATCTGGATGAGGCCGAGCAACGCGCGCTCTACGCGGCTCACGCTTGCCACGAGCTGCATCTATTCCTCTGGTTCAAAGACCGGGAGTTCTTCCAAGGCGTCGTTCGACCGTTCCTCGACAACAAGATCGATCGGACCTTCATCGATCGTTGGCTCCTCGAAGACGATCTTCGCGACTACCTCGACCCTTGGGCCTTCGAGCGACTGAACGCCGCCGAGAAGGCGCTGCTCTGTCTGCGTCTCGAGGCTGAAGGCGAGTCGGTCGGCCGGTTCCTCGATGAGGAAGGAAAGCGGCTCGCGAGCCCCGACCGCCGACTGCAGCTCTTCCGTGCGCTGCTCGCCTACGACGCGCTCTCGCACGAGGGTGTGGTCTTGCGGGAGCGGCTACGAGGTCTCGTCACCGCGACGACGGCCGAGACCCGCGCCGGGCGCCGCCCGAGCGGGCCGACCACCGGGAATGCACCGTCGCGTGACGCGGCTCCCGCGGAGTCGCCGCCGCGAACTGGGGGCGAGGCGCCGAGTCTCGAGCCGGCCGAGGAAGCCGAGGAGGCGCTGGACGCCGACGACTTCTTCCTGGGCGAGGACCGAGATCGCTCCGCGGATCGCCGTCGTCGTGCGGAGATCGCCCAGGCTCGCTTCTACCGCAGCCCGGCTGCGACCAAGCGACTGATCGAGCGCAACTACTGGGGCATTCCGGAAGTCGCGGACAATGCGAGCCGTCTCGTGCCCGACAGCTTCTGGGCGGAGTTCGCCCTGAGCGGTGGGGTCCGGCCCTTCGTCTCGACGCAGGTGCTGGAGACGACGGACAGTCTCCGCGAGATGCTGCTCGCACTGGCGATCCTCGATCTGCCATTCGATGGTGCGGAGCACCAACCCGAAGAGATCGAAGGGGGGACCCGCTTCACGGCGGCACATCGACTCCTCCTCGCGCGCCGTCAGCTTCGCTCGGTCGAGACTTCGAACGCGACGAACCTGCTCGTCAGCCAGAAGTTCTTCCGGCCCGAGGCGCGGACTCGCGTCCGTGACGGAGTTGTCGAGGATGTCTGGGTCGACGGAGAGTTCCTGCGAGGTCAGCCCTACGGCCTGCACACGGTTGTCACCAACCCGAGTTCGCGGCCGGTGCGTGCCGAGCTCCTGATGCAGGTGCCCGAGGGCGCCTTGCCGGTCGGCGGTTCGGGCACAGCGGGTCAGGTCCAGCGGATCCTCCCGATCACGCTCGGCTCCTACGGCACGCAATCGTTCGAGCTGCTGTTCTACTTCCCGCGATCCGGTGAGGCCGCGCACTACCCGGTTCAGCTGTCGGTCGACGGAGTTGTCGTCGCATCCGCGACGCCGGCAGTCCTCGACGTCGTCGACGAACTCGCCGAGGTCGATACGACGACCTGGGCCTACGTCGCCAACCAGGCCTCGACCGAGGATCTGCTGGCCTACCTGCAGCAGCAGCCACTCCACGGTATCGACCTCGGTGCGATCGCCTGGCGCATGAAGGACCGCGAGGTCTTCAACTCGGTTCTCACCACTCTGCGTGCTCGTCACCGGTTCCATCACCGGCTTTGGGACTACGGTTTCCTGCACAGTGATCAGCGGTCGATCCGCGAGACACTGACCCAGCGAGACTCGTTCCTGCGCGGCCTCGGTCCGTCGTTCGCCGGCGAGTGGATCTCGGTCAACCCGGTCGAGCGGCGTTGGTTCGCTCGTGCTGAGTTCGCGCCTCTGCTCCACCGTCGTGCTCACCGCTTCGGTCCCTGGGAAGAGATCCAGAACGCCGAGGTCACGACGCAGCTGCACGGGCTGCTCTCGATCCTGGCTCACCAGGATCGGATTGACGATGTCGATCGCCTCGCTCTGACCTACGGCTTCCTGTTGCAGGATCGGGTCGAGGATGCGCTCGAGGTGTTCGCGCAGGTCGATCGTTCTCGCGTTCCTGCGCGCCTCCAGTACGACGCGCTGGATGCCTACCTCGCCTTCTACCTCGAGGATCTCGACCGCGCGTCGGCGATCGCCCAGCGCTACCAGGCCTACCCGGTCGATCACTGGCGTTCGTGGTTCGGTGAGGTTGCGACGCAGCTCGCCGAGGCGCGTGGGGTCGAGCCGGGTGTCGCAGGCCAGGCCGGTGGTGACACCGTGGTCGATCTCGCGGCCGCGACGCCGTCGCTCGATCTGCAGGTCGACGGATCGGATCTCGTTCTCGAATACGGGCAGCTGGACCAGTGTCAGGTCCGGTTCTTCCCGATGGACGTCGAGCTCTTGTTCTCGTCGCGTCCGTTCGTCCAAAGCGGTGGTCAGTCGGCTTCGTTCGTGCGACCCGCCGGCACTCTCGAACTGTCGCTTCAGAGCGATGAGAACCGGCGTCGCGTCGCGATGCCGGCGGAGTTCGCTCGCCAGAACGTCCTGGTCGAAGTCCGAAGTGCCGGCCTCGTTCGCCAGGTCCCGGTCTACGCCTCGGCTCTGTCGGTTCGCTGGGTCGAGTCGCAGGGCCAGCTGAAGGTGACCGACCCCGAAACCGGGCTGCCGATCTCGAAGGTCTACGTGAAGGTCTACCGACGGAATCAGGCCGGTGGAGTCGAGTTCTTCAAGGACGGCTACACGGACATTCGCGGTCGATTCGACTACGCGTCCGTCAGCGGTTCGACGATCGGTCGGGGCGATCAGTTCTCGGTCTTGGTGCTGAGCGACGACCGCGGTGCCGTCCTACGCGAAGTTGCGTCGCCGGTGCGTTGACCGATCTTCGAGCGGGAATCGACTGCGCGGGGCAGATAGCCTCGTGCGGTCCCGATGCTCAAGGTCGTCGTTGCTGAGAAACCATCCGTTGCACGCGACCTCGCGCGAGTTCTCGGAGCGAAGCAGCGTCGTGACCACTGGCTCGCACGGCCCGGTCAGGAGGTTGAGCTCCGCATCACCTGGACCCTCGGGCACCTGGTCGAGCTCGAGCCGCCAGACGCCTACGACCCCGGGCTGAAGCGCTGGCGCCTCGAGACGCTCCCGTTCGTGCCGGAGCGTTTTCGGCTCCGGCCCAGCGGGGATGCCTCGGCCAAGGCCCAGCTCGAGGCGGTCTCGAACCTCTGCCGCGAAGCGGATGAGCTGGTCTGCGCGACGGATGCTGGTCGTGAGGGTGAGCTGATCTTTCGCTACGTCCTGGAGTTTGCGGGTGTCGCCGATCGACCGTTCCAGCGGCTCTGGCTCCAGTCGATGACCGACGAAGCAATTCGTTCGGCGTTCAGCGATCTGCGCGATCGATCCCAGTACGAAACCCTGTTCGAAGCCGCGCGAGCGCGGAGCGAGGCGGACTGGATCGTCGGCCTCAACGGGACGCGCTACCACACGGTCCGCTTCGGCACCCGCGGTGTTCTCTGGAGCGTCGGTCGAGTCCAGACGCCGGTGCTCTCGCTGATCGCTGAACGCGACGATGAGATCCGGACCTTTGATCCCGAGGCGTTCTGGGAACTGCGTACGCGGTATCGCGAGGTTTGGTTCCAGCGCGTCGCCGGTCGCTTCGACGAAGAGAATCCAGCGAAGGCAGTCCTCGAGGCGGTTCGCGGGGAGGAATTCGAGATCGTGTCGATCGAGGGGCGTCGCGAGCAGTCGCCGCCGCCCTTGCTCCACGACCTGACATCGTTGCAGCGACAGCTCAACGCGGCGACGGGAATGTCGGCCGCGCGATGTCTCGAAGTCGTGCAGCAGCTCTACGAGCGGAAGCTGGTCACCTATCCCAGAACGGACTCGCGGCACCTTCCGGCGGACGCGGCGAACCCGACCAAGTCCGCTCTTCGCTCGCTCCAACAGGTCTTGCCGAACGGTGCGGAGCGACTGGATCTGTCGAGTCTGCCGACCCCGAGGCGGATGTTTGCCGACTCGAAGGTCTCGGACCACCACGCGATCATTCCGACTGGCAGTCGGCCTTCTGGACTCGACTCGGAGGCCCAGGCGGTGTTCGACGCGGTTCTCGCGCGGACCGTTCAGGGCTTCATGCCCGATCGTCTGCGCGACATCACCGAAGTGCAGGGCAAGGCAGGCGAGGAGCTGTTCCGGGCCCGCGGCACAGTCGTCGTCGATCCTGGCTGGTTCGCGATCGAGTGGAGGCCGAGCTTCGGTCGCCCGAAGAGCAGCAAGAAGACTCCGCGCTCGAAAGGTGGCAAGAAGCCCGGAGCTACCGACGGCGATCTCGACGACTCCCAGGAGCTGCCGGCATTCGAAAAGGGCGAACGCGGAGCACACGAGCCCGAGCTTCACGAGGGCAAGACCAAGGCTCCGCGCCCCTGGACGGAGAACTCGATCCTCGGAGCGATGGAGACTGCCGGCAAGTTCGTCGATGACGAGTCGCTGCGCGAGGCGCTGAAAGCACGGGGACTCGGGACCCCGGCGACCCGCGCGTCGATCCTCGAGACCCTGATCCGGCGCGGTTACATCGAGCGCGTTCGCAAGACGCTGCGCGTCACCGACCTCGGTCGGATCCTGATCGGTCTCATCGAGGATCCGCGCCTGCGTTCACCGGAGCTGACCGGTGACTGGGAGCAGAAGCTCCGCGGCATCGAACAGGGTGAACTGGAGCCCGGATCCTTCCGCGAGGAGATCGTCTCGTGGATCGGGTCGCTCTGTCGACCGGCGCCGGACGGGGAATCGACCGAGTCGCACCTCGGTCCCTGCCCACGCTGTGGTCAGCCGGTGATCCGAGGTCGCGAGAAGTTCGGGTGCTCAGCTTGGAAGACCGGATGCGAGTTCACGCTTCCGGGGAACTTCCGCGGCACAAACCTCGGCGATGCGGTCGTCGCTCGACTTCTGCGCAAGGGGATCTGCTTCGATCCGGTACGGACCCTGGAGGGAGATGCCCGAGTGCTCGCGCTGACGCGCACAGGTGCTCTGATCGATCTCGACCCACCGGTCGGTCGAGACCGGAACAAGCGTTCGGGCCCGTCTGGTGGTGGATCCCGGGCGACGAGCCGGACCCGCAGGAAGTCCTCGTCCGGCGGCTCGAAGCCGAAGTCTGCTGCGAGCAAGAAGCCCGTCACCCTGCCGAGCTGTCCCCGCTGCAACGCGCCACTGATCGAGGGGCAGCGGGGCTTTGGTTGTTCACGCTGGAGCGATGGGTGTCGCTTCGTCGTGTGGCGGGAGATCCAGGGCAAGAAGGTCACCCCGGCGCTGCTCAAGACTCTCGTCGAGAAGGGGGTGACCCGGCTCTCCGGCGGATTCCTTGATGCTGCCGGGAACGAGTTCCGCGGCAGGCTCCGGCTCGGCGACGATGGCGCTGCGGTCGAGCCCGAGTAGCCGGTCGCTCAGAAGTCGCCGAGGACCAGGTCCAAGCGGTTGGTCAGAGCGCCGCGCAAGCTGCCGGTGCTGCCGTCGAGGAACACGCCCTGGACGTAGAGCTCTCGACCGACGAGAGCTGGGGCGTTGGTGATCGGCAGGTCGAAGCCGATCGGGTTCGAGGGGCCCTGGTAGAGGCCGCTGAACGGAATCTCCAACGGCGCGACCGAGTTGCTCAACAGCATGACGCCGTCTCCGCTGCGCCCCATGCCGGGCATGCGGATGCCGCAGCCGTCGTGGGCGAGCGGGCTGAGAAGCAGGACGAAGGTGCTCGCACCTGGAGTGATGCCCGCAGCGCCGGCTTGATCGTTGGCTTCGATCCTCATCGTCGATCCGAGCACCGGCCGGCTCTTGAGGCGCGCCGAAGGCGGGATCGAAAGGTCTTGGCCGTTCTGGTTCGACGGGAACACGACCAGGCGGTCGATCATGAAGCCGTTCGATCGGCCCGAGATCTGGATCTCGTTGACGCCAGCGTCGAGGTTGTAGGCGACGGCCCCGTGGCCGGGGTCAAAACGGAAGTGCCAGTTCCAGGCTCCCGAGTTGTTGCCGTTGTTCGAGTAGGTCTTGATCCAGGATGAGCGGTTCACGCGCATCCAGCAGTCGTTCGCCTCCGAGGAGTCTGGGTGGTCGTGACGGTTGTGGATACGGACCTGGTAGCGCCCGGCTTCCTCGACGAACACGCGGTAGGTCAAGATGCCGATGCCGGGGCGCGAGAAGTGGTTCGGACCTTCCCAGCGGAAGAACGATGCACCCGAGAAGCCGGGGCGATCCGTGCGCTCGACCCAGTCCACTCGGGCCTCTTCGGTCTCGATCTCGATGACGACGATGCCGTCGTCGTTGGCCTCGAAGGCCCGTGGAACCTCGTTTTGCGCGTAGAGCGAGACCAGCGACGTGTCCGGCAGGCAGCCGTGTTCGGCGCGAGTCGAGGCAGGAGACTGGGCTGAGACCGTGGTCGTCGAGAGCGCGGTCAGGAGTCCGAGAGCAGAAAGAAGGTGTTTCATCGGCGGTCCCAAGGATGACGGCGGTCGTGGACCGCTCGGCCTCCCCGAGATCGACAGGCGCCGTCGGTGGTCGGGAGTCGATCGCGGGAGTGCGTCGAGGTGATTCCGGACAGCGCGCCGTCCGAGCGTTGGGAACGTCGACACCGTTCCGTCTCGGAGCGGGATCCGTCGGATCTCAGAGCATGATCCGACCGCGCACCGGCCGAGGGTCGGGCAGGTCCGTGACTCCGGTCCAGCCGAGGAGTTCCCGCTCGATCGCGCGACTCATCGATGAGATTGGGATGTCATTCGCCAGGCCCTCGAACGGGTTCTCGCTCCAGTGACCGATCTGCGCCGAGCTCAGGAAGACCCAGCTCGCAATCGCCGAGAACGGAACGGTGGCCCAGTTGCTCACGGTCGCCATCGTCGAGAACTCCTGGAGCATGCCGCAGGGGATCAACAGCACGAGGAGGCGCGCGAAGATGATGTTGACCGTCGCGTACTGGCGCGGGAACGGGAAGTTCTTGATGCGTTCGCAGCCGCCCTGCAGTCCGAGGAGTTCATCGACGCGGCTCTGTAGCTGCATGTGCGAGAAGCCGTCGAGGAAGCCCTGATCGCGCAGCCGAGCGAACGTCTTTGACTGGTTGCCGAGTAACGCCGAGCAGGCGTTCTCGGTCGAGAGCACCTCGTCGGCTTCTTCCTCGCCGACCGACGCCGTCAACACCGTACGCAGATCCTCCTGGAGCTCGGGGACCTGGGCTTTCTTGCGCAGGCGATCGTACTTTTCGCCTCGGTGCTCCCAATCGCGCGGTGCGCGCAAGGCGTGGCGCAACGCGTCGAGCCAGGCTACGTGGCGACGTACGATCTGCTCCCACTCCTGCTTCGGGTCAACCGCGGTGTCGTGGTCGGTGTGAAGCTCGCGCTCGCCGGGCACGAACGTGACGAGGTCGCGCGCGCTGATCGCGATCGCGCGTGAAGCGTTGACGATTCCGCCCCACAGCTTCCGCGCCTCCCACATGCGGTCGTACGACGCGTTGTTCTTGAACCCGAGGTAGAACGCAACCGCGATGCCCACCAGCGAGAGTGGTAGCCAAGGCAGGCCGATCCAGGTCCAGTCGAGTTCTTGGTAGGCGATCGTCAGCGCGAGGGCCCAGATCGCTGGCCAGATCAACTGGCTGCGGCTCCAGAGCAGCGTGGCCCAGAGTGAGTAGCGGCGGCCCGAATACATCGCGCGCTGATGCTATCGGACCGTGATCGCGACCACGAGCGTGGCTCGCTCTATGCTCGGCGGTCCTCGGTTCTTCGATCGAGCCTGGACTCACAGACCATGACCCTCTCGCTCGCGCGTTCGTTCTCCGGCTTCGCCTCGGCTGTTGTCCTCCTCACCTTGGCTTCCTGTGGTTCGATGGATCCGGCTGTGGAAGCACGTGATGCGGAATCGACTTCCGCTCCGATTCTCGCGGTCGAGGTCCCGCCGACACAGGATCCGGACCGTGAGGTCGACACCTCCTCGGTCGGAGAGATGCCCGGTGACTTCGCCGAACAGATGGCTGCCGCCCAGCGCTTCACCGAGCCCTCGGACCGGCATGAGTTGCTCAACCGGTTCGTCGGAGATTGGCGTGTGCAGACGAGCTTCGTGCTCGGTGGCGTTCGTCAGCCTGCCGGCCCGGGAGGCGAGATGCACTGCGAGCTCGTGCTCGGAGATCGGTTCCTGCGTGGGCAGTCGAGGGAGGCGTTCGTCGTACCTGGTGCTCCCGGCGGGGAGGCGATGATCGTCGAGAGCGAGCTGATGCTCGGGCACGACAACTTCAAGCAGAGCTATGTCGCGATGCTGGCGAACAGCGGGGAGACGGCGATTCGGTACGCGGAAGGGGACCACGACCCGTCTTCGGACCAGCTGATCTGCTACGGCACGCTCGACGAATACCTCACTGGCGAGCACGACAAGATGGTTCGCTACGTGTGGCGCTTCGACGGCAGCGAGCGGATCGTGTTGGAGGTGCACGACTTGGCGATCGGGGCGAACAACACACAGGTGCTCGAGATCGAGTACCGACGGAAGCAGAACTGATCGTCGAGCCGCTACGCAGTTGCCCGATCGGGGCCGGATCGGCTAATTCCTAGTGGATGCGATCCCTCGTCGTGCTCACGGCCTTCGTCGTCGCCGGTTGCGCCTCGGCGCCTGCCGAGACGCTTGTGCGCACCGACGTGCCCTGGCCCGAGCTGTTTCCGTCCGTGATCGACCCGGATCCGTCGGGTCAGCGGCCGTTTGTGGCCAAGGCGCCGACTCCGGAGCTGATCGAGCGACTCCAGGTCGCCGAGCGCACTTTCCGAGCGGAGGAGGAGGAGTTTGCGACGGTGCGCGATGAGCTGGCTTCGGATCCGCTCGGAGCGTTCCATCTGACGCGCTTCCTGGTCTTCTGGCGGATCCAGAAGGAGGCTCTGGTCCGACGAGCGCGCCAGGACGAGCCTTTCCTCGTCGAATCGGTCGGAGCCACTCCCTGGAGTCGGGCCGAGGACGAGGTCGTCTCACTCGGTGCAGCCGCGGCGCCGGCGCTGGTGCTCGACATCGCTCGTGCCACCGACGATCGCGACCGCACGGTGCGGATCGACCTCGTGGGTCGCATCGGTGACGAGGCGATCCCGACCCTCGAGATTGCGTTCCAGGCCCAGGACTGGCAGGCCCGCCGTGATGTCGTCCGAACGCTCAGAGCCATGTCGGAATCCGGGGATCCGGACCAGCGACCCTCGGCGCGGATCCGTCCTCTCCTCGAACGCGGGATCGTCGATCCCCACTGGGCTGTCCGCGCGTCGGCCTACGAAGGCCTCGTGCGCTTCGAGTCGAGTGGTCAGCGATTCCGCGATGCGTTGAAGCTCGAGCAGGATCGATTCGTTCGACGATCGATCGTCTTGGCGTTGGCGAGCTACCGTCACGAACCGCAGAATGCAGCAGTCTTGGTCGACTACCTCGAACGGTCCGTCGAGGCCGAGGACATCGACCAGACCAAGACCGCGCAACAAGCGCTCGAGCGCTACTCCGGGCGTCTGGACAAGGCCGGAGTCTTGGCCTGGACGGCCTGGCTGAAGAGAACCGAGGCAGGACGCCGCCGATGACATCGACCGACGAATGGCGGATTCGCCGCAACCGTGAGCGCTGCGAGCGTCCCGGCTGCCCGCTGCCGACCGCGACCGACTGGTACGCGGTTCTCGAGCTCCCGAGTTGTGAGCGGCAGGACCTGTGCGAGACCTGCTTCCAGGTGTTGCCGACCGAGGGCGACGCCCGACCGATTCACTGGCGCGTCAAGCGTCAGGAGGACGACAAGAAGTCCGTCACGCTGGATCTCGCGTCGCTCCGAGTGCTCTTCGATCGTCTGGGTGACGTGATCGACGGGGGGGACGACGAGTCTTCTGCAGCAACGGGGGGCGCTGGCGCGTCCGAGGACTCGACGTCGGGCTCTGCCGATGCGGATTCGACCGAAGAGGAGGCCGAGCAGGGCCCAACCGCCGCGGAAACCGCAGCAGGCCTGCGCTTCTTCGTCGGTCTGATCCTGGTTCGGAAGCGTCAGCTCAGGATCATCGACGCGAAGGGTCCCGAGCAGGAGGCGGCCGACCTAGTCGTGATCGACCCCAAGGCCTCCGACGAGGCCGAGCCTGTGCTGCTGTTCCAGCCCGACTTGACCGAGGAGCGGCTCGAGCGGCTCAAGGACGAGTTGATCGGCGCCCTCTCGGCTTCGGATTCCGACTGATCGGTAGCCGGCGGGCTCCCATTCGAGTGTTTGGAACTGACCCCCACGCGTGTTGGGGCGAGGGGCCACCTCCCCGAATTGCGAGGTTCTGAGGTCACCGGGAGGAGTTCCGGTGCACCGGGAGTGCGAGAGGCCCTCGGATTTGCCGAGGGCTTCCGCGCACCCCGATGTTCCGACCCAGCCACTGCCCCTACCGCGAGTGCTCGATGCATTGCGAGCCTTCGGAGGACTTCTTCACCCGCCACGGCTCCTACCCGACGTGCCCTTCTTGGCGTCTGCTTTCAGGGCACTCATTTGCAGCAGACGCGGCACGCCTACGGCAGCACATACTTCGACCAGCGTGGCCG
>JBCBZB010000091.1:0-18375 GCA_039815565.1 Planctomycetota bacterium
CACGCCTGATCCTCGCCGCTCGTTCTGCCCCCATTCGACCGAGTGGCCCGAAGCCGAAGAGGCGCCTCAAGGCTATCCAGGAGGACGAGCAGCGGTTTGGCCGGCGGCCGTCACGTTCCAAGGCCGTCGTTCGCCACGTCCTGCGAACCGGTGCCAGGCTGTGCCGAGATCTACAGAGCGTCCTTCTCGAGACCGACGAGAAGACGGCCTATCCAGGCCTCGCTGGGTCGGTCTTCGGCGACCGGCTGATCCACCTCCAGACCTCCAGCAAGCTGCCGAGGAAGACCTGGAACCCGCTGTTCCCGATCAACCACACCGAGGCTGTTCTGCGTGACCTCACCGGCCGACTCCGGAGGGAGTCGTGGCTCGTCAGCAAACGGCGTTGGCACCTCAACTCCCACCTCCAGATCTTCCTCGCCTTCCGCAACCTCGTCCGGCCGAGGTTCAACCGGGACGACGAGTCCCCGGCGCAGTTGGCCGGCTGGTTGCCCCGACGGCTCCGACCGTGGCAGGTCCTGTCGTGGCGACAGGACTTCGGGGAGCGAAGCGGATATCCGCTGTCGATCCTGGGGAAACCGTGGACCGAGGCGCGGGCGGCGTGAAGTGATGGGATCGCGTTACAACACGGGCCGGGGTCAGTTTAGAAGGGGTGAAGGCCCTCCGGCCGTTCTACCCGAATGGACTACAAGGCACTCCGGACCAACCGACGAGACTACACACGCAGCGAGCTCACCGAAGCAGACCTCCTCGAGTCACCCCGGGAGATGTTCGAGCTCTGGCTCCGCCAGGCCACCGAGGTCGGAATCGACGAGCCCAACGCGATGACGTTGGCAACCGTCGACGCGGACGGGTGCCCGTCCTGCCGAATCGTCCTCTTGCGCTCGATCGACGATGATGGGCTGCGCTTCTTCACGAACTACAAGAGCGCGAAGGCTCGCGACCTGGCGGCGAACCCCAAGGTCGGCGTGGCCTTCTTCTGGCCAGAACTCGAGCGTCAGGTCCGCGTCCGGGGCCAGGCGGAGAAACTACCGCCCGAGGTCAGCGACGCGTATTTCCGCTCGCGACCGAAGGGGAGCCAGCTCAGTGCCTGGGCGTCACCGCAGAGCGAAACGCTTGCGGATCCCGCGGAGCTGGTGAAGCGCCTCACCGAGGTTCAGGAGCGCTTCGCGGACGCAGAAGAGGTTCCACGTCCGGACTTCTGGGGCGGATACCTGATCCGGCCCGAAGAGTTCGAGTTCTGGCAGGGCCGGCCGAGCCGTCGGCACGACCGGTTCCGTTATCAGCGCTCGGCGAACGGGTGGAGCGTGTCTCGGCTCGCACCCTGAACGAACTGCGGCGACCCGACCAGGGTCGCGCGGCGCGGACGAACCGGCGCCGGCGGAGGCACGTCGGCCTCCGGAGCCGCCGGCGTCTCGACCAGTGGCACCTCCAGCACCTCGACCGGCGTCTCGACTGACGGCACCTCCAGCACCTCGGCCGGAGCCTCGAGCAGCTCGATCACCGGCTCCTCAACCACGATCTCCTCGACTTCCGGTGCAGTCTCCTCGATCCGGAACGGACGTCCGATGCGAACGCGACCGGGCGCCGGCGGTCGAACGCGGGTGCGGACGCTCCGACGCCCCGGGACGACAGCAGGCTCCGGCGCGCCAGCACCGGGCAGGATGGCGCGACCACGCAGCGGAGCGGTGCCATCGATTTGTTCACCCGGAACGATCAAGCGCGTGCGCACCTGGGTCGGCCGCGCACGCTCGGTCGTGGTCGTGCCTGGCGCGATCAGGCGCGTGCGGACCTCGGCAGGCACCGCCCGCTCAACGGTCGTCGCCCGTGGCGCAGTCGCGCGAGCTCGAACCTCGGCGGGCAAGGCCCGCTCGATCGTGGCCGCACGCGGAGCGACGAACCGACCGGTAGCCGTCGGCGAAACCGCGCGACCGCGAACGATGGTCGGAGATCCATCTTCTCCGAGGATACGCATCGCGACGCGGCCGTCGCGCTCGCCGTGGAGGCGCTCGATCAGGCGACGCAGCTCCCGCAGCTCTTGGTGCATCTCGCGCACTTCGCGTTGTAGGTCGTGCATGCCTTCGTGAAGGTCGCCATGACCGTGGTCAGGGCCATCACCTGGGAAGAACTCCATATCGGAGCCCTGGTGTCGAAGGATGATGCGCGTGTCGCCATCAACTTCCTCGCTGAGGACGCGACCGAAGAGCCTTTCCGGACTGACCTCGGTGCGACGGGCGATCACGCGACGCTCCGAATCGCCGTCACTCTCCGAGCGCAAGAATCGCTCGAGGAGCGCGCGAGAGGGCTCATCCGACTCGTCGCCGTCCGAGACATCCATCCAGCGAAGAATCGGAACGCCTTCTCGCGTCACCCAACGAACACGACCGTCGTCGTCGGAGCGAACGATGAAGTGATTCTCGTCGTCCTCACCCAGGATCGCGCGGGTCGGAAAGCCTTCTTCGCCCACTCCGAACAACTGGACCGCCGGGTGCTCGCCGGCCTCGCCGTGGTGACCACGGAAAACGCGAACCGGCAGGCCGCCCTCGGTTTCAAAGAGATCGAGGATGCCGTGCTCAACTTCGGCGACATCGTCGTCGTCATCGGAGAAGAGGAAGCCTGAGTGCTCACCGTCTTCGGTCTGGAAGAAGCGGAACCCAGCATGCCCCTCTTCTTCCTCGCACTCGTCGTCACACTCGTCTTCGTCCTCGTCGTCGAGGAGCGCGCGGATGAAGCCTTGGACCTCACGACCGTCCTCGTCGCGGAGGATGGTCTCGAGCAGAACCTCGGCGTCTTCGATCTCGACGTCGATGTCGACCTCGATGTGCTCGAGCAGATCTTCCAGATCGGCGCCCTCGACCAGCTGCAGCGCGTCGCGCAGCTCCATCTCAGCGTCGCCGATCTCGACTTCGACGTCCGCCAGCAAATCACCGAGATCCGACTCTTCGAGCGTGGCGATCAGTTCGCCGACCGAACCGATCTGCGCGTCCATGCCGTCGAGTTCGAGCTGAACTTCGGTGAGGTCACCAGCGATCTCGGACACGTCGACGTCGAGCTCGCTGAGAACGCGAGCGAGCACGCCGGACTCCGGATCGCTCAGTCGCGCGATGGCACGATGGACCTCGTCGTCGCCCCCGTGCTGACCGTGCAACCGCTCGAGCGCTCCGCGGCGAACGCGCTCGGTCGCCTCCATCGCCTCCTGGCGAGCTGCCTCGGCGGCGTCCCGTGCATCGACGTTGGCGCGCTCCATGGCTTCCATCGCCTCGATCCGCGCCTGCTGCATCGCCTCTTCGGCCTGCGCGCGGATCTCCTCCGCCTGACGGCGGATCACCTCAGACTCCTGACGGAGCTGATCGCGCTGGTGCCTCAGTTCGTTCTCGCGGGCGTGCATCTCTTCGATGTGCTGCCGCTCGAAGCGTTCGCGCTCGACCTCCATCTGGCGACGCTGATCCTCGAGGACTGCTCGCTGAGCTTCGATCTCGGCCCGCTGGGCGTCGATCTGCTCACGGCGAGCCTCGAGCTCCCGCTCCATGTCGCGCATGCGACGCTCGGCCTCGACCGCACGACGAGCTTCCTGCTCGGCACGCCGCGCAACTTCCACGTCACGCTCGGCCTGCCGCTGTCGACGGAGTTGCTCCGCCGCACGTCGCGCGGCCTCGAGGTCTCCCCGCTCGACCGCACGCTGCATGCGCTCGACGAGCTCGGACGACGAGACTCGGCTCGGACCGGACGGACCCGGCCTTGGGTCAGGATCCTGCGCGAACAGCGCAGTCGAAGACAACGCCAGGCTCAGTCCGAGGACTTGCACCGGGCGCAGACAAGTGGATCGAATCATCACTTCTCCATCTGGGGTCTTGCGCGACGATCGTCGAGACCGTCACTGGGTTCGTGCGACGCGAAGGCGCGCACCCGAGCTCGGAGGCTCCGGCACCGGTCTTCGAAGTCACGCAATCGTTGATCGAGGAGCGACAGCACTTCGCTCCATTCGGGATCTCCTCGATGCTCGGCGCTCAGCAGTTGAGCACCCTCCCGCACCGTCACACACTCGAACTCGAGCACGTCGAGCGCATCGAGCAGGTTCTGTTGAGTCGCTGGCAAATCGGCCGCGGCACCTTGAAGCGAACGGACCTCGGTCACCGGCTTCACCTCGACTTCATCGACGTGGGCGAACGCGGAGAACAAGGACGCGGTCGTCGTAAACGACACCGTGATCGACGCAGCCAAGGCGAGAAGACGCGTCTCCTTCCGGCCGCCAACCGAACGAGTCAGCAGGCGGTCGACCCGGGCTGAGAGCCCCGCGGACGAGACGGACATCCCGCAAGCCGGAAGCTCGACTCCTTCGGCGCGCAGCTTGGACCAGGACGCCACGGTGACCAACGACTCGGCCAGCTCGACCGCATCGGTGACTTCCGCGGCAATCCGATCGGCCGACCACTCGGACACTTCGATCAGACGGTGGCGAGCCAGGCGCACGAGCGGCGACCAGAACCACATCGACTCCACCGACAGCACCAGGCCGAGCCACATCGGGTCGCGACGACGGTGGTGCGCCAGTTCGTGAGCGAGCGCCGCAGCCCGGGCCTGAGGCTCGAGCTCCGAAGCGGCCTGTGGCCAGTAGATCCGTGGGCGCAGAGTGCCGACGGCGATCGGCGACGAGAGCGCCTGAAGCCGGAAGACGATTGAGCGTCGCCGGACTCCGACCCGGTCCGCGAGCCTCTTGACCTCTTCCAGGAGAGAGTCGTCGGCCGGCACCGCCGTAGCGGTGCGCAGCCGACGTGAGAGCCGCGCACGTCGGACGCCGAAACGCAGCAGTCCGAACGCCGCGAGGATCGAGAACGCCACTCCGATTCCGCCGAGAACGACCGACCGCTGACCCGCAGCGGCCGCGTCTGAGTCTTCGGATTCGGGTTGCAGAGGGGCGACGAGCGGCGCGGTCGAGAGCGCGACGGCCTCCTCGACTCGCCGTTCGTGCGGGAAGTCGCTCAGTCGCCGCTCCGGCTTGCTCGCGGTTTCGGCCACGGCCGGCTCGACCGGTTCACGGAGAACAACGAACGCAATGGCGGCGATGGCGGAGCCGAACAGCGCCGTCCGCCACATCGATTCACGAGCGAACTCGAAACGACGGAGAGGACGATCGAGCACCGCGGCGAGCCCCAGCAGCGCGACCTGCAGCACGAACCAAACGGCAGCGAACAGGCCGACGGCCTCGAACCAGGTCAACCACTCCATCACGAGTTGCCTCCGTCGCGGGCGCTACGCGCGGCTTGCACGCGCTGCCGAAGTGCGTCGAGCTCGTCGAGGTCGATCTCGCCCTCGCTCACCAGGTGGTGCACGAGGCTCGAGGGGTCGCCGGAAAACAAGCGGTCGACGACGTCATCGACCATCGAGCGCCGGACCTCGCTCTCGTCGACGGCTGCCGAGTAGACGAGCGCACGCCCTTCGCGCCGGTGACGGACGAGGCCACGGTCATCCATCTTGCGCAACATCGTTGCGATCGTCGTCAGCGCGAGCTTCCGCTCGGTGAGGGCCTCGTGGAAGCGCGCGGTCGTCGCCTCGCCCTGTTCCCAGAGGACGGTGAGGATCGCGAGCTGAAGATCACCAGGTTTGAGTCGACTCATCGTCGGGATCTGGTCGGTGGAGAAACGGTGACGCGGGGGACCGCGTCGGGGGACGGTCGAGCACCGGGCCGAAACCCGAGTCGGCCGGGCCCGGCCAACTGCTCATTCGGAACAACTACCACGGTAGTTGAGAGAAAGCGACCCCCGGCTCTCGAAAAGTCGGGGCCCCTTCGCCGGCAGGACGAATCAAGGCTCAAAGAACTCTCCGAACCCCTCCGTCGTTTTTGGCGCGGTCTTCCGCGATTTGCCGAGCGCCGCTCGCTAGTCTCCTCGAATGGCCCGATCCCTGGTGGACCTGGACTCCCTCGACCTGTCTCAGGACGTCGTCGGAGAGGAAGAACTGCGGCGAATGCTCCCGCACCAGCACGAGTTCCAGCTCATCGATGGCATCTGTCATGTCGATGTGAATGATGGCCTGATCGTCGGCTACAAGGACTGGGGCGAGGACCCTTGGTGGGCTCGAGGCCACATCCCGGGCCGCCCGCTGATGCCGGGCGTCTTGATGATCGAAGGCGGGGCCCAGGTCGGCACCGTCCTCATGAAGATGACCGAGGGCTGGGAAGCGGAGCGCTTCATCGGCCTCGGCGGTGTCGACGACGTTCGGTTTCGCGGCCAGGTTCTCCCGAACTCGCGCATCTACTTTGCGTCCCGTCGCGGCCAGCGCAGCGGCAACCGCATGGCGAAGTATTTCGCGCAGGGCTACTGCAACGGCAAGCAGGTCATGGACATGAAGCTGCTCGGCGTCCTCCTCTGAGCTCCTGTGACCCCCTTTTCGGTGGGCCCTGAACCGCTCGAGTTCCGCTCTGCGTAGAGCCGCGCGGACCCCACCTTTACTCGCCGTCGCCATCGGGCACACTCGCACCGGTCCGCTGTCGCGACCGGGCCGGAGAACGCCCCTCCACCCGCCCGTCGCGCCGATCCGCCGATGAGCCTCGCCTCGGAAACCGCCCCCGAAACGGTCCGCGTCCCCGCGGTCCCGCTGCTGTTCGTGCTGCTGTTGGCGGCCTGGTGGCCGAGCCATGCCGCCTACCGCAGCGACGATCTGCTGGCCGTGCACTACGCGTCAGACTTCTGGGGCAGTTTCGCGGACTTCGCTGGACCGCAGTACGGCCTCGAGGGCGTTGCGGAGTTCTGGCGCCCCCTGGTGACGATGAGCTTCGCGATCGAAGGCCTGTTTGGCTTCGACCCGTTCATCTCCCACTTGCTGAACACGGTCGTGCACGCGGCATCGACGCTGCTCGTCGCCTGGCTCGGTGTCCGCTTCTTCGGACCGTTCCGCGGCTTCATGGCGGCCCTACTCTGGGGCTTGGCGCCGACGCACATCGGCACGATCTTCTGGGCCGTCGGCCGCGTCGACGTCTTCTCGACGTTCTTCGTGCTCCTGACCCTGGTGTTGATGGTGCGTCGCGTCGACGGCAAGGGTCGCGGGCGGATGACCTGGCCGATCCTGACCTGCGCCTTCGCGCTGATGACGAAGGAATCGGCGGTCGTCGCGCCGCTCGCCGCATCACTCGTCGCGTTCGCCGCCGCGCGCCCGGGCGAGCGCTTCAAGACCGCTTCCCGCACCTGGCCTCTGTGGATCCTGCTCGTCGGCTACTTCGGTTTGCGCTACCTGCTGTTCGGAGGGATGGGTGGCTACACGGCCGGCGAGACGACGGAAGAGCTCGAGCGCCAGATCGACGCAGGCGAGATCTTCGGCACGACGATCTGGCCGTCCATCGAAGGCCTGAGCCGCGGTTTCCTCGCGGTCCTCGCACCGATCCAGAAGCTGCCGTTCGCGACGCAGTGGGCCGTCGGCTTGGCGTTCCTGCCGTTCCTGCTCGCACTGACCCTCTACTTCTCGGCCCGGCGTCGCTTGTTGTTCCCGCTGTGCGTCGTCGGCTTCCTCGCCGCGTCCGCACCGATGGTCCACGTATGGCGAGGCGCGGACGAGTTCGACAACCTTCGCCTGTTCTACCTGCCATCGATCAGCATCGCGCTGTTCCTCGGCGGAGCCGGTGTCGTCCCGGCGATCCTGACGCTCACCGCCTGGGTGTTGCCGTTCGTGAGCTGGCATCGCGATCACTTCGAGCAGTGGAAGGACTCGAACGCGATCCACCGAGAGATGCGCGACCTCGCGTCGATCGACTCGGACGGACTGCTGTTCGTCGCCGGTCTGCCCCGCAAGCACGACAACGACAACGCGATCGCCTTCGCGCACGGCGTCGACCGCATCTGTCAGCCACCGCTCGTCGCGGAAAACGCGGCCGCCCGTATCTTCGCTCTGCGCCCGCTCGACACGCACCCAACGGCGTTCCGGATCCCATATGGCGAGGAACGCGGCCTACCGTTCTCGGCCGGAACGGACGTGGTTCTCACGCCGACCGAAGAGCGCTCAGCTCTCTCGGATGCACGCAACGAGAGCTTCTTCGGTTCGACGGACGCGATCGAACGCCGGTTCGTCCATCAACTGCTGCCAGACCCCGAGATCCCGAACCTCGAGCTCCGACTCGAAGGCGGTGACCGGATCGAAACGAGCCGCCTGGAGCACCTGTTCAAGAATGATCCCAGCGAGCTCTGGATCCGCTGCATCGGCCGCCGCGCCGAGTTCGCACGCGTGACGATGTTCACCGGCGACGGCTACCTGACCGTGTACGTCCGCGACCGCGCCGAATCCGGCACGGACGGGGTCCTCCACGTGATCGAATGGCTGGTCGGCTCGCGACGCGAAGGCCTCACCGGAGCGCGGGCGAACGAGATCTCGCCGTTCTGGGCCATCGAAGGGCCGATCGCTCTGGATCTGGCTCCGGACTTCCCGCTGCTGATCGAGCTCGGGCACTTCGTGACGGACTCGGACGAGAAGCCCCGCTTTGTCGTCGAAGCGGCGAACAAGGAGCCCCTGTGGCTGAGCTTCGAACGCGAGAAGTTCTGGCGGTTCAGCCACCGTCGGTCGGACTGATCGTCTCGACATCGTCGAGGATCTCCAACACGTCCAGGCGCGCACACTCGGCCTGAGCGCCGAGCCACTCAGCGATCGACGGCGTCGTTCGCTCGTCGTCCCCGGACACGAACTCCTTCACATAGGTCCCGTGCTCGGTCTCGAGGTCGATCTCGAGCATCCCATCCTCGTCCGCCCTTCGAACTGCACAGACCGTAACGTCACGCTCCCGAACGAGATCCTTGCGCCGGTGGACGACGCGCTGAGGGGTCCGCTGTTCGAGCCGCACGGACTCCCCAATCCGACCTTCGAGCATCGAGGCGGCGTCGGCCGCTTCGGTCTGGATCCCTACCCGGTAGAGCTTGCGGAACTTCGACTCCTTGAGTTCTCCGACCCGCGACCTGTCGACGATGCGAAACGGATCGATCCGCACCCGGTCACCAGCCGTCTCGTGGAAGCGGTCGAGCAAAGCGTCGAGGTCGATATCGGGACGGC
The DNA here is from genome assembly GCA_039815565.1 of Planctomycetota bacterium. GTDB lineage: Bacteria > Planctomycetota > UBA1135 > UBA1135 > UBA2386 > JBCBZB01. The sequence continues at coordinate 9,025 of JBCBZB010000091.1, forward strand.
GCACGCCGATCACCTCGAAGACGAATGGACGGCCGCGGCCGAGCATGCGAACGTCGATGTCCTCACGACCCGCGCCGTGGAAGGTCCCGCGCTTGGCCTTCAACGCGGGAAGGAGGCGCCGGGACAGAAGCTCTTCGACCGAGTCGTCGCTCAGCTTCCCCCGACCGTCGCAGGTCTTGCAGTCCTCGCGGCGGCGGCGATGCCCCTTGCAGCGCGGACAATAGAACCGCGTCTGAGGCAGATCGCGGGCGAACTTCTGGTAGCGGGACTCCAGGAACAGGCGCACCGGTGCGACCATTCCGCGAACCCTAGCCGGAGTGCGAGTCGCTTTCGACGCTCTCGGAGCTCAGGAGGTCGGCATCGCGCCGGAGCGCGCGCCGCCGGTCGGCACCGTGCCGGTCGCTCCCTCGTGGAGGCGCTCACGCACGCGACGGATCAGGCGGAAGAAGTCCATCGCCCCGATGGGCCGGGCCAGGAACGAGAAGATGTCCAGACGGCCCTTCTCGCCCGAGAGCTCCTTGGCACAGGAGTCGGTCGCGACCACCACGAGGTCGACGGTCGGCGAGATTTCGCGCACGTAGTCGATCCGGCGCTTGGCCTCGGCGCTGTTGCGCGGAACGCCGAGGATCAGGAGGTCGATCGTGTGTTGGCGGAGCAGGTGGATTCCGGCGTATCCTTCGCCGGTCAACACCGTGAACTCCTCGGGAAACTGCCTGAGCCCGACCTTGATCTGGTCGCGGACGAGTGGGTCTTTCTCGACGATCAGCACGTTCATGGCAGTTCTCAGAAGCTAGTCCCGGATCCGGGGGCGAAGAGCCTCCGAGATCTCCCCTGTCATCGGCCCGAACCCTCGCCCCGCTGAAGCTGGAACGCCCCCGCCGCATCCTTGCCGGACTCGACGAAGCCGGCCTCGGCCCTCTGCTCGGGCCCCTCGTCGCCGCAGGGACCGTTCTGGAGGGACCTGCGGGCGTCGACCCCTGGGAGGCTCTGGCCGAGGTCGCGGCGCGCGCCCGTCCAAACAAGCGACAGATCCAGGTCACCGACAGCAAGAAGGTCCACAACGGCCCAAACGCCAAGCTTCGTCTCGAACGCACGGTCCTGACGAGCCTCGCACTGTTCCGAGAAGCCCTGCCCGAGACCTCCGCGGACCTACTGGAGTCTCTCGCGATCGACGTCTCCCGCTTCGAGGCCCTGCCTTGGTTCGAAGAACTCGAGGTCGCACTACCGCTCCACGAGGAGAGGGCGGTGATCGAAGATCTACGCGAACGCCTGCGACTCGCCGCCGACAGCGCTTCGATCCGTGGCGTTGGACTCCACGTCGAGTTGCTCGAGGTCCCCGAGTTCAATCGCGCGATCGCACGCACCGACAACAAGTCGACCGCGCACCTCGAACTCACCTTCGACGTGCTCGGCCGCGTGCTCGCCGACCCCGAACACCTCCCCGACCGCATCCTGTGCGACCGGTTTGGCGGCCGAGCCCATTACCGCTCGGCCCTCGCACGATCGTTCCCGCGCTTCCAATTCACGACGATCAACGAACGCCGCTCGATGTCGCACTACCGCTGCGAGGGCGAGGACGACTACGTCTGCGAACTGCTGTTCGCGTCGGGCGGCGAGGACCGCGCGTTCCCCTGCGCGCTCGCCAGCTGCTTCGCGAAATACGTCCGCGAGCTGCTGATCTCTGCGATGAACCGATGGTTCGCCGATCGGCTACCGGGACTCACGCCGACCGCGGGCTACACGGTCGACGGGCGACGCTTCCTCGAAGACGTCGAAGCGGTGCTGCAAGACGAACAGGTACCGGAGCACCTGCTCGTACGCTGCCGCTAGCGGCCCGCCAAGGCAGAGCCGCTAGGAACCGAAGATCACTTCGGTTCCTTGATCGCGAGGCGACCGTGACCGTAGTTCTGCGAACCGGTCTCGAACTTCCACTGCACGACCTGCTCGGTGCCACCGATCGTCAGCGTGACGGTGACCTGGTACCACTCACGCTTCTCGAGCGGCTCCTTCGGGATACCGAAGACCACCGACGGGTTCTCTTGCCGCTTGAGGAGAGGGTGACGCGGCGTGTGGACCCACAGCTCGACCTCGCCATCTCGCTGCCAGTTGCGTCCAAGCTTCTTGAGCTTGTGGACCTCCATCCGGGCAGCTTGCACGCGGTTCGCGAGGACATCCATCAGCTGGAGGCTGATCGGGTAGCCAGCGTTCTGCTGGAGAGACCGAAGTTCCCTCTCGCTCGCGCCACGCTCCTTGAGCGCCTTGTACTCGTCGGTGTCCTCGAGCGGGTCGGGGACCTCGAACACGTGGAAGCGCAGCGGAATGCCGCGCATGTTGTCCGCCGGGAACGCGACGTATTGGCGCGGGGCCTCGTCACCGCCGATGATCTTCGGCGTTCCGAGTGAGCCCATGTCGAGGACGACGACGTTCTCCTCGGCCGCGAATCCGATGCGGCGGACGTTCTCCTCGAGCAGCGGGAATCGGTGGTAGACCGTGCCGATCCACCCGTCGAGGCTCTCCGCCGGATCGATCTTCTGGCTCGGGTCGCCAGCGATGACGATGACCGAATTCAGACCGGCACGCATGCCGCGCGTCGTGAAGCCCGGCTTGGCCGGATCTTCCTCGTGAGCCTCAGGCCACTTCCAGTGGCTTTCGTTCTGCTGCAGGAATAGGGCGTGAGCCTTGCAGGCCAGGGTCGCTTCGAGGTCGAGCTCGGCCGCGCTCAGGTCGAGCAGAGCGCGGAACTCGTTCAGTCGCTCGAGCCCCTTGATCTGGTCCTTGTTCGGCTTCTCCGGCAAGAGCGGCGGCCCGTAGCCCGTCGCGTAGGCCACGAGGTTGCGGCCGGACGCCCAAGCGCGCCACTCCTCTTCGATCGACTCACGGGAGCGATCGAAGAACTCCTCATACCAAGCATCCATCTCGTCGAGGGTCGGACGCTTCTCGCTCTCCGGCAGCTGCTGGAGGAACTGGAACCACTTGTCCGGGTAGCGGGCGAGCAGCCAGACGCTGAACGACCAGGTCTTCAGACGAGCACGGTTCGGCACATCGGAGAGCTGAACACGCGGGATGCCGGCGACCGGGAAGTCCGTCCGCGCGGTGGCCTGGTCCCGAATCGCACGCAGCCACCAGTTAGCCGACTCCGGCAAGACCTCGATCGCGCCAGTCGTCGTCGCGGTGGACTCGGCTCCGTAGCGAGTGATCGCGGTGGCCCGGAGGTACCAGGTCATCGCGTGCATCAGGCCTTCGTTGGTGATGTCGTTGCCGCCAAACAGCTTCAGTTGCTTCGCGATCAACGAGTCGTGCATGCCGGTCGGCGTGAGCTGACGCGCAACCTCACAGACTCCGCCCTGCTCGACCCAGCTGATGTTGGCGAAGTTCATTCCGCCACCGATCTCCGGGTTCAGCTCGATGAACTTCTCCTGCTCGGCGACGGTCCACAGGTAGCCGACCCACTTGCGCTGGCGATTCCAGACCTTGCGGGGGTCCGCACGCTCGCGAAGACGCTCGGGGAGAAGGAAGGTGATGAAGTCCGCACCACGCTCGGCCCACAGAACGCAGTCGTTGGCGTTCTCCTGCGTGCCGCGACAGAAGACGGTGAAGTTCTCGCTCTTCGCGCCGTGGAACTGGATCTCCGGATCGTCACGGACCATCCGCTGAAGCTGAGGCGGAAGCTCATCCAGCGTCTCGATCTCGTAGTCCTTCTTCGCCAGGTTGGCCGCGAACTCCTCGATCTCGCGCAGCTTCTGAACAAAGGCCACCTGGTCTTCGTCACCCCAGAAGTTGCTGGAAGAGCCATCACCGAAGTCGATGTCGAGCTCTTCGTGCCCAAGCGCCTTGTGCGCATCGATGTCGAACGGGTTGTAGTAGAGCGCGATCTCCAGGTGACGCTCGGCGCGCTCCGGATCCTCCTCCATCATCTCAACCCCGAGATCTCGGTGATCGACGCTGAGGTCGAGCGCGAGGTCTTGCCAGGCATCGATCACGCGGAAGCGCTGGTTGTCGTTCGCATCGTCCGGCCAGACCTTGGTCGGACGGCGCGGCGCGACCCACTCGTCGCCCTGGAGCGTGTACTCCAGCTCCTTGCGGGCCTTCTCGTGGTTGGGGTCGTAGAAGCGAAGGATGACCTCGTAGGCCTCCTTCATCCGCGGCAGCACGTCATTGACCTGCGCCGTGCGGACGAACTTGGTCAGTCGCTTGACCGCGGCGTTGGCGATCTTGTCTTCCTTCTTCTGCCAATCCGTCTGGGCGGCGACGTCGGTCGCACCTCCCAGAAGCGTCGTGAGAAGGACGGTGGTGGTGAGGAGTCTCATGAGATGTCGATGGGGTCGGTCCCGACGGCGAGGTGTGGAACGACCTTCGTGGCGCCAGCCAACGAGTGGGCCGGCTCCAGGGTGGGCGGGAAATGTAGCAACTCGAGCCCCCGCTCGCGCTCTGCTCGTGGACCCTGCACCGTGGCGAGACGCACGGCGGGCCGAAAGCCTCCGGGAACGCTCAGCGACAGCCTCAGTCCGAGCTGGACCCGATCAGGACACCTGCCTCGGCCCCGTGCGTGAACACGAACGCGAAGTCCCAGAACACGGGATAGAACGGGTGCCCGGCGTCCAGCTGGACGCCCCAGAGATTGTCGTGCCCTTCCAGCAGCGCCTCGACTTCGCGGACCGCGGCTTCGACCTCCCAAGGAAACCGCGAACCTTCGAGGCACAGATCGCTCGGATGCGAGCTGTCGTCGCCTTCAAACCGAAGGACCGCCCCCACTTCGCCCAGAGCTTCCGTCAGAGTGCGTAGGGCGACAGATCCCAGGGATACGCCCGGGCCAAGCGCAGCCTTCAAGATCTCTTCGATCGAGAGCGCGCCGGCTCCCGGCGCGGGAAAGAAGCCGAAGGACACCGTGTAGTTCAGCGCGCCGGGGCCGTTTAGCCCTCGACCAAGCTGGTGCAGCAGACGGATCGCTTCGTGCTCATGCGGACGAGAGCCTCGAACCGGCTTCTAGGCCCGAAAGTGAGCGATGAAGAATCCGACCGACAGCGCAACTGCCGAGCACAGCAACCCAACCTCTCGCCGGTGACTCCTGTAGTCCGTAAGCCCGAAGACGAACAGCCAGCTGAGACCCAGGACTATCGGTAGCGTCGCAACGATTCGTCGGAACACCATCGCTCCGACGTTCCGGAATCGCACTCGGCAAGCGAGTTCGACCGCCAATAAGAGCAGCGGAGACGAGAAGAGAACGACTAATCGCAACCAGTCGGTCTCACGCTCCTCCGGAATCGCCGGGCCGTCGGTTGGCACCGTCGCCAGCACCGAGAAAACAGCGACCCAGTAGGCGACGAGAAGGAGTTCACGAAGTCGGCCCGGGCCTCTGCGAGAACTCATCGGCAGGACTCCGTCGCGCAACGCTGTTCAGCTCCTCGACCGCAGCTCATCCAACTCGTCATCCGTGAATTCCGCCAGCACGCAGCCGACCTCCCGAAGTCCGCGCGAGAAGGCTAGGACTCCGAGCGCCGTGCGGGTCAGGAGCGGATCCGTCGAGCGGGCCAAATCCCGGAGAGCAAGAGTGCCGAGCGTCTCCCAGGCAGCGTCGTAGGGCCGGCGCAACCAATCGGGCAGATCGGGATTCCGATCCGAGTCTCGCGCCACTTCGACGGCGCAAGCGAAGCCGAACGTCCTCCAGCTCGGCTCGCCGTGCCCCTCATAGATCTGAACCAGGTGCGGCACCACCGCGTAGGACGCGAGGCCGATGTCGCCTTGGTGGTAGAGCCCCTCCCAGAGTTCATCCCAGGCACGGTCGATGTCTTCGCGCGCGCGGAGTCGATCCATCGCCGGACGCGGATCGAACGGGACTCGGTAGCCCCCCTCCAGCTCGGACCAGCGTTCGTCATCGAGTTCCAACGGAGGCCAGACTACCCGCGATTCGCCGCAGCCGCGCGCCACCGCGAGATGCAGCGATCACCTCCTCCTTTGGCACACAGCCGCTCGCTACACTTCCCGCTCGGCCAATGAGCGACACCAAGACCACGAACGACAGTCCATCCCAACCACCCCCAAAGCGGATCGGATTCTGGAAGCGACTGGTCTTCTCGTTCGTGCCGCTCCTCGTCGTCGTGCTCATCGCCGAGTTCGCGACGCAGCTCAGTCGCGGCGAGGTGTTCGCCAACTACCGCCTGAGGCGGGTTGAACTTCTGAAGCGCGGACTCCCCGGCGAGAAGAACGAAGCCCTCGGCTACTCCCCGATTCCGGGCTTCTCCGGACGTGACAACCAGTGGGAAACCGAGGTGACGATCGATGCGGACGGATTCCGCACGAACGGACCCGGCGAGCGACCCGACGGCCGACTGATTCTGACGACCGGCGACTCGTTCACCTTCGGCGACGAAGTCAGTGACCACGAGACCTGGCCGGCCAACCTGGAGGATCGACTCGAGCAGCCGGTCCTCAACGGGGGCGTGTTCGGCTACAGCCTCGGCCAGGCAATCCTGCGCGCCGAGATGATGCTCGACGACCACCCGGACTCTGAGTGGTTGATCGTCAGCCTGATCGAGCACGACATCGCGCGCTGCGAGTATTCGCGCCACTACGCGGACAAGCCCTGGTTCGACCTCATCGACGGCAAGCTGGTCCTGCAGCCCAACACCGCGGCCGAGAACCCGCCGACCGAAGAAGAACTCGCGAGCAAGCGATGGCGCGACCGTCTCGGTCACTCCGCCCTGCTCGACGCGCTCTTCGCGCACGGCACGGCGTCGATGCAGAAGTGGTGGTTCCTCGCGGACAAGGATCTGCGCGCCCATCCCGAAGGCACTGGCCGCGTCCTAGCCCCGCTCCTCGCGGATCGCATCCAGGAGAAGTGCGACGCGACGGACACGCGCCTGATGTTCGTGCTGCAGGGCCGCCACCTCGGCGAGGACGCCCGAACCCTGCTCGACCACCTGGCAGCACGCGGCATCCCGGCCCTCGATCTGGTGACGCCCTACCTTGCGGCGCGCGAGCAGGACCCTGACCTGGAAGACCGCTACTACAACTCGCACATGACGGCCGAGGGCAACGCCTGGGTCGCCGAGCGCGTGGCAGCGTTCCTGCACGCTCAGGACTGATTCGGCTGCATGCCTGCGGTTGAATGGGGCCGTTCTCGTGCTACGACGGTCGCATGGCAAAACGCATCGACTGGTACTACCACCGCAAGGGTTGAACGAGCTGCAAGCGCTCCGACGCGTTCCTCGAGAACGCCGGCGCGACCGTCCGTGAGACGGTCAACGCAACGAAGACCCGCTACAGCAAAGGCGACCTCGACGAGTTGTTCGACGGCGGCAAGCAAGTGATCGTCGCGAAGGGCAAGAAGGTCCTGACCTTCGACCTGGGCGACGAGGACCTCGACACCGAGGCCCTTGAGAAGGGCGCCATCGGCCCCTCCGGAAACCTCCGGGCCCCGACGCTCCGCGTCGGCAAGACCTGGTTCGTCGGCTTCAACGAAGAGGCCTACGCCGAGCGGATTGGGTGAGGGCCACCGCCCTCGCCCGGCGGCGCCGGAGGCGACGCAGCGAGGAATGACGGCCCCTCCGGCTCGGCTAAGGTGAGAAGTGTGGAACCGGCCGAGATCGAATCACTCGTCAGCCGCATGGACTGCAAGACCGCGCAGGCCGTGGAGGAAGCATGGGCACCACTTCGACCGTTGGGCGAAGCCATCGCTCCCTATCTGCTCGCCGCCTACCCACGAACGCGATCTCGGCAGGGACGCACAGCCCTGGTTTTCCATTCGACTCGCTACGCGAGGACCAGCCAGGCCACCTACGAACTCGGCCTGATCGCACTCGCCGATCGATCCTTCATGGTTCGCTACCGAGCCTGCGGAGTGTTGGCGTATTCGCTTCGCAGGGATGCGCTGCCGCACCTGCAGCCTCTTGCGTCTCACGTAGATCCGCGCACGGCCGAAGATGCCGAGGCAGCCATCTCCGCGATCCAGGGCGGCAATCACCACCTCTTCGTCGACCGGCACCGTACTGGCCAGGTGCACTGGATCGTGAACGATTCGGACCGAGACGCCGAGTGACATCGTGCCGGGGGCCTTCCTAGCCGGAACGGGTGTAGGGTTCTGTGACCGACCACGAAGGGCTGCGTCGTTCACTGATGGCCCGTGTGCTTCGAACGCCGAACGCGCCATGTTCAGAATCGACGACCTCGAACTGACGCCAGTGACCTTCGACACGACGGAAACACTGGGCAGGGCCGTCTCCACCAACACCCTCCAGGGAGCCGGCGTCCGTCTCTGCAACTCGATCAACTAGGTGGCGGTCGAGCCGGACGGAACCCAGGTCGAGATCTGCGAGTTCTGCGCAACTCCCGGGTGCGCTTCTGGCAGCTGGGTGTCGTTCCGTCGGTGCGGCGAGCACGTTCTCTGGATCCCTGCTTTCGAACTCGTGGAGGAAGGTCCGTACGAGGCCTTCGAGTATCCACCTCCCGACTACCACGTGTTGTACGGCGTCCCGATGTCTCCGAGGTCGCCTGGGAACAGCGACGTGAGTCTCGATCGGACGTTCCACGACGGCCCTCGCTACCGCGGCTGACCTCACGCGAGGCGATTCGACTCTGCCAGTGGACCGCTCCGATGGGAGCGCCCGGCAAGCTTCCCGCGGTCCCTGAAGTCCAAGCGGATCGAATCCTGGCGGTCGTCTGCGGAGACCTCTCCGCCGAAATTCGCGAAGTGGAGCGCTGCGCCGAGCGATTCTTCGACGCAGAAGCTCCGGTGTCATTGGCCGGTCCAGACACTCCTGTCACCCCGGTCGAGTTCCTGATGGACACTCTCGAAGCGCCGAGCTGGGTGGCGTTCGGCAGAGTCGGTGACCAGTTATGCTTGGTGCTCGATAGGGAGCATTCCCTGCTCTTGGGTGCCGACCCCACGAGCGAACCAACGAGAGAAGCATGACGACGAGGAACGACGACTCCACGCACGAGGACAAGCGCTGGCGCGGGCCGGTCTTGCTCGTCGCCTCCCTGTCGATCGCTTCCGTCTTGCTCCTCATCGGCGCCGACCGGATTGGTATCGGCCCGAATCTCGGCCTTCACGTCGGATACTTCGGACGCCTGAACCGCGTCCTCGATCGACTCGAGTCGAACCCGAACCTCGAAGTGCGCGACGTCAGCCTCCACTACGACACAACGCTCGAAGACTTCTACATCACTGTGCGTACCGAGTCGGACGAGGATGTGAGACTGATCTTCGAAGGCGCCTCGAAACGGCCGTTCGATGAACTCCTGCTCGAGCTGAAGAAGGTCGGCATGTGATCGTGTGCAACCCGGCACATGGGTAACACTTTTGTCCGGCCACATGGGTGACACTCGGCGGATGGTGCCCAAGGCTCGATGAAG
>JBCBZB010000047.1:0-37242 GCA_039815565.1 Planctomycetota bacterium
ACGATGTGGTCATCGCCCGGCCATTCGAGATCGCAGCGACGCCGGTGACGAACGGCCAGTATCGCGAGTTCATGTTGGCTCACGAGTTCGAGGAGGTGGACGAGCACAAGCCGGTCGTGGACGTGACTTGGTACGACGCGGTCATGTACTGCCGTTGGTTAGGTGCTCGGCTACCCAGCGAGTCGGAGTGGGAATGCGCGGCGCGTGGTGGAACGTCGAGTCGATTCTGGTTCGGTGACTCCGAGGCGGATCTGGCACGCGTGGGCTGGTTCCGAGACAACGCTGAGGGACTGCAGTCGGTCGCGAAGAACGAGGCGAACGCGTTTGGATTGTTCGACGTGCACGGGAACGTGTGGGAGTGGTGTGAGGATCCCTGGCACAGGGACTACGACGGGGCGCCAACCGATGGTTCCGTTTGGGGGCTGTCAGGAGAACCACAGGGCTCCCCCGACCGCGTCGTGCGCGGTGGGTCGTTCCTGGACGGCGCCCAGAGGTGCCGCTCCGCCTCCCGCGACTGGTGGCTCCCCGTCGACCGCTCCCGCGACCAGGGCTTTCGCCCCGCCAGGTTCGTCACGGAGTGACTTCACCACTTCACCACGTCGCGCCGGTCAGCCGGAGGCTGACGCGGCGTGCGGTCCGATGCTTACCCCACTGAGTCGAGGAGCTGAACACGGATTCGGGTTCCGAAGCTTCCGATCGCGCCCCGCCGCCGAGCCGCCCGGCCGCGGAGCGGAGCCGGGCTGCGCAGGCGGCCGCTCCCCCGGGGTCGGAACTGCTGCGGTCAAGCCGGTGTTCTTCGGAGTGCCAGATCAGAAAAGGCGCGGGCACTGGGAGGCTCGGGCGGCTTTCACCGACCTACGACGCCCAGTGCCCGCTTTGTTGTTCCGCCGCCGGGCAGAGGCTCCCGGCAGCGTGGATCTCCGAGCGGTTCGTCACGTGGTTCGGCCCGGGCGTCGGTCGAAGCGGAGTTCGGCCGAGACCCGAGATCTGACCGGCGAGCGCGATTGGGTTCGCGACGACGAGCTGGCGGGGCGAAAGCCCTGGTCGTGGTTGCGGTTGTCGGGGTGCCTCCTGTTGCGGTAGGCAGAGCGGCAGTTCTGGGCGCGGTTCAGGAACGACCCACCGCGCACGACGCGGTTGGTGGAGCCGGGGCTCGAAGACCCGGGGGAATGCTGTGCAGGTTCTCAGAGGTCTCGGTTCGGCGTGAGCGGGTGATCAGGAAGGTCTTGGTCTTGTGGATCGCGCCGGTCATGAAACCAGCTGCGGGTCAGGCCCCGCGTATCCGCGTGACGGACGTGCGCGATCATTGCGGCTAGGGCACGCTCGTAGTGGTCGAGGTCGATATGGCCTCTCGACAGTTCGCGGCGGAGCCAACGGAGTCGCCAGCGAAACCGTCGCTTGGTCGCGGGGCGCAGTCGGATCGTGCCGCGGAAGATCGAGAAGCCGAGAAACGGCAGGCCTTCGCTGACCGGTGCGAGTCGCGTCGCGCTCGCCTTCAGGGTGAGAGAGAGCTCGGTGTCGAGATAGTTGCGGACGGACGCGTGCGCGTCGCGTAGCTGGCCCTTCGAGTCGGCGAACAGCACGAAGTCGTCCATGTAGCGGAGGTAGCCCGGAATCCGCAGCCGCTCCTTCACCAGATGGTCCAGTCGGTCGAGCGTCAGGTTGGCGAACCACTGGCTCGTCAGACTTCCGATCGGCAGGCCGATCGTCCGGACCTCGAGGATCCGTTCACAGAGCTCGAGCACCCGACGGTCCTTCACGCTGTGCTCGATCGTCGACAGCACGATGCTCGGCTGCAGAGAGTCGAAGAAGGCGCGCACGTCCATTCGCAGCGAGAACCGATGGCGTCGGAGAAAGACCTGAGCGCGCCGGATCGCCGAGTGAGTGCCCTTCCCCGCACGGCAGGCGTAGCTGTCATAGATCATGCGGCGTTCGAACACCGGCTGAAGCGGCGCGAGTAGGGCGTGGTGCACAACGCGGTCGCGGAACGTGACCGCGGTGATCCGCCGGCGCTTCGGATCGTGGATCTCGAACGTCTTGGTACGCGATGGCCGCCAAGATCCGGACTCGAGAGCGCGGCCGAGTCGGAGGCACTCCGGCTCCCAGCGGTCCAGGAACGCGAGCGTGGCGCGGCTCCGGCGCTTGCCTCGAGCGGCGCGAAGCGTGGCCGTGCGCAGTGCTTCGAACGAGTGGACTCGGTGCCAGAGATGGTTCGCTCGTCTCATGCGTCTCCCGTGGAGCGGAGTGCGCTTCGCCATCCGTGCAGCATTCGACCGATTCCGTCGATTCTCTTCGTTGCTTGGGCTTGAGTTCGAGCCGAACAGACCTGCGTATTGCGTGCGATCCGAAACAGGTACCGAGTTCGCTCCAGGGACAAGTTGGCGGCTTCGAGACGGTCGGCGCGACCGGCTCGTCGGTAGCGGGCCTGAACGAGGTCGTCGAGGACTGACAGCGCGAGTTCCTCGATGCGTAGGGTCAGCGTCGCGCGGCTGGACTTTGGCCATCGAGCGGTGCGTTGTAGGAGCCAAGTCGCGAACTCTTCGGCTTCTTGGAGGACGCGGAGTTCGGCGGGAGCCTCGCGGGCTCTCGGGCGATTCGTTCGACCTTCGCTCGGCACGCGATCGGAGGTGTTCGTCTGTCGCGAAGCGTTCGTGACGGGCATCATTGTCCCGGCTCGATGTCGGAGGGTGTGGCGGGCGGTTCCTTGGCTGGAGTCTTCGGTGTCGGCATCCCGAGCAGCGCTAGAACATCGGTGCCGTAGCGCTTCAGCTTGGCCGCGCCGACTCCGCGCACCGCTGCGAGCTGAGCCAGGTTCTCAGGGCGTGCCCGTGCGATGTCTTCCAGCTCGCGATTGTTGAACACGAGGAACGGTGGGACCCCGGCCCGCTCGGCGGTCTCTCGTCGCCAAGTATGGAATCGCTCCAGATCCGCTCGTGCTTTCTCGCCGAGGGCTGGGGGCCTGGCGTCGCGCGCCTTCGTTCCGGGCGTCGACTCGAGATGCGTTCGTGCAGGCTCCCGAGGCGGGCTCCACTCGATCACGATCACCAGGACGGGAGTGCCCCGAACCTCAAACGCGTGGTGACCGGTGAGTTCCGCCTCGGGTGGGAGATCGGCCAGGACCTCGAGTTCAAAGGCTCGCCGGTTGGGGCAGAACGGGATCTGGAGAATCGAGAACGATCGACCGGGGCTTGCAGACGACGAATTCATCTGCGAGCTGGCTTGGTTGCGGGAGACCATAGATGGCCCTCCCCCCGTGACCCGCCGAACACCGACCGTCAACGAAGTTCGGGGACTTCAGCCGGAAAATCCAGAGGCTGTCGCCTCCGGTCTTTCCGGTGTGCTTCGGGGAACGGCATGAACTCGGTGAGTTCGTATCGTCCTCGGGCGCTCAGGGGTGACGTGGTGAGGTCACTCCGTGACAAACCTGGCGGGGCGAAAGCCGAGGGCGTGGAGGCGGAGGTCGGGGAGCCTCCCGCTGCGGCAGGCAGAGCGGCAGTACCGGGCGAAGCTGAGGAACGACCCACCGCGTACGACGCGGGCGGTGGAGCCCTGTGGTTTTTCGGGCAGCTCCCAAACGGAACCATCGTTTGGGGCCCCCTCGTAGTTCTTGTGCCACTCATCCGCGCACCACTCCCAGATGTTCCCATGCATGTCGTAGAGGCCGAACGGGTTCGGTGGTTTCGCGGCGACCGGTTGAATTCTCCTCCCGCTGTTCTCGCTGAACCAAGCGTGTTCACCTAGTGGTCTAGGGTCATTCCCAAACGAGTAATCGTACTGACTGCCAGCTCGGCATGCGTATTCCCACATCGCCTCACTTGGCAAGGCGTAGTTCGGGCCGAGCCACTGACAGAATCGTCGGGCGGCCTCGAAGTCGATCGTGACGGTCGGTTGGTCATCACCAGACAGGTTCCGGTCAGACCAGGACGCCGGCGACTCATGCCCGGTCTCGGAGACGAATCGTCGGTACTGGGCGTTCGTGACCGGTGTCGTGGCGATCCAGAACGGATCACGAATCTCGACACGGTGTAGCGGTCTCTCATCCGGAAGGGCCGTCCCGCCCATCTGAAACGACCCAGCTGGGATCAAGACGAATTCGAGACCGCGATGCTCTTCGTACCGCAGTCGCTCGGTTGGATTGGGAGGGGAATTGCGTCTTTGGGTCGCGAGTGTGGTCGTCGGAGTCTCGGTCGGCGATTCCGCCCGGTTCTCGGGTAGCGCGACACCGAACCGTTCAGCGCGATCTCGCAGCATCCTGGCTGTCGAGGAAGAGACGTGCGGCAAGAGTCGTGGTGCGAGCTCAGCCGCGGCTCGCGGTGCGACGCGCAGGAGACGGTCCGCAACCATGGACGCTTGCTCTTCGTTGACGGACTGTTCGCGAGATCCCAAGGCCTCGACGAAGCGTTTGAAGGGGCGGGCGAGTTCGGCCGGTGGCAGTCGGGATTCGGAGAGTGCGAGATCCAGAAACTGGAGTTCCGCGCCGCTCATTGGACGCCATATCAGTCGCTGGACGACGGGGCCATAGAGGCGCGGCTCCGTCGGCAGCGCGAAGATCAAGAGCAAGACCTCTTGCCACCAGCCGTCACCGGTCCGTTCGACGAGGGTGTCGAGCAGGGACTGAAGCTTGCTCGGGTCTTCGGTTCCGAGACTGGCGCAGCGCTGTTGGAGGAAGACTGCGGCCAGGTATTCCTGCAAACCCAGGTGTAGGAACCCGAAGCGCCCATCACCGAGGCCGGCGAGGATTCCGCTGTCGTGCTCGATCGTCTTCAGAAACTGCTCCGCGGAGCTCTGCCAGTCGATCAGTGGGAGCAGCGGATCGAGTGCTCCTGCGAGTTCCTCGGCCGTCGCGCTTGTGCGCTGGTCTTCTCGGTGCAGAAAGTCTGCGACCGGGCCGAGAAGCCGCACCCCGTTGTCGGTGCTGACCCTGACGGGCAGATGCTTGCCGCGTCTCCAGCGTTCGAGCAACACGTCGACGGCGGCCTGATAGAGGCGTGCTCGCTCTCGAGGAAGCGTCCCTCCTCCGTCTCGTTGGACGAGGCAGATGATCGTCAGCAGCAGGGGATTGCTCGCCAGCTCGTAGACGCGCGATGCGCGAACATCGGGTTCTTGGAGGCCGCACAGGAGGTCTTCCGTGCGTTCGTGAGCCCTTTGGTCCGCTCCGACCGGGCCGACCGCCCGTTCGATGATTCCGTACCAATTGGTGACGAATCGGCGGATCTGCGGGTCATCGAAGGGGCGGATCGTCAGCGACAGGGCCTGCTCGTCGAGTTCAGCGAGGAGCTCCGGTGTCAAACCCGTGGGCCGGCTGGTGAGGAGGAACCACGAGGGGGACGCTGATTCGTCGCCGCCGGGTCGAATCCAACTCAGCACCGTCTCGCGGAGTGAAGGATCGATCTCGTCGAGACCGTCCAACAACACGATAAGCGAGCCTCGTTCTTGGACGAGCCAGCGCGCGAAGGCGGAGTCGAGTGGAGTCTCTCGATCGCCAGTCTTTGGGAGAGTGGTTGCGACCGCGTGCGTCAGGCCAGCTCGAATATCGTCCGACGAGAGGCGGCGGAGCGGAACGAGCACCGGTAGAAGGGCTGCTTGACCGAGCGTGTCTCGGGTCGCGGTGCTCAACACGCCGGCCCCCTGCGTCAGGACTCCAACGGTGATCCGCTTGAGAAGTGTCGTCTTGCCGGAGCCCGGTTGCCCGGACAGCACGATCGCGCGTCGGCCGCGCTCGCTCGCGAGATCGAACGCGGACGGCAGGCCCTTGGAGAGTGGATCGGTCTCGGTTCGGCCGAGAGAGACCTCTTTCCAGTGATCGCGGGCGATCTTGAGTTGTTCGAGCTCCGAGTCTTCGAGTTCTCTGGAGGTCGCCTGAACGGAGGCGCGGAGCGGGACCCAGAGGTCGTCGACCTCGATCGACACGCGGAAGTCCGAGGGGAACCCGACTGGTTGGATCGAGCAGTTCTCTGCGTGGAGGGCGCGGCGGTAGGTCTTCTCCGTCGAGTCCCCGTCCAGGGAGGGCGGTCGTTCGGTGGTTCCGGGCCCCGCGTTTCGACGATCTTCGATGCCCGCGCTCTCTAGCCTTTGAAGGAGGTCGGCCTGAGCCTTCGACCAATCGCCATCGAAGTCCAGAGACTCGGCCTGCAGCTTCTTCATGTGCTCGCAGCCGGCCGGCCAGTTGCAGTTCTCGTCGAGTACGGAACTGGCCTTCTGCCCGTTGAGGAGCACTGGGATGACACGGCCGTTCTTCGACTCGAGCGATCTCTTGATCTCCCGCCGAACCCAGTCCTCCTCACGGTCGATCGGACGATTGCCCTGTTCGTTCTGGTCCCACCACCTCTTTCCGATCAGGATCAAGACAACCCGGGCGCTCTCCAAGGCGCTCTCGAGAACGTCTGGCCACTCGTTTCCCGACTCGACACTCGACTCGTCGCGGAACGCGGCGCCCGCGCCGAAGTGCGTATCGATCGCGAGCTGTATCCGCTCCGCCTCGGCCAAGGTGTCGATCCGGCGGTAGCAGAGAAAGACCTGGCAAGATTGCATCGGTGCGTCGGGTGAAGGTGGAGGGCTCATCGCAGCGGTCGTCCCCTCACGGCCGGTGCGGCATCTTCTCGGCGGTCAGGGTCTTCAACGAGAACCGGTCGCGGTCGCGGTAGATGCCGCGGTAGAGCGCGTTGTTCTCCGGAGCCGTGTAGTAGAACCAGTGGTCCCAGACGGCCCAGAACGCGTCGTTCTCGCTCAGGACGGTGATGTCGCGCTTGGTTCGGAGCCATTCCTTCGTCTTGCGGTGGTCGAGGAAGATATCGCGCCAGCGTGAGTTCAATCGGCCCTCGCCGCCGAGTCCGTCGTGACCGATCACGTTGGTGTTGCCGAAGGTCCTCGGGCCGAAGTTCTCGCCGAGTAGATCGAGCACGTCGTTCTCGCGCGTGCAGACGTTGTAGAACTGCGGACCTTCGTCGCGGCCGAGGAAGCGGGGGGAAAACTCGTCTTCGAAGCTCTCGCTCCCGAGAGGCTCTTCGCAGGTCCGTAGAGCGCGGTAGGCGCGTTGAGCGTCTACGACGTATTCGGCTCCTCCGAGGATCACGATGCGCCCCAGGCGCTTGAGCAATGCGCGAGCGGCGTTTCGTTCCTTCACGTCTTCAGCGATTCGGGCGATGTCCGAGAGTTCGTGGATCGCGCGCATCGTGACGCGAGACCCGAGGCTGTGAGTCAGTATGTCGAACGGGTTCTTCACGCCCTTCTCGGTGAGTTGGCGGTCGAATTCGGCGAGTGTGCGGATCAGGAGCTCGGCCGTTTGGGTTGCATAGTCGTAGGCCTGCACGTAGTGATTGACGAATGACTTCTTCAGAGACGACGCCAGCCCGGGTTTGCTGAACCAGCCAAACGCGAGAGCGACTCCGTTCTCGCCTTCATCATCCGGTCGCAGGTGCATGTCCTTCGGCCAAGGAACAGCCTTGTGTTCGAGCCGGTGTTGGCGAGCGAAGTCCTCGAAGTGGAACAGCCGTCGGTGCGGGTTGTGCGCGTGCCAGGGGTGGATGTTGACCGTGTGGTACGGGTCGAAGAGGAACCCGTGGATCATCACGATGATTGGTTGGTGGGCCTTCAGCTTGCCCATCTGCGTGTCGATCGAGTGGGCGACGTAGTGCGCCAAGAAGTCCCGGTGGCGGGCGCTCGATGAGCGTGGGGTGATCAGGGGCGCATCGGGCGCTATGTCTGCGAGCTCACCGCGACGCTGGCGCTTGAGATAGAGATCGCCGAAGAACTCGCCGGACTCGGTCGGGGCGTACAGACGGCTCCGGTCGGCGGAGAAACGGATGACGGACATTGCGTGACGAGGAAAGAGAGTGGTTCCCGTCGCCAGTCCGCGAGCTTCCCCGCTCGCGATCACTGGCGGACTCAGTTCGACGATCCTAGCGAGTGCGCGGATCGGCGTGCGATCGAGTCGCAGGCCATTCGTCTGATCGGTCGTTTGCGGGAGGTGTCACCCGAAGCGCTGCCGAGGTTCAAATCGCGCCGTTCGCTCTTGCTCTCTGCACGGCCTGAACGATCCGAATCGTCTTGTGGACGATTTGCGTGGGGCTCGCTGTGGAGGACAGCTCAAGCAGGTCTCTGTTGGTCACCCCCTCGATCGCCGGGTGAGCGTTCGATCCGACCTCTGTGAGTCGATCTCGGTAGCCCGTGATCACGGACTGCATCTCTCTGAAGTAGCGAGCTGCGCGTTCGCGGTTCGCAGCGTTCGTGCAGAGATCGGAGAGTGGTTCTTTGTCGTTCTTGATGCGCTCTTCAAAAGTGAGGTCAGCGGGCCAGTCGCCTGTCTTGAAGAAGTCACCGAGAAGCTTCGCACAGCCTCCGAAGCCTCCGATCACAAGTAGCAGTTGGCCTTCTCGGATCGCCCACATCGCTTCCTCGGCGATTCCCGGCATCCACCCTCTGGCGCCGGCGATCTTGCCGCCGAGAACGATCCGAATCGGAAAACTCGGAAGCTCCGATGTCTTCCGGCGCATTTCGGAGAGCGCGTTGGCTGCATGCGTGATTCCGGCTAGTGAGCGGAGAAAGGGCTTGTCCTTGCGCAGGCCGACTTGGTCCGGAGGCAGCACGGTTTCGAACTTGCACATGCCGACCAGGTCCGCGTGATGTTCGAGTTCGAGGTGCAGGTTCGAGGGCCAGGGCGAGAAGTTGACGAACGGCGGTGATTCCAGCTGCTGGGCCGTTGCCTTGGGTCCCGTCGAGGTGCGGTCGGGGAACAACAACGCAGCCTGGTTCTGATCGATCGTCCACCCGCGAGCAGCGTCGATCAGAGCCTGAGTCAGATTGTTGCTCAGCTGAGCCAGCGTTCCGCCATATGCGATGCGAGCTCCCGCTTCGAGCAGCCGACGAGCGATCTGTTCGAAGAAGTCGTTGGCCTGCGGCATGCCGGCACCGGCGCGCTCCATCTCCACGTCATCCCCACCACCCGACAGGCAGGCCACGATCGGTTCGACTCGGCGGTCGTCCCTGGCCCGCTGTGTGTTCGAAGCAGTCGTGTCGGGTTGGGCTGCGTTCCGGTTCGCTCGGGGGTCGATGGCCAAGATCTCTTGGCTCAGGACGACGATCTCCAGTCGGGTGGAGCCTCCGCGAAGTCGTGAGATGGCTTCGCCGACTGCTTCGAGTTCCATTCTCTCGGCGTGGCGTAGGGTGTGCCCGGGGTAGGCGAGAACGATGCGTTCGGTACTCGGAGAGAGAACCGGGCCATCGTTGTTCTCTTCCTCGTCGTCCGTGGTCCGAGCCGGAGGATGGCCGACGAGGCTTGAGATCACATGAACCATCGACCACGGCTCCGGTACCCAGCTGAGCATCGCGACGTGGGTTCCGACGGGCGGGACGAAATGCGCTGATTCGCAAAGATCCGTCGCAAGCTCGCGTTGGAATCCAGAGATCAGCACCTCGAGGAGCATGCGATCGACGACGTCCGCGAGCCGTTCTTCGGTGCCGTTGTCGTCTTCGGGCCAGCCGATCGACGGAACCTGGACCAGTGGCGCCATCGGCCGACTCCATTGAGAGCCTGGCTGCCGCACCGCAACCGTTGGACGAACGCTCCAAATGGTGAATCCGCGCGCAGCTTCCTCGGTGAGGGTACAGCTTTCTCGCAGGGCGGGTCGCGGCGTTCGAGCGAGTTGGACCTCCTGGCGACACCAGGGACGGGTCGGGTAGGCATCCGTCACCACGCTCACCAAGGCGGCGGATCCGGCGGCCGCGGTCTCCATCGGGTGGTCCCACTCGTATCCGCTCGGAAGATCGTTGGCATCGAACCACGTCTTCACTTGGCCCAGAGATGCGACGCCATCGCGAAGCCGTTCTGCGATGACCCGACCATCACGCTTTGCGTGACTCAAGAACACGTTCAGCGGCTCGGGGCGCTGATTCGCATCGCGCTCGCTGACAAACTCCCGGGCGATGGACTCCGTGAGCGCCCGACGCAAGACGCGCGATCGGCGCTGGCAGTGCTGCAGCCACTCTTCCTTGGTGTCGTCGTCTCTCAGCGAGACCCCTTCAGGAATCGGGTCTCCCACACGCACCGCATTACGCGTCGACGTCACATACTGTAGTTGGTGGATCGACCAATGGAGCTCGATGGGGAGGACGAGGGTGGATCGCGCGTGCCCCGATTCGTCGATTTGTAGGCAGAGTGCTTCGAGCGCGTGTCGCGTCTTTCGATCGGCAACGAGCTCCCGGTCTCCCAGGATCACGACCACGTTGGTCGTCGCACGGTCCCATTCGATCGCCGGCGTGAACTCGTACTTTGGCAACTCGCTTTCGTCGCGCGTTCGGGCAGCCTTCGGGAACAGCTCCTCGCACCGCGTTGCGTCGAGCTGGACCACCGCCGAGCGAAACCAGGTCGGTAGTCCTGCCTCGGTCCGGTCGCCGTCGTCCCCATTCAGGCGGAACCACTCGTAACACTCGTGAGCGATCTGGCGTGCTTCGTCCGACTTCTGGTGAAACACCAGGTAGATCGAGAGCGGGGACTGGAACTTTGATTCGTCAGTCATGCGGCGCGTCCTTCGTGGCCCGAGCCGCCGACCATATCACGTTGGAATCAGGGTTCGGTTGTTGCCGGTTGCGACGGTTCCTGCAGGCGTGGCATCGACTTCTCCATCCGGAAGAACGCAACGCTCGCGCCCACGGCGGCGGCTGGTGCCCAGAACAGGATGTTGAACACCGGGACCATGAGTCCGATCTGCGCGCCGAGCCCGAAACCGAGGGCAAGAGGCCAGTTCTGGCGCAGCAGCTGGCCGCGTTGCTTCAGTCCGTAGCCGCGTCGGCTAGCAGGAAGGTCGAACCAGGCGATCGCGTGGAGCCAGGCGGCGAGGAGGAACGCGATCGGGCCGCCGATGCCGGTCAAGGACAAGAGCAGGAGTAGGGGCAGGAACAGGATCTGCCAGAGCAGCAGTCGTGCGATCGCGCGGGCCTCAAGGCGAAGGCCCGGCATGAAGCCGAGCTTCACCGGGTCGATCTTGCGGCCGATGTAGTCCTCCTCGGTCGCGTCGAGGAGTCCGTTGAGGAACGGCGAAAACAGCACTTCGACGACCAGTGGCGCCACCGCGAGGCCAACGATGATCGAGGCGATGCCTGCGATCGCCCAGCTGGTCCAACGGGCCGCCTCCTTGAGCCACTCGACGCCGCCCCAATCCATCGCGAGGAGGGCGTCGACTGGGTTCAGGGAGTACTTCCAGATCGCGAAGATCATTCCGCCGATCACCAGCAGGTTGATCAGCGTCGGGAGCAACAGTCGTCCGAAGTAGGCCTTGCGGTTGAAGAGGTGCCAGGCCGCTCCGAGGAAGTCCCAGAAGCCGTGCCAGAGACCGGCTGGGGAGTGGGCCCGCAACGGTCGGATCGGGCGACGGTCGCCTGGATCGCGAACCCGCCCACCGCAGCGGCCGCAGGGCGCCCTGTGCTCGGGCACCGGGTAGCCGCAGTCAGGGCAGGCAGGGACGACCGGGATCATGCCGGGAGCGTAGCCAGCTCGGAGCGCGGAATTCGCGACCCGCGGGGCCGAGCGCGGGCTCTGGAATCGGGGTTCGAGACGTTCAGGCCGTCGCCTTCGATCGGTTCGAGCTCTGCTCGGGCGCTCGATGCGACGGTGCGGCCGCTTGAGGCGAGACATGAGCCCTCTCGTCGGCGAAACTCGGGGGCTCGCGACCCATTTCGACCGATTCACCCTCTCGATCGCTCCGATCCAAGACCCTCCAGCCGATGGACCAGTTCAAGGCGCCCGACTTCTTCGCAATCGACGATCTCCTCACCGAAGAGGAGCGGATGATCCGTGACACCGTCCGGGAGTGGGTCAGCGACAAGTTCCTCCCGATCGTCGAGGAGCACAACCGCGCTGGCACGTTCCCGAGCGAGATCATCCCGGCACTCGGCGAGCTCGGGGTCTTCGGAGCGAGCCTCGATGGCTACGGCTGCGCGGGTCTCTCGCCGACGGCTTACGGCCTGATCCTTCAGGAGCTCGAGCGCGGCGACTCTGGACTGCGCTCGTTCGTGTCGGTTCAGGGCTCGCTCTGCATGTTCCCTATCCACGCCTTCGGCAACGAAGAGCAGAAGCAGAAGTACCTGCCGAAGATGGCCTCTGGCGAGCTGATCGGCTGCTTCGGGCTGACCGAGGCGGACTTCGGCTCCAACCCGAGTGGCATGCTGACCCGCATCGAGGACAAGGGTGACCACTACCTGCTCAACGGCTCGAAGTACTGGATCACCAACGGCTGCATCAGCGACGTAGCGATCGTCTCGGCCAAGCTCGACGGCGTCGTGCGCCTGATCCTCGTCGACCGCAACACGCCCGGGTTCTCGACGAACACGATCAAGAACAAGTTCTCGCTGCGGGCTTCGGTTACCTCGGAGCTGGTCTTCGAGGACTGCAAGGTCCCGAAGGAGAACCTCCTGCCAGGCGTCGAGGGCTTGAAGGGGCCTCTCAGCTGCCTGAACTCAGCCCGCTTCGGCATCGCCTTCGGCACGGTCGGCGCGGCGATGGCGGTCTACGACGAGGCGTTGCGCTATTCGAAGAGCCGCATCATGTTCGACAAGCCGATCGCCGGCTTCCAGCTGGTGCAGAACAAGCTGGTCTGGATGGTCAACGAGATCACCAAGGCGCAGATGTTGGCCTGGCGCCTCGGCAAGCTGAAGGAGAGCGGCAAACTGCACCACAGCCACGTATCGCTCGCGAAGCGCAACAACTGCTGGATGGCGCTCGAGTGCTGCCGCCTGGCGCGCGACGTGCTCGGCGCGAACGGCATCACGGACGAGTACCAGGTGATGCGACACATGTGCAACCTCGAGTCGGTGATCACGTACGAGGGCACTCACGACATCCATGCCCTGATCATCGGTCGCGAAATCACCGGCGAGAACGCGATCGCCTGAGCTCGCTCGCGCGCGATTCGTCGTGCGCGTGACACCTCGGATTCGCGCCAAGACGGTCGGATTCGGGCGTCTCGGCGCCTCTGTGGGAGTCTGGCTCCGACGGCTCATGGGCGCGAGTTCGGCAGGACGGTTTTCTTGCTCCGGACTGCGCGACGAGTGGCCCCTTTTTCGCTTGCAAGGGCGCACCCCGTGGCCGGCAATACGGTCGACAGAAGGTGTGCTCATCATGAACAAGCGAGTCCTCTGGTGCCTGCTGGCAATGCTCTCCCTGGGAGCGCTGTCGGCTTGCAAGTCCGGTCCGGAACGCGCGACGAAGGTCGAGACCGAAGATCTCGCCGACGACGCGAACGATCAGCTTCGCCGCGGTGGCGGTAGTCGCGACTCCCAGGGCTCGTCTGCGGGCGGGTCGAGCCCGGAAGATCCCCAACCCACGCCCGACCGCGTCGACCAGGGTTCTGACCTGGTCGACTCCTCGACTCCGTCCGACTCGGGCGGGGATCGAGACGCTGCGGACTACCCGACCAGCTGGTCCGGCGTCGTCGACGACTTCGCCGACCGGCTTGTCCAATCCCTCGATGGTATCGAGGGTGTCGTGGTGGTCTTCCCGTCGTTCGGCAAGCTCCCGACCACCGGTGGGCTGCGTGACTGTGCGTTCGGTGACCTGGTCGCGGAGCGCATCGCGAGTCGCGTCGAGCAATCTGGTCGGCCGGTCTTGACCGGGCGCGAACTCGAAGTCGCGGTCCGCTCGACGAACCGTGGACTCAGCCTCGTCACCAACGTCGCGAGTGCGCAGGCGATGGGGCGTCGGCTTTCGTCGACCTACCTGATTGCCGCAGTCGTCAGTGGTGAGGCCGAAGTGCGACGAACCTCGGGGATCGGGAGCAGTGGGACGGCTCGGTTTAGCCTGCAGGCGACCGCTCCGCGACGCCGCATCCCTGGGTTGCCGAGTGTCCCGGGCTACACCGTGTCTCGCTCCGAGAGCGAGGACGTCGCTCGGATGCTCGAGGACCGCGGCCAACTCCGCTACGGCCGAGATGCGGCTCCGTTCGAGCCGTCGCTGAGCGGTGAGTTGACCTTCACCTCGACGGTGGCGCTGTCTTCGATGCTCAGCTCGGTGTCGCTACGCGGTCAGCGGGTGCTGGTGCAACCGTTGGACGTCCCGCGTCCCAACAGCCTGAGCCTCCGCATCCAGAACTACGCTCAGGCGTTCCGTCGCGCCTTCGAGGCGACGCGGAAGTCCCTGGAGCGGGCGGGGGTCGAAGATGCCTACAACCGAGTTCTCGAGGGCGACTTCAAAGTCCCGAGCGGCTTCGAGTCGCCGTCGTTCAACACCACGTTCCGGCGGGAGCTGGATGACGTGACGACGACCGGCGAGGAGGCGACCAACCGCAGTCTCGTGGAGGTCATCGAGCTCGAGCGCAATCAGAACGTCACGCCTCTGCAGGCGTTGGCGATCTATGAGCAGATGAAGGCCGAGTTCTCGGTCTCTCGGCTCGGCCTCGCGTCGGACGGCTTCGCGGCCGACGTCGGGCAGGCGCTGAAGAATCTCTACGACGGGGACATCACGATCGTCCAACCGAACTCGCGGGACGCTGCCGTCGCGCAGATCTTCGCGGATTCGTTTGCTGCCGAGGTCGATGGCTCGGTGCAGCGTTCGACGATCTCGACTCAGTCGGCCGAGGCGCCGAACTTCGTCGTGCAGTTCCGTCTGGCTCGCGAGTTGGATGACAACCACGTCCTGCGCGCGAAGATCATCGACCTGACGAACGCGAACAACAGTCCGCAGGAGAGTGTCGAACTCGAGACCTGGGTGTCTCGCTTGATCGACGCTCGTCTGCGCTGAGGTGGGCATGGCTCACCCTGAGTGCCCACCCGAAGACCTCAACTCCGAAACTGACCGAGTCGGCTCGCCGACCTACCAACCATTCCGATGAAGTTCTCCAAACTCAGCCTTCTGGCTCTCGCTTCCCTCACCTTCCTCGCGTCCTGCGAGTCGCCGCGTGCCCGCATCAAGGGTGATGGCGAAGACTCGATCGTCGACGACAACCGCGCTGGCATCGCCGCTTATGACCGGCTCGTTTCCGAGTCGACGAAGGAGATGCTGGCTTGGTACACCGACGAAGTGCTCCGCGGCAACGCGCCTCAGGGCCTCCAGATCGCGTTCGCAGGAATCCAGAACTCCACGAACGAGCCGCTCGGCCAGTGGCGTGACGAGCTCAACCAAATCATCGGCACCACGATCAACAACTACCGCGGCTTCACCTCAGTGAGTCCGCGGGTCGTTTCGGCTGCGCTGCGCCAGAACGGTCAGCAGGTCGACGACCTTCTGCTGCCGGCGGGTCGCGAGACCTTTCTTAACGAACTGCGTCGAACCGACAACGCGGTGCGTGCGCTGGTCTTCGCGCAGCTGACCTCTGGGGTCAGTCGTGGAGGAGATGTCCGTGAGCAGCGATACCGTCTGACTCTGGAGATGGTCGATACGGAGTCGAGTATCGGTCGCAGCTTCGACGCGACGATCAGCAAGGAATACCGCTGATCGGCGCGGGCGCTGAGAGCGCCTGTCGAGCTCGGGGAGAAGGACCTGGGTTCGAGTCTGCCTCGCACTCGTCTGGGTGACCTTCGTTCGGCTTCGTTTCGATGCACGCCACACCTTCTTGGCTTCTCTCCGTTCCGCTCGCTCTCGTTGCTACCGGTTGCGCGAGTGACCGGATGATCGAGGCGCGCGCGGCCTACTCGCGCGGTGACTACGTTCTCGCTCAGCAGCTCACGACGGAGTTGGTCGACGATGGCGGGTCGGACAAGCATCTCTACCAGCTCGAGAAGGGTGTCACTGACCTTGCGGTGGGAGACATCGACGACGCGATCCAGACCTGGGAGGCCGCGACCTACAAGCTCGACGAGCTCGATGGAGGCTCCTGGGCAGGCGATACGGCTGCCTGGCTCTCGGATGACAACGCGCTCGACTACGACGGTGCGGCCTACGAGCGCGTCATGGTGCGTGTGGCCAAGTTGATCGCGGAGTCGGTCGCGCCGAACCGCGAGATGGGCGATGACATCATCGCCTTCGGCAACCAGATCATCGACGAGCATGAGCGCATCTACGCGAAGCTGACCGAGGAGCGAGACGACCTCGGTGGCAACAGCGTCGCTTCGCCGGAGGCACAGTTTCAGTTCGTCGGCTTCGGGTCGTACCTCGTCGGGACGGTTCTGGAACAGGATCCGACGGCGGTCGATGAGGCCCGTTTGCAGTACCAGACCGCGGCCCGAGTCGCGACGGACCGAGCGTTCGTCGAGCAGGGGCTGCAGCGCATCGAGAGCGGTCGATTCACCGAGCACCAGGGTGACGGCGTCCTGCACGTGTTCGGCATGGTCGGACGAGGTCCCTACAAGGTCGAGTCGAGCATCACGGCGGCTCAGTCGGCGCTGAACCTCGCTTCGGTCATCTATGCGATTATCGAAGACACTCCGGCCGCGATTGGTGTCACGCCCGTGCCGATCGACGTCCTGCAGTATCACCCGGACAACCCGGACGCGCTGGCCGTCGAACTCAACGGCCAGGCGGTTGGCTCGACGGCGATCGTTTCCGATATCGAGCGAATCGCACAGCTCGAATACGACGCGACGATCGACTATCGCGTCGCCCGGGCACTGATCCGGCGGACACTCAAGCAGGCGGCGACTCAGGCAGCAGCGACCGCTGTGCAGGCAAGCTCCGACAACGGTTGGGCGGCTCTGCTGACGATCATCTTCGGTGCGATCTGGACCGGAGTCGAGCAGGCCGACCTGCGCTGCTGGAGTCTCTTGCCGGCGACCTGCCAGGCGTTCCGCGCCGAACTCGAGCCCGGGGAGTACGACGTCGTGCTGCGGGCGTCGGTGCGCGGAGTGCCAACCGGAACGCCCCAGACCATCCGGGTGCGAATCCGCCCCGGACGCAACACCTACGTGGTCGCGATGGCTCCGACTCAGTTCGGAGGGCCCGCGCCACTCAGCCGTGACGCGATCGAGGTGGCTCCGCTGCCGGCCGATCCGTTCGACCCCGACTACGAACCCAACGTGGAGCCCACGCAATGAGCCGAATGATTCCGAAGCCTCTCGCCCTCTTCTCCGCTGTTTGCCTGAGCGCGCTGCTCGGTGGCTGTGGCTACAGCAACACCGAGGGATCGCAGGACAGCGAGACAACCTACCGGATCGAGACCAACCCGCCGAACTGCCGGCTGATCCTGGTCGAAGCCGGCATCGAGTTCCGGACTCCGACGGACATCGGCGTCGACGAGATCGATCCGGAGGAGACGCTTCTGCGCGTCGTCTCCGACAACTACGGGAGCTGGGAAGGTGTGCTCCTCGATCTGCCGCGCATCGGTGGTGCGCGGACCTACAAGCTCGACCTGACGGCTCGCCGCTGATCGGCGAGCATCTCGGTCACTCCGTCGCAGCGCCGAAGGTGCGTGCGACGAAGCCCTTGTCGCCTTGCAGGGCGGTGCGCTGCGTGTAGAGGTCGAGGCCGAACAGGCCGCCGAGTTCCTCGCCGCCGCCCGCGCGACCAGGGCCGCCGTGAATGGTCATCGGCAGCACCATGCCCGGTTGGTAGGCCTGGTCGCTGACCTTGTCGTTGCAGATCCAGAGGCGGCCGGCCCAGGGAGCGGAGCCGAGGACGACTTCCTCGGTCCAGCGCTTGTCGTTCGAGTAGATGCTCGAGACGAGGCAGCCGCCACCCTTGTTGAGGAGTTGCGAGGCCTCGACGGCGTCGCCCGAGTAGGGGATCAGCGTCGATGACGGGCCGAACACCTCGAGCGAGTGCAGCGAGGCGTGGTGGATGTCGTTGGCCTTGAGCAAGGTCGGGGCGACGAAGAACCCCTTCTCGGCCACCGGCTCGGAGCCTCCGCAGATGACATCGCAAAAGCCCTTGAGCTCGTCGATGCCCTTGCGGACGTCTGCGAATTGCGAGGCGCTCGCGACCGGTCCCATGCGCGTCTCTTCGTCGGACGGGTCGCCGATGGTGATTCGGGCGAGTCGGTCCTTCAGCTCTTCGGCGAGCGTCGGCAGCAGCGATTCCGGCACCAGGATGCGGCGGACCGCGGTGCACTTCTGGCCGGTCTTCTGCGTCATGTCGACGACGAGGTTCTGGAGCAGGGCGCCCCAGAGCTCCGCCGAGTCATCGACGTCTGGGCCGATCACGCAGGCGTTCAGCGAGTCGGCCTCGAGCGTGACGCGGCAGTTTGTGTTCACCAGGTTGGCGTGCCCCTTGAGCTTCGCTCCGGTCGCAGCCGAGCCCGTGAAGGCCATGCAGTCCTGCGGTCCGAGGTGATCGAGCAGATCGCCGGTGGATCCGGAGATCAGCTGGAACGCACCCTCGGGGAGAACGCCGGCGTCGACGATCGCCTTCGCAGTCCGCCAGGCGACGAGTGCGGTCGGGGTGCCCGGCTTCGAGATCACCGGCACCCCGGCGAGGATCGAGCAGGCGAGCTTCTCGGCCAGGCCCCAGGCGGGGAAGTTGAACGCGTTGATGTGCAGCGCGACGCCCGGGCGCGGGGTGCGGATGTGCTGGCCCCAGAAGCGGCCAGTCCGACCGAGCTGGATGCCGTCCCCGTCGGGCAGGGTGTTGCCATCACCAAGGCGCTTGCCGATCGAGGCGTAGGCTGCGAGCGTGCCGGTCGCGCCATCGATGTCGAACTTGGCGTCGCCGCGCGTGCTGCCGCCATTCTCCGCCGAGAGCTTGATCAGCTCGTCGCGGCACTCGTGCAGCGCGTTCGACAGCTGCTTCAGCCAGGCGGCGCGGGTCTCGAAACCCACGGCGCGCAGGGCCGGGCCGCCGACTTCGCGGCCGTGACGGGCGATGGCCTGGAAGTCCAGGTCACCGGTGCCACACTCGCCGATCGCCTCTTCGGTGGTCGGGTTGTGCAGCGGGCGGGTGTTGCCGCTCGGGCCTTGCCAGGCTCCGAGCACGTAGCTCTCGATTCCGATCATGGGGTCGTAGGGGACGGCGCAGGATAGCGAGTCTGCGCCGAACCCCGCGACCGGGAAGGGAATTCCGCCTCGGAACGGGTCCCTAGCGGTTCCGGAGGCCGATCACCTCGGCTTCGATCACCCGTTGTTCGCCGAATTCGGTCGGCGTTCGCAGCTCGATCTCCGGAGTCGACAGGACGAGATCCTGATTTCCGATGCGGGAGAAGACCTCGTAGCGACCCGGCTCGTCGATCCACCAGGTGATGGGCGAGCCGAGGGAGTGGCCGATCCAGCTGAATCGATCGACTCCGACTCGCGCCACCCGGGACATCAGGTTTCGCGACGGGTCGTGGCCTGCGGTCGCGAGGATTCCCGACGGATCGGTGATCTTGAGGACGACCCCGCAGGCGAGTCCGATCGGAAGATCGATCGTCGAGTCGAGGGCGCCAGGGCGGACGTAGACCGGGGCCTCTTCGGACGAGGCCTTCAGATGCTGGCAGATCGCCCGGTAGTCGCCCGCGCGAATGCCCGAGAAGGTCACCAGGCCGGATTGGTCGCTGACCCGACGGAACTGCTCGAAGCCCGGCTCGCCGATGAGTTCGTGCCACTCCCGGTCCTCGAGACCGTCGGGGCGCGCGGCCTGCAGGAGGATCGGAAGGTTCGGCAGTGGAGAGCCGTCCGGACCGAGTGCGCGAAGCGTCACGGAGCCGAGGGAGACGGACCACTGAGCATCCGTGGTGATTCCGCCGAGGATCGTCTCCTGAAACTGGCCGACGATGTCATCGTGGCCGGCCGGGCAGATGCCGAACCGGGTTTCGGTCGCTTCGAGCGTCTGCATCTCGAACTCGCCGTTCGAATCCGTGATCGCTCGAGGATCGTTCTCGAATCTCGGCGCCCAAGCGGCTGGGCTCTCCTCCCGGACGTAGATGCGCGCTCCGACCATCGGCTGACCGTTCGCGAGGATGCGGCCGCGGAGCGAGCCGAGTCCGGTTGCTCCGTCGTCGAAGGCGAGCTCGGCTTCGGTGATGCCCGATTCGCGGACTTCGACCTGCTGCGTGGCGAGCGGTTCGGTTCGCGAGCTGAAGATGCTCGCTCGTCGCTGTGCATACTCGAAGAGACCGAGAATCGTGAGGCTCTGAGGTAGTCCCGGGATCAGCTCCAGTTCGTAGCGACCGAGTGGCAGACCGTGGGTTTCGAAGACCCCGTCCTCACCGACTTGCAGCACTCGGCTGGTCATCGGAATCGTCGCCCGGTCGAACTCCACGGCCTCCGCGACGAACACCGGCTGGGGCGTCTCCTGACTGGAGGCCTCCGCGAGTGCCTGTGCCTCATGACCGATCGCGACCGGGCGAATACTGACCCGCAACCCGTTCGACGGCACGCTGTCTCCACTCCTGAGGACGACACGGCCTCGGAGATGGCCCTGGCCGAAGAGTTCGATGCGGGTCGGAGACTCCGGGTCGAAGAGGACCGAGCCGATGCCGTGATCGCGGCTCGAGGCATGGATCTCGTCACCCTCGTGGAGGACGTCGACCGTCAGTCGGCCGTTGACGTCCGTAACGCCGATCTGCTCGGGCAGGTAGTCGTCCCAGAGGGCGAGGCCATAGTGGCTCGCGAGGATGCGAGCTTGCTCGGGGTTCGTGTCCGTGCGGACGAGAACTTCGGCGCCCGCGATTCCACGACCGTCACTGTCGACGACGGTGATTTCCGCACGATGCAGCTTCGGGACCTCGATGCGGGTTCGGGATTGGGTCGGAACGTCGATGACCTGGGTGATTCGGCGTTCTCCTCGCAGCTCGAGCTGGAGCGTCCAGGTGCCCTCTTCGAGCCCGGAGAGAAGGAGTCGGTCCGACCCGAGGATCTCGAACGGCAGCGGGCGATCCGCACCGGCGGCTCCGATCGCAGACAGCTCGCCCAGGGGAGGTGTCGGACGGGCGATTACTTCGGCGATCTCGTCCGCCTCGATCCCTTCGAATTCGAGCTCGTGTTCGAGCGTCGGTTCGAGTCGGAGCTCGACCATCGAGTCGGCGCTCTCCGGTCCATGGACCGACCACTGGTGGCCGGCGCCGCGACGGAAGAGCACCAGCACGCGCCCGCGGTCGAGGCTGTCCATCAGAAAGTGTCCGTGCTCGTCGGTCCGCACGGGGGCTGAGACTGGCGTCACACCGCGGAAGCCGACCAGGCCAAGCGGAGCGACACGGACTTCGGCGTCTTGGCATGGGGCGTCGTTCTCGTCGAGAACGAGACCCTCCAGCTCCGAGGCATCGCGGAGGGTCATCGTGCCGAGACTCTTGGACTCGCGCTCGGCGACCGTCACAGGACCGCGGGTCAGGCTCTGGTGGCCTTGGGCTGCGACGACGATCGTCTGTGGTGATGACGGCAGACTGCCCAGCCGGAATCGTCCCTCGTCGTCGGTCCAGGTGCGAGGAATCGGCAGTACGTCCCAGATCGGCAGCACGCCGTCCCCGTTCAAGATCAGTGGTTGGTGTTTGTCGCTCTCGAAGTCTCGGATCGTGTTCCGGCCGATGCGAATCAGCATGGTGCGGACTGCACGCGAGAGTTGGTACGGAGTCTTGTCACCGAGTCGGGGAGCGAAGAACAACGCTCCGTTCAGCGGATGGAATCGCTGGATCGGAACAGCGGAGAGCGCGAGTGGCGGTAGGTCGGTCGCAAAGACCTCGGCGCCGGCCACCGGTTGCCCGTTGCCGTCGAGTACCTGACCGTCGACGGTTCCTCGGGGTTCGAGTCGGAGGTCACCGAGATTCGTTTCGGTGCCGTAGGCCACTGTCTGAGGGATCAGGACGAGCTGCTGAAGATCGCCGCCCTTGTCGGCGAGCAGCGAGCAGTCCGAGGTTGCGGGCAGTGGAGGGGATTCGAACCGCCCCTCTTCGTCGGTGATGGCGGTCGCTCCGGAGAGCCCCTTCGCGTCGACGAACATCCGTGGTCCGTCGAGGGCGATGAACTGCACGGTGGCACCGGGCATCGGTCGCCCGTCGGGATCGAGCAGGCGGCCCGTCAGTCGTGAGTCGATCGCGCCCACGCTCGGCTGGCTGGAAGTGGATGGGCTGCCGGAGTTCACCCGGACGGCCGCATTCGATCCGCCATCTCCTTCCGAGTCGTCGTTGGATCCTCGGGCTGAATTCGTGCTCTCGTCACCGAGGCCCACCGCGTTGGCGAATCTCGGGACCGAGTCTTCAGGCTGATCGTCGTCGGGAAGCCAGACCAGCACCGCGCCGGTGGCGAGCAGCAGGACAGCGATCAGCTTGGCCCAGATCGACAGCCCGGCCGTCGTTGCGGTCGTCGCGATCACGGCGCTGCTGGCGCGGGGGAGGGCCAGCGGCACCAGGCCGAGACACCAGGTCTGGCGGTTGCCTTCGCTGCGATCGAGCTGCTCGCGGATCTTCTTCAGGCCACGGTGGATCTGGCTCCGAACAGTGTTGGCGTTGACGCCCTGTTGTTCGGCGATCGACGCCGGCTCGAGGTCTTCGAGATAGCGGAGAGTCACCGCTTCCCGGTAGGGAGACTCGAGTTGGCGGAGGGCCTCGACGACTCTCGTCCGCAGTTCTTCGCGGGCGAGCGCCTCGTCGGTCGCCTCGACGACGGCGGTGCCGGATCGCTCGGCGGCCGAGGTCTCACGGCGTCGACGTCGCGAAGAAGTGCGAGCTTGGTCCGCGGCCTTGCGCCGCACGACGGTCGACAGGAACGCTCGCGTCGAGCGGCGTTCGGTCGAGGCCGGGCGGTTCCGCATCGCCGCCATCCAGGTCTCCTGAACGACATCGTCGACCTCGTGGTCGTCGAACAGAAGGCCGCGGGCGAGACGGCGGACGAAGGCCTCCTCTCGGAGGAGGGAACTCGGGTCGAATGGGATCGGTTGGCCGGTCATGGCAGCGGGGAGTCGTCACCGACGAGTCCCGCGTTGCCGGCATTCTCACAAAATCGGAGTCGGACCGGGCAGCCCGCGCGGCCAATCGGCCGCCGGGCGCCCCATGAGCGAGCCCGCTGGGCTCCCTGGGCCGTCCGGTCGCCGGCGTTCAGGGACTCGCGATACTCGTCGCGATGAATCCCGCATCGCGAGGCGTCGACGGTGAACCCAGAGCCGCGCAGTCCCGGTTGCTCACCGACCGAATCGGACCTCGCCTCCGGCCGAGGTCGTGAGTCCGAGTGCGTTGGCAAGCGGATCCAGCAGGCCGAACGCGCGATCGGCCGACGGAAGAACCCTGGCCGGGTCTCCGCTCGGGGAAACGAACGTCTCGTCGCTGAACCTGCGGCATCATCGAGTTCTGGCGATCGATCGAAGGAGAGATCGATGGCGCAGACGAGCGGGCCCGTCCGCGCGATTCGGGACGAATCGGTGCTCGGGTCTTGTTCCTTTCGTCGTGCTTTGTTCGAACCGAGTCTGCTCCTCCCCAGTCTTCTCGTCGCATCGGCTCGTGAGAGCGTCGCACGAGGGTCCGATCGGCACGGGGAGACCTCCCACGGTTCGTCTTCTCCCGCCATGCGTCACTTCCTCGAATCCGCTGCTTTCGGTCTTCTCGCTCTCTCTCCCGTAGTCGCTCAGAGTTCAGAGCTCGACCGTTTCGGTGGCGCCATTCCGGGGCCGGCCGAGTTCGTTCTCGAGGGGCCGGCCGGAGCTCCCTACGTCCTGATCCTGGCGCTCGAACTCCAGACGACTCCGCTGCAGGACATCAACGTCACGATCGACATCAGCGACGACTTCGCCATGGCGAGCTTCGGGTTTCCGGGCTTCGCTGGGCTGCTGGCGCCGAGTGGGTCGGCCACGGCGACTCTCAACATCCCGAATCTACCCGAGCTCACGGGTCTGCCGCTTTACGTGCAGGCCGTGACCGGGGACGGCACGGGCATCGGCTTCCAGACGTCGGACTACGTGCAGCTCACGCTGCAGAAGTCTGGCACCTTCCTGCCGGCGGCCGATGAGCCGGCTCTACCGATCGTCGGCGGAACCTCGGTCGTCGCTGCCGACGGTGATTTGCTCTTCGTCGGTGGCTCCGGCCCTGCCGCTCAACGCTGGGACCGTCAGAAGGAATCGTTCTCGCTCGCTGGCGCCTCGTTCGGCGTTGGTTTGCTCAGCCAATCGACGGCGCTCGCCGACGGTCGAGTTCTGTTCACCGGGGGCCTCGGGCTCGACGGACAGCCGACCGATGCGGCAGCGATCTACGATCCGTCGAGCGGTTCGACCGCGAACCTCACGATGATCGAGTCACGCGCCGCGCACGGAGCAGCCCTGCTCGGTGACGGTCGCGTGTTGATCACCGGCGGCATCCCGACGATCGACCTGGCCGATCCTCTCGGCACGCTGACGGCGATCTCCGGAACCACGGAGATCTTCGATCCTTCGACGGACACGTTCGCTCCGGGCCCGGCGCTGATCGAGCCGCGGGCCTTGCACACGGCGACCACGCTGACGAACGGAGACGTTCTGATCGCTGGTGGCTTCACGCTCCTGCCGGTCGTCAACGTTCCGACGGTGTCTCCGACCGCCTACCGCTTCTCACAGGCCACTGGGTCGTTCGGCCTGCCAGCGCTGATGCAGGGTGCTCGAGCCGGACACTCGGCGATTGCCCTCCCGGGCGGTCGCGCGCTTCTGGTCGGCGGCCTGAGCATCGACTTCACGACGTTCCTGACGACCGGGAACATCCAGGACCTCGTCATCGGCACGCGGGATGACGCCCAGGTGTTCCGCAACGGGCCGCTCGGCATCGGGCTGTTCTCGACGGTCGGCGGACTGTCGGAGAGTCGGGCGGGTGCCGGTCTCGCGATGCTGCCCTCGGGTGAGGTGCTGGTCGCCGGAGGCTTCCGCCTCAGCATCGACCTCTCGGGCGCTGGGCTCGACATCGGACTATCGAGCTCGGCCGACGTTTACATGCCGTCTCCGGACCGGTTCGAGCCGACTGGCGATATGGAAGTCGGTCGACTGTTCCCGTTGCTCACTCCGCTGCAGGACGGCCGGGTCCTCGTCGTCGGTGGCGGCGTCGGACCGACCGAGGTCTACCAGCGTTGAGCGCGCGGGCTCTGCCGCTCAGCGGCGGGGCCGCACGGTCCAGCTCTCGGACCGTGCGCGACGACGCGAGAAGCTGAGGAGACCGTCGGAGCGCGCTCGCTCGCGGCGGAATCCGAACAGGTGGAACACCTGCACGACCCAGAATCGCGCGATGCGTGGGTCGACGATCAACGAGTGCGGGTCGCCGTTGTCACGATTCACACCGGGCAGCCAGTGGAGCAGGTGCCCGAGCCGCAGGCGTCGAAGGTAGATCGACAGCCGGAACCAGAACCGGGGGACCTCGCGGGCGAAGAAGAACCCGTCGTTGCCCTGACCCTGGTAGAGCGGCAGCAGCACCATGCCCGAGCGTTCCGCGCGGACTTCGCCGGTCGCATCCTGGGCCAGCAGCTCGCCCTTCTCGATCGGCTGGAAGTTCACATAGCCCGGGACCATCACGAAGCGGTCCTCCGGCCGGATCGCGTGGCGCTTCTGCACGGCGATCAGGTGCGAGGTGCCGCGCGAGACGTGCTTGAGGTGCCGACGGTGTTTGGCGATGTCGACGTCTTTCTGCGCGAGGACTCCGACGGCTGCGAGCGCGAGCCAGGTGCAGGCCTCGAGGTTGTCGATGGTCTCCGGAGCGTCGTGCTGACCGCCTTCGAACGCGATAGCGATCTGGCCACGGCGGTTGAACCAGTCCATCACCGCGCCGTCGATGCACTCCTCGAGGCCGAGGATCATCGGATTCGGAATCTGATCGGCGACCCGGCGGTTCGGGATCGTGTCCGCCATGCAGGTGAATGGCGGGCCGTCGGCGGACGAGCTGTGCAGGTCCAGGAACACCATCGGACCGCTCCGCTCAGCGTCGAGCCTTTGGTAGAGCTCGAGCAGTTCCCGCTGCTCTTGGTCCTCCGGGTCGTCGAGTTGCGGGTCTTGCGCGGCGAGACGGTCGACGACTCCGGGGAGCCAACGGCGGTTCAGGTCGCCGGCGAGGTAGCGAAGTTTGCTGCGCAGCGCGCGGAGGTTGCCGACGCAGGCGACGAGTCGGCCGTGGATCTCGACGTCTCGCTCCTCGAGGTCACGAAGGATCCGCTGTAGCGCGTGGA
This sequence comes from Planctomycetota bacterium, assembly GCA_039815565.1. Lineage (GTDB taxonomy): Bacteria > Planctomycetota > UBA1135 > UBA1135 > UBA2386 > JBCBZB01. Next base: position 25,930 of record JBCBZB010000047.1, read on the forward strand.
CTCCGCCGGGCTCGTTCCCGTGGATTCCGCCCTGGACGAGTACGGTCGGACCGGGACGACCCTGGTCGATCTCCGCGAGAACTCTCTCCAGACCGAGAACCCAGGGGTCGGGCTGCTCGGTCGTCGTCGCTCCTGCGGACGTCGCAGGGGCCTCTTGGATCGCGGGGTCTTCGGTCGTCGAACGTTGGTCCATCAGGTGCGGCTGGGGGATCAGGTCTCGGTGTGTCGGTCCGTGGGGAGGGGTTCGTCAGTTCGATTCGCCCGAACCCTGGGCATCGAGGAGAGTCTGTTCGAGAAGGCGTGCGGCGACGTGGATCAGGTCGCGCTCCGTCACGATCCCGACCAGTCGTTCGCCATCCACGACCGGCAGGCAGGAGATGCGGTGGGCGCGCATCTTCTGGATCGCTTCGAGGGTCGGCGCGTTGGACGCCACCGTGACGACGTTCGTCTTCATGATGTCGCCAACCGTTCGCTCTTCGCCCTCGTCGGTCGATGCCTGGAGGTTCTTGCCGACGAGGCGGAGCAGAGTGCGGTGGGAGACGAGGCCGACCAAGTGGCCTTCTTCGTCCTCTACCGGAACGTGGCGAATGTGACGCCAGTCCATCAGGCTGGCGGCGAGGTCGACGACGTCGTTCGGTTGGACCGTGAACAGGTCCGTCGTCATGAACTGGTTCACCCGCACGTACGAGTGAGGCCAGTCGGTTTCTTCGGTGAAGTCTGCGTTCTTCCAGGTGTGCACGGGGTCGCCCTTGCGCTGGAGCTCACGCATCGAACGCACCAGTGAGCAGGTTCGCTGCTCTGTCGTTCCCCGTCCCTTCATCGCGGTCAGGGAGTCGAGCATCCACTGCGCGCCGGTGCGGCCCGATTCGACCCGCTCTTCGAGCACGCTCAGGTAGCGGTCGATGTCTTGCGGGTCGAGGCCTTGGAGCTCGAGTCCTTCTCTCGCTTTCGGCACGAGGTGCTCGAGGATCAACTTCTGCGCGGTGTACTCCTTGCCATCGGTCCAGACGAACTGGGCCCGGAGCCCGGTCCGAGCTGCTGCCGTGAAGTTGTCCTTGGCATGGTCGAATTCGAGCGCATCGCGGATGTCCTGGTGCTCCTCGGCGAGGGCGGACATCAGGCCGAAGAAGAACGCCGCGTTCGCCATCTGGTCGTGAACCGTCGGTCCCGCCGGCAGGACACGGTTCTCGATCCGCAGGTGGGGGACGCCGTTGCCGACGCCGTAGCAGGCCCGGTTCCAGCGATAGACCGTGCCGTTGAAGAGGCGCAGCGAGTCGAGATTCGGGACGCCGCCTTCACTGAGGAGCTTCAGGGCGTCTTCCTCGACCTCGGTCGCGAGGACCGCACGGAAGCGGGCGATGTCTTCGCGGAAGACGTCGATGATCGATCCATCGACCCAGTGGTCACCGAACGAGACGCGCGGGCGGATGCCGCGTGACTGCTGGAAGCGCGAACGCGTGTCTACCGACTGGCGGAACAGCGCAACTCGTGTCTCCTGCCACAGCCGCTTGCCGAGCAGCACCGGCGAGTTCACGGCCGCAGCCAGCACGGGCGCGGTGATCGCCTGCGCGAGGTTGTAGAAGCGGGCGAACTCGTGCGGAGCGACCTGGAAGTGAATCTGGAAGCTGGTGTTGCACGACTCGAGCATCACGTTGTCGTGCGTCGTGTCGAGTTCGTCGATGCCCTTGAGCAGGAACGAGAACTCGCCGCCGCGCGCGGCCGTGATCGCGTCGTTGAGGTGCCGGTAGCGCTCGTTCGGCGACATGCTGTCGAGGCCGAGGTGGGCCTTCTTCAGCGTCGGCAGGATGCCAGTCAGCAGGATGCTGCCGCCCTCCTCCTTGGCCGCGGTGCGCGCGAGCAAGAGGTTCTCCCGCATCTCGGTCTCCATGCGGCGGAGGCAGTCGCCACCGAAGACGCGAGGAGAGAGGTTCGTCTCGAGATTGAACTGCGCGAGTTCGGTCGTGAACCCGGGGTGGTCCAGGCGATCGAGAACCTGCATCGCCATGTTCTTCGGCTCACCTCCCTCGTCGATGAGGAACATCTCGAGTTCGGCGCCGATCCGGCGGACGCCGGTCTCGATCATCCCTTGCTCGATCATGCGCTCGAGCGCCTGGAGGTCGTTCAGGATGGCCCGCGTGAATGCGCGATGGCGCTTCTCGTCGGTCTGGACTCGGATGTCTTGTTCACCCATGGCGGCTGGACCACGCAGGATACGGTCTGGGTCCCGGTCTGCAGGCTCACTCGGAGAAAACCGCAGTGGGAATTTCACCGGCTTGGTCGATCTGGGGCTCTCTCGCCGGCTTTCGGGGCGTAGCCTTCGCTCATGGCCGAATCGAGCGAGCCCCAGAAGGAGACCCCACGCAAGCGCCCGAGCCTGCGTGTGCGTGTACTCCTGATGCTCGTCGCGACGTTTGCTGCCTTGCTGGCCGGCGAGGCTGCGGTTCGCGTCCGTCACTACCTGAAGCACGGGACCTTTGGGCCGATCTACGAGTTCGAGATCGACGAAGAGTCCGGCCTGCGCGTCCCGCCGGTCGGCGAGAACGGCTCGATCACGATCAATCAGCGCCAGTTCCGGGGACCCGAGATCGAGGTCCCCAAGCCCGACGGGCGGCTCCGGATCGCGTTCCTCGGTGGTTCGACGACGTTCTGCGCCGAGGCCAGTGCAGACGACAAAGTCTGGCCGCACCTCGTCGCTCAAGGTCTGGACGGACACTTCGGTGGCCGTTCGGTCGACTACGTGAACGGCGGGGCCGCGGGCTTCGACAGTGGATCCTCGAAGAAGAACCTCGAGATCCGCATGCGGGACCTCGAGCCCGACCTCGTCGTCATCTACCACGCGACGAACGACTTCTCGAAGGACGCCGCCGAGCAGGCCGCGGAGCAGGGGTTCGATGTCAGCTTCAGTCGCAGCTGGCTCGCCCGCCGTTCGATGCTGTTCTCGCTGATCGAGAAGAACCTGCTCCTGAGCAGTCGCAGCGGCGAAGACGTCGAAAAGATCGAGGTCGATCTCGACGCGATCGTCGAGAAGTTCGAGGCGCGCCTGCGAGCCCTGATCATGAGTTCGAAGGAGCGCGCCGACGCGGTCGCGATCGCGACCTTCGCCCACCGCATGCGGGCGGGGCAGAGCGAAGCCGAGCTCCAGAAGAACGCCAAGACCGCGTTGCTCTACGTCCCGTTCCTACGCCTCGAAGACATCGTCGAAGGTATGGATCGCTGCAACGAGCTGATCCGACGCCTGGCCGTCGAACTCGAGGTCGTGCTGACCGATGAGATCGACCACATCCCGGCCGACGCCGAGCAATACAACGACTCGGTGCACTTCACTGATGCCGGTTGCCAGTAGATGGCGGAGCGGGTGTTGACGGCTCTTCGCGGTGACGAGCAGCTGGTGCGCTTTCTGAGCGAAACCCGCTGAGGCTGTTCGGGCCAGCCTTACTCGGGGCTGGCCGCGACGCGGCGCTCGAGGGCGGCGCGGACGAACTCGCGGAACAGTGGGTGGGGGGTCTGCGGCTTCGTCTTGTACTCCGGGTGATACTGCACCCCGACGAACCATGGGTGGACGTCGCGGGGGAGTTCGATGACTTCAACGAGGTCGAGTTGCTCGTTCACGCCGGCGACCACGAGGCCGGCTTCGACCAGGCGGTTCCGATAGAAGCTGTTGAACTCGAAGCGGTGGCGGTGGCGCTCAGAGATCGCGGCCTTCGAGTAGGCCTCCTTGCTGAGCGTGCCGTCCTGGAGCGTGCAGTCGAAGGCGCCGAGGCGCATCGTGCCGCCGAGGTCGTGCACTTGCTTCTGCTCCTCCATCAGGTCGATGACGCAGTGCTCCGAGTCGGCGTCGTATTCGGAGGTCGTCGCGCCTTCGATGCCGGCGAGGTTTCGGGCAGCCTCGACGACGGCGGCTTGCATGCCGTAGCAGATGCCGAGGAACGGCACGCGGTTCTCGCGCGCCCATTGGATGGCTGCGATCTTGCCCTCGAATCCGCGTTCGCCGAATCCACCGGGAACCAGAAGGCCATCGACTCCAGCGAGCAGGTTCTCCGGTCCGCGTGCGACGAGTTGTTCCGCGGAGATCTTGCGGAAGCGCACTGTGCAGGCGTGCTTGTGCCCTGCGTGCGTCAACGACTCGTAGATCGACTTGTAGGCGTCGGTCAGCTCGATGTACTTGCCGGCGACCGCGATCTCGACCGTGTGTTTCGGGTGCTTGACGACTTCGAGCAGGTCACGCCAGTCCGAGACGTCGAGTTCCTTGCGGGGCTCGAGCTGCAACAGATCGAGGATCTGCGTGTGGAGGCCGGCTTCGATCAGGTTCACCGGGACCTCGTAGATCGAGAAGTCGACGTCGCGTTCCTCGATGACCGCTTCCTTGCGAACGTTGCAGAACAGCGAGATCTTCTCGGCCATTCCCTCTTCCATCGGCTGCTCGGTGCGGCAGACGAGGATGTGCGGCTGGATACCGATCTTCCGGAGTTCGCCGACCGACTGTTGCGTCGGCTTGGTCTTCAGCTCGCCGCTCGCGCGCAGGAACGGCAGCAGTGTCAGGTGGATGAAGATGCAGTCGTTCGGATCGACGTCGAGGCTGAACTGGCGGATGGCTTCGACGAACGGCAGGGACTCGATGTCTCCGATCGTGCCGCCGATCTCGGTGATCGCGACGTCGGTTCCCGGGCGCGCGCCGTTGCGGATCGCGTCCTTGATCTCGTCGGTGATGTGCGGGATTACCTGCACGGTGCGACCGAGGTAGTCGCCGCGTCGCTCCTTGCGGATGACGCTGCGGTAGATCTTGCCGGTCGTGTAGTTGCTGTGCTTGTCGACGATCGCGTTCGTGAAGCGCTCGTAGTGCCCGAGGTCGAGGTCCGCCTCGGTGCCATCGTCCGTTACGTAGACCTCGCCGTGCTGGAACGGCGACATCGTGCCGGGGTCGACGTTGATGTAGGGATCGAGCTTCTGCATCGACACCGTGAAGCCGAGCCGTTCGAGCAACCAGCCGATCGCCGCAGCGGTCAGGCCTTTGCCGAGCGAGCTGACGACGCCACCGGTCACGAAGATGTACTTGGTCATCGGCGGACCTCCGTCTGTCGCTTCACGAAGGCCTCGTAGTCGGGGCGGGCCTCGATGCCCCAGGGATCGTTCGACGCCAGAAGCACCCGCATCGGGATGCCGTGCTCCAGCAGTTTGAGTTGTTCCAGGCCCTCGAGCGTGTCGAGGCCGGAGGAGGGAAGGTCAGGCAGGGCCAACAGGATCTCGGATCGGAACGCGTAGACGCCGATGTGTCGGTAGCGGTTCGGGCGCGGGGCGTCGGAGTCGTCGCCGCGCTGGGATTCTGGGCGGGCGAACGGAATCGCCGCGCGGGAGAAGTAGAGGGCGCGCTGTTCACGGTCGCGCACCACCTTCACCACGTTCGGGTCGTCGGCCTTCGCTTCGTCGAGCACCGAGGCGAGCGTCGCGGTCTTGGCGCCGGACTCGAGAGCCGAGACCAGCGCGTCCAGGTCGTCGGAGGCTACCTCGGGCCAGTCGCCTTGCAGGTTGACGACGAACTCGAAGTCCTCGCCCGCATCCCTGAGCCGGGTCAGCGCCTCGGCACAGCGTTCCGAGCCAGTGCGGCAGTCAGGGCTGGTGCGGACGACTCGGGCTCCGGCCTTCGTCGCGGCCTCCTCGATCCGGTCGTCGTCGGTGGCGACCACCGCCGCTGCGAACTTCTGCGCATCCCGCGCCCGGGCGAAGGTGTGCAGGAACAGCGATTGACCGGTCTCGTCGAGCAGAGCCTTGCCCGGCAGGCGGCTGGAGCCGACGCGAACTGGGACGACGGCGAGAGCGCGCGTCATCGGTTGCCTCGCTGGAAGTTCCGCAGCACCGACCGCGGGTCGGTCGACGGGCGGAGCTGTGTGATCTTGTTGAACCCTTCGTTGTGGAACGTGTCGATGTAGCGCCGGTACTTCCGTGCCCGATCAAAGTCCGTCAGCGGCCGGGTCACGGTGTAGAGCGACGGTTCGTCCTCGTCGCGGCTCTCGGCTGTGAATCGCACGGTCAGAGATCCTCCGGAGACCGGAGCGATATCCTCGGCGTCGTCGAAGAAGCCCTCGTCGGCCAGTGCGTCCAGCAAGAGGCGCATCTGGCCGGGGCTGGCGAGCTTCTCGTTGCCCTCGGCCTGGTCGGCAAACTCGGCCGGCGTCAGGTCAGGTGCCGTCGTGACACGCCAGCTCCCGCCGTCGGCCGTCACGAGGATCACGTCGACGAGTTCTTCTTCTTCGAAGCCCGGGGAGCTCGATCCGAGAACGCCGCAACTGCCGAGCAGAGGCAGGAGGAGCGCGCAAACGGCGCTCCAGAGCCAGGTTGGGGAGGGCCGATTGGAGGCACTGGTGGCCCGGCTCCCAAGGTGTCGAACGCGGATCCCGTCGGTAGTTGCCAACGGGCCCGTAGCCTACGGATCGGTCGGGCGCGATTCCATCGGTGTCGCCCCGGGTTCGACGAAGTTCGAGCCGATTCCTCAGCCGTTGCGGGTCCGCGCGACGAATCGTTGCTCGCGCTTTACTTGCCCTCGGTCGACCGTAGACTCCGGGGATGCAGCTGGGCGGCTGCACGTGAGGACTCCGACCGACATGGTCCGTCGACTCGGGTCTCACACCCAAGAATCAGACTACCAATGCCTTCGCACGAAGCCTGCGTCGATCGCGGCTCGTCGCCAGGGAGGGAATCATGAAGCGCAGCGAATCGATGCTCGTCTACGGCGTCACGGCAATCCTGCTAGTGATCGTCGGTGTCGCCGTGATCTTTGGCGAGAACGGCCAAGTCAACTCTCAGGAGCCGCAGCAGGACGAGCTCGTCGACTTCTTCGACGACCCGCAGAGCGGTGGGAGCGGGGAGTTCATCGACCCGACCCAAGACTCTCAGGGCGAGCAGCAGGCCCCTGATGGCGAGGGTGTCGAGGGCGAAGGCGGCGAGAGCGAGGTCGTCGAGCCGGCTCCGGAGCCGGTGATCGTCATCACCCAGGTGATGAACTACGCCCCGAACCGGGTCATTCAGACTTGGGATGGGCAGTACTACCGTCAGGTCGACGTCACGGCGGGCCACTCGTTCGAGGACCTCTGCGTGGTCTACGCTCCGGGTCACGATCCGGACGAGATCCACTTGCTCAACGAGTCGGTCGATCGCGACAACGTGCTTCCGGGCACGTCGCTTCTGATGCCGTTCGTCGAGGAAGAGACGATTCTCGCCAGTGCGCAGGAGCGCCGGAGCGTCGGTCCGGCGAGTCGTCGTTCCTCGCGCGATCAAGGCGGCGTCGTCGATCCGGGGCCGATTGACAACTCGACGGCGCGGTCGACCCACACGGTCCAGCCGGGTGACAGCCTTTGGGCGATCGCCAAGGGTATCGTCGGTGCCAACAGCGCTGAGGCTTACGCCGAGCAGATTCGTCAGGCAAACAACCTGCCGTCGAACACGATCCGTCCGGGCATGACCCTGACGCTCCCGCCTCACGGCGAGTGAGCCCGCCCTCGGGCGTTGTCACGTCTGGTTCGGAGGCCCGTCCTCGCGGGCAGCCTCACTTGAGGCCGTAGCGGTCGAGCTTCTTGTAGAGGTTCGACCGCTGGATCCCGATGCGCTCGGCGGTCCGCTTGATGTTGTTCGAGTTCTCGTCGAGCTTCCGGCGGATGAACTCCTTCTCCGTCGCCGCGCGGAACTCCTCCAGCGTCGGCAACGTGAAGAAGTCGCCGTCCCGCGCAGCGCGCGACGAGCCCTTCTGCATCTCAGCGATCTGATCGGGTTCGATCGACTCGCCATCGGTCAGGATTGCGACCGCCTCGCAGAGATTCCGGAGCTCACGGACGTTGCCGGGCCAGCTCGATCGTCGGAGCTGTTCGAGTGCCGGCTTGCCGAGCTTGCGCACTGACAGGCCGTTCCGTTTCGAAGCCTCGAGCACGAAGTGGTGAGCGAGGAGTTCGATGTCGTCGTGCCGCTCGCGCAGCGGGGGGACTTCGATCGGCAGGACCTTCAGCCGGTAGTAGAGGTCCTCGCGGAACTCGCCCGACTCGACCATCGCCTCGAGGTCGCGGTTGGTCGCGGCGAGGACTCGGACGTCGACCGAGATCGACTCGCGGCCGCCCAAACGGGTGATCGTCCGTTCTTGAAGGGCGCGGAGCAGCTTCGCCTGGGCCGCCTGGGCGAGGTCGCCGACCTCATCGAGGAACAAGGTGCCGCCATCCGCGGCCTGAATGTGGCCGACCCGCGCCATGTGAGCGCCGGTGAACGCGCCCTTCTCGTGACCGAAGAGCTCGGACTCGATCAGGTCGGCCGGGATCGCGGCGCAGTTGACCGCGACGAACGGCCCCTTGCGGCGCTTGCTGCGGGCGTGGATCTGGCGGGCGACGAGCTCCTTGCCGGTGCCGTTCTCGCCGGTGATCAGGACCTGCGCTTCGGTGGGGGCGGCGCGCTCGATCAAGGCCTTGAGGCTCTGCATGACCGGCGACTCGCCGAGAAGGCGGTACTCCTCGGACAGCTCGTCCTTGAGGGACTCGTTCTCTTCCTGGAGGGCCGCGACCCTCAGCGCGTTGTTGGCCGAGACGATCACCCGATCGGTGTCGAAGGGCTTCTGGAGGAAGTCCTGGGCGCCGCGCTTGATCGCGACGACGGCGGTCTCGACGTCGCCGTGCCCGGAGATCATGACGACCGGGAGGCGGGGGCGTCTCTCTCTGAGCGTGGTCAGGACCTCGAGCCCGTCCATGCCCGGCATCTTGATGTCGAGCAGGACGAGGGCGATTTCCGGGTCCTCGGCGGCCTCGAGAGCCTCCTTGCCATCGGCGGCCTCGGCACAGGCGAACCCTTCGAAATCGAGGGCGTAGGCGAGCTCCTCACGGACTGCTCGCTGGTCGTCGACGATCAAGATTTTCTGCTTCTGGCTCATGGCGGGCACGGTTCCGACGGTTTCGGCCTTGGAATCGGCGGATTCGACCGATCACGGTGTATGCTTCCCGGCCTGCTCCCCCGAGGTGTCCAACGAGACCGCGACCCCTCAGGAACACAGCGGGCGACACTAAGACTTCGTTCCGTTGCGTTCCATCGCGTACGCACCGTCGTTTCCGTTCCCTCATCGGGTGCGGCGGTCGTCTCGTCGGGACCCGGGCGTCGTTCCTGGAGACTTCCGTTCATGGCCAAGCCCCTCGCACGATCCGTTCTTATCGCTGCCTCGCTGTTCGGCGTGGCTTCTTCTGTCACCGCCCAGTCGCCGGCCGACACGTTCCGGGATGCCGTGCGCAAGCTGCGTGCGACCGAGGTCGACGCCGCGCTCCAGATGCTTCAAAGCCTCGATGCTGATGCGATCAGCTCCGAGGACGCGACCGCGATCTGGAAGGCTGCTGGCGAAGCCGACTTCCAGATCCTGATGGGTGAAGGTGGTGAGTTCGCGTCGATCGCGAACGCGCTGCTGCGCCGCGCCCGCCCGGCTACGGTCGAGCGTTCGCAGGACGAAGCTGGCATCCGTGAAGCCGTTGCGCTCGCTGTCTCGAACAGCACCGAAGAGCACAGCGAAGGTCTTCGTCGCATCCGCGCCAACTACGGAGAGTTCGCCGTCCCGGCGCTGCTCGGCCTGGCTTCGGACCCGAACGCCGGTCGCAAGTCCGACCTCGCGATCGCGACTCTGATCCGCCTCGGCAACGAAGCAGTTCCTGCGCTGAGCGCCTCGCTCCAGAGCTCGGACCTCCGGACCCGCAGCGCCGCGATCCTGGCCCTCGGCCAGATCGGTGATCGTCGTGCGGCTCCTGCCCTGGCCAGTGTCGTCAGTGCCGACGAGAGCCAGACGCTGCAGGTCGCGGCGCGTCGTGCGCTGGCGAACATGGGGGTCGAAGGTGGCAACGCGGCCGAGCTGCACCTCGCCGCCGCTCGCGAGTCGCTGAACCTCGACGTCGAGCAACTGATTCCTTCGCCGGTCGTCTGGTCCCTTGAGGACAACGCGCTGGTGGCTCGCGAAGTCCCGGCTGAGCTCTACTACAGCGAGGTCGCCAAGGACCACGCACTCCAGGCCCTGGCCCTGCGCCCTGGTTCGGAGCCGGCGCTGCAGATGCTGGAAGCGACCTACTCGTCGCAGCTGGCACAAGTCGACGACGTTTCGCTCGATGGCGACGACGTTGACTCGCTGCGCTCCGCGGCTTTTGCGCTGGGTGTCGCCCAGGCGGATGCGATGTCGGTTGCTGCGGACGTGGACACGGCACGTGCCAGCACTGGGCAGAAGCTGGCTGAGAAGTCAGTGGGTGAGCTCAACTCCTACCTCTCCAGCCCGAGCATTGTCGACCGCTACGGCGCCGCGACGCTCTTGCCGTTCGCGATCGAATCGGCCGACGAAGTCAGCGACCACGACTCGCTCGTTGACGCGCTGACCCGCGCGGTCCAGCAGGAGAGCGTTCACTCGGTCCTGATCATCGACCCGTCGCAGGGTGTCCGCGAGCTCGCGGCTGCTGCCTGTGACGTCCGCGGTCTGCAGCTCACCCTCGCCGCCGATGAGATCGGTGCGGTCGAGGCTCTGAACCGCAACCGTCTGATCGATCTGGTCCTGGTCTCGGCCGACACCGAGAAGGCCGCCACCGTCGCGCGCTTCTGCCGCAACGCCGGTGCCCGCAACGTTGCGATCCACACCCTGCTCGAGCTGAGTGAGGATGCGACCGCGGAGTTCGAGGCTTCGGAGCTCGACATCGTCGAGGTGCCGAGCGACGTCAACGCCGAGAGCTTCCGCGCTCTGCTGACCGACACCCTCGGTGACTTTGACGAGGCCCGCCAGGTCCCGGACAACTTCGCTCTCGCGGCCGCTGCGGCCATCGAGCGTGCGGGTTCCGCCGGTGTCGACATGACCGCTGCCGGTGACGCCGTCGCGCGCCAGCTCGACCGTCGTCCGGAGATCGCCACTCAGATGGCGCTCGCCCTTGGCCACGCCGGCTCGGCTCGCCACGTCCCGACCCTGGTTGGTCTCGCGACCGCTGGCGAAGAGACCCCGACGAACCTGCGTCAGGCTGCGACTCAGGCTGTCGGACTGATCCTGGAGCGGAGTGGTGACTCTGAGGCTGCTGGCCTCGCGGCTCAGCCGCTGCTATCGATTGCCGAGAACGGCGACTTCGACCTCGAGCTGCGCCAAGCTGCGGCGACGGCCCTCGGCCGCGCCCCGCTGAACGCCGAGTGGCGTGTCCGAGTCGCCTCGGCGCTCGACGCGACCGCCGGCAGCCGCTGATCCAGAGGCTCGAGCCGAGCGGGGGGCTGACCGAGTCAGCCCCGCGACCGGCAAGCAGGCGAGCCCCCAGCACCCGGAGGGGAAATTTTTGTGCACAAGCGGTTGGG